>JBGCEO010000067.1:0-5617 GCA_045106475.1 Granulosicoccus sp.
CAGCACTGTCAAGGTTCAGTACGTTTGCGCCCAAGGCTGCAAGCTTCTGTGACGTCATTGCAGACGTAACTACTCGCACCACCTTTGCATCGTCAAGCATGAACGACAGACGTTCTTCCGGGTAGGTACTATCCAGTGGTAAGTAGGTGGCACCCAATCGCCAGATGGCAAACAAGGTGGTCAACAGGTCGCTGTCACGCTCAACACATACACCGACCACATCATCCGCTACTACTCCGGCTGATTGCAGTACCCGGGCTAGACGTATCACATCCTCATCTAAATCAGCGTAGCTACGCCAAGTTACAACCGATGGTGTATCCACTGCAGGTACTTCGGTCAGCGCTGGCGCATCAGGTTGCGTTTGTGCGAAGTAAGTCAACTGCTCAGCTAGCGTTGGCAAACTGGAGCCCAACAAATTGCTAACATCTAATCCATCTCCGACATGGATTTCATCGTTATCAAAGGACACATTAAAGTCGTTCAAAACACGATGCCGTTCAGCATCACTGATCATCGACAACGTCGTCACCGCCACATCAGGCTGTGCAACGATCGCCTTCAACAGCTGATGGTAATGAGCAACAAGTCCCTCCATGCGATCAGCATCAAACAGATCCGTTGCATAGCTCAATTGACCTGCTATACCACTGTTCTGACCGTCTTCCTCGAACAGATCAAACGTCAGATCATGCAATGCGTGACTCTCCTGCCGACCATAGGCATGCGCAGTAACTTCACCGAAGGTCAATGGATCTGGTATTTCGCCAGATTCGTTGTGTAGTTGGAACAAGACCTGGAATAACGGAGCGAAGGCTAACCGTGCACTTCGTTCTTTAACGACACGACGCAGAATCGCTTCATAAGGGACCAACTGATCATCGAATGCTGACAACGCCTGTGAGCGCGTGTCTTTCAGTACGTTCAGATAAGTGGCTTGCGAATCAATCCGGTGCCGCATCGCAACCATGTTGAGAAAGGGTCCAACCGCGCCTTCAAGTGCCGCATTGGATCGCCCGGCGACAACCGTACCAATGATCAGATCATCCGTACGTGCATAGCGTGACAGCAACACCGCCAGTGCACTTTCGAGCACCATAAACAACGTAGCGTTTTGCTCACTGGCTAGACGGCGAAGCTGTTCAGTAAGCTCATGGGATATGCTGATATCTACCTTAGCTCCATCGTGGCTGGGCTGCTTTGGTCTGGGCCGATCGCTTGGCAGTTCCAGTTCTGCTGGAGGATTTCGCAATATCTTTTCAAATCGATCGAGACGCAAAGCCAACTGCCCACTATCCAGCGCTTCACGTTGCCAGAATGCGAAATCAGCGTATTGGACCGGTATAGCAGGCAAGATCAATTCATCGCCATTAGCATTCCATAGAGCGATAAACTCACTCATGATGATCGCCAACGAAACACCGTCATAAGCCATATGGTGTATTCCCAGCAACAGCTTGGATGCTCGCTCGGCGTGGACATTACCATCGCTATCATATTCACTGGAGCAACGGATCAGTTTGGCCCAGAACACGCCCTTGCGCGGATCGATAGGTGTGGCATGAAAACGCTCAAGAGCTAGCTGTTGCGCATCGGCAGACTGCCCTAAAAGATCAACGATTTCATAAGGTACATTGTCCGAAGCTGCAAACACCTGGACCGGTGATCGGTTCACCATAGCCACTCGCATACGCAATGCTTCGTGCCTTGCATACAACGTCGCAATCACTCTCTCCATGCGATCGGTATCGACTATGCCCGAAAGCTCATAGGCAACGACCATTGCATTGGCACCCATCTGATCACCGAAGCGCTCGACAAACCAGAGGCGCTCCTGACTATAGGAGAGCGGAATGTCTTGAGAGCGATCAACAGCTACCAGCGAAGGCCCTGTTACGGTATCGCCAATTTCCACCAGCCTATCCAACGCAGCTGCGAAACTGGCAACATCCGGGTTTTCAAAAATAGCGCGAATCGGTATTGCAATATCGAGCTCGGCTTCGAGCCTGCTAGCTAGTCGGACCGCTAGCAGGGAATGCCCTCCGAGTGCAAAGAAACTGTCATTGCGCCCAACCTGATCGATATCAAGAAGCTCAGCAACCGAATCGGCTACTCGCTGCTCCTGTTCGCTCTGCGGAGCCACATACTCAGCTTGGGCGATTTTGACATCAACGTCTGGTAGCGCTCGCCTGTCCACTTTGCCCGAGGTAGTCGTTGGCATTCGTGATATCGCAACATACAAATGAGGAATCATGTGATCAGGCAATACTTGCTGCAGCAAGATGCGCAAACTACCCAAGTCGAAAAAATCATTGAGCTTCAATAACTGAGGATCTTCAGTCTCTACAATACGTTCTGCGACCTCCGACTCACTCAAAGTGCCCCCTATATCCGGTACAAGATATGCGCATAGCTGTGCTTGCCCATCATCGTCAACCAAAGCCGTCACTACTGCTTGGCCTATGCCATCAAGAGCACCAATTGCCTCTTCTATCTCACCAAGTTCGACTCGCATACCACGAATCTTCACCTGCGTATCAATACGTCCATGAAAATCCAACTGACCGTCGCTACGCCAACTAACCAGATCGCCCGTGCGATAAGCACGCGCTCCCGGCACCTTAGAAAACGGATCGGTGATAAAAGCCGTTGCCGTGAGATCTGTTCGATTGAGATAACCATTTGTGATTTGGAGCCCGCCGAGAACCAACTCTCCCTTTACGCCTATAGGTAGTGGCCTTTGATAACTATCAAGCACATAAGCAAAGGTTCCGGGAAGAGGTCTACCGATAGTTATCGACCTGCCAGTAAGCGGCAACATTACTTCACCCATAGTGGCAGTGACCGTCGCTTCAGTAGGGCCATAGCAATTAAACAATCGTGCACCATTTGCCATGAGTCTGCCGGCAAGCTCCGCATCCAATGCTTCACCACCACTGAACAAACGCATCTGCGAACTCGGTTGCCAACCACTCGCTAGCGCTGCGCGCCAGACCGAGGGTGTTAGATCCATGTACGTAGGTGCATAAGCCTCAGTGGCTTGTTCCAGGTATCCAACCTCAGCCAATGAACGCGCTTGTAATCGCACCAACCTAGCACCGGTTCCAAAAGCCGATACCAAATCTGAGAAAAACGCATCAAAAATCGGTGCTGAAGCCGAGAAGATCGTATCCTCAGAGTTCGCACTATCATTTGTTATCACTGCATTTCTTAGGGCCATCAACTGCGCATGCGCAACCATCACCCCTTTGGGCTTACCCGTCGAACCCGAGGTATAGATCAGATACGCCAACGACTCGGCCGTGGCCATGACGTTCATGCGTTCTGTAGACGGCACATTGAGCTGACTTTGTACTTCTGTACTGTCAAGACGCAGAAGGTCTGCACCTGACTCGGCCATTTTTATTGCCTTATCACCTACAGCGATAACCAGTTTCGCCTCGGCATCTTCGAGCATGAACGAAAGCCGATCGTTCGGGTAATTGCTGTCCAATGGTAAATAGATAGCGCCAACCTTCCAGATCGCGAACAATGTAACTAACAGCTCGGTATCCCAGTTAAGGCAAACACCGATGACATCTCCATGCTCTACCTCGCGGCTAAGCAGAACATTGGCAAGTTGTGATGCATGAGTTTCCAGTTCGGCGTAAGTGAAACCAAACCACTGCAGCGCCTCGTTACGCGTAGCGTTCTGTCCAGCCTCTAGAAGTGCACACGAATAAGGCTGAGACAAAGCTAATTCAGCAACCACATGCGCCATGGTCGGTGAGTCTGATTGAGAAAGTTCGGCACCTTTGGCACTAAACTCGTTCAGTACCAGATTTTTCTCATGATCAGTAATCATCGTCAGTGCATTCAGCGCAGTCTGAGGATGCTTCGCAATGCTGGTTAGCAGTTGCTGGTAATGGGCAACAAGCCGTTCCATTCGATCAGCATCAAACAGATCTCTCGCATAGCTCAACTGACCTTCAATACCGCTGCTCTGACCATCACCTTCGAACAAATCAAAACTCAGATCCTGGAGCACTGGCGCGTCACGACGACCACGAGCATGCGCAGTGATACCATCAAACACAAATGGATCAGGCAGACGGTTGAACTCATTGTGTAATTGGAACAACACCTGAAACAGTGGTGTGAAAGCAAGGCGAGCATTGCGCTTTTTAATCACTCGACGCAATACACCCTCGTAAGGAACCAGCTGGTCGTCAAAAGCCGACAGTGCTTGGGTTCGTGTATCTTGCAACACACTAACAAAAGTAGCGTCAGGATCGATCCGGTGTCTTAGCGCCGTCATATTCATACAGGGACCCACCACACCTTCGAGTGCTGCATTGGAGCGACCGGCGACTACGGTCCCTATGATCAGATCATCCGTGCGTGCATAGCGCGACAGCAAGACCGCCAGTGTGCTTTCGAGCACCATGAACAAGGTTGCACCCTGCTCACTGGCCAATTGACGTAATTGTTCTGTCAGTTTTACAGACAAGACAATCGGCAAGCTACCACTTTCGTGACTGGGAAGTTCCGGACGTACTCGATCACTGGGCAGTGCAAGTTCTGCAGGCGGATTGCCTAATATTGTTTCGAATCGATCAAGGCCTTTAGCAAGATGGCCATCGTCCATCGCTTTCCGTTGCCACACGGCAAAGTCCGTATACTGCACCGGCAATACTGGCAAGATCGACACATCGGCATCGGCTGTCCACAACGCAGCAAACTCTCCCATAATAATCGCCAGCGACACGCCGTCGTGAGCCATGTAGTGCAAACCAATTAGCAGCACTTGAGAAGTGGTATCTTCGATGTCTATATCATTAGACATGCGAATCAGCTTGGTCCAGAACACACCCTTGCGTGGGTCTATCGGTGCACGTTGCAAATCTGCCAACGATCGCTGCTGCTCTTCTATCGATTGAGCACTAAGATCAATCTCCTCGAACGGCACTTCTTCAGCATCAGCAAACACCTGCACTGCAGAGCGATCCACCAGCTCCACCCGTAAACGTAACGCTTCGTGTCGTGCAAACAATGCAGCTATGACACGTCGCATACGTTCGCTATCAACATCACCGGTCAGATCATACGCCAGGACTTGCGCGTTAACACCATGCTGATCACCAATGCGCTCTGCAACCCAGAATTGTTCCTGGCTATACGACAACGGGATGTTCTGTGTTCGATCTACGGGCTCCAGTGGTGCTCCAGCAACCGTATCACCTGCAGCGACCAGCGCATCCAGAGCCGTGCCGAAGCTGATAATGTCCGGATTCTCAAACAGTGTCCTGATCGGTACTGTGATACCAACCTCTGCTTCCAATCGTGCTGCCAGTCTTACCGCCAGTAGCGAGTGACCGCCCAACGCAAAGAAACTGTCGTGACGACCTACCTGTTCTATCTCCAACAGCTCGGCGATCGCATTTGCTATGCGTTGTTCTTGCACACCTTGCGGTGCCACATACTCCGCCTGAGCTATCGTCGCATCCACCTGGGGTAAGGCTCGACGATCCGCTTTACCCGAAGGCGTTAGTGGAATGTGTGAAAGGGCCACAAATGCATGGGGAATCATGTGCTCGGGCAGAGCTAGCCGCAAACAGTTGCGTAACTCTCTAAGATC
>JBGCEO010000068.1:0-69066 GCA_045106475.1 Granulosicoccus sp.
CACGCCACCGGTACCGGCGGTATGTCGATGGAAAAACTGGCAGACTCCGGGCTGGTGGGCGCAGTGCTCGATTTAACTACAACAGAAATTGCGGATTTGCTGGTGGGCGGTGTTTTTGCTGCAAGCACTGATCGCATGGGCGCGGTCATTCGTACTGGATGCCCTTATGTTGGATCTTTGGGCGCAATGGATATGGTTAATTTTGGTGCTCGGGATACCGTACCTGAGAAATTCAGTGATCGACTTTTCCATATACATAATCCACAAGTGACGCTGATGCGAACCAGCGTAGCTGAAAATCAAACCATCGCCCGCTGGATCGCAAAAAGACTCAACGATATGCAAGGAGAGGTGCGTTTCCTGATACCCGAGCACGGTGTATCTATGCTGGATGCAGAAGGCCAACCCTTCTACGACCCCTTAGCCGATGCTGCTCTGTTCGACACACTCGAAGAAGAAGTTATAAAGACTGAGAAACGTCAGCTTATTAGGATACCTGCCAATATCAATGATCAGAGTTTTGCCGATGCGGTTGTTAAAAACTTCGCAGATATTGCTCAACTCTTGCAATAGAGCGCGCCAACGTCGGCCTGAATAAAAAGAATCATTATCGAGCTGGCAACTTTTTTGGCCATAGGCCAGTGAGGAAAGTATGATCGGGAAATTTGTACTATCCAAAGACACACCTCAAGAACAACTCGACTGGGGAAGCCTACGCTGGATGAGCCACCCTCCCTCCACTGATGCAGGTCAACTCACCGTTATTGAGGTCACTCTTCAGCCAGGCAAAGGTCATGACTTCCACAAACACCCCGATCAGGAGGAAGTTATCTACGTTGTATCTGGCTCAGTAGAGCAGTGGCTGGAAAAAGAACGCAAAGACTTAAATTCGGGTGATTCTCTGTTCATACCTGCAGATACAGTGCATGCGTCATTTAATGTCGGAACTGATCCAGTAGTTCTACTTGCGATCCTTGGCCCCTGTGTGGGGGATCAGGGCTATGAATTGGTGGACGTTGCGGCGCAAAGTCCGTGGAATCAACTCCGACAGTAGCGAGCCAGACTGACAACCGGCTAAACAACTCGTTAAAAGACCGAGAGTAGTTGTATCTTGATTATGGAGAAATACTATGAAGATTGGTTTTTGCATGCTTTTATGGACAACATCACTGAACGAAGAACATCGAACGTTGCTGGAGGATCTAAAAGCAACGGGCTATGATGGTGTGGAGGTACCGGTATTTGATGGCACACCCGATGACTATGCAAACATCGGCAGAATGCTGGATGATCTGGAACTAGGTCGTACTGCTATTTCAGTCATTCCTACCCTGGATAAAAACCCGCTCGCAGCAGATGCCGACACCCGGCAAGCTAGCGTTGATTATCTTAACTGGTGTGCAGACTGCACTGCGGCTTTGGGCGCTGACACCGTGGGTGGACCACTACATCAAACCCTCGGAGAGTTCTCCGGTAGTGCCACCACTGAGGACGAATTTGATCGGGCCAGAGAGGTACACACACGTGCCGGGGACTATGCCCGCAACAACGGCATTACGTTTGCTCTGGAAGCGGTCAATCGATTCGAATCCTACTTTGCCAATACCATGGGCCAGTTGGATAGCTATGTCGAATCCCTGAACCACCCGGCCGTTAAAACAATGTATGACACATTCCATGCAAATCTGGAAGAAGCCAAACCAATAGCGGCCTATACAGAGCACAAAAAAAATGTCGTGCATGTGCACATATCGGAAAACGATCGCGGCGTACCCGGGCGTGGCCACATTCCATGGCAAGACACTTTTAAAGCACTTAAATCCGGGGGCTATGATCAATGGCTAACGATAGAGGCGTTTGGTCGAGGCTTACCTGAATTGGCAGCCGCAACCCGAGTATGGCGGGATTTTGCAGAGAGCCCGGAAGCTGTTTACCGCGAAGGTTATGAAACCATTCGCAGGGGTTGGGATAATGCTTAACTGCAAATTAATTTTCACCACAATCTGATAGAGATAGTCTATGTCTACATTTGATGCTGTATTTGTTGGTCTAACTATCCTTGATATAGCAGGCCGGCCCGTCGATGCTGTTCCGGAGGGAGGTGGTGTTGCCTTTATAGAAGAGATTCGCATGAACCCAGCGGGCACAGCAGCTGGCGCCGTCATGAATGCCGCAAAGCTTGGTGCAGGCTGTGCAACTGTGGCTTGTGTCGGAAATGATGAAAAAGGTGATTTTATAGTCGATGCCTATCAGCGCATGGGGATTGATTGCTCAATGATGCAACGTTCCGCATCATCGCCAACATCAGCAACGATCCTGCCGATTCGATCCAACGGAGAACGACCAGCTCTGCACGCTCGTGGCGCTTCAGATGATCTATTTGTACCCAACGAAGATTTTGATTCGGTTTGTGATGCTAGATTCCTGCATCATGGTGGCACCGGCCTGCTCAACGACATGGATAAGGGTCAGAGTGCCAAACTACTACAGCATGCAAAGAGCAAAGGCCTGGTCACCACCTTCGATTTGATAGCACCCAATGAAGGTACCGTTGAGCTCCTCAAAGAGTTGCTCCCCCATGTCGATTATTTCATGCCCTCAATGGAGGAAGCCGAGTACATAGCCAGTACCGGAACAGATTCAAAGTTGTCATCACCTGCCGATCTGGCCGCCTTTTTTATGGATATGGGAGCGACATCGTGCATCTTTAAATGGGGCGAAAAAGGTTCCTTTATAAAAACACCTGACAGGGAGCTGCGCGTACCTGCATTCGAAGTAAAGGTATCTGATACCACTGGCTGTGGCGATAGTTACTGTGGTGGCTTTATAGCCGGTCTTTCGATGGGATATGACCTTGAGCAGGCTTGCCTATTAGGAACAGCTGCCTCGGGGCTGGTGGCGACAGGGTTGGGATCTGATGCAGGTGTGGTTGATCTGGAGACTACGCTTGAATTCATGAACTCTGCACGAGTATTAAACTAAATTGATTCCTTTGAGTTAGTGATGAAATCCGAGAAGACAAAGAAACTTATAAACAACCCTGACAACCTCATCGAAGAGATGCTCGAAGGGGTATTGGCAGCGCACCCCGGGCATTTACGTCAGCTCGAACATTCCCCTCGAGCTATTATTGCCAAGCATGGCCCTCGAAAAGACAAGGTGGGTCTGATGATTGGTGGAGGCTCAGGTCATGAGCCGACGTTTCTCGGCTTCGTTGGCAAAGGGCTGGCAGACGCTGCCGCTATCGGAAACGTATTTGCATCGCCGCCACCCGATCCCGCACTCGAATGTGCGAAAGCCATCGATGGCGGTTGCGGGGTTTTGTTTATGTATGGCAACTATGCTGGCGATGTCATGAATTTCGATATGGCCGCAGAAATGGCGGCTATGGATGATATTGAAGTACGCACCGTTCTAACAACCGATGACATCGCATCTGCGCCGAGAGAAAATCGCGATGATAGACGTGGTGTTGCCGGTAACTTCTTTATCTTCAAGTCTGCAGGTGCTGCCTGCGACATGATGCTTTCACTTGACGAATGCGAACGTATAGCCCGAAAGTCGAATGATCACACCTACACCATGGGGGTGGCATTAGGCCCCTGCTCCTTGCCTCATACACTGACACCCAATTTTGAATTAGGCCCCGATGAAATGGAAATCGGTATGGGCATTCATGGTGAACCCGGTGTCTCCAGGGGGCCTTTAGAATCAGCGGATGCTGTAACAGACAGTTTGATGGAGCAAATACTCCATGAGATGTCACCACAACGCGGGGATCGAGTCGCGGTGCTGATCAATTCATTAGGTTCTACATCGTTAATGGAACTCTACATAATCAATAGACGCGTTAATCAGATTCTTAAAGACAAAGGTGTCACTGTGCATGCAAGCTGGGTCGGACCTTATTGCACATCGCTTGAGATGGCCGGAGCCAGCATTACGCTACATCATCTTGACGATGAGTTAGGCAGAATGCTGGATCACCCTTGCGACTGCGCGATGTTCAGGGCTGGATAATCCCGGATATGCAATCACTCAACACCAAAGCGCTGGTAGCGATTTTTAATACCATGGCTGATGCTATTGAACGCGAGAAAGATCAACTATGCGTTCTGGATGGCGTTATCGGCGATGCCGATCACGGCGTGACCATGTCCATCGGCTTTACCGCCGTTAGAAAAGCCCTGGGTGAAATTGATACCAACACCGAACCCCCATCGCAGGTATTCAATACAGCGGCCAAGACATTTCTGAATGCTGTTGGCGCATCGGCTGGACCACTCTATGCCACCGCATTCATGCGCGCAGGTGCATCTATAAAAGGCATCAGCGCTGTTGACACTGTGGCACTCGGTAGCGCCATCGAAGCCATGGCGCAAGGCATACAATCACGCGGCAAGGCCGAAGCGGGTGACAAAACCATGCTCGATGCATGGCTACCCGCTGCTATCGCCGCTCAAGAGGCCAAAGAGACAGCATCCATGGTGGGTATGATGGAAGCAGTCGAACGTGCTGCCAGTGCTGGCGCACTTTCAACAATCGATATGCTTGCAAAAAAAGGTC
Organism: Granulosicoccus sp.; assembly: GCA_045106475.1. Classification (GTDB taxonomy): domain Bacteria; phylum Pseudomonadota; class Gammaproteobacteria; order Granulosicoccales; family Granulosicoccaceae; genus Granulosicoccus. The sequence continues at coordinate 4,567 of JBGCEO010000068.1, forward strand.
GTTCGGCAAAGCTTGGTGAAAGAACAATTGGCCATCAGGATGCCGGTGCGGCATCTACCGCAATACTGATCAGTGCCATGACAGACGCGATAAAACAAACTCAGACAAACACCTGATCATTTAAAGTGCTCTTTTCCAAATGAAATTTGACGTTGTAACGACCGCAAACTAGCTCTCATACCTGAAGTTGAAGGATTAATTGTCACACTCAAGCAGATTGCTCCATGAGCCGGGGCGTTCTTAGAAACTGCTCAGGCTACCAAGGTCTACACTTAAACCATGCCACCTAACATGTTTAATCTGTTCACCGCCATTGCCTTGCTTTTCTTCGCGACTGCAGGTTCTTTGCTGGCCAATGAAGCAAAATCCATCAGCGATGTCGAATTGCAGATGCAGGAAACCAATGCTCGCCTAAAAGCGCTGGACGACGAGATCGCCAGCAGCAGAGCGCTCAAGGCGGATCTGCAAAAAGCACTGGAATCTACCACCTCGAACGTCCAGGAACGCAAGCAGCGACTGCTTGACCTGGCAACGGACATCGAGCGCTACGAGAAAAAGCTGGACTCACTAGAGGCTCAGGTGGCAGATGCACAAGAGAGCGTTAGCGCCCGGCAGCAGAGCCTGGCGGAATCACTTCGGCAAACGCAGGTCATTGGTCAGCAAAGTGCCTTGAAAATTGTTCTGCAAAACGATGATCCAGCGGTCGCCGACCGTCTGAATGTCTACACCGAGTATTTTCTCAAAGCACAAAATCAGACTATAAATCAGCAAGTTAGCGTCCTAAAACGCATAAAAAAAGCCAAACAAAACACCCTGAAGGATCGTAACTGGCTGAATTACCTACAAAAAAAAGCAAATCAGCAACATCAGGCTTTAGTAACTGATGCCGGCGATAAACAGCGTAGTCTGGGTGAACTGGAAACGGGATTGAGTCACAAAACGCAAACTGTGGCGCAACTGCGGGCCGATCAAGAGCGCCTGCAAAGCCTGATGGACGAACTTAAAGCTCTGCAAAGCGCACAATCAGGTTATTTCAAGGCTGGGAAGGGTAGCTACTCGCCTCCGGTGGCCGGTGTGCTAAAAGCGCGCTTTGGCGATGTGAAATCGGTCGGCAAGCTTCGCTGGAGCGGTGTTTTCATTCAGGCAAGAAACGGCATACCCGTCAGGGCTGTGGCTGATGGCGAAGTCGTTTACAGCGATTGGTTGCAGGGTTTTGGCATGCTGGTGATCATTGACCACGGTGACGGCTACATGACTCTCTACGGCGGAAACCGCGATGTCACCGTACCTGCCGGCCAATGGGTCGAGTCCGGTGCGACAATTGCAACTGTTGGAGACTCAAGCGGTCAGAACAGCAGTGGCGTTTATTTTGAGATTCGGCACAAAGCGACTGCGGTGAACCCGGAAGAGTGGATCAGCCTCGATTCCGGACTGAAAAGGGCCAGTAACTAGGCGACTCAGGCGAAGAACCCGTTAGACTCAGCGCCAGAATCGTGAAATAGTGAACCAATAATTTAGTGTGTGTCGTGTGAATCAGCATCAGTCGGCAGAACGTAGAAGCCGACATAGAGCCGAATCCGAGGCCGCAAATATTTTTCGGGGATTTTCCTCGAACTGGAGTAGAACTGAATGAAGGTAAATACACGCTCAGTGACGCTAGTATTGCTAGGCGCAGTCGTTGGCGGCTCATTAACGCTGGGAGAGCACGTAATGGGTGCTCGTAATGCGAATGAATTGCCACTTGAGCAGATGCGCACCTTTACTGATGTGTTTACCCGCATCAAGAATGACTACGTTGAGGAAGTCTCAGACGACGAGCTTCTCGAGCACGCGATTCGCGGCATGCTCAACGGCCTTGATCCGCACTCCGCGTATCTGAACACAGAAGAGTTCAATGAATTGCGGATTGGCACCACTGGTGAGTTTGGTGGGCTCGGTATCGAGGTGGGCATGGAAGACGGTTTTGTTAAAGTCGTTTCGCCCATTGATGACACGCCGGCGGCCCGGGCTGGCATGCAATCCGGTGATCTTATCATTCGCCTCGATGACACCCCTGTCAAAGGCCTGTCATTGAATGATGCAGTGAAGCTGATGCGCGGTAAGCCCGGCAGCATTCTCACTTTGACCGTTATTCGCGAGGGTGCCGACAAACCGTTGAGTATTGACATTAAACGCGACATCATCAAAGTAACCAGTGTTAAAAACCGCATGCTGGAAGATGGTTACGCGTATCTGCGAATCTCTAACTTCCAGACTAAAACCACATCCGACATGCTGAAAGCCATCAAAAAGATGAAATCGGAATCAGACGGTTCTCTCAAAGGTATGGTGCTTGATCTACGCAACAATCCAGGTGGGGTGCTCTCTGGTGCTGTCGGTGTGTCAGATGCCTTCTTAAACGATGGAATGATCGTATACACAGACGGTCGCGAAGAAGATTCAAAACTGCGCTATGACGCTACCAGTGGCGATGTACTTAATGGCGCCCCGCTGGTTATTCTAGTTAACGGCGGCTCAGCTTCGGCATCAGAAATCGTCGCTGGAGCCATGCAGGATCATGGCCGTGCAGTCGTTCTAGGCAGCAAGACTTTTGGCAAGGGTTCAGTGCAAACTATCCAGGATCTACCTGCTGGCGGCGCAGTCAAGCTCACAACTTCCCGTTACTTCACTCCTAATGGCCGCTCGATTCAGGCATTGGGCATAGAACCGGATATTTCTACAAAACCAGGTTCCTGGACACGCCCTGAAAACGAGTCCAACTTTACGCCACTGTCAGAATCCAGCTTGCGTGGTTCACTGACTAACACAACAGTCGACGACGAAAAAACTGACGAGGAAATCAAAGCAGAAACGGAGGACAATCTGGTTTATGACGACTACCAGTTGTTTGAAGCGCTTAATCTGCTGAAAGGTCTGACGATCCTTAGCCAGAAGTAGAGATCATGTAAATCCACGACTCAAAACTCTGCCGTGGTGCAGGGTTTTAACAAAACTTGACCCTGAAGGCGCTCAGTTTGATACGGAGCGCCTTTGTTGTTTTTAACAATTCAACTTTGCAACGCAGCTGCGCTACTATGGTACTTCTGCCCGCAACTGTCCGATCTCGGGTCAATAGTCTTTAGGAGTGGTTCATGGGGTGTCAATACTTCTCGCCAAGCGAAAACGGAAGCGACTCATTTACGGTTGCCATGCCCAAATTGACGGTTGGGCGAGGAACACTAAGCGAAGTCGGGGCAAGGGCCGCAGGTCTTGGCATGAAGCGTGTCGCTTTATTTACAGATGCCCAGCTTCTCACCGGACCACTCGTCGCGATCGTGCTGGAATCCTTAAAAAAGGCTGGCATCGTCGCTACCACTTTTTCAGATATTCGCGTTGAGCCTGACGACGATACCGTAGAGCGCGGCGCTCTTTTCCTAAACAGCTCAACCTTTGATGGCGTCATATCAGTAGGTGGCGGTTCGGTTATAGATTCAGCTAAAGCTGCTATGGTGCTGAGCATTCACGGTGGGCGCGCCATAGACTATTTTGCTCCTCCCATTGGCAACGGCAAGGCAATAGCAGGCCCTTTGTTACCGCACATAGCGTGTCCTACAACATCAGGAACCGGCTCGGAAAGCACATCCATTTCAGTACTTCGCATCAACAACCTAAATGCTAAATTTGTAATCGCCAGCCCGTTCATGCTGCCAGAGGTCGCCATTGTGGACCCGCAATGTTGCGATAGTTTGCCTGCTAACGTCGTTGCATCAACAGGGTTTGATCTGTGTTGTCATGCATTGGAATGCTACACAGCCAGAGCTTACACACAACATGCGAAAGTCGATTCACCCAATGCCCGGCAGTTTATTCAGGGAGCCAATCCGTTCAGCGACCTTGCCGCAAGAGAGGCTATGAGTATCGTTGGAAACTACCTTGAGCGCGGCGTGAATGATGCCAGCGACACTGAAGCCAGAGACCAACTGATGTGGGGCGCTACTCTGGCAGGCATAGCCTTTGGCAACAGTGGCACCCATCTGCCCCATGCCATGTCTTATGGTGTTACACACTTAATGAATGACATCACGACCGATGGTTATGCAATGCCTTCGCCTTTTGTGCCGCACGGTATCAGTGTGGTTGTCAGCGCACCCTCTATATTTCGCTATACCGCGCAAGCGACGCCGGATCGGCACATGGAGGGGGCTCGCTACTTGTTAGCCGACGACAAGGGTGCCGCTCCTGAAGATGCCGGAGAAGTCTTAGCTAATAGACTGATAGCACTAATGCGAGGTACTAATATGCCCAATGGCTTAAACGGTGTCGGTTTCAAAGAAGAACACGTTGCGCCTCTGGCGGCATCCTCTGCTCGTCAAGGACGGGCTATTGCCAATGCACCACGCGAATCCAATCTGACTGATCTTGAAAACATGTACCAAGGGGCATTGAGTTACTGGTAAAAGCCAAATGCTCTCCTTCATCGCAAAGCGATTGTTGCAATCACTGTTCGTCATGCTTGCCGTGAGTCTGATCGCTTTTACCCTATTTCGCTTTGTAGGTGACCCTGTTGCTCAAATGGTTGGACAGGAAACATCCCTGGAAGATCAAGCCCGCATTCGTGACTCGCTCGGGCTTAACGATCCCATCATCAAACAGTTCACTGACTTTACCCATAATCTGGCAACCGGTAACTTCGGTTATTCATACCGCACACGTCAACCTATCAGCGAATTAATCTTGAGCCGCTTACCAGCCACGCTCGAGCTCGGCTTCGTCTCTCTGATCATCTCGCTTATCGTCGGCATACCAGCCGGCATCTACACCGCATTGCATCGCGGCGGAGTGATAAGCAACGCCCTGTTGGTCTCAACACTGGTCGGGGTATCTATACCTACATTTGTCATCGGTATTTTCCTGATATATGTGTTTGGAGTTCAACTGGAACTACTACCGACATTTGGCCGTGGCGATGTCGTTGAAATAGGCTGGTGGAAGACCAATTTTTTAACCCTGGATGGCTTGCGCTCCCTGTTGTTGCCCGCTCTCACACTGGGTGTTTACCAGCTAACACTCACCATGCGATTGGTGCGATCAGAAATGCAGGATGTTATGCAAACTGATTTCATCAAGTTTGCTACGGCCCGTGGAATCAACAAGCGATCGATACACTTTAATCATGCCTTGCGAAATACCATGGTTCCGGTAATCACGATTATTGGATTGCAATTCGGAGGCATTATCGCGTTCTCAATCGTGACTGAATCTGTCTTTCAGTGGCCCGGTATGGGACTGTTGTTTCTTGACTCAATTCGCTATGTGGATATTCCAGTTATGTCTGTCTATCTGGTCTTGATAGCGTTGATGTTCGTGGTGATCAATTTGATAGTGGACTTACTCTATGCAGTTATAGATCCACGTGTTCGAAACCGGTCAGCACACTAATGTTAAGTTTTATACGCCGCTACTCAGTCGAAAATGAGCTACTTTATCTTTTCCTGCGAAGCAAGGTAGCCCAGTTAGCAGCGCTGATCGCCGTGCTGATGATCGGCGGTGCAGCACTTGCCAGTCTCATAGCACCAACAGATCCTTATGATCTAACCAGCTACGACTTGCTTGACTCATTACTACCACCGACCTGGGTCGAAGGAGGAGACGAGCGCTTTATCATTGGTACAGATGATCAAGGCCGCGATCTGCTGTCAGCCATACTGTATGGCACACGACTCTCCCTGCTGGTGGGCCTACTCTCTGTTGCATTTGCCAGCGTGCTTGGGGTTACTGTTGGTTTAATGGCAGGGTATCTGGGCGGTAGGTTCGACGCGTTCGTGATGCGAATAGCAGATGTTCAGCTAAGCTTGCCAGCTATTCTAACTGCGCTGCTTATCGACGGTATAGCTCGTGGCATTCTGCCACAGCAACGCCATGACGATTTGATGATAGTCGTACTAACAGTAGCAATAGGATTATCTTTATGGGTTAACTTTGCGCGCACCGCACGTGCATCAACCTTTGTTGAGAAAAACAAAGAGTATGTGCAAGCGACAGAGATCATGGGTATGCACCCACTGCGCATTATGTTCGTGCAGATATTACCGAATATTCTTGGACCTATTATGGTTATCCTGACGGTTGATCTGGCGGTGGCCATTCTTCTGGAAGCAACACTGTCTTATCTTGGTGTCGGCGTGCCGCCCAACCAACCGTCTCTGGGAACCTTGATTCGTATAGGGACAGAATATTTGTTTTCAGGTAACTGGTGGATCGTAGCGTTTCCCAGCTTGACACTTATCATTCTAATTGTGTCTGTCAACGTGCTGGGCGATTTTCTTCGCGACGCATTGAATCCCAAACTCAGGTAGTTGCAGCCGATGACGACGCTAATCGATGTGCAAAACCTCACCGTCCGAATTCCCAGTCGATTCGGCGAGTTCACAGCCGTAGAACAGGTTGACCTGAGAGTTGAACCTGGAGAGATACACGGACTTGTTGGAGAATCCGGAGCTGGAAAATCCACAATCGGAGCCGCCATCATAGGACTGCTGCAAAGTCCTGCCTATATTGATACAGGCTCTATACGATTGCAGGGAGAGGAACTAACCACACTCGACGATGCCCGTTACCATGGTTTGCGTGGTAAGCGGATCAGTATGATTTTTCAAGATCCACAGACATCTTTGAACCCCTTGCTGAGCATCGCAGATCAACTGATAGAAACCATTCAGCAGCATCGCAACTTAAACAATCAGCAAGCCGAAGAGCTTGCTATAGAGCTGTTAACTGAAACAGGAATCGAAAACGCCCGGCAACGTTTACATGATTACCCACATCAGTTTTCCGGCGGTATGCGACAACGTGTCGTGATTGCCTTGGCCTTGTGTACAAACCCTGAATTGATAATTGCCGATGAACCAACCACCGCATTGGATGTTTCGGTGCAAAAACAGATACTACAACTGATCCGTGAACTTGCCGAAAAACGACAGGTCGGGTTTATCCTGATTACGCACGATATTGGTGTTATCGCGGAGATAACCGATAAGGTCACAGTATTGCGTTATGGCCGTGTCGTAGAGACGGGTAGCACCACTCAGGTACTAGGTACGCCTAAAGAAGAATACACAGCTGCGTTAATGGCTGCAGTTCCAAGACTGGATAAGCGCCTGGATCGCTTCCATAATATCGTGACAGACGACAAGCGGATAGAAGGCGAAAGCAAGTGGTCAGTTAACGAAGCAAATGCCAGTCACGCTTCAAGTTGGTTACTGCAAGCAGACAGTGACGGTGCAGCGATGCAGAACAATCCAACAGACGATAGCTCTATTTTAACGCTGCGTAATCTGGATGTCAGGTTTGGGCAGTCCAGTAGTTGGTTTGGCACAAAAGAGGGCTTCAAAGCGCTATCGAATGTTTCACTACATATCGATCGCAGCGAAATTTTGGGAATCGTTGGAGAAAGTGGTAGCGGTAAGTCAACTCTTGCCAAAGCTATTGTCGGCTTGGTTAGTACGACAAGCGGCTCCATGATGTTTAAAGGCAAGGCCTTGCCAAACGCCACAAAACGCAGCAGAAACCATCCTGCTCGGCGCCAGATTCAAATGGTTTTTCAGGACCCCTACTCATCACTCAATAATAGACGCACAGTCGAAGCGATTCTTACCGAGCCCTTGCTGTTTTATAAACTGGCCAATAAAGGTAGCGACTGCCGTCGCCTGGTCGCCTCTATGCTAGAGCTTGTTGAAATGCCTCAGCGCGCGATGCTTAAATACCCGCATCAGTTCTCTGGAGGTCAGCGACAACGTATAGCGATTGCCCGCGCACTGGTTGCCCGACCAGAATTCCTGATTTGCGATGAGCCGACATCAGCGCTGGATGTATCCATACAAGCGCAGATACTGAACTTGCTCAAGGACCTGCAACAGGGTTTGGGTTTGACCATCATGTTCATTAGTCACAACCTGGCGGTGGTGAGGCAAATGGCAGATCGGGTCGTTGTCTTGAGACGTGGCACTATAGAGGAAACTGCATTGAACGAATCATTCTTTGAATCGCCAAGTGCCAAGTACAGCCAGCAACTTTTGCGAGAAACACCATCACTGCACTTGCTGGACGAGGCTCGCTCAAACCCTTCTTGAGCAAGCCTCTTGTTAATCATATTGGGTACTACTTGAACAAGCCCTTAGCCATATCGAGTGGGTTACCGCCACCAGTGAGACCTTCAAGCAAATTACCACCCGAACTCAATTTATCCATTAATGAAGGCATAGCCTGCGACAAAGTCTCAGCAGCTGCGCCTGAATCGACGCCTAACTTAGACGCCATTTCTCCTATCTTGTCTGCGCCCAGTGCATTGGTCAGCTGATCAGCAGATACCGGAGCATTCTCGCCGTCTCCTAACCAGGAGCTTACCTGATCACCCAGACCGCCTTCTTTGAGTTTTTCAGCAATGCCTGCGACATCAAGGCCTTCGCCACTAGTCAGGCCTGACAGTGCTTCCATAATGCCACCGACGTCACCCATTTTATCGCCCAGCAACTCCTGGCCCATTTTTAATAAATCCATTCTTATTCCTCTTTAGTTTTACGCAACAAATTAATCCCACCAAGCCTACACTCAGTGGATGTCTACAACAGCCCTTCTAGGATACACAAACACTGACAAGCAGGGAGCTTTTGCCGTCACTGCTGGCGCAGCCGTGTGGGGGCTGTTCTGGATACCCTTACGCTATCTAAATGACACAGGAATTGGCGGATTATGGGCTGTTGCGCTGGTTACAGCCATGGCAACAGTGCCTGCCATAGCCGTTATGCTGTGGAAGCGCGAATCAGGTGAATTGTTAAAAAAAGATACATGGCTGCTCGGGATGGTTCTCGGACTTGCGACCGTGCTCTATTTTGTCGGCGTTCTCTACTCGGATGTCATTCGAGTTATATTTTTATTCTACCTGCTGCCTCTCTGGACAACGCTCTCCGCCCGTATCATCTACAACGAGCCAATAACACGAGCTCAACTGCTGGTTATTAGTGCTGCCCTATGCGGTCTATGGTTGCTGCTCGGTGCAGGGTCAACACTGCCAGTTCCGCAGAACCTGGGCGACTGGTGTGGCCTGGGTGCCGGGTTTTGCTGGGGCATCAGCCTATCATTGCTGAGAGGACGCACAGAATCCTTACCTTTTTCCAGCTGCGCAACCACTCTAATTGCAGCGCTCATTGTGGCTCTATTGTTTGCAATTGGCTTGAATCAGTTGGTTGACGACGATCAACTGTCGATAGCAGTCCCGACAATTGCTGAACTGACTAATGTATGGCTGATTGCGATGGTGTTTGGTGCCGCCGTTTTATACCCGGCAATGATCAGTCAAGTCTGGGGAGCCAGGCGAATACCAGCTCCCACTGCTGCTCTGCTTACGATGACTGAGATAATCGTAGCGACACTATCAGCTGGCCTCTTGATCGGTACTGAACTTGAACCCGTTTCCATAATCGGTGGTGTGATCATCGTACTCGCAGTTTGTATTGATTTGATCACTCGCAAAAACTGAGCTGCTTTGCTGCTTTGCTGCTTTGCTGCTTTGCTGCTTTGCTGCTTGAACGCTTGAACGCTTGAACGCTTGAACGCTTGAACGCTTGAACGCTTGAACACTTGAACACTTGAACGCTCGAAAATAGACTAGCGCTGATACACACGTATATAGTCAATCTCGAACTTTGCCGGAAATACGGTCGTGCTATCGGCGGGTCCGGGGAAATTCCCTCCCACAGCCAGGTTGGCGATGATGTACATCTGTTCATCGGACACCTGATCACCTTCGAGCCGAGCAGTTTCTACATCGTCCACAAACCACACAATTAAACCTGGCTCCCAATCTACTCGATAGGTATGAAAATCCTTAGAGAAATCGTCGATACCTGAGCGCAGTTCGGTCGACACTCTATCAGTGAAGAAACCATCCCCGTCATTATCCTGCTGATAGTGATACGCGTGATTGGCGGTGGTGAGCTGATCACCGATTGCCTCGATGATGTCAATTTCAGGATCTTCTGGCTGATCTTGCTTGTAGTAGGCATTTAACAACCAGAATGCACTCCAGAGTCCCTTACCGGCTGGCATACGCGCCCGGGCTTCCACTCGTCCATATTTAAATCTGAAGGAGTTATAACTGGTAATTATTCCAGAAAGGTAAGGTTGGCGATTAAGCGCAAAACTATTATCTGCCGTGTTAAGTACCCGGGTGGTTTGATCAACAAGATTGCCATCCGCATCGAGTGCGACGACCCTGAACTTACGATCTACACCGGGTATCAAGTCATCAATAAATAAAGACCTGCCATCCGTGTTTACTATGAATTCGTTATTGTCATAAATATCATAACGACGTGCGCCTCTTACCGAATTCCAGGATATGTCTGCAGTAAACTTGGAATAGATAGAAGCGCGAATAAGCAGACGATCGGATGGAGCATCGGCTGCCGTTGTACCATCGCCGGTATTGAGTACCACCTCTTGGCGAATGATCTCTTCTTCACAACGATCAAACGCCACTACCTCGTATGCATAATTCCTACCTTCTTCAAGACCTACATCATATAGGCTATTAAAGCCAACACCTTGCAGTGAGCGATAAAGCACACCATCCCTGTAAACCTCATAACGCGAAGCACGATTTGGCGTTGACCAACTAAGCTCAGCCACCTGTGGCGCATAGACTCGTGAAGTAACACCCAGCGTAAAAGCTTCGTCAGCGAACGGCCTGGAGCGTTCAGTGGTATTAATGGTGAGTTGAGCGGCAACCAGGTGATTGCCGGCCTGATCCCGTGCAACCACTTCATACGCGTAATCAATACCCTCACGCAAACTACTTTGCAGGAACGAACCACCTGTGGCTGTTCCCTGGAACACATCATCACGATACACGTCATAGCGCACTGCATTGACAGGTGTTCGCCACAGCAGCTCTATCGTATCCTCCGAATAGATAGAGCGAGTTAAATAAAGCCGGGATCTATCAAACGGTGTCTTGATAGCCTCGATGGACAACACACCGTTCGCTAGCCTGAACGGGTCATAGTCAAACTGACCTTCGTTCACGTAATACTGCGTCTCATTGTTGATGATAACGCCAGGGCCCCACAAAAATTCTGTAGTCCAGCGACCTCGATCAAGGGTGCTACCACTGAAATTCTCCTCAAACACTAATTGATACTCTGCTTGAGGATCGGGCAGCTTGCAGGTATCAGCGTGCGTGCTGAAAGCGAAAAAGTATGCGCTCAGGAACAGTAAGCAGCGGCTTTGCATGGGCAGTGTAAATCGACTCAAGAAGATATCTTGAATACTACAACGCCGAACAATAGCCCCCGACGGTAGGATTACCGACGAGGGCAGATTGATCACAAAATTTTACGTTGTGAAAACCGGATTGCAGGTTTTACGAGCCAAGCGCCTAGTTAATAGTTACCCAGCGCAAAATGAAAAAATTATCGCTACGCTGCGTCAACTCAACATTATCTTTTGATGCCCAGATCAAAGGCTGTACATACAATGGAATATAGGCATTGTCGTCTTGCATCGCACCATGCACCTCATCGACCATCGCCTGGCGTTTGCCTTCATCCAGCTCAGTCTGAATCATCGGCAACAGTTCATCGATACGTGCATTTGAATATCCACCAAAATTCCAGCTACCGAGTTTCTTTTCAGAGTTCGGTGTTGAAGCCAGGAAACGTATCGGGTGTTCTGCATCAAACGTTCCCGGTGACCAGCCCAGCAGATACATATCGAATTTGTCTTCACGCAGCTCTGGCCAGTAATTTCTGACCGGCATGCTCGACAGCTTGGCCTTCAAACCCACTTTTGCCATCATCGATGCGGCAGCCTTGCAAATAGATTCATCGTTGATGTATCGATCATTAGGGCACTGCAGACCAAAGCTGAATCCATCTGGATACCCGGCCTCAGCCAATAGTGATTTGGCAGCTTCTGGATCGTATGGAAGTCTGGTACTCAAACTTGTGGAATAGCCATTCATGTTAGCTGACACAAGCTGAGAGGCAGCTTGTGCATTCCCCAACATGATCTTGGATATCAAGGTATCAACATTGATCGATTGGTAAGCAGCCTGACGTACCCGCACATCCTGAAATGGATTTTTACCTTCCACATCGTCGGAGAACATCAGGGCATCTGAGTCGTGCTTGAAACCGAACATGATGACCCGTGCCTCGATACCTTCGTGGACAGTGAAGCCCGAGCGCTCTTTCATACGGGGTACATCCTGCAGCGGAATGGGTGATATGAAATCAATTTCCCCGGATAATAAAGCCGCCATGCCAGTAGCACTTTGACCAATGGGTGTGAAGATCGCCTTGGTGATATTGGATTCAGCTGTATCCCACCAATCGGCAAAAGGTGTTAGCTCGGTGCGCACACCGGGGTCTCTCATAGACACGGTATAAGCGCCAGTGCCGTTGGCATTACGAGTGGCAAAATTCTCTGCCTCTTTGGAGGGGCGCTGAGCAGCATTGGAATCAGCCCAGTCACGATCCATGATCATGAAATTAGCAATGGAACTGGGGAATAATGGATTAGGCGCTTTGGTAAGAAAATCAATTGTGAGTTCGTCAATAACCCTGACTTCACTGACAGGCGCAAACCAGGAGCGTGCATCAGACTCTTCCGAAGAGGCCCTCTCATACGAGAACAACACATCATCGGCTGTAAACGCGGCGCCGTCGTGAAAGACAACACCTTCGCGCAAGTTGAATCGCCAACCACCTTCCTCAAGCTTCTCCCAACTCTTTGCCAACGCAGGTTCAATCTGCATTTGCTTGTCTCGACGAACCAGCCCTTCATAAACGTTATTGAGAAACCCCAGAACCGGAGCGGTATTACTGGCATGCGGATCGAGAGTCTGCGGATCAGTAGTACCAGCCCAGCGAAACGTTTCTGCGTGACTGCTTAGTGGTATGGCCGCACTCAATCCAGCGGCAAAAAACCATGCAAGCTGTTTTGTTGTTGTGTATCTACGCTTCATATATCTGTTCCCTGTTTTGACCTATTGGATGTTAGCTCTGCAGCGCTCGTTCAAGAAAATCGAGGCGATCCTGCCCCCAGAACAACTCGCCATCTAAAACGTATGTTGGTGAACCAAACACATCCCTGTCATGTGCTTGTTTAGTAGTATCCATGAGTTGCTGTTTCATCGAATCACTGTTGGCGGCACTTAGAAGAGCTGCACCATCCAGCCCACACTCATTGGCTATATCACGCAATGTGTCCGGATCTGCCAGGTTCCGTTCATCACGCCAAACCGCTGTCAACATAGCATCGCTTAGCGATGCAGCGGCATCGACACTTGATGCGTAAACCATGCAGGCAGCTGTTGTCTGATCCACCGGAAAGAAAGCCGGCTCAAGATTCATTGGCACGTCAAGATGGGCCGACCAGCGCTTGAGCTCGTCCATGCGATAACGTTGGCGCGATGGGTGCCGCTTTGCAGGAGGCAAACCACCCATATTGCCAAAGGTCTGACCGACATCGATAGGCAGGTAGTTGACTGTTATACCCGTTCGATCCTTGAGACTGTTGAAGCGCTCTATGGCCAGATAACTCCACGGAGAAATCAGGAAATGGTAATAATCAACAGTCTTCGACACAGTATATTGGCGTCCGATAAAATTCACGGTTAAGCCCAGTATACCTATAGCACTGTCGCATCCGCGACATGCTCTGATAAATCGACCGATTTTCCCGACTAAATACCAGTCAAGCACCCTTGCAAAGCACGCGCAACCTGCCAAACTCGCCCGATGTTTCTTGTTCTCAAACAAACCTGGCCCTTGATGCTGGGCATGCTGATTTTGATGCTGGGCAATGGATTGCAAGGCACCCTGCTGGGTGTGCGTGGATCCCTGGAAGAGATCGATTCAGCCACCATGGGTTACATCATGTCCGGCTACTTTGTGGGGTTTCTAGGGGGCTCCAAAGCCACGCCCATTATGCTGCAGTGGGTGGGTCATGTGCGCGTCTTTGCCGCACTTGGCTCGTTTGTATCAGCGGCCTTTATCATGTACGCCGCAGTCATCGATCCCATTGCCTGGTGGTTACTGCGCGTCCTGGTCGGTTTTTGTTTTTCCGGTATCTATGTAGTAGCCGAGAGCTGGCTGAATCACTCTGCCTCAAATGAATCACGAGGCCAGGCATTGTCGCTTTATATGATTGTACAAATGGGGGGCATGGTGCTAGGCCAGCTATTACTGAACATAGCTGATCCTGCTGGCTATGATCTGTTTGTGCTGATTACGGTTCTGGTCTCTCTGTCGTTTGCACCCATACTTCTGTCTTCCTCGTCCAATGCACCCGTACTTTCATCGACACGAGCGATGTCATTAAAGCAATTGATCAAGACATCACCACTGGCCTGTTTTGGCATTCTTTTACTCGGCGGTATCTACTCAGTTCTCTATGCCATGTCGCCGATTTACGCCACTGAACGGGGTCTCTCAATCTCGCAAACCTCGTATTTCATCACCGGTATTTTTGCGGGGGCCATGATTTTCCAATACCCGATAGGCTGGTTATCCGACCGCATCGATCGAAGATTTCTGATAATTGGTGTCACCGCCCTGAGCTCTGCAGTGGCCATGCTTGGCATGTATCAGGGTGACAACTTCACCGTACTATTGATATCGGCTGTTCTGCTGGGCGGGACTGCCAATCCTCTGTATTCACTTTTGGTGGCCTATGCAAACGACTACCTTGAAAAGGACCAGATGGGTGCTGCCGCTGGTGGCTTGCTGTTTATCAATGGATGTGGAGCGATGACGGGGCCGATAGTGGTTGGCTATGCTATGTCCAATTTAGGACTCGAATGGTATTTCGTTACCTTACTGCTTCTGTCCAGTTCTATCTGTCTGTATGCGATATACCGTATCAGCCAAAGAGAATACACCATTATCGATGAGTCGGCCCCATACTTACCCATTTCGTCCCGCACAAGTAGTCTTGCCACGGAGTTTGCGATTGAGGCCGCTGAAGATGACCTACTTGAGGAGCTTGAAGAGTCCGAAGAGATTTTCGAATCTCGGTATTATGAAAGCGAAGAACCCTCTTTGGATAACGATCAGGAATCTTCAGACAAACGCTGAAGCTTCAAGCGTCGAGTGTTTACAAATTCTCTGTACAGTGTAAATAGCCCCATTGATACCACAATGGCAGAACCAATAAGGGTGAAGCTATCCGGCACCTCAGCATAGAAAAGGTACCCCAAAAAAATGCTCCACAACAAACTGGTGTAGCGATAGGGCACGACATAAGACACCTCACCGGTACGCATCGCCAACACGATAAACTGATAGCCAAAAAACAGGAATATCGACGCGAGCATCAGCATCTTTAGTTGATGAAAATCAGGTTGCACCCAATTGCCCTTTATCAGAAGCGTTGCGAATCCGAATAATGTAACCAGAAAGGCCGTAGCTGCTGATACCAATAAGGAAGGTAAGCTCTCAGGCAATGCGCGCGAAGCCAGATCACGAGCTGCGGCAAACAGTACAGAAACAACAACCAGCAAAGACGCCATTTCAAACCCATCTACTCCGGGCCGAATAATGATCAGTACACCCAAAAAACCAATGGTAATCGCAAGCCATCGCCGCCATCCAACCGGCTCAGCAAACACAAGTGTAGCGCCAACAGTTACAGCCAGCGGCAAGGCTTGAAGAATGGCCGATATGTTGGCCAACGGCAGAGTGGCAAGCGCTGCAAGAAAAAGCAGGGTTGAGCCTAGTTCCATGGACGCACGAAAACCGACCAATGGCGTAAATATGTCCTTGATACGCAGCAGCAATCCCTGCTGCCACAACAACGCAATAATCAACACACTCAAACTCAGGCCACGTAGGGCCATCACCTGTGAAATGGGCAGCGCGCTACCCAATGACTTGACCAGGGCATCGTTGATCGTAAAACCTGCCATAGCCAATACCATGTAGAGACTAGCCCTGATATTGGGGGACATATGTTTGAACACTGCCAGATACAGACTCTACGTCAATGGAACTTCAATGCCGCACAGTATGACGGCATTTACCAAATGGCGTGGTTCTAAATCAGTACTATCTGGTCGTCGCTACATAGCCTGTATAAGACGGTTCCCGCCTTGTACTATTCAACTGTGACTGACTTAGCCAGATTTCTGGGTTGATCCACATCAGTCCCTTTTATAATAGCAACATGATAAGAGAGTAACTGCAGTGGGATCGTGTAGATTATCGGTGCGATTAGTGGGTCGCAATGCGGCACTTCCAACACGGTCATTGTCTGGTCGCTGACAAATCGTGCTTGCTTGTCAGCGAACACATACATCAAGCCGCCACGTGCCCTGACCTCTTCTACGTTTGACTTGAGCTTTTCAACCAATTCATTGTTGGGGGCCACAACGATGACAGGCATATCTGCATCAATCAATGCCAGTGGGCCGTGTTTAAGCTCTCCTGCCGCATAGGCTTCAGCATGAATATAAGAAATCTCTTTAAGTTTTAAAGCACCCTCCATCGCTATAGGATACTGATCGCCACGCCCGAGAAACAGGCTATGATGTTTGTCAGCAAAATCCTCAGCCATACCCTGTATAGCTTCATCCATACCCAAAGCCTGTTCAATTTTTGCCGGTAGACTCTGGAGCGCAGAAACGATCTGCTGCTCCTTTTGAGCACCCATCGCCTTATGGTGTCCTACAGCACCTGCCAACATCAACAGTGCAGAGAGTTGAACAGTAAAGGCTTTGGTGGAGGCAACCCCGATTTCCGCACCCGCTTTCATCAGATAAGTCATATCTGATTCACGCGTCAGCGATGAGCCGGCAACGTTGCAGATGGTCAGACTCGTCATGTATCCCTGTTGCTGAGCCAAACGCAAAGCTGCCAGAGTATCGGCTGTTTCACCTGATTGAGAAATGGTGACAAGCAAGCTGTTAGGACGCACAAACGAGTTCCTGTAACGATACTCAGACGCTATCTCTACGTTGCAGGACACACCGGCAAAATCTTCAAACCAGTACCGTGCGGTCATGCCTGCGTGGTAGCTGGTCCCGCAGGCAATGATCTGCACATGCTCTACTTCTTTTAACAGGTTTTGTGCATTTTCACCAAAAGCAGCATCAAGAATGCTCCCCTGATAAAGACGATCATCTAAAGTGCGTTGAATGGCAATGGGTTGTTCGTAGATTTCCTTTTGCATGTAGTGGCGATAGTTTCCCTTGTCGCCCGTATCATTGGATAAGGTTGATTCTTCTATACGCCGGTCTACATCATTGCCATCCACATCCACGATAGAAACGCTATCGCGTGTGATCATGGCGACATCACCCTCTTCCAGGTAGGAAAAGCGACGGGTAACCGGCAACAGGGCCAACTGATCTGAGGCAATGAAGTGCTCACCCACACCATATCCGATAACCAGCGGACTTCCTGAGCGTGCAACAATGAGCTGCTCTACCTGGGTACGATCCATGATGACAGTGCCATAGGCACCTTCGAGTTGAGGCACGGCTTTTCGCACGGCTTCAAACAAGTTGCTAGTCGATTTCAACTCGTGTTCGACCAGATGAGCAATGACTTCGGTATCGGTATCTGAGCTGAACTCATAGCCCAAACCTTCCAGGCGCTCGCGCAGTTCTGCATGGTTTTCAATGATGCCGTTATGCACTACTGCAATCCGATCTGATGACACATGCGGATGCGCATTCGACTCATTAGGCTCACCATGAGTGGCCCAGCGCGTATGTGCGATACCTGTTCCACCGGGCATGCCAAATTGATCAACCGCTTCAACCAGCTGCTTCACTTTACCCACTCTGCGCAATCGATTAAGCGCACCATCGGCACCCACAGTTGCAACTCCGGCAGAGTCATAGCCACGGTATTCCAGACTTTGCAGTCCCATCAACAGTATATCTGCGACATCGCGTTGAGCGACTGCGCCTACTATTCCACACATAAAATTTATACGCCCTAAGTTATTTTTTCTTTTTCACTGGTCGAGACCAGTTTTCAATGTCCGTTTGTTTTGCCCGTGTAAAGGAGAGTCGATCAGCGGGCACATTGCGTGTGATAGTAGACCCGGCTCCTACCGTTGCACCTTCACTGACTGTTACCGGAGCAACCAATGAAGAGTTGGAACCAATAAACGCACCATCTTCTATGACCGTCTGGTGTTTGTTAGCGCCATCGTAATTGCAAGTTATGGTACCGGCACCCACATTGACCGCTCTACCCACAATTGAGTCGCCAATGTAGCTCAAATGATTAACCTTGCTCCCTTCACCGATCTGCGTGTTCTTGGTTTCGACAAAGTTACCAATGCGAATTGCCTTGTCGGTTCGAGTACCCGGACGCAGGCGAGCAAACGGGCCCACTGTGGACATCGCACCCACCTGTGCATCCTCTAGAACACAGTTTGCCAGTATCGTTGTTCCATCAGCAATATGACTGCCCGATATCAGGCAGTTTGGGCCTATATTTACATCATTTCCAATGACACAATCACCTTCGAAGATGCAATTAACATCGATGGACACGTCTGTGCCGGTGCTCAGGTTTCCGCGGATGTCGATTCTTGCAGGATCCGCTAGCGTTACACCACTAGCCATTAATTCTTCCGCTAGTACGCTCTGATGCAGCCGCTCCAGGCGGGCCAATTGTGATCGGCTATTGACTCCATCCACTTCCCAGGTATCTTCAGGATGCACAGCGGTTATGCCCAAACCATCCTTCACAGCCAATTCATGAATATCAGTCAAATAGTATTCGCCCTGAGCATTCTCGTTAGTGATCCTGCTCAGTAAATCTCGCAGGCTCCCTCCACGAATGGCTACAACACCGGCATTGACTTCGCGAATACCTAACTGATCCTTACTGGCATCCTTTTGTTCGACCACGCCAACCACCGCGCCACCCTCTCTTACGATTCTTCCATAGCCCGTGGGGTCGTCCATCATCAGTGTTAACAAGCCTATGTTAGTGGGCGAACACACATCTAATAAGGCCTGGTAGGTGGATTGACGAGTCAGAGGGACATCACCGTAGGTAATCAAGACGGTGTCGTCATCCTCTACACCTTCCAGCCCTTCCCGAACCGCATGCCCTGTGCCTAGTTGTTCGGACTGCAATGCCCAGCTCACAGTGTGTGAAATGGTCTGCTTGACTTGCTCTGCCTCGTGTCCAACAACCACAGTAATACTGGCAGGGTTCAGCCTTGCGCCGGTATCCAGCACATGCGCCAGCAGCGGCTTTCCAGCTAACGGATGCAACACCTTGGGCATCGCCGATTTCATACGGGTGCCCTTGCCAGCAGCAAGCACGATTAATCGAATGGCCATTTGTATTCCGGTGTTAGTGGTTATGAGTTAGTTAAAAAACAGCCCTTGTCCAAAGAGGTAGCGGAACGGCGGGCACAATCGTTAAGTGTTTGTGTGTTGCTACCGCGACTTGGTGGTTAAAATCAGACGTGTCGCCATATTCTTGGCGTATAGGCATTGGTTATTTATGTGCTTTGGATCACAAATTTTAGCTTACCCGGCGTAGGATCCAAAGTGTCGGTCTTAACCGAGTCTGTACATCGCTCAGGGTTCCACGTATTTTTGGCTCTTTGATGAGCGCGAGATTATACGCCGTGAGCAAACCCTGTAGTGATTCTGTCGCACTAGGTCTGTGGCATCCCTTGGCAGCCCTGGAAGATATCACCCCGGATGTCGTCAACCGCACAGGTTTGTTGGGTGAAACAATTTTATACCGTCGCGAACTCGACCAGACTGTCACTGTTTGGCCGGCAGAGCAACCTGAACGCAGCCTGCCTGTCACGATTGCGTATGGGTACATTTGGACCTGTCTGGGCACGCCGGAAAAACCCTTGTTCGATCTGCCCGAACATGCTGAGCCCGATAGACGCAATGTGTGCGCCGCCACAGTCGGAGTCCGGGTGTCGGGGCCCAGAGCGGTAGAGAATTTTCTGGATATGGGCCATTTTCCCTACGTACATACCAACATCCTGGGCGTGGAACCACATACTGAGGTTCGCGAATACGACGTCAGGATCGATGAAGAGCGTGATGAAATAGTCGCCACCGATTGCTTGTTCTATCAACCCCAGGCGGCAGCCGGCTCAAGCGCTGGGGCGCTAACCGATTATATCTATAGAGTTCCGCACCCTTACTGCGCAGTGCTTTACAAATCCTGCCCTGCTGATGAAAAAAGGCTAGATGTTATTGCACTTTTTTTACAATGCGTGGATGAGGAAACGGTACGCGCCCATGCACTTGTCAGTGTGCTGGATACCAGCAGCACAGATCTGGATATTCGCATGTTTCAACAAACCATTTTTGCGCAGGACAAGCCTATTCTTGAAAACCAGTTTCCGCGCAAATTGCCATTAGATCCTCGCGCAGAAACACCCATCAGAGCGGACAAATCCGCTATTGTCTACCGACGCTGGTTGCGGACTAAAGGGCTTCAGTATGGTGTTATCCCCGCAGCGGCCTGATTTGAACATGGCGCAGACCCCTGATTGTATAAATACTCGATGAAATCCCTGCATGTTTGATCCGGAAGCTGCACGGCAGCGTTGGCATCCTATCGCTGCCAGCGACGATCTGCCGCACAGGCATGTTTTTCATGCACAGATTCTAGGACGGGAACTTGCCCTTTGGCGAGCCGATGATAATCATGTTAATGCCTGGGAAAATCGTTGTTTACACAGAGGTGTGCGCTTATCGCTCGGTATCAATGATGGCACCGAACTGGTCTGTCAATACCATGGCTGGCGATACGCCAATAGAACCGCTGGCTGCACTTACATTCCGGCACATCCGGCCGATGCACCTGCGCGCACCATTTGCAACAATACCTACCCAAGCAGGGAATATCTGGGCTTGATTTGGAGCACCGAATCCGCAAATGCGCCATTACCCGTTATAGACGGTGTTGATACGCAATCAGTAACGGTCATGCGAGCACTGGCAGTTGATGCCTCTCTAACTCAGCTCACTCCGGCTTTGATGAGCTACATCAACAAAGAACTGGATGACTACAGCTGTCAGCAACAGGACGACTTCACGGTTATCGCAACAACCGCACATTCAGATAAGCCCGATCTCGTATTTTTTATGCAACCACAAACTGTTTCATGCACCGTTATCCGCGGTCTCATAAGTGGTATGGACCAGAGCAACACCGACAAATCAATTTTGCTTGCGACACTGCGACGCTTCAGTCTTTACTTGAACTTGTTTCGCGACAAGGTTGAGGCTGAGACGATCAAGCATGAGTCAGCACAACCCTGGATACCTATTATTCCAATGGTGAGCGAAGCCCATGCATCCATACCCGAACTCAATGTGTCGGGTCGCAGCGCAGCCCTTCGAGTTAGCATATCTCGCATTGATGAGCTGGCGGGTAGTATTCGTGTTTTCAGGCTCGAATCAATCGATTCCACGCTACCGGCAGCGCAGCCGGGCTCACATATCGATATCCATCTACCCAATGGTCTCATACGGCAATATTCACTGATCAATGGCCCGGGACAAACGGATCACTATTCTATAGCCGTCAAAAAACTCCCCGATTCCAAAGGTGGATCCAACACGCTTCACACATCAGTAAAAGAGGGGGATGTGCTTGCCTGCTCGATACCTCGTAACAATTTTTCTCTGCGTCGAGATGCAGAGCTAACCGTATTGATTGCAGGTGGTATTGGTATCACGCCCCTACTGTCGATGGCACGGGCTCTACATCATTCCAGCTTACCGTTTGAGCTACATTATTTTACCGCTACTGACAACGATGCCATTTTCAAACAGGAACTGGAGTCTATGTCAGGGGCTACCAGATTTTACACGGCGCAATCAGCCACCCAAACCAAACTGGTACTTGAGAACATCCTGGCGAACGTTGTCGACAATAAACACCTGTATATCTGCGGGCCTGCGCCCATGATCAAATCTGCACAGACTATTGCAACCGCCAATCACTGGCCCGATAAGAACATTCACTTTGAATATTTCAAGAACACGCGTAATGTCGATACCTCTGCAAGCTTTAAGGTGGAGCTTGCCAAGTCAGGTCTCACACTAGATGTGCCTGCGGGTAAATCCCTACTCAGTGTTCTTCGTGACAACCATATTAGTGTGGCCTCTTCCTGCGAACAAGGAGCCTGCGGTACTTGCAAGCTAGCCGTTATCAAGGGTGATATCGATCATCAGGATGTTTATTTGAGTGATGCGGAAAAACGCGAAGGCAGGCACATGATGAGCTGCGTTTCACGTGCCAAATCTGACACATTGATACTGGATTTATAGCTTACCGTGATCACCCTTTATGACTACGAATTGTCGGGCAACTGCTATAAAGTGCGCTTGCTGCTAAGCATCCTGGGTGTGCAGTACCATAAAAATGTTGTCGAATTCTATCCTGCCGCACAGCACAAATCAGATGAGTTTCTGGCACTCAATCCATTAGGCCAGCTACCGGTTCTTGAACAGGGTGAGCTAGTGATACGGGATTCCCAGGCCATACTAGTGTATCTGGCCTCCCGTTTTGATTCATCGGGTAGTTGGTATCCAAGCCACTGTAGCGACAGACTTGCACAGACTACTCAGTGGCTATGCTTTGCCAATGGTCTAACCGATACAGCGTCTGCCGCTCGACTGGCAGACGGATTCTTTTATGATTTGGATGCAGATGCCTGCCGCAAAGGCGCACATAAACTGTTACGCATCCTGGATGAACACCTTTGGTTTAACGAACAGCAAGGGCATCAATGGATCGTTAAAGGAGACGCACCGACCATTGCTGATATCGCCTGTTTTGCTTACACCATGTTGTCGGAAGAAGGAGGGATATCACGTATCAACTATCCGGCGATTCGTCGCTGGTGCGATCATGTAAAACGTATTCCAAATTTTATTGTAATGCCCGGCATCTTCCCGGCAGGCCCTGCCCGATGAACGTGCAAACGCCAACAACGCCGCTACTGCAGCTAAGAGGCATCAGCAAGATCTATCCATCTGTTGTTGCCAATGACAACATTAACCTGGATATCCAGACTGGAGAGATTCACGCGATTTTAGGTGAGAATGGTGCTGGTAAATCAACACTGATGAAGCTGATTTATGGCGTTAGTCAACCGGATCGGGGGGAGATGATATGGCAGGGCCAGCGCATTGATATCAGAAATCCCAAGCAGGCTCGAAGCATAGGCATCGGCATGGTGTTTCAGCACTTCTCTCTGTTCGAATCTTTAACGGTTGCACAAAACATTTCGTTAGCTGTTGCTGGCTCTCTAAAGGAGTTATCCAAACGCATTGAAGCGGTCAGCGAGAGTTTCGGATTACCGATTTCAGCGGATACCTTAGTGCATTCTCTCTCGGTTGGCGAGCGTCAGCGCGTTGAAATCATCCGCTGTATTCTGCAGCAACCCCAGCTGCTGATCATGGATGAACCAACATCCGTATTACCTCCTCAAGGCGTGCAACAACTTTTCGATACATTGCGCGCGTTGCGAGAAACCGGCTGCAGTATTCTTTATATCAGCCATAAACTCGAAGAGATAAGACAACTGTGCGACACAGCTACTATCTTGCGCGCAGGAAAAGTAGTAGCAACGACCAAACCTGCCGAACAAAGTACAGAAGCTCTGGCGCACTTGATGATTGGTCGATCCATACCACACCCTGTGCATAGTGAGGCGAAGCCTGCCGAGACAGCCAGACTTCGCATTACAGACTTATCCTACGCACCCCTCGATCCTTTTGGCACAACGCTTCAGCAAGTATCCCTGTCCGTTTGTTCAGGAGAAATCGTGGGCATAGCAGGGGTCTCCGGCAATGGTCAGAAAGAGTTGATGCGATTAATATCCGGGGAAGACAAACACAATGCAAAGTTAGCAGGCACACTTTCTATTGACGATGTTTGCATCAATGAACTAAACCCCATTGAACGACGTGAACTGGGCCTAGGCTTTGTTCCTGAAGAGCGACTCGGGCGCGGCGCAGTACCCGATCTTTCGCTTGCGTATAACGCCTTGTTAACCGCCTATCGTCACGGACTGACACGATTCGGAATGATTCGCTTCAGCGCCACTCGACGCTTTGCTAAACACTGTATCGACGACAATGACGTACGGTGTGGCGGTCCTGCAGCCATGGCTGGCAGCTTATCCGGCGGTAATCTACAAAAATTCATCGTAGGTCGGGAGATTGCGCTCAAACCTTCACTCCTGGTTTTATCGCAACCCACCTGGGGGCTGGATGTGGGTGCTGCCAATAATATTCGCAATGCACTGGTCCAGTTAAGAGACGCCGGTGCCGCGGTACTGGTTGTTTCAGAAGAGCTGGAAGAGCTTTTTGAAATCACTGATCGCTTGTACGTCATGTTCGACGGACACTTGTCAAACTCTATCAATACACGCGAATCCAGTTCGACACAGATCGGTCAGTGGATGACTGGTGAGTTTCTGAGTACAACGGGAGCGGCACGATGAGCTACCGCCTGGTACCTCGCACAGAAACATCACTGCGCGTGCAATTGCTCATACCACTAGCTGCCGTATTGCTAACGTTATTGGCAGGATCAGTGTTGTTCAGCTTTTTAGGGAAATCACCTTTGGCTGCGTTCTATGCATTTTTTATAGAACCCCTGACCAGCCAGTATGGAATTGGTGAGGTACTGCTTAAAACAGGACCATTGCTTCTTATCGCACAAGGGCTCGCTATTGGTTTTCGTGCACAAGTCTGGAACATTGGGGCAGAGGGTCAGCTATTGGTCGGAGCTATCGCTGCAGGTGCTCTAGCCTTGCATTTCGACACGTCAGATTCGGTTTGGCTATTACCCTGCATGGTGTGCGCAGGCACATTGGCAGGCGCTGCATGGGCAGGTATTGCCGCGTGGTTACGCACACAGTTCAATGCCAATGAAATCCTGGTAACGTTCATGCTGTCGAGCATCGCGTTGCAATTACTGTATTTTCTTGTCAGCGGGCCACTGCGCGATCCAATGGGTATGAGCTTTCCTCAATCGGCCTTGTTTAGTGATGCAGCGATGTTTGGCCCTTTGATTCCCAATACGCGAGTTAACTCTTCTTTGTATCTTGCTTTGATTGCCTCGCTTTTCGCCTGGGTATTCGTACAAAGAAGCCTGCCAGGTTACAAGCTTCTGGTTAGTGGTCAAGCACCCAGCGCTGCACGCTATGCAGGCTTTGCTGAAAAGAAAGCGGTGTGGTTAGGATTACTGATTGGTGGTGCAGCAGCCGGCATGGCAGGTGTAGGGGAAGTTGCCGGGCCACTCGGCCTCTTGCAACGCTCTATTTCTCCAGGTTACGGTTTTGCCGCTATTATCGTCGCCTTTCTTGGCGGGCTGCACCCGATCGGGATTGTATTTGCAGCATTTTTTATGGCCTTGATCTATGTCGGTGGCGACATGTCATTGGTGTCTGTCGGTCTTCCCAACGCATCAACTACGCTGTTTCAAGGTATGTTGCTGGTGTTCTACCTGGCCTGCTATCTGTTCGCCAACTATCGACTGCAACGCATTGGGGATACGGGCTGATGATGGATTCAGTCATCTACTTAATAGCAGGGACACTCGCTGCTGCAACACCACTTCTGTTTGCGGCAATGGGTGAGGCCGTTGTTGAAAAAACCGGCGTACTGAATCTGAGTATCGAGGGCATGATGGCTGTCGGCGCTGCAACAGGATTCGTGGTTGCCACTGTGACGGGGAACTATGTCATGGGTTTTGCCATCGCTGCTTTGGCCAGTGCCGTTCTTTCCTTAATTTTTGCTTGTCTGGTATTAGTCTTTCTCGCCAATCAGGTTGCCGCAGGTCTTGCCATTGGCATATTGGGTCTGGGCAGTTCTGTATTGATCGGTAAAAACTACGAGGGCAAAACCATTGACCCAATAGACAGTCTTGATCTTGGCTGGCTCAGCGAGTTACCGTTCATCGGCCCGGTACTTTTCTCACTGGACCTAATGGTGTATGCCGGTATGGCCATGGTTATAGTTACCTGGCTGGTGTTATCGCATACCAAACTCGGTCTGATCATACGTGCTGTGGGTGAATCACCCAAAGCCGCCAACGCCATCGGCTATCGTGTGATTGCTATTCGCTTGATTGCCATCGTATTCGGTGGAGCGATGGCAGGCATTGGCGGTGCTTATCTAACACTAGGCTACACACCACTCTGGGCTGAAGGGCTTGTCGCCGGGCGTGGCTGGATAGTTGTCGCCTTAGTCGTGTTTGGTATGTGGCGGCCCCTGCGTATAGCACTCGGCGCATATCTGTTTGGTGCAGTGTCATTGCTCGAGTTGTTTATTCAAGCGCAGGGATTCGCTATACCTTCGCAATTGATGTCAGCATTGCCTTATATCATCACCATCATTATTCTCGCAGTTATCTCGCGCAATCCGCGACTGATTCGCCTTAACCACCCTGCCTCTCTCGGACAACCTTATGCCCGGGATGCCTAAGCTATTTGTTAACCATCAACCGGAGCTTTAACTATGAAAAAGTGGACTACCCAGGCAAAAACACTGACTGGTGCTCTTGCGATATCACTCATGGCAGGTATGACGCCTGCCACTGCAGCTGATGCATTTACTATTGGCTACATTTACCCTTCACCTGCCGGTGATGTCGGCTGGGCTCACGAGCTGGATCGAGGTCGCCAAGCTATCGAAGCCAAGTTTGGTGACAAGGTAGAGAGCGTAGTCGTTGAGAACATTCCTGAAGGTCCTGATGCAGCACGCATCATGAATCAGATGGCTGCGCAGGGCGCAGACATGCTGATGTTGGGATCATTTGGTTATATGAACGACGGTCTTAAGCTTGCCAAGAAATACCCTGACATGGATATCATCCATGCCAGTGGCTACAAGCTTGCTGATAACATGGGCAACTTCCAGACACGCAACTACGAAAGTGCGTATGTCGCAGGTATGGGAGCAGGCTATGTCACAAAGACAAATACCATCGGTATGGTTGCAGCTTACGCCATTCCTGAGGTTGTTGGCATCATCAACGCATTTACTCTAGGTGCGCAAACAACCAATCCTGATATCAGCGTTAAGGTTGTATGGCTCAATTCCTGGTTTGATCCAAGTAAAGCGCAGGAATCTGCACGCTCATTGATTGCCCAGCAGTCAGACGTGATATTTTCAATCTATCAAGACACACCATCAGTAGTTACGGTTGCTGAAGAGGAAGGTGTCTATGTCATTAACACCAGTTCAGATATGAAAGCCTATGCACCTGATCATCTACTGGTGTCAATGCAAATCAGCTGGGCTGATTACTTTATTGAACAGGTGGATGCATCTTTGAACGGCACATTCAAAGGCAGCGCATTTTGGGGTGGCATGGCTGACAATGCTGTCAGCATGGAATCCTGGAGCGATGACTTGAGCACTGAACAACGCGCAGCCCTGGATGCAAAGGTTGCAGACATAGCTGCAGGAAACTTCCATCCCTTCGATGGACCGGTTGTAGATCAATCCGGTGCCGAAAAAATTGCCAAAGGCAGCACTCTAGCTGACGGCGACTTACTGGGTATTAACTGGTTGGTAAAAGGCGTAGAAACCAATTTGCCTAAGTAGTTAGTATAAAAAGCAAGAGCAAGGTCGGGCAGAAGCCCGGCCTTGATCAACGCCCTAAAAAATAGCACTCATCAAAAAACCAGCACTCATCACAGTACTCAAGCTGAAACGTGTAGGCAAGCAAAGCTTGAACAACAAGGCCTACAGCAACACCTCAAAACTTAAACCATCGTATCCAGGCACGATGGTATCCGGAAGAGAGCCCTGCAACTCGGCATAGTCCATATCACTATGCATGTTGGTAAGAATAGCTTTGGCAGGTTTGTGCCGCTCTATGAATGCCAGGCATTCTTCCAGATTCAAATGGGTGGGGTGGGGATGCCGACGTAGCGCGTCAACAATTAGAACATCTGCGTTATCCAAAGCCTCCAACGATCGCTCATCGCTAACGCGTTTTACATCCGGCAGGTAGATGATGTTGTTGATCTTGAACCCGAGCGCTTGAATATCTCCGTGCTCGGCGACAATCGGCATGGCCTCAACTATTCCACCCTGCCCTTCCAGGCAAATTGCTTGATGATGTTCAATTCGGTGCTCAGTACAAAACGCTGGATAGCTGCTACCGACAGCTTGATTAAAGCAATATCCAAACGCTGACATGACTATCGAAGAGGTGAACTCATCCATGTATACATCAATACTGGATTTATGAGTGATAGCTAACTGTCTGACATCATCAAGCCCGAATATATGATCAGCATGGGAATGTGTCAGTAACAGGGCGTCAAGTAGCTTTACATCCGCGGCTAAAAGCTGCTCTCGTAAGTCAGCGCCTGCGTCAATCATGACGGTTGTTTTCATCCCGTCGGATCGAGAGCGCTCAACCAGCATCGCACACCGTCTGCGACGATTTTTGGGATTGTTGGGGTCACATTTACCCCAATCATTGCCCACACGGGGCACACCACCGGAGGAACCAGTCCCCAGCAGGGTAAAAACGAGCTTGTCACTCATAGGAAAGTGTCATGGGGCGGATGGAAAAGAAAGTTGTTGCCTTATACGGTCAAATCAATAGAATCGCATATATATTAAAAAATATATTTATGTGGCAAGAGACGCACCAATCTCGTACCCCTGGCCACGACATTGATCTCACTAGACCATCTAGTATCCATACAGTTTCTAAGGAAAAAAAGTAATACCACAACACCGCAGTTAGTTGGGCCCAAGCCCATACACCAGGAGGATGGAATGTCTGAAACCACGTCAAACGGCCAGTGTGCTGGCCCTGGTTATTCTTCACCAGAAGAAGCAATCAAAGCACCAAAAGAGGATGTTGTTTATACCATTTGTATCTATACAGGCACTGGCATAGAAAAGCCCGATTATCTAGCAACTATTGATGCCAATGAGTCTAGCAGCACGTATGGACAGGTTATCAGTCGCCTGGAAATGCCCGTTATTGGCGATGAATTGCACCATATGGGCTGGAACGCCTGTTCATCCTGTCACAGTGATAGCAGCATGTCCCGGCGCTTTCTAATCATTCCCGGCGTGCGTACCACCAATTTTTATATTGTTGATACAGCTTCTGATCCACGTAACCCCTCTATGCACAAAGTGCTGGACGGAGAAGAGATCAAGCAGAAAACCAATCTCTCCGCACCACACACCGTGCACTGTCTTGGTTCAGAGATCATTGTATCGATGCTGGGTGATGCTGACGGCAACGCTCCAGGCGGCTTTCTACATCTGAATAAGGACTTTGAAATAGTCGGTCGCTGGGAAAATGACATTACTGGCATGAACTACAACTACGACTTCTGGTACCAGCCACGTCACAACATGATGGTTTCTTCCGAATGGGGAGCACCAAATACCTTCATGCCGGGCTTCGATCTGGAAGATGTAGGCAAGGGAAATTACGGCCAGCACATTCATATCTGGGATTTTGAAAACAGAAACATAACCCGATCTGTTGATCTGGGTGAAGAAGGCATGATCCCGTTGGAAGTGCGTGGGCTTCACGATCCGGCATCAAGCCATGGCTACGTGGGTGCAACACTGTCCTCCAACGTTTTTCACTGGTACAAAGATGATGCTGGTGAAGTACAGATAGAAAAAGTCATTGATGTTGATGCTATTGACGTTGAAGACTTTCCAGTGCCAATGCCTGGTCTCATCACTGACATACTGGTGTCGATGGATGACAAATACCTTTACTTCTCCAATTGGTTGCATGGTGATTTGCGACAGTACGACATATCCGATCCGTCAAATCCGAAACTCACAGGTCAAGTTTGGATAGGTGGCTTGCTCGGTAAAGCACCAGAAGTAAATGGGCGAACAGTAGATGGTGCTCCTCAAATGATCCAGCTTTCACTGGATGGTAAGCGTCTCTATGTCACTACCTCTCTGTTTTCTACCTGGGACAATCAGTTCTATCCCAGCATGAAGGATGCGGGTGGTGTCATGATCGTGGTTGATTGCGATGTTGCCAATGGCGGCATGAAAATCAACGAAAAGTTCCTCGTTGATTTTGGCAAGGAACCTCATGGTCCGGCCAGAGCACACGAAACTCGCTACCCCGGTGGTGACTGTTCGTCAGATATCTGGATCTAGTACGTTCAAAAAATGCGGCAGTACTTTCTATACTGCCGCATTCCCGGTAGTCACGACAGTACATAGACTTTATAGACGTGTTATGAAGTCCGCTTGAGGTGTAAGGGGACGCACTCCAATGAAAACTTTTCAGGTAGTGATTAGCAATCGCGACAACCTGACCATCGAAGTAGCTGAAGATCAAGCCATCATCGATGCCGTAGAAGCAGCGGGACACCTACTGCCTATCGCCTGCAGATACGGCGGATGTATTACTTGTGCAGCCAAGTTAATTGAAGGGCGTGTAAGACAACCCAATGCTACCGCTATCAATAGCCGGCAATCCAAAGCCGGTTACATTCTTCTGTGTGTAGCAAGGCCTAAGAGCGACCTTGTACTGGAAGTTGGTGTAGAAAGCCATGATCAGCTGTACACCAATCCGTTTGCCAATGCTGCTAACAAAAACAAGTTGAGTCCCACCGCTAAAAAGACGGACTAGCGGGTTGTTGCCTATCCTGCCACGCACAGCTTTAAACCACTTTAACTGCCCCATTAGGCTGGGGATGGCTGTAATCGACGACTGTGAACCGGGCTAAGTGATTGACCTGTAAGGCTTAAGAAGAAGTGTTATGTGCTGTCCCCAAGCAACTGGGGCAGTTTGTAAACCACTCTAACTGCCCCATTAGCCTGGGGATGGCTGTAATCGATGACTGTGAACCGGGCTAAGTGATTGATCTATAAGGCTTAAGAAGAAGCGTTATGTGCTATCCCCAGGCAACTGGGGCAGTTTGATCGGGTTAAGAACAAAAAAAGGCCCGGCAACTTCCAAAGCTGCCGGGCCTTTTTGATTTGTCTGACTAGAGAAATCTAGCGCCGTAATTTCTTGATCAACTGCAACTGCGCTGATGCTTCAGCCAACTGGGCCTGAACTGCTTTGTAATCGATCTCTCCAGCCTTGCTACCAGCCAGTGCGGCTTCCGCTTCTTCTTTAGCTTTCTGTGCCGCTGCTTCGTCGATCTCGTCAACTCGCAGGGCAGTGTCAGCCATGATCGTGACCACGTAGGGTTGCACTTCCATGATACCGCCAGATACATAGATATCCAGCTCTTCGCTTTCATCTGCAGGATGTACCCGAACCTCACCCGGCTTGATGCGAGTGATAAACGGTGTATGCCCAGGTGCAATACCTACCTCGCCCATCTGCGCAGAGGCGCTGACCATCGTGGCTTCGCCACTCCAGATCTCGTTCTCTGCACTGACGATCTCTACTTTGAGAGAGGAGGCCATGATTATGCCGCAGCCTCTTCTTTAGCATTCTCAAGCACTTCTTCGATAGTGCCCTGCATGTAGAACGCCTGCTCGGGCAGATGATCGTACTCGCCGGCAACAATGCCGTTGAATGCGTGAATGGTATCTTTCAGCGAAACATACTTACCAGGGGAACCGGTAAAGACTTCAGCAACGAAGAATGGCTGAGAGAGGTAACGCTGCACTTTACGGGCACGCGATACAACCTGCTTATCTTCTTCAGACAGTTCGTCCATGCCCAGGATCGCGATGATATCGCGCAATTCTTTATAACGCTGCAATGTGTTCTGAACACCGCGAGCACAATCATAGTGTTCCTGGCCGACAACAAGAGGATCAAGCTGTCGTGATGTGGAATCCAAAGGATCAACCGCAGGGTAGATACCCAGTTCTGCGATGTTTCTTGACAGTACAACGGTTGCATCCAAGTGAGCAAAAGTTGTTGCCGGCGATGGATCAGTCAAGTCATCCGCTGGTACATATACAGCCTGGATTGATGTAATTGAGCCAGTCTTGGTAGAAGTGATGCGTTCCTGCAGTGCACCCATCTCTTGCGCCAGTGTTGGCTGATAACCTACAGCAGAAGGCATACGTCCCAACAGTGCCGATACTTCGGTTCCCGCCAGTGTGTAACGGTAGATGTTGTCGATAAACATCAGTACGTCACGACCTTCATCACGGAAGAACTCCGCCATAGTCAAACCTGTCAGTGCAACACGCAAGCGGTTACCTGGAGGCTCATTCATCTGGCCGTATACCAGTGATACCTTATCCAGTACGTTAGAGTCTTTCATCTCGTGATAGAAATCATTACCTTCACGAGTTCGTTCACCAACACCTGCAAATACCGAGAAGCCTGAGTGCTCTGCAGCGATATTACGAATCAGCTCCATCATGTTTACGGTCTTGCCTACGCCCGCACCACCGAACAAGCCAACCTTACCGCCTTTGGCAAACGGACAAAGCAGATCGATAACCTTGATGCCGGTTTCCAGCAGCTCCGTAGAACCTGATTGCTCAGCATAGGTGGGGGGTTCCCGGTGAATCGGCATGCGATCTTCAGTTGCGATCGGGCCGGCTTCATCGATTGGTTGCCCCAGAACGTTCATGATACGCCCCAGTGTGGCTTCACCTACCGGTACCGAAATCGGAGAACCTGTGTTGCTAACGCTCACGCCTCGTTTGAGACCTTCCGAACTACCCATTGCGATAGTCCGCACAATGCCGTCGCCAAGCTGACCCTGTACTTCCAGTACTGTTTCGCTATCAGCAACGTTAAGTGCATCGTAGGTTTTCGGTACGGCGTCGCGTGGAAACTCCACGTCGATGACCGCGCCGATGATTTCGACAATTGTTCCTGTACTCATGCTTGTGTCCCGCCTGTAGTTTATTCTGTATTCGGATCTAGACAGCCGCAGCGCCGCCGACGATCTCGGAAATCTCTTGGGTGATTGCAGCCTGGCGCGCCTTGTTGTACACCAGTTGCAACTCTCCGATAAGCTCGCCTGCATTGTCAGAGGCGCTCTTCATTGCAATCATTCGTGCTGACATCTCGCAGGCTACGTTCTCGACTACCGCCTGATAAACCAGCGACTCGATGTAACGCACCATCAGATGATCCACTACTTCCTTTGCATCGGGCTCGTAGATGTAATCCCAATGATGCTTGAGCTGCTCGTCCTCATCTGCAGCGGCAGGCAATAACTGAGTGACACCCGGTGACTGAGTCATGGTATTCACAAACTCGTTTTCTACGATAAACAGTCGATCTATACGACCTTCATCATAGGCGTCAAGCATGACGCGAACTGATCCAATCAGTTCAGCCATCTCCGGAGAATCACCTAGATCTTCTACTTTACCGACAATGTTTGCACCCATACGGCTGAAGAACTGACCCGCCTTCTTGCCGATAGTAACCACATCGATTTCAGCGCCCTGCTCTGACCACTGACTCATGGAAGCAACAGCTGCTTTGAACGCATTAGTATTCAGACCACCACATAAACCGCGGTCTGTTGATACCACAATGTAGCCAACACGACTGACTTCATGTCGGTCCATCAGATAGGGATGGTGATACTCAACATTTGCCGATGCCACGTGGCCAATTACACTGCGCATTTTTTGCGCATATGGACGATTCGCCCGCATTCGATCCTGCGCCTTGCGCATTTTCGAAGCCGCCACCATTTCCATGGCCTTGGTGATCTTCTGAGTATTCTGGATACTCTTGATCTGCGTGCGTATTTCCTTACCTGAAGCCATATCAGTCTCTCTCAGCTAATAGTAACCGACTGGCTCTACCAGCTTCCGTTAGCCTTGAAGGTTTCCAGGCCTTTATGGAAGGCAGCCTGAATGTCATCATTCCAGTCACCACTTTGCTCAACCTGATCGAGCAGGTCCTGGTGGTTGCTACGAAAATGAGCGTGCATGCTTTCTTCGAAGTCGACGATCTTGTTGACGTCAACATCATCCAGAAACCCTTCGTTTGCAGCATAAAGAGAAACGCCCATTTCTGAAATTGACAATGGCGCGTACTGCTTTTGCTTCATCAACTCGGTAACGCGTTGACCACGTTCCAACTGCTTACGGGTAGTTTCGTCCAAATCAGAGGCGAACTGGGCGAATGCAGCCAATTCACGATACTGAGCGAGTGCCAGACGAACGCCACCACCCAGTTTCTTGATGATTTTGGTTTGAGCAGCACCACCTACACGTGAAACGGACAGACCTGCGTTGATCGCTGGTCGGATACCCGCGTTGAACAAGTCGGTTTCGAGGAATATCTGACCATCGGTGATCGATATAACGTTTGTCGGTACGAAAGCAGATACGTCACCCGCTTGCGTTTCAATGATAGGCAAAGCAGTTAGTGAACCGGTCTTGCCTTTCACTTCACCGTTGGTGAATTTTTCTACGTAGTCGGCATTAACGCGACAAGCTCGTTCCAGCAAACGTGAATGCAGATAGAAAACATCACCAGGATACGCTTCACGACCCGGTGGTCGACGCAGCAGCAACGATACCTGACGATAAGCCCAGGCTTGTTTGGTGAGATCATCATAAACAATGAGTGCATCTTCGCCGCGATCAAGGAAGTACTCACCCATGGAACAACCCGAGTATGGTGCGATGTACTGCATAGCGGCAGAATCAGCCGCGCCCGCTGCAACAACAATGGTGTTTTCCATTGCACCATGCTCTTCAAGCTTGGTTACAACGTTCGCAATAGTTGATTGCTTCTGACCGATAGCAACGTAAACACATTTGATACCCGTACCGGCCTGGTTGATGATTGCATCAACCGCTACAGCAGTCTTACCTGTCTGGCGGTCACCGATAATGAGTTCGCGCTGTCCGCGCCCTACCGGTACCATCGCATCGATCGCTTTCAGACCAGTCTGTACTGGCTGATCAACTGATTGACGTTCGATTACACCCGGTGCAACTCGCTCGATAGGAGAAGTCAGCTTGGATTCAATCGGGCCTTTGCCATCAATAGGCTCACCCAGTGAGTTTACAACTCGACCCAGCAGTTCCGGACCTACAGGTACTTCCAGAATACGACCGGTACACTCTACTTTGTCGCCTTCTGAGAGCTCTTCGTAGTTACCCAGAACAACCGCACCAACCGAATCACGCTCAAGGTTAAGCGCCAGGCCGTAAAGGTCGTTGTTAAACTTAATCATCTCACCTGACATGGCGTCTGTGAGACCGTGAATTCGCACGATACCGTCGTTTAAACTAACAATGGTACCTTCCGTGCGAGCGTCCGCAGACGCTTCGAAATTGCCAATCCGCTGTTTTATCAGCTCGCTGATTTCGGATGGGTTCAGTTGCATGACATCAATCCTCTGGAAACTGGTGTGCCACAACCAGAGCTAGCACTCTCGTTGTAACAAATTCTTTGCGGCAAACTTCACCGCTAAAGCAGCGCGTCATCAATTGACGACAGCGCGCTCCATGTTCTCTACCCGCCCTTTGAGCGAGCCATCGATGACCAGATCACCGGCGCGTATAATCGCGCCCCCGATCAGGTCTGTATCTACGACATTGACGATTCGAACCTTACGATCAAGCCGCTTTGACAGTGCATTTGTGATGCTGTCTCGCTGCTGATCGGTTAGCTCGAAAGCAGATGTAACCGTTGCTTCGATTTCGCCTTCCGCTTCGGCACGAAGAGATTCGTATATGCCAAAGATATCGGGCAACAACGCTACGCGATTGTTTTCCGACAGTAGACGTACAAAGTTACGGCTTTGATCATCCATTTCGTCACCGGCGACAGCTTCGATCATGCCGGCCCTGTCCTGATGCGTCAGGCCGGGAGCTTCCAGGCGTTGAGACATATCAGGATTGGTTACCAGTGCAGACCAGAAAGACAAACGGCCAGACCAGGCATCAAACTGACTGGTCTCTTGCGCCAGCTCGAAAACAGCTTTCGCATACGGCCGAGCCGCTGTGGTGAAGTCAGCCATACTAGATCTGGCCTACCAGATCGTCGATAACCTTCGCATGCGAGTCTGCATTTACCTCGGAACCGAGGATCTTGCGAGCACCGTCAACAGCAATGCTACCGACCTGCTTGCGTAACGCTTCGCGCGCACCAATGACTTCTTGCTCTATTTCAGACTGAGCCGCCGCAACCAGTCGCTCACCTTCAGAGCGGGCAGTTGCCTTGGAGTCTTCAACAATTTCGTTACCACGCTTTTGCGCAGACGCTACGATTTCTGCTGCCTGTGCTTTCGCATCCTGCAACATCGTGGCGATTTCAGCCTCTGCCTCTTCACGTCGCTGCTCGCCTTGTTCGGCTGCTGCGAGGCTCTCCGCTATCTTGGCCTGACGTTCGCGCAACGCACCCATGATGGGCGGCCACACGTACTTCATGCAGAAGATGACGAAGATCGCGAACGAGATGGCCTGACCAAGTAATGTGAGATTCAGGTTCACGTTTGCTCTCCAGTCTTAGGACCCTTAATAGGATTCAAGTCGATGATCCGGTTGATTATCCGGCGACTTGACCAATGAAGGGGTTAGCGAATGTGAAGAACAAGCCGATACCAACACCGATCATGGGAACCGCATCAAGCAGGCCAGCAACGATGAACATCTTGACCTGCAGCATCGGTGTCATCTCTGGCTGACGTGCAGCACCTTCCAGAAAACGACCACCCAGCAAACCGAAACCAATTGCGGTGCCCAGTGCGCCAAGACCAATCAACAAAGATACAGCGATAGCGGTTAGGCCAACTACAGTTTCCATGACTAACTCCAAATATATAAACAGTTAAAAAACGATTAAAGATTAAATACAAAAATTAAGCACTACAAAATCGGGAACAACAGATCGAACTAAACCCTAATGACTTTCGTGCGCCATGCTCATGTACACGATGGTCAACATCATGAAAATGAACGCCTGCAGCGTGATGACGAGTATATGGAAGATCGCCCAAGGCACAGAAAGAACCCACTGCGCGTAAAACGGTAACAACGCGATCAGGATAAAGATAAGTTCGCCAGCGTACATGTTTCCGAACAGTCGCAGCGCCAGTGAGATTGGCTTGGCCAGCAAGGCAACACCTTCCAGCAGCAAATTAATGGGAACGAATATAATCTGAACCAACATGTTGGGGCTATTGAAGGGCTGGAAAGCCAGTTCCTTGAAAAAACCGCCAGCGCCTTTGATTTTGAAGCTGTAATAGATCATCAGGGCGAAGACAGAAAGTGACATGCCCAAGGTGACATTGA
Organism: Granulosicoccus sp.; assembly: GCA_045106475.1. Lineage (GTDB taxonomy): Bacteria > Pseudomonadota > Gammaproteobacteria > Granulosicoccales > Granulosicoccaceae > Granulosicoccus. The sequence goes on from JBGCEO010000068.1 coordinate 41,786, forward strand.
CGTCAGTACTTGGTACGACTTTCATGTACGGGATACCGACTGCTTCTGTGATGCGCGGGATCAGATCCACTGGCACAAGATCCATCAGGTTCATCAGGAAAACCCAGACAAAGATGGTTAGAGCCAGAGGTGCGACAACTTCACTCTTGCCGTGAAAGGTCTCTCGAACATTGCTGTCGACAAACTCGACAATCAACTCGACAAAATTCTGCAAGCCTCCGGGTACGCCCGATGTTGCTTTCTCAGCCGCGCTTTTGAACAGCCAGATAAAAAGTGCGCCAAGGCCAATGGACCAGAACATGGAATCCAGGTGCAAAGCCCAGAAACCCATCGCCGCTGCTTCTTCAGCGCCATGAGCAATACTAAACCCGTTTTCCGGGTGAATGCCGACCACCAAATTTTGCAGGTGGTGACCTATGTATTCTGTCGTTGTCGGTGCGTGACTACTGGCCATGATTTCAACGCTTAAGTCTGGACTGGAGCCTGTAACGGCTAGTGATATCTATAACTACAATTTATTTACTAAAAAACTTTACTTTGGCGGCTTCCTGCCTGCCGATCACCAACGGCACTATCCAATTGAGCGTCTGTACTACTGTAAAACCTATGAACACTGCCGGTGCGTTCAAGGGTTTCAAATTGACAAACACCAACGTAAACATGCCTGCTGTAAGCAACATTTTGCCTGCAGCCCCTGCGTAAAAAGAGCGCACAATCAACCGTGCTGCTCTTGCCCCCCGATGCTTGAAGGCACGGAAAGCAAAATAACAATTTGGCAACACAACTATCATGCCACCCAGGAAAGCAGCTAACGCCGCTCCCTCATTCCAAAAAAACCCCGCTAGCCCCACTAATACTGCTCCAAGCATCTGCCAGATCAGCAGGAGCTTGATGACGCGCAAACGCTGTTCAGCATGTCGCATGACAACGCCCTGGAGTATTAAGCAGTAGAAAATGGCTAAGCACAGCCATTAGTCCGGCTTTGAACGGCGGAAGTATAGCAGCGTTTTTTATCTCTTAGCGCTTCTACAATTAAATAATAATCATAGGCTTTGTTCCGGCTACCCGGCACCACTTATCAGTTTCTATTTGATATGAGCCAGGATGCCCTGCAACTCGGCTACTGATGAGTAGTTTATTTCCAGTTTACCGGCACCTGTTGGCTTGTGCTGTATGCGAACTGCGGCGCCCAGCGTATCTCCAAGCTTCTTGCTCAAACGCTCTATATCAGGATCCGCCATTGTCGATCCGGCATTCTTCGCCGGCTCATTGCCATCTTCATCGAGGCTGCGCACCAGTTTTTCCACGGCCCGCACTGTCAAGCCCTGCTTGACGATTCTCTGAGCCAATTCATGCTGACGCGATACAGGTGCACCCAGCAGCGCTCGCGCATGACCCATTTCCAGTTCGCCCTTGTCCACCAGCACTTTCACTTCCGCGTGCAGCTCCAGCAAACGCATCAGGTTGGTTACAGATGCCCGGGATCGGCCAACCGACTCAGCCACCGCCTTGTGGGTCATGCCAAACTCATCGCACAACCTTTCGAATGCTGCAGCTTCCTCCAGGGGGTTAAGATCTTTGCGCTGAATATTCTCTATGATGGAGACCGCAGCGACTGATTTGTCTTCCATTTCACGAATAATCGCAGGAACTTCTGAAAATCCTGCCAGCTGCGCAGCTCGCCAACGGCGCTCGCCCGCCACCAGCTCATAGGCGTCCCCGAATGGGCGGACGATAATTGGCTGGATCATACCCTCAGCCTTTAGCGAGTCTGCCAGTTCCTGCAACAGCTCCTGATCGAACAATCGTCTGGGCTGGTAGGTACCCCGGCGAATCTGATCAACGCCAATAATGCGCAAACGATCAGACGCTACGCCGCGAGCAGCCGGATCACTCTCCGGCTCTTCCGGGCTGGTGGCTGGTGGAGCGGTGTTTACATCGATACTGGACACTTCACGAAGCACGGGCCGGGCATTGCCGGGACGGGTTTCTGTCGGTTGTGAGCCTGTCTGTGCACCGCTATCAGCAGATGCTGCGTCGGCGGCTACGTCTTCCGAGGGTTTGTCAGCGCTTGAAGCACTCGTTGCCCGTTCTCTGGACGCACCACCAAGCAGCGCATCAAGATTTCGGCCCATACGTTTTTTAGCCATCGACAGATTCTACGTCGGGCGTCTCAGACGCCGTTGTGGATGATGTTGGCGCAGGTTCAGCTGCGCTTTGCAAATTAGCAGCAGGTCGGTCATCACGCGCTCTTCTTCGCAGTATTTCACCGGCCAGAGCCAGATAGGCCAAGGCGCCTCTTGATGTTCGGTCGTACTGCATAATCGAGACACCATGACTCGGTGCTTCTGCCAGACGAACATTACGAGGGACCACAGTACGAAAAACCTGCTCTCCAAAATGCTCTATAAGCTGTGACGATACCTCTACACCCAGTTTGTTGCGGCCATCGTACATGGTGCGCAGCAAGCCTTCTATGGCTAAGTCCGGGTTAACGCTTTCGCGAACCCCTTCTATGGTTTCAAGCAGTGCTGACAGACCTTCAAGAGCATAGTATTCGCATTGAATCGGCACCAGCACACTATCAGCTGCCACAAAAGCGTTTAATGTCAGGATGTTGAGCGATGGTGGGCAATCAATCAGCATATAGTCGTAGTCAGACTTAACCTTCTGCAATGCCAGGTGCAATCGTTGCTCTCGCTGCTCCATGGTCATCAGCTCAACCTCTGCTGCCGTCAAATCAGCCGTCGCCGGCAACACATCGCAGCCGTTTTCGGGTGACTTTTGGCACGCATCGACCACGGGCATATCTTCCACCAGCACGTCAAATACGGTGTCTTCCACATCGTATTTGTCGATGCCGCACCCCATGGTTGCGTTACCTTGTGGATCCAGGTCAATCAGTAAAACCCGCTTTTGCATACTCGCCAGGGCTGCCGCCAAATTGACGGTGGTGGTGGTCTTACCGACTCCACCCTTCTGATTGGCGATAGCTATTATGCGACTCATGGGAGAAGTGTAATCTATAACGGCTCTGATCGGCGACACAGTGCTACATGCCGTGCCGATTCTGTGTTCGGTACATCGACTTTCACCAACTGCTGTAGCACAAACGGCTCAGGTAACGCATCCGGCAACCGCTCTGCCAGGCCCAACATGATCGCCACAAGGCCATTTTTCGCACATAAAGGCTCAGCAATGCGTAAAAAATCTACTGGCGCGGTGAACGCTCGGGAGGTTACAAATCTGGCCTGAGCGTTCACATCTTCGATCCGTTTTTGCTCAATCTGTACATTTGCCAAACCCAATTCGAGCAGGGCTTGCTGCTGAAACCGGGCTTTCTTGCCATTAGATTCTACCGATTTAAACGAGAGTTCCGGGTGTACGATTGCCAGGGGCAACACAGGCAAACCTGCCCCCGTTCCAATATCCAGCACATCCGTACGATCAGACACATCGGCAGGATTAGTTGCGGCACCGGGTAACCAAGGGCTAAGCACGAGACTATCAAGTAAATGGCGGGTCACCATTTCCTGAGGATCGCGCACGGCCGTCAGGTTGTACACACGGTTCCATTTAGCCAGCAGACCAACAAAACCCAACAATTGCCCTCGGGTACTTTGATCGATGCCGGCCAGACCCATCGCGGCGAGCGCATCCAGACCGCGATCCAGTTGATCTTTAAGTGACTGACTCACGCTCATAGTCTGAAATACTGCCTGGCTTAGGTCGAATCAGGCGCTCATCTTGTAGTCATGTTTTTTCAGGTGCACCAGCAACAGCGATATGGCTGCCGGTGTGACGCCTGAAATACGGGCAGCCTGAGCAATAGTTTCCGGACGGTGTTCGGTGAATTTTTGCTTTACTTCATTTGATAAGCCGGTTACATCAGCATAATCGAGGGAGTCGGGCAGGCTGATCTCCTGCTGAGTCAGAGTCTTGTCTATATCTGCCTGCTGCCGATCAAGATAGCCTGCATATTTGCCTTGTATCTCTACCTGCTCTACAACCTGAGCTGGCATGGTTTCATCTGTTGGCAACACAATATCGAGAAGCTGCTGCAACTTGATTTCAGGCATCTTGAGCAATTCAGTCAATCGACGTTCGCGCGCAAAGCTCATGCCCGTTGCATCTGCCAGGGCTTGAGCCTGTGATGTGTTCGGCCTGATGAACAAGGTATCGATACGATTCTTTAAAGTATCGATGGCATCAGATTTGGCACAAAACGCACCCCAGCGATGCTCATCAATCAGCCCCATTTCGCGCCCCTCAGCGGTCAAGCGAAGATCTGCATTGTCCTCGCGCAGTTTCAGCCTGTATTCAGCTCGACTGGTGAACATGCGATAAGGCTCTCGCGTACCACGGGTAATGAGATCATCGATCAGTACTCCGATGTAGGCTTCATCACGACGCGGTGTCCAGGGCTCCAGCCCATTGACTTGACGAGCAGCGTTTAAGCCCGCAATCAAGCCTTGGGCTGCAGCTTCTTCGTAACCCGTTGTACCGTTGATCTGCCCGGCGAAAAACAGGCCACCTACGCTTTTAGTTTCCAGCGATGCACGTAAACCACGAGGGTCAAAATAGTCGTACTCGATCGCATAGCCTGGACGTGTGATGTGCGCATCTTCAAATCCACGGATCGATTGAACGTAATCAATTTGAACATCGAAAGGCAAACTGGTTGATATCCCGTTGGGATAGATCTCATGAGTGCTGAGACCTTCTGGTTCTATAAATATCTGATGCGAATCCTTGTCGGCAAAGCGCACTACCTTGTCTTCAATGGATGGACAATATCTCGGGCCTACGCCCTCTATGTCACCTGAAAACAGCGGCGAGCGGTGCAATGCGTTGCGGATGATGTCATGCGTGCGGGCATTGGTTTCTGTGATGTGGCAGTTCACCTGTTGCGGGTGATCTGCCTCTGTCCCCATATAAGAGAATACTGGTCTAGGTTGATCGCCCGGCTGAGCTTTTAGCGTGCTGTAATTGATGCTTCGCCCGTCTATACGTGGTGGTGTTCCCGTTTTAAGGCGACCGGTTTCGAACGGCATTTCGCGCAGTTTTTCAGCAAGCGTCGTTGCTGGAGGGTCTCCTGCTCTACCTGCCGACTGATTTGCCTCGCCAACATGAATCTTGCCAGCGAGAAAAGTGCCCACCGTTAACACCACAGTCTTGGCGGTGAATCGCACTCCTAGTTGTGTTACTACACCACGAACCTCAGCCTCCACGGATCCCGGTGTAGACACGTTACTAAGAATCAGATCATCCACCGCTTGCTGAAACAAAGTGAGATTAGGCTGATTTTCAAGTATTGATCGAATGGCGCAACGATATAGCTGACGATCTGCCTGGGCTCGCGTCGCTCTAACAGCAGGGCCCTTTCTCGAATTCAAGGTTCTAAAGTGGATACCTGCCTGGTCAGCGGCCACGCCCATGGCACCGCCCAGGGCATCGATCTCCTTAACCAGGTGGCCTTTACCTATTCCGCCTATGGCTGGGTTACAGCTCATCTGGCCCAAGGTATCAATATTGTGAGTCAGTAAAAGCGTACTGGCACCCGTACGCGCAGCTGCCAACGCGGCTTCAGTGCCTGCATGGCCACCACCGACAACAATTACATCAAAGACTGTTGGGAACTGCATGTTCTGCGCTCACACACTACTGACCCACCAGTATAAGGGCGTTGACAGGTTTTTTCAGTGCCGTGTATCCGATATAAGAGATTTCGGAGTGAGGCCTTCTTATCGCCGAATCCTAGCGCTAACAAGGCATTACATGAGAGGTGCCTTGCGAAACTCGCGGGACAGACAAACCTTCGCCGCACTTATGTTAATAAGCCGTATTCGTTAAATATCGATCTATGAAAACGATGATGAAAACAGTCACGCGTGACCCGCAGCGCTAAGAGACCGTTAAAAGCTACATTCAAAGCCACTATGCTTTGAAGAGCACGGAAAAGAGCGTGTAGCAACTGCCCCGCCGATAGCAAAAAATCACGCATAATATGGCATGACCCATTCTGCCAGTGATCTGCCTGCCTGGAAAACCCTGGCGCGGCTTTTGCCATTTTTAGCTCCTTATCGCAGCCGGGTATGGTTAGCAGGCGGTGCGCTGCTTATAGCTGCCGCCGCTACACTGGCTATACCGATGGCGTTTCGGCTGTTAATTGATCAGGGTTTCACTGTTCCTGACATTACAAACTCCAGCAACGGTAGTTCGCATGTCAATGGGGTATTTCTGTCATTGTTCGCAGTAGCATTGGTGCTGGCTACCGCCACTGCGGTTCGCTTTTACTGCGTCTCCTGGCTCGGTGACCGAATAACAGCTGACCTTAGAAAAGCAGTATTTACTCGAGTGCTTCATCAAGACCCCGAGTTTTTTGAAACATTAAGAACCGGCGAGGTTCAATCTCGCTTGTCCAGTGATACCACACTGATCCAATCATTAATTGGCTCAAGCATCTCACTTGGCTTGCGAAACTCACTACTGTTTATGGGCGCACTTGCCATGATGATCTGGTCAAGCCCACCCTTGGCCAGTATTATCGTCGGCTTGCTAATTGTTGTTGTTGTACCAATCCTTGTTATTGGTAGACGGGTGCGCAAGCTCTCCAGGGACAGCCAGGACAAGTTAGCTGATACCGGTGCACTGGCAAATGAAACCCTCAATGCCATGCAAACTGTACAAAGCTATGTTCGGGAAAACATGGAGTCGCAACGCTATGCTGTTGCAGCTGATAACGCGTTTGATACGGCCATCAAGCGCAACCGCAATCGAGCCTTTCTAACAGCTATTGCCATAACTCTGGTTTTTGCATCGATCGTTTTTGTGCTTTGGCTGGGCGCGCAAGCTGTTATTGATGGCCGGATGTCTGCCGGGCTGTTAACCCAGTTCATTTTATACGCTGCGCTAGTCGGGGGCTCTACTGGCGCACTGGCGGAGGTTTTAGGTGATGTACAACGAGCAGCTGGCGCTACTGAACGATTACTGGAATTACTGGATGCAAAAGCTGTTATTGAATCCGGCACTCTAGAGCGCCCAACTAGTTCCTCTGAAAATGGTGCCGCTGTTGTATTTACTGATATCCGCTTCAGCTATCCTAGCCGAACAGAAGAACTAGCACTGGATCGGCTAAGCTTTTCTCTGAATCCAGGTGAGACTGTTGCATTAGTAGGCCCGTCCGGTGCGGGTAAGACAACGGTACTGCAACTGTTGTTAAGATTTTATGATGCTCAATCGGGCACCATTACTCTCGATGGCACACCCATCAATCAGCTAACCTTGTCAGGTCTAAGAAAAGCTATTGGATTTGTTTCGCAAGAGAGCGTCGTATTCTCTGATGATGTGTCAGCCAATATACGCTACGGTGATCTAAACGCTACAGATGAACACATCAGAAAAGCTGCAGAAGATGCGCAAGCCCTTGGTTTTATAGAGCGCTTACCTGAGGGGTTCCAAACCTATCTCGGTGAAAAAGGTGTTCGTCTTTCCGGCGGTCAACGTCAACGCCTTTCTATTGCCAGAGCGTTGCTAAAAAACCCACCATTGTTATTGCTTGACGAGGCGACCAGTGCGCTTGATGCTGAGAGCGAACGCAAGGTGCAGCTGGCGCTTGATCAGGCTATGAGCGGCAGAACCACACTTGTTATCGCCCATAGACTCGCCACCATCATTAACGCTGATAACATTCTGGTGTTAGATGAAGGTCGTGTAGTAGAAAGCGGTAACCACCAACAACTCATAAACAAGCAAGGTCTCTATGCGCGGTTAGCCGCTATGCAATTTGGTATAGACGACTCAGCTTAAGGTACTTGCCTTGTGATCATACCCCACAAAAAACAGGCCCAAAGGCACTGGCCTTAGACTATTTACCAATACAGAAATCAGAAAATATTCTACCCAAAAGATCTTCTGAATCAAATCGTCCGGTGACTTCATCCAGCGACTTTTGCGCCAAACGAAGCTCCTCTGCAGCCAACTCCGGCATGGTGTTATCGCGCAATCGCTGCAGTGCACCGTCTGTTGCTTTTCTTGCATTATTCAAAGCAGTCAGATGACGTCTTCTGGCACTATAAACACCTTCGATTGCGCTGTTGTGACCAGCGAGTGTAAGCAGATGTTTTCGCAATTGATCAATACCTGAGTGTGTTTTGGCAGACAGGACAATATCGGCTGAATAGAGCCCACTGAGCTTTAGCAACTCTGCCTGTGAAACCAAATCACTTTTGTTAACAACGATGGTTTGACCGATCGACTCAGGTAATACTACTGCAGGTAAAGCTGGTTGACTTGCATCAACAATAATCAATATATGATCAGCTGATTGCATTGCTAGTTGCGCACGTCGTATACCTTCTTGCTCGACAAAGTCTGTTGTATCGCGAAGACCTGCTGTATCCACAATATGTATCGGCACGCCCTCTATCGCTATTTCCTGTCGCAAAATATCACGTGTGGTTCCTTCTATATCCGTGACGATTGCCGTGTCATCTCCTGACAGAGCATTGAGTAGACTGGACTTTCCAGCATTGGTCACGCCAGCGATGACGATAGTCAATCCATCACGCAAACGTTGCCCTTGCTGCGCACGTGCCAGAAGAGAATCGAAATCTGTTAGTAGTTCACTGCAACGTTCCTGCAATGCTCCATCTGCTAGAAAGTCGATATCTTCTTCACTAAAATCCAGTGCTGCCTCCAGCCAAACACGAAGCGCTATCAATTCTTCCTGGATACGAGCAACGTGTGCTGAAAATTCTCCGCTCATGGAGCGTAACGCCGCTCGAACAGCACTTTCGCTGCTGCTATCAATCAAGTCGCTGATGGCTTCAGCTTGTGCCAGATCGAGTTTGTCATTCAAGAATGCACGTTCAGAAAACTCTCCCGCGCGAGCAGGTCTAGCGCCTAGTGCCAGAACCTGTTGCAACACCATATCGAGAACGACCGACCCACCGTGGCCTTGAAGTTCCAATACCGGCTCACCTGTAAACGAATGCGGCGCATCGTAGCGAATAGCGATACCGACATCGATTGTCTGTGCATGTTCGTCTTTAAAAGGCAGATAGTGCGCGTACCTTGGATTTAGATCCTGGCCGGTTATAGCCTTGGCTATATCGGGTACCAGTGCACCACTGACTCTGACTATACCTATGCCGGCCCGCCCTGCTCCGCTGGCAACAGCTGCAATAGTATCGCCAGTGTTTGTCATTCGCTTATTCGATATCAAAAACTATGCGTTCACCCACCGCAGAATGCAAAGTGGGCAGCGCGCTAGTTCTTGTTACTTTTATCGGCCAGGACATGCCGCGTTATGTAGTACTGCTGTGCTATGGATAGACTGTTATTGACCACCCAGTACAACACCAAACCAGCAGGGAAAAATGCAAAGAAAACACCGAATATGAGCGGTAGAAACTGAAAAACCTTAGCTTGTATTGGATCAACTGGAGCAGGATTAAGCTTTTGTTGAAAGTACATGGTGGCTGCCATGATTACCGGCAGAATAAAGAAAGGATCTCTAATAGACAGATCCTTTATCCACAACATGAATGGAGCCTGACGAAGTTCAACACTTTCCAGCAGCGTCCAGTACAAGGCGATAAACACAGGGATCTGAACAATCATCGGCAAACACCCGCCTAAGGGATTTACCTTTTCCTTTTTATACATCTCCATGGTTGCTTGACCCATTTTTGCTCTGTCATCACCGTAACGTTCTTTAAGCGATGCTAGTTTGGGCTGCAGCATTTTCATCTTAGCCATTGAGCGATAGCTGGCCTCAGATAGTTTATAAAATACGGCTTTTATAATGAAGGTGGTAAAGATGATTGCCCAACCCCAATTGCCGACAAAGCCATGAATGGTTTTGAGTATCCAGAATAGTGGCTGTGCAATGATGGTCAGCCAGCCAAAGTCCACAGTCAGTTCAAGATGCTCAGCCACTGCCGAGAGATTGTCTTGTATTTTGGGCCCTACATACATGGTGCTGCTGAATGAGCCCTGTCCGGCAGGAGGAATGGACTGCGCTGAGGAAACCATGCCTATGAGATATCTGTTCTCTGCAGGCAAGTAGCGACTGTATGCCGTATTCTGCTCTCCATCTGTCGGTACCCAGGCGGCCGCAAAATAGTGCTGAATCATGGCTACCCATCCATCGGTGGCTGACACATTCAGATCTTCGTCTTCCATGTCACCAAATGAGACTTTGGTGTATCGGTCTTCCTGGTTACTGACAACACCGCCTATGTATGTGTTGAGAAATTGCTGCTTTTCGTCCTTTGTACCCGGCTTACGCTTTAACTGTCGATACTGGTTGGCCGTCCACTCCTCACCTGAACCATTTTCGATGAGATAGTCGACAGTCACAACATAACTGCCTCTAGTAAACGTTAGAGTTTTGGTGACCTTGACTCCTGAGTCAGAGGTCCATTCGAACGGGATAGCCAGGGTATCTTGACCATCTGCCATGAAATAGCTGTCAGAGTTGGTAGTCATCAACTCCCTATGGGTGGGGGCTGCCACATTAGCGCGGGATTGTAATCCTGATTCGGCCACGAGATAGTGCAAGGGATCATCGCTCATCATCAGAAACGGTGTGTCCGGCTGCTCTATCGAGACTGAATAGTCCAGTAGCTGTACGCCTGTTACGGTGGCGCCTTGTGTGCTGATTCTTACGTCAATTACGTCAGTCGTAACCGAGACGTTTGATGCATTAGCATCACCCTGGATCTGGGCAGGTGCACTGGGTGAAACACTTCCGACTGTTGCATTGGGCAGGTCTGCTGCGCTGGGAGCATCAGCCAGTGTAGTGGCGGTACCTGCTGCGCTACCAGGTGTTGCAGTGCCTGTTTGAGCGATCGGCGCTGGTGCGTGGTAGTCCATCATCCATGTCTGATAGATGATGAGACTTAAAAAACCGAATGCGAGGTACAACAGCAGTCGTTGGGTTTCCATTACTGATTAGATTGTTCAAGAGTGGGGTTTGAACCATTTGTCTCGTCATTCTGCTCACTTGTTTTCAAGTGTTCAGTTTGTTGACTCGTCTTTTGCGGCACAGGATCAAAACCACCAGGGTGAAAAGGATGACATCGACATACGCGTTTGGCAGCCAACCAGCCACCCCGCGCAGTTCCGTACGTTTCTATTGCTTCGGCCGCATACTCTGAACAGCTGGGTACAAACCGGCACCGCGGTGGCAATAATGGACTAATCCATCGACGGTAGAAAGCGATTAACCGAAGCATGCCGACATTATCGCCTGTTTTGGCACCCAGTGTTAAATTGCGGTGCTTTTTTGTATCTTACCCAGCAATCTGTCGAACGCCCGACGCAAACTGACTGCATCAGCCGATGCCGCTGCGTCCCGGTTCATGACAACTAACTCGGTACCGTACAAACTCGACTGTTGCAACCGAAAAGCTTCTCTGGCAATGCGCTTTAGCTTGTTTCGATCGACGGCTCGTTTGGCCCTTTTCTTGGCTACAGCCAATCCGAGACGGGCTGCAGAACCAGGTACACGACGAACGAGCACCGTCCAATATTTGTCACCAAATCGCTGGTTTTGCTTGAAGACTGAGTTGTAGTCGGCAGCAGATAACAATCGGGCTTCCCGAGGAAAGCCTAGAGGCTCGACGTTCTGACTATTTGCAGCAGCTGAACCTGGTTTCTCAGAAGATTGATCAGAGTCGCCAGTACAGGGGTTTGGCAATACAGCCAGACTCAAGCGCTCAGGCGCGCCCTGCCCTTTCTACGTCTAGCAGCCAACACAGCCCTACCCCCGCGAGTCGCCTTGCGAGCGCGAAATCCGTGGGTGCGAGCACGTTTGATTTTGCTCGGTTGATACGTTCTTTTCATGTCGGCTGTACTCAATAGCAGCGCTGAGGCTGCACGTGTCGTTAACGAACCCCCAATAGTATGTTGAATGGATCAGAAGGTCAAGCAAAGAACAGCAATTTTCCTGCACATGATCTATCTGGAAACCCTGGCCCTGTTATCCCGGGCCAACCTGCTTACGTTAGTTATTGTTTTCAAAAGAGAGACCAAATTACCTTCGTTATTCATTGAAACCGAGCTGCTTATTCGCGTAAAGTTCTTATCCCCCGCCGGCGTAGTGGTGATTAAGTTGAATCACCGATACAAGCCTTTTTCGCTTTGGAGATACTGCAGTTGAGTGCACCACTTTGGGATCGCTGTCTATCGCAACTCGAAACAGAGCTGTCTGATCAACAATTGAATACGTGGATCAGACCACTTCAAGCTCAGCTGGAGAATGAGCAACTTAACATCCTTGCACCAAACCGGTTTGTCCTGGACATGGTGCAAAGCAGCTTTTTCGCACGCATACAGGAAATAGCCACAGCGTTGTCCGAACCAAACCCTGTTTTGGTTAAGTTGGTTATTGGCACCGGATTGTTAGCTAACGCACCAGGTATCCCCAAAAATAAGTTGGGACAGGCACCTGCCCATTCCCAGGTTGCCAAGCCACACGTGGTGAAACCTGATACTGAGTACAATTCGAATTTGAAGCCGCAGTTCAGCTTCAACACACTCGTAGAAGGCAAAAGCAATCAGCTGGGCCGAGCAGCCGCTCTTCAAATCGGCACAAGCCCGGGTACCGCTTACAACCCCTACCTGATTTATGGGGCTTCCGGTTTAGGTAAGACGCATCTTATGCAGGCCATCGGTAATGAAATTGTGGCCAATAAGCCTGATGCAAAGGTGAAATACATTAACTCTGAGCGCTACGTCGCTGACATGGTCAGTGCGCTGCAACACGGAAAAATGAATGAGTTCAAATCGTTCTATAGAGGACTGGATGCTCTTCTGATAGACGATGTGCAGTTTTTTGCCGGTAAGGATCAAACGCAGGAGGAGTTCTTCCACAACTTTAATGCGCTGTTCGAAGGCAATCAACAGATCGTCCTCACCTGCGATCGATACCCCAAAGAAGTTAATGGTTTGGAAGAACGACTTAAAACCAGATTTGGCTGGGGTCTGTCTGTTGCCATAGAGCCACCGGAATTAGAGATGCGCGTCGCCATTCTTAACAGCAAGGCGGAGCAAAGCGGCGTGATTCTGCCATCTGAGGTCAGCTTTTTTATTGCCAAGCGCATCCGCAGCAATGTGCGTGAGCTTGAAGGTGCTTTGAAGAGAGTCATTGCAAACTCACAACTGATTGGCAAACCCATCACTCTTGAGTTTGCCAGAGAAGCGCTTGCCGATCTTCTTGCCGTGCAAGCTAAGACCGTCACTATAGAGAATATTCAGAAAACCGTGGCCGAGTACTATAAGATCCGGCTGGCAGACATGTCTGGTAAGAGCCGATCAAGATCGATAGCACGACCTCGGCAGCTGGCCATGGCGCTGGCCAAGGATCTAACCAGTAAAAGTCTGCCTGAGATTGGCCAGTCATTTGGCGGGCGTGACCACACGACGGTCCTGCACGCCTGTCGTAAAATAGCTGAACTGAAAGAGTCCGATGATGGTATTACAGAAGATTACAGTAACCTGCTTAGGACACTATCAAGTTAGTCTAAAAACCTGTGGATAACATGCAAGCTAAAAGTGGATTAATCTAGAGTGTATAAGTTATCCACAATCTGACCACAGGTATAACAATCGGCTCAAGGCTAGATATACAGAGCTGAAAAATCAAATAAGTAATTGATTTTAAATAGATTTTAAGGGTTATCCACAGACTAGTTATTCAGTAATAGTAGTCATAATAGAAAGAATATATAAACAAACACTTTTTTTAACTGCCATGAAATTCAGTACACAACGAGAAACACTGCTGTCTCCACTCCAGCATGTGGTCGGTGCTGTCGAGAGACGGCAGACCTCCCCTATTCTGGGAAATGTGTTGATTGAAGCGGACAATGATCATCTGATAATCACCGCGTCTGATTCAGAAATTGAAATGCAGGCAAAAGTGGATATCCATATAGATCAAACTGGTGCTACCACTGTGCCTGCTCGTAAGTTACTGGAAATATGCAAACATCTTCCAGATTCAGCGAGAGTCGATTTTGACAATGTTGGAGACAAGGTTGTTTTTAAATCCGGCCGCAGTAAATTTACTTTAGCGACCCTCTCGGCAGAAGAGTTTCCAAAAGTGGAAGAGCTTGATTCTCCGCAGCGTGTCGTTCTCACTGCAAACGTCCTCCATCAGTGTATTCGCAATACAGCGTTTTCAATGGCTCAGCAAGACGTTCGATTTTACCTAAATGGCATGTTGCTTGAGATTGGTGCAGAACGACTATCTTGTGTAGCAACCGACGGGCATCGACTCGCCTATTCACAATGCACTACAGACGCTGAACCTGAAACCCCAGTCAGAGCTATCATTCCACGCAAGAGCGTCAACGAGTTGCTTCGTCTGTTAAGCGGTGTTGAACCTACCGACGAAGTCACGCTGCTCATCACAGCTCAACACCTGCAAATTCAAGTGGGACAAGTCCGGCTCAGCACAAAACTAATCGATGGTCGCTTTCCAGATTACAACCGGGTTATACCCTTGGATGGAAACAAAGAACTACTAATTGACTGCCACTCGCTTAAGCAATCTCTGACTCGAGCATCAGTGCTTTCCAATGAAAAATACCGGGGTGTTCGTATCGCTCTGAAAACTGGCACTTTGACAATTTCCAGTAATAATCCAGATCAGGAAGAAGCAATAGATGAACTGGAAGTTGATTACTCTGGAGATTCTGCGGAAATAGGTTTCAATGTTACCTACCTGTTGGATGTTCTAAATTCGTTGGATACTGACAACGCTCGTATCCTGCTGAAGGATGGCAATAGCAGTGCTTTGATTACCCCGGAGACTACCAACGACAGCAAATATGTTGTCATGCCTATGCGTCTGTGATTCTAACGCGGCTGGATATATCCAGTTTTCGCAATGTAGACGAGGCTTCACTCTCTCCCCACCCTAGCCTAAATCTGCTCACTGGAAACAACGGATCGGGTAAAAGCAGTGTGTTGGAAGCAATACAATGTCTTTCAACCGGACACTCTTTCAGGACTAGAAGAGCTCGAGAGCTCATAAGTCGTAATGCCAGTGCATTTACTCTCACTGCCCTTTTCAATGACCCTGCTTCGAAACGCGAGCATAGAACCGGGCTATGTAAGCAGCGCGATGGCTCGGTAGATCTGAGACTGGATTTTGAAGAAATACAAAGTATTGCAGAGGTAACCCGGCTTTTGCCGGTCAAATCCCTTACTCCTGATAGCCATCGCCTGATTCAAGAAGGACCTGACGAACGACGTCAATTTCTCGATTGGGGAGTGTTCCACATGGAACACCACTATTTTGATACCTGGCGACAATTCAAAAGATCGTTATCACAACGTAACCAGCTGCTTCGCGATTTAGCTCCGGATGCTGATTTAAGGACCTGGGACGCCATTTTTGTAGAAAACGCGAAACTACTTGACGCCTACAGACGCGCCTACGTGGAGAAATTGCGCGTAGCTCTTGATCATCGTTTGATAGCGCTGGATGCCAAGTTCCACGTGGAACTCCAATATAGGCCCGGCTGGTCAGCTGATTTTGATTTGGAGGAGTTGATGGTCAAAAATCTGGACTATCACCGAAGAATGAAAACAACGACAGATGGACCTCATCGTGCTGAATTAGCTATTCAGTCCGATAAAGTTTCAGCTAGGCAAGTGTTGTCCAGAGGTCAGCAGAAGGTGCTGGTATATTTACTTCATCTGGCTCAACTAGATCTGTTAAAGGATGGACAGAGGCGTCAAGCTATTGTGCTATGTGATGATCTGACATCCGAACTCGATGTAGAACACTCCCAGCGTTTGATTCAGCAATTGGTTGATTTACAGGGCCAGGTGTTTGTCTCAGGTGTCAATTTGGATGTTCTGAAACAACAGGATCATTCGGGTTATCTGATTGAGCACGGCGTGGTTAAAAAGGTAGTATAATTGCAGGGTTACGCTAAGCAGATAGGCCGAATGAGCGATAATCCAAGTTACGATTCCTCCAATATCAAAGTCCTGAAAGGGCTTGATGCTGTTCGTAAACGTCCGGGCATGTACATCGGTGATACCGATGACGGGACGGGTTTGCATCACATGGTCTTCGAGGTTGTAGACAACTCGATAGACGAGGCGCTGGCAGGTCATTGCAGCGCCATCAATGTCATTATTCACACGGATGAATCAGTCAGCGTCTCGGATGATGGCCGAGGCATACCAGTGGACACCCATAAAGAAGAAGGGCGTTCAGCGGCAGAGGTCATCATGACCGTTTTGCATGCCGGTGGTAAGTTCGATGACAACTCCTACAAGGTTTCCGGTGGCTTGCACGGTGTAGGTGTATCCGTCGTGAACGCTCTGAGCGAATGGCTGAAACTGACCATCCACCGCGATGGCTATGTGCATACTCAGGAGTACGCTGACAGTGAACCTGTAACTGATTTAAAAGCAGGGGAGAAGACTGATAAAACCGGGTCTGAAATACATTTCAAACCCAGTGCAGACACTTTTTCTAATATACGTTTTGACTACGATGTACTGTCAAAGCGTCTGAGAGAATTGTCGTTTCTAAACAGCGGAGTGCGCATAATCCTGACTGATAATCGCACTGAACAAACCGATACCTTTGAATACGAAGGCGGGATAAGCGCGTTCGTCGATCATCTTAATCGTAAGAAGACAGCCATACACAGTACCGTCATTCATACCTTGGGCAGCAAAGATGATGTAGCTGTCGAAGTAGCTCTGCAGTGGACAGAAACTTACCAGGAAAACATATTCTGTTTTACCAACAACATTCCCCAACGAGATGGCGGAACGCACCTGGCCGGATTTAGATCTGCCATGACGCGCACCCTGAATCAGTACATGGAGAACAGTGGTGTAAGCAACAAAGCGAAGGTGTCAGCCACAGGCGACGATGCGCGAGAGGGCTTAACTGCCGTCTTGTCAGTCAAGGTACCTGATCCGAAGTTTTCCTCCCAAACCAAAGATAAGTTAGTGTCTTCAGAAGTGAAAGGCATAGTGGAATCTGTACTCGGTGAGTTCATGCATGACTTCCTGCAAGAGAATCCAAGTGAGGCTCGCGAGATAACGGCAAAAATTGTTGACGCAGCCAGAGCCAGGGAAGCCGCTCGAAAAGCTCGCGAAATGACGCGTCGAAAGGGTGCACTGGACATAGCCGGCTTGCCTGGCAAGCTAGCAGATTGTCAGGAAAAAGATCCAGCAAAATCAGAGATTTACCTGGTGGAAGGAGATTCAGCAGGTGGATCAGCAAAACAGGGTCGAGATCGTCGCAGACAGGCAATTTTGCCGCTTAAAGGTAAAATTCTAAATGTAGAAAAGGCAAGATTCGACAAGATGCTGCAGAGTGCAGAGGTGGGTACGCTCATCACTGCATTAGGTTGTGGTATCGGCAGGGACGAGTTTGACCCGGACAAACTGCGCTATCACTACATTGTGATAATGACTGACGCTGATGTCGATGGCTCACATATACGAACCTTGTTGCTCACTTTTTTCTATCGACAAATGCCTGAGCTCATTCGTCGCGGCCATATCTACATTGCGCAACCGCCGCTGTATAAGGTTAAAAAAGGCAAGCAAGAACGCTATGTAAAAGATGATGCCGAATTGAATGCCTACCTGCTACAGCTGGCACTTGATGGTGCCCGATTGCACGTCAATGCAGATGCTCCTACTATCAGCGAAACAGGCTTCGAATCCCTCGCTCAGGAGTATATGCGGGTAGGCTTGTTGATGAACAGAATGGAAAGGCGTTTCAATCGAGATGTACTGGAAGCCATTCTTAACCAAACACCTTTGTCCATAGAAGATCTAAGCGATGTGGGTAAGGTCGAGAACTATGCAACACAACTTGTCTCTACGCTGAATGAAGACTTGTCTGAAACTTCGCAATACAAAGCCAATCCCATAGAGATAGACGCGCAGCATGGTGTTCAACTGCTAAGGAGAGTTCATGGCAACGACAAGGAAATCATTCTGGATCCGGGCTTTTTTAAATCACCGGACTATCGCAGCTTAGCGAAGCTTGCCGAAAAGCTGGATGGCATGTTGGGCGAGGGCGCTTACGTCGCGCGAGGCGACAGAGATCTGCCAGTAGCAAATTTCAAAGAGGCTATGGACTGGTTGATTGCAGAGTCCAAGCGTGGTCTTACCATCCAGCGTTACAAAGGTCTGGGCGAGATGAATCCCGATCAGCTTTGGGAAACCACCATGGATCCTGAAGCTCGCCGTATGTTGCAGGTAAGCATCGAAGACGCAATAGCAGCAGACGAGGTTTTCGATACGCTGATGGGCGATCAGGTAGAACCCAGACGAGATTTTATTGAACGAAATGCACTGTCGGTAGCCAACCTTGACGTATAGGACACTTGCTTATGTCTGATAACACATTCGTTCGCAGACCGGATTTTTCAGCAATCAACGTTGATGAAATAGAAGCCACAGTAGATCGCTTGCTTGCTGATTGCCGAGAGGTCGTAAAAACAGTATCTGCGCAGCAAGAACCAGATTGGGATTCTCTGATGCAGCCACTGGGTGAGGTGCACAATGCACTGAGTCTCTATTGGTCTCCTATCAGCCACTTGAACTCTGTGATGAACAACGACGCACTCAGAGAAGTCTATAACCGCTGTTTGCCAAAATTTAGCGCCTACTACACAGAACTGGGACAAAATAGCAATCTCTTTAATGCAACCTTGACCCTAAAAAATAATGCCGAATACGCATCACTAAGTGCTGAACAGCAACAGCAGATAAAACATGAGCTAAGGGATTTTGAGCTAGGTGGTGTATCGCTTGATGAGAGCGCCAAAAAGCGATTTGGAGAAATAGCTCTGGCCTTGTCTAAATTGACAACAGAATTCTCAGATAACGTCATGGACGCAACCAATGCCTGGGAAAAGCTGATAGATGATGCCAATGATCTAGATGGCTTACCTGACTCGGCTATTGCCGCAGCTAAACAAAGAGCACAAGCAAAAGACCAGGATGGTTATCTGCTGAATCTTGAGTTCCCGTGCTATATGGCAATTATGATGTTTGCCAACAATCGAGTGTTACGAGAAGAGCTTTATACCGCCTACTGCACGCGAGCGTCTGATCAGGGCCCCCATGGCGGTGAATTCGATAACACGGATCGGATCAATTCGATCCTGAAGTTGCGGGCCGAGAAAGCAGCTTTATTGGGTTATGAGTCATTCGCACATTTATCGGTGGTGCCTAAGATGGTAGACACCCCACAGCAAGTATTGGACTTTCTCCAAGATTTAGCGCGTAGAGCTTATCCAATCGCAAAAGAAGAATTTGCTGAATTAGAAAGGTTTGCTCAAATGAACCTGGATATGAAAAACATGCAGGCATGGGATGTCGCTTATGTCAGTGATCGTCTCAAGAAGAAGCAATACGATGTATCGGATGAAGAGCTCAAACCCTATTTTCCTGCGAGTAAAGCAGTGCCCGGGATGTTCAATGTAGTGGGTAAGTTGTTTGGACTGGATATAAAACCTGTCAAGGACGCCGATGTCTATCATTCAGACGTACAGCTGTATGGCATCACAGACAAACAGGGCAGACCCAGAGGTGAATTCTATCTGGACAACTATGCGCGTGAAAACAAACGTGGTGGTGCCTGGATGGATGTGTGTGCATCTCGGCAACGAGTCGGAAATGCTATACAGCAACCCATCGCCTACCTGACTTGCAATCTCACTCCACCTGTCGGAGACGATCCGGCATTGTTGACTCACATGGAGGTAACTACGTTGTTCCATGAGTTCGGGCATGGCTTGCATCATATGCTCACCCAAGTGGAAACGGCTGGAGTGTCTGGTATCAGTGGCGTTGAATGGGATGCCGTCGAACTACCCAGTCAATTCCTGGAAAACTGGTGCTGGGAGAGAGAATCGATTGATCTGATCAGTGGTCATTATCAAACGGGCGAGGCTCTACCGGATGCATTGCTGGAGAAGATGCGCAATGCAAGAAACTTTCAATCCGCCATGCAGTTGGTCAGGCAACTGGAGTTTGCTCTGTTTGACATGCAACTACACCTTAATTCATCGCCGGATTCAGCAGCAGATGTTCAATCGACAATAAACACCATCAGGGAGCAGGTATCGGTCATTCCAGCGCCGTCATTTAATCGCTTCCAGCACGGCTTCTCACACATATTTGCTGGTGGATACAGCGCTGGTTACTTTAGCTATAAATGGGCAGAGGTGTTGTCAGCGGATGCATTTTCTCGATTTGAAGAAGAAGGCATATTCAATGAGCAAACAGGTCAGGATTTCCTGGAAAATGTTCTGGAAGTAGGTGGATCCCGAGATGCAATGAGTTCTTTTAAAGCATTCAGGGGTAGGGAGCCGAAGGTTGACGCCTTGTTGAGGCAAGCAGGCCTCGCAGCTTAAAAGCACAGAGGTTCAGACATACACCGAGAACCGAGCGGCTCATGAAATATAAGGATCTACGGGATTTCATAGCGGGGCTTGAGTCGCGCGGTGAATTGCTGCGCATCAAGAAAACGGTTGATCCCAATCTGGAGATAACCGAGGTGTGTGACAGGACCTTGCGAGCCAAAGGGCCAGCCTTGTTGTTCGAAAACCCAGCCAATTCGAACATTCCATTACTCGGTAACCTGTTTGGTACACCGGAGCGCGTGGCAATGGGTATGGGTGAAGACTCAGTGGAGGCTCTGCGAGAAATAGGTAAATTGCTGGCCTTCTTAAAAGAACCAGATCCACCTAAAGGTCTTAAGGATGCGTGGAACACGTTGCCAATATTCAAGAAAGTTCTCGATATGGCGCCAAAGACTACTCGCAATGCCGCTTGTCAGCAGGAGCAGTGGGATTCGGTAGATTTATCGCGCCTGCCAGTTCAGACGTGTTGGCCAGGTGATGCTGGCCCCTTGATAACCTGGGGTTTGGTCATCACCAAAGGTCCACATAAAAAGCGTCAAAACATGGGCATCTATCGCCAACAGGTGATAGCACCGAACAAGACCATCATGCGCTGGTTGAGTCATAGAGGTGGGGCACTGGATTTTCGCGAATGGCAGCAAACCCATCCCGGTGAACCGTTTCCGGTAGCGGTTGTACTGGGCGCTGACCCGGCAACAATCCTGGGCGCTGTCACTCCTGTACCCGATACATTATCAGAGCACGCCTTTGCGGGCTTGCTGCGTGGCGAGCGTACTCTGCTGACCAAGGCTTTGCTGTCAGATCTGCAGGTGCCTGCTTCAGCAGAATTTGTCCTTGAAGGCTACCTGTATCCAGATCAACAGGCAGAAGAGGGTCCTTTTGGGGATCACACCGGTTATTACAACGAAGTAGATCAATTTCCGGTTTTCACGATAGAGAAGGTCACGCATCGCAGCGACCCCATCTATCATTCCACGTATACGGGTCGACCGCCTGATGAACCGGCGATACTGGGTGTGGCGCTCAACGAAGTGTTTGTCCCCATTTTACAAAAACAGTTTCCGGAAATAAGCGATTTCTATCTTCCTCCAGAGGGCTGCTCCTACCGTATGGCAGTAGTCAGCATGAAGAAGCAATATCCAGGTCATGCCAAGCGGGTGATGATGGGTGTATGGTCGTTTTTACGTCAATTCATGTACACGAAATTTGTCATCGTGGTTGATGACGATATAAATGCTCGATCCTGGGAAGATGTTATCTGGGCAATTACTACGCGGATGGACCCGTCTCGTGATACCACGCTAATCGACAATACTCCCATCGATTATCTGGATTTTGCGTCTCCAGTGTCCGGATTGGGATCTAAAATGGGAATGGATGCAACCAACAAGCTCCCAGGGGAAACCAACAGAGAGTGGGGTGAACCCATTCAAATGTCAGAGGATGTTAAGAGACGAGTAGATGCAATGTGGTCGGAATTAGGTTTGTAGCGAACCTGAAATCAATGCCTTAGCTCATTAAAACAATCTGTCAAGAATATCTTTAACGATTTGTTGAGTTTTCGCATCTTAAGTGTCGTACCATGGCGTGGCGCAAAGACGCAGAACGCTTTAGAGGGCTTAGATGGAAAGCAATACGGGTTGGGTGCAGCAGCGACAATCTGGCATTGGTTTCAATGAGCTGACCTCCATGATTGCAGAGCTTGTCGCTCATTTCGAAGAGCATCAAAACCCATCCTCCAGGCTGTTTCCGGATTGGGTATCTCCCAGCACGCGCACAAGCATTGTTCGTCATGGCAGCAGCTCACAGCTGAGCAGTGTGCTCAAGCAGGTACCCAGCGCTATTGCTGCAGAATATGAACTGTTTTACCGCGGCTCGCCGGTGTTTACCTGGTCAGAGTACCTGTGGCCACACTTGCACCAATCTGATGTCAGGCACAATCAGTCAAGAACCGTGTACTTGCCGCAACCTTGCTTGATCGAATTGATGAATTTCCACGAGCAAAACCAGACTTCCTGGCTTCAGCGGTATCAGTCAAAGTTACGACGCGACCGCGCTATCGAGATCGATAAAATTAGCGTAATGACTCAACCGGATTGTATCGAGCTCAGTTAAACGAGCCGCCATTTCTCTGGCAGGTAGAGGCTTCGAAAAATGATACCCCTGATATCCCTCGCAGCCTTCGGCGGCGAGTAGTGGCAATATCTGGCCATCTTCAACGCCCTCCGCTATAACCCGTATGCCCAAGGTATTGGCTAAGGCGATAATACTTTTGATCACGGTTACCGCGTGCGGAAATCGAGATATATCGGCAATGAATGATCGGTCGATCTTCAGATGATCCAGCGGCAGCTGACTCAAGTAGGCTAGTGAAGAATAACCGGTACCAAAATCATCCAGTGATATCTGTACACCGAGTCGCTGGATGTCATAAATGATATTGGTCTCTATGGTCTGCACCAGCGCTGATTCTGTGATCTCTAGTATCAGGCTGTCCGGTCGCATAGAATGCATGTCCAGAATGGCAGCCACACGATCAGCAAAATTCGGCGTACCCAGTTGTCTGGCTGATACATTAACCGACATCGTAGTAGCAGGTCCGATAAGACCTTTTTTCAGCCATATTCGATGCTGACCGCAAGCTTGACTGATAGCCCACTCACCAAGCTCACCGATCAAGCCCGTTTCTTCAAGCACATCGATGAAAACACTGGGACTGATATGTTCTCCAGAATCCTGCGGCCAGCGCAACAACGCTTCAAAGCCGAGCAGGCGTTGTTCTTTGATCAGTAATTGTGGTTGATAGAACAGTTCAAAATCCTGCCTATCCACCGCTCGACGCAAACTGGTAATCAAAACCGAGCGATCGCGCTGTGCGCGATCCAGTTCAGGTGTAAAGAATACGTGGCGGGATCGGCCAGAGAGTTTAGCGCGGTAGAGTGCAACATCCGCCTGCTTGATCAGAGCATTGCTGTCGGTAGACAGCTGCTCGTTACCATCAGCAGCCAGAGCTATACCGATACTCGCTGATACAAATACTTCTTCGTTTTTTATCAGAAATGGCTGCTTCAGCGCATGCACAATGGAATCAGCAACAATACTGGCATCCTGGCTTTGTTCCAACGTTCGCAGTGTAACGGTGAATTCATCTCCCCCAAGGCGTGCGACATTATCTTCCTCGCGAACGGTATGGCGTATTTGGCGTGCCACTTGTTGTAGTAGCTCATCACCGGCATCGTGACCCAGGGTGTCGTTAACAGCCTTGAAACCGTCCAAATCAATGAACAGCAGGGCAACGATGCCCTGCTGTGAACGCGACTCTAGAGCATGATTCAGATGTTCTAGAAAACTGGTGCGGTTGGGTAGGCCTGTCAACGCATCGTGATGTGCTATTTGCTTGAGCCGTTGCTCGGCCAGATATTGTTCGGTGATATCCATGACAACGACCAGGCTGCCGGTAAGCATCTGCAGTGCGTTTATCAGACCGGTTGCACTCATACTTACCCAGATGATGGATCCGTCGGGGCAACACAGCCTTACCACTTCACGATAGGTTTCACCGGCAAGCAGAGTGGTGCGCATGTCCATGAGTGTTTGCGCCTGGTCCTCCTTATGAATTGCATCTATCCAGCCTTCACCCATATTGTCTTCCAGGCTTCGATTGCTTAGCTGGCACCACATATCGTTTGCGTAGTCGCAGGTCCATTCCTGACTGAGTTTTACGATGCCAACAGGTGCTAACTTGGTAAGGGTTTTGTATTGAACAACAGTGTTTTGCAGTTCTCGCGCAGACTGAATGCGATCACTGATGTCGTTGATGATCAGAGTGGTATAAACACACTCATCAAGCCGCGTATGAAACACAGCCATCTCCACAGCAAATTTTTGCCCATCCGCTTTGAGAGCGTATTTTTCATGCAGATAGTACGGACGTACGTCGCGTACCTGCAGCCTGTTCTCGTAGTTGCTGGCTTTTTCTCTGATAATTTGCAGCACATCCTCGGGCAAGAACAGGCTTACCTCAGCGCCCAGTGCTCTAGGGGTATCCACACCGAATATTGTTTCGCAGGCTGGATTGAAAGCCGTAACTCTTGCCTGTTCGTCAATGGTCAGCACACCATTAAAAGAGGCGTCTAGCATCGTTACCAGCTGGCGGCTGGTTTGTCCTATGTCGGCAATGACATTATTGATACCGCGATTGACGATGCTATTGATATGCACCCTGATAAATGCATCGAGCATCGATTGCATACGATTGACCAGCACCAGATCAAAACGCAACTGTGCATTGGCGATAAACAACAGGGCTCTGACTTCATCATCCTCATGCAAAGGCAGCAAGGCGTAGGATCGTATGCGCGGATGGCAGCTTGGTAAATTGGCAGTCAACATACTGGCAGGGTCATTAGAAAACGACGCTTTCAATGAGCCTATGACGCCAAAAATCAACTCGTCCGGTTGCCGGTTGAGTAGCGTATCGTGTTGACGAATCAGCTTGCCGCTGTCCTCCATTGAGACAACCGCATCCAGTGACAGAGTGTTGTTGGGTTCTACTCTGAGCACGCAGCCGTAACTAGCCTCTGTAAAGCTCAACGATTCTATGATGAGTTCTTCGCCTAACTCACGCATCGATAAGCCGCGCGCTACTCTATCGCCAACCCGCTCTAGGAAGCGGGTCTGGATGTTGTCCACCGCTTGTCGCACTTCGTAGTCAGCGCGTCTTTCTATTCCTGTGTCGCTCACACCAATCTGTGTTCCTCAGCTGTACAGGCTGGTTTTTCAAAATCTGTGTCACGAGGGCACCATCAATCGCACGGTTTTAAAAACCGGGCACCCTGTTAAAGGTAAGTGTAGTGCACCTGTGCTCATGTGCTGGCTTGTGTGACAACTACGCTTTGGCTAGCCTGTACCTTGCCGCTGCAAGATAAGTTTTAGAGAGGAACCCGGCAGAGTCAGCGTTGATTGTTCAGCCATTGTTTCAGCGATGCCAACTGGCCTTGATCCCCCGCTGGTTGCGCGACGATGGCCGTCCTCCTAAATCCAATATCGCAGGCAAGCGATGCGCACCGTTCGCTGTTAACCAGTAATTGCGCACGCAGAATCTCAGATCGATGCTTGCCAGAGAGAGTCATCAGATTTGTCAGGGTCTCATTGCTGGCCACACTGATAACATCGGGTGTAGCTGGCTGCAGAATTTCATCTATCCGGCTAGGGGACAGTTGCGGCAATAGCCGCTTGTAGACATCGATGTGTTCAACCTGCCAGCCTAGTTTCTCCAATGTATCGCCTATCAGCGTTCGGCCCCCCACACCTTTGATAATGATTAGCCGTTGTGGCGCTAGCGTGTCAGCTTGGAGCAAAAAAGCTTCGCTGTTATAGGGCTTCGCCGGTTCGCTTGCCAGAATCTGACCTTTTTCGACAAGCGCTCTTGCTGTGGCAGGACCGATGGCCTGTACAGCCGATTCTCGCCATGGCAATGGCAGTAAAGCATCGGCATACCTGACAGCGTTGCTGCTAGTGAACAGAATGCGGCACGCTTTGGACACACGCTCGGTGTTCAGCGAAGGGTTTTGCAGTCCTTCAATGGCCAGGCACGGCAGATGGCTCACACGGAAGCCCAGAGCTTGGCAATCGCGTGCAAATTGTTTTTGTTGTCCGGTAGGGCGGGTAATCAGGATGTGTGGGCTATTCGCCATTGCCACGCATGTGCCTGTGTTTGTATGCCAGAGAGGATAGTATAAGCATCAGGACTGTCCTTGACTGCAAGCTAACTCTTAGTACCTGAATCCATATATGAGCAACACTGACCATTCTTCGACTCCGCCTGCGGCGGCCAATACTGGTGAATCCATGTGGGGAGGACGTTTCTCGGAGAGCACTGACGAATTCGTACAAGCGTTTACGGCCTCAGTGACCTTTGATCAACGAATGTACCGACAAGATATTGAAGGCTCCAAAGCGCATGCCAGCATGTTGCACAGAACCGGTGTACTCAATCAGGAGGACCATGTCGCGATACAAACGGGCCTGGATGAAATTCAGGCCGACATAGAAGCGGGGCGCTTTTCCTGGTCGGTGGCACTTGAAGATGTGCATATGAACATTGAAGCAGCCCTGACCGCCAAAATAGGCGACGCAGGCAAGCGACTGCATACGGGCCGCTCCCGCAACGATCAGGTTGCCACGGATATTCGACTTTACATGCGTGATGCTTGTGACGCGGCTGCCGGTGAATGTAATCGTCTTCTGGAAGGGCTATTGATCCTGGCAAAGTCTCAGTCTGCCACCATCATGCCTGGTTTTACGCATCTGCAAACCGCTCAGCCTGTCACCTTCGGTCATCACGTGATGGCCTGGTTCGAGATGCTATTGAGAGACCTGGAGCGATTGAGTGATACGCGCCAGCGATTAAACCGAATGCCTTTGGGTGCAGCTGCTCTGGCTGGTACGTCATACCCGATAGATCGAGAGATGACTCGAGAGTTACTGGGCTTTGATGCTGTGTGCGAAAATTCGCTTGACGCTGTCAGCGATCGTGACTTTGCCATAGAATTTTGCTCTAACACTGCAATTTGCTTGATGCATTTGTCGCGTATCGCCGAAGAACTGGTGATATGGATGTCTGCCCAATTCAAATTTATCGATCTGCCTGATCGTTTTTGTACCGGTTCATCCATCATGCCGCAAAAGAAGAAGCGGGATGTTCCAGAGTTGGTTAGAGGCAAGACCGGGCGTGTTTACGGTAATCTCATGTCCTTGCTGACGCTTATGAAGAGTCAACCTCTGGCTTATAACAAGGACAACCAGGAAGACAAGGAGCCATTATTCGATTCTGTTGACACCTTG
>JBGCEO010000069.1:0-83820 GCA_045106475.1 Granulosicoccus sp.
GTTAACATCAAGGACAGGAATTGATATCAGTTCTTCAATTTGCGACCCGAATGAATCTGTTACGCTTACGGTCAACTCGACCAATGGCTCTGTTTCAAAATCGAGTAACTGATCAGTTAACAGCGACAATATTCCTTCCTGTATTTCAAAGCGAGGATCGTCCACCTCCACCGTTAGAATTTCACCGGTATCTTCATCCGCTGACACCACTGTGGCAGCTTCAGCCCCTGGATTATTCTCGGGGACAGAAATGACGGATATATCCAGTGTCGGCGCATCATTGACCGGTAGTATGTTAAAACTCAGTACCGCCACCGATGAATCGGCTGAGCCGTCACTGACAATAAAACCTAACGAATCGGCTGCCACTTCACCGCCGCCATGGCGATACACCACTTGACCGGCCACTAGCTGAGCATGGGTAAAGCTATCACTCGTAGTTATCGTTGTACCACCTACCTCGATACTACTTAGAGTCGACAACGCATTTAAGCGATAAACAAAACTGGTATTGGCAGAATCCACATCCTCCGCTATCACATCACTGGCTGTCAGAGTATAAGTACCGCCCTCAGTCACATCCACTGGTGTAACTACGGTTGTCAATGTAGGCGCATCATTGACCGGTAGTATGTTAAAACTCAACACCGCCACCGATGAATCGGCTGAGCCGTCACTGACAATAAAACCTAACGAATCGGCCGCCACTTCACCGCCGCCATGGCGATACACCACTTGACCAGCCACTAGCTGAGCATGCGTAAAGCTGTCACTCGTCGTGATCGTCGTACCACCTACCTCGATACTCCCAAGAGTCGACAACGCATTCAGACGATAAATAAAACTGGTATTGGCAGAATCCACATCCGCCGCTATTACATCACTAGCTGTCAGGGTATAAGTACTACCCTCGGTCACATCCACTGGTGTAACTACCGTTGTCAGTGTTGGAGGATCATTGAGTTCGTCTACAACGATATTAAAAATATAGGGCACTGTTGTTACAGTACCATCAGATAGTGTAAACGTAATCGAATCACTGCTAGTCTCTGAGCCATCGTGGGTGTATTCCACCAGGTCATTGTCAATTTGATCTTGTGTGAACGAGGTGGCATTAGCAGTACCATCAACGGTCAGAAGTCCATTCCCCAAACCAGCTGTGACGTTGTACACGATCTCATCAGCTGTATTATCCGAATCTTCACTGAACAAGGAAGTTGCGTCGATGGTGCTTGACGAGCCTTCAACCACATCGAGACTAACATTAGTCGTGAGCACAGGAGATGGCGTGATAAACGATGTAGGAGCTGAAGCGATTTCTTGTACGGTTTGCGAATGTGTATAGCGACTCTCTTCCGCCTGAGTGTCGGCATTCCAAGATACCAGTGCATTAGTGTCATCGGAGAGCCACAACAATCGGTCACTAACAGCATCATAAGTCATAGAGTCTGGATCGTTGTCTGGCGCAGTCGAGAACGAAAGGGGAAACGCAACAGTAAGAAACCGAACCGTTATTTCGTCGTCGTCATCATCACCCCAATATAATCGATCTGCCGCACTTTCCAGAGCAATAGACGTTGGGCTAGCTGAAGCTTGATATATGACCAGGTCATTCCCGCTCGAATCCGTGGAACGGATAGAAGCAGTAACAGCTCCACCACCTTGATCAGTCCAAAACAATCTCTGTGATGCAGTGTCAAACAAGATTGCAGTAGGAGATGATAGATCTGCGCTTACAACGGTCTGCAACAAGGCCCCTGTATTCAAATCGTAGCGATCTATTCTGGGTGCTACGCCCGCGTGAGCAACGTATAGATGTGCAGCAACTGTATCAACAGAAATACTGGTTGCGTCAACTAGCCCTGTTACAAGCGATGTAACAGCCGTATTTCCACCCATGCCGAATGACATCAGGGTCGTTTTCCCTGCTTCGAGCCAATAGAGCATTCCCTGATTGGTACCCACTGCAATCGATGTGGGCGTGGTACGTCCATCTATGACGAGCTGTACATTAGTAAAGTCTACATTGGAACGATAGATACTCCCTGAGTCATCAGACCAGTACACAACTGCATCCTGACTGTTGTACTCGAACGCGCCGATATCAGGAATCTCATCGAGCGAATTCCCAACACTGTCAGTGGTTACGCCAGGATCCGCAATACCTGCATTAATTGCAGGACTGCCTGGGAGCAAGCTATAAGCACTCACACCATTCGAATACATTGTGATTGGACCAAGCAATGCGTCGGTGTCCCCTAGATCTTTCCCGTTTGCCGAAACTATTGAAAAGTCCGCAATGTTCCAACCAGCCGTTAGTACATCTGCGTTAACAGCGGGAACCAGAGCACCGTTAAGTAAATTCTGATTGAATATTACTCCTTGCAAAACAACATTTTCGCCATCTGCCCATATTGCGGGTGCTTGTGAGTTAGATGTATTACCCACAAATGTTGACTGTATTACATTACCCGCTGCAGCAGAGTAAAGCGCTCCAGCCTGATCTGCAGCATTTTCAGACAGCGTCGCATTGGTAATGTTGAGAGTTCCTGATCCGTCATTGTAAATCGCACCGCCGACACCCGATAACGCCGTATTAGTCAAAAAGGAGGAACGGTTAATGGTCAGGCTATCTGTGACCCACAAGGCCCCACCATCTGTGTTTGAGGTATTGGATGTAAACGCAGAATCGTTCACCACAAGAGAGGCTTCCGCATAAACGCCGCCTCCCTCTTCATCGGCTTCATTAGCACTAAACCGTGTAAGGTTTAGTGTTAGCGAATCTTTAGAGTATATGGCACCTCCTTGTTTTGCAGCCTCATTCGCATCGAATTGTGCATCGGTAACTGACACCTCAGCTTCACCGAATATCGCACCACCAGAATCTGTTGTCGATTGATTTCGATCAAAACCGGTGTTATTGATAGTCACGTTGCCTTTCGCAAAGACTCCGGCCCCTTTATCAGCTGCAGTATTATCATCGATGTTTGAATCGTTAATAACCACAGTGCTTTCGGAGTGAATTGCACCGCCGTTGTCGCCGGATGTATTGCTTCCCATATCCGAGCGCAGTACGGTCACAGAGTCTGCAAAGATGCCACCGCCATCGTTCCCTGCCGAGTTGTTGAACACTGTCGCATCTGTAAGCGAAACAGACCCTAATGCAAACACCCCTCCGCCATTATTGGTAGCCTCATTACCGGAGATCGCCGAATTTTCAACGATCAAGGTACCTGCACTATAAATACCTCCTCCGTCACTATTTGATATGTTATTTGTAACTAAGCTATCAACCAAGGTAACGGTTGAGCCTGCATCGCCCCTTATGCCTGCTCCTTCATCATTATGATCACCGCCAGTAATCTGTACTCCAACGAATCTTGCACTACTACCGATGATTTCAAACACTCGACCATTGCCAAAAGAGGCATTAATGATAGTGTTGTTAAAATCCTGGCCGATGATTTCCAGGTCATCGCTTATGTCGAAATCACCCCGAAGTCCAGTATCATCATGTCCATCGATGTTAACTTCGAATGTTCCAATTCCCAGGTTGATAGTATCAAGTGTGCCCGCCTCCTGATTGGCCGCATGTATGGCTTCTCGC
Source organism: Granulosicoccus sp. (assembly GCA_045106475.1). Taxonomy (GTDB): domain Bacteria; phylum Pseudomonadota; class Gammaproteobacteria; order Granulosicoccales; family Granulosicoccaceae; genus Granulosicoccus. The sequence goes on from JBGCEO010000069.1 coordinate 3,608, forward strand.
AACGATACCACTTCCCCCCCGGCCTGAAGCACCAATAACTGCGTCATGGTTGTACCGGCTGGAATATCAAATTCATCAGCTGTGGTATCAACGGTTATGCTGGCTAATGAAAACGACCACTGTTGCCGGGTTTCCCATTCAATAGCAAGATCGTCAAATATTGTGCCGGTGGCGTATTCCAACTCCCAATCACCGCCCACACTGGTATGACCCGTTAAATCAGTGCTAGCAGCTACGTCTACGCCACTGATTTGGGCTAACTGCTCGACGAAAGCAATACCTGTAGCATTACTTGCAACATCACAACCCAGTAGCAGGATATCGCCATTATCGCTTAATGCCTGACCCCAACGCTCGATGGCAGACTGGTTTTTTTCAAGCGAGATGTGATCAAGATGCGTGGCACCCAAATCCAAGCGCCCGGCAGATCCATGAGAGATTATCTGAATTGACTCAAGACCGGAGTGCTCAGCAAGCGTTTCACTAATGACCAGCAAACTATCAGCATCAGACTCTATAACTACCACTCGAGTCTGATCATTCGTGATTGAATCAATAATCAGATCGCTGGATGGAATTGAAGTATCCACAAAGACTACACGCCGAGTGTCACCCAACTCCTCGGCACTAGAATCGACTGAATTAGCATCGAAGCCATCTAAGGCAGTGTTTTCTAGCGGGTGTGAATTAACTTTGGGGACTGACAACTCAAAGTGAGGGTGTGATTCTTCAGTCGAATTATCAGGAACTAACAGAGGTAGTAAACCATTGAGCGCATCTGCTGAATACAGCACGCGCGACTCCAGCACCTCTGCCACAGACAGGCGCCTTTTTCTATTGCCTTTTACACGCCTCTTGGTCATGGGTTCCCGTTGAACAATGCGATTTACGGTCTATATGACTCCATGCATAGTTCCCGCCTAACTTAGTCTCTAATCGGCAACGATTCACAATCCTTCAATTTTCTGTGACACAAACAACGTTAACCAGAGATTTGGTGCACATTTCTACGAGCAGACATTTAAAAAGTTTGGATACATTCCTGCACACGCCGTTAAAAGCGCAAGGCTATCCGGAATCACTGGATAGGCGGCTAATATAGGTAGCACTATTTAACATGACTGTAAGGTCCCATTGCACTGCACTCGTGGTAGACGACGAACCAGCCATTACAGAGCTGCTAAGTTGCGTACTACAGTCGGCAGGAATGAGCGTGTTCAGCGCTTCCGATGGTTTCTGCGCGCTTGATATTCTTGAGAAGAACACAGTAGATGTAGTTATTACAGACATCCGCATGGAAGGTATGTCTGGTTTCGAACTGATGGACAACATCGATCAGCTTGACGAAACAATCAACGTTATTGTCATGACGGGCTACGACACCTATGACATGGTCAAGCGCTCTCTCAAGGCAGGCGCCTATGATTATCTCGACAAACCGCTAAACGATCACGCGTCAATTATTGCTTCTACCCAACGCGCGTTTGAAAATGTGCGGCTCATGCGTGAGAACACCGACCTAATCAATCGACTAACTGTAAGTAACATAAAGGTTAAGGCCGCCAACAAACGTTTGCTACAACTCAACAAGCAATTAAGAAAACTGGCAATTACTGACGGACTAACCCAGCTGTACAACCGGCGATATATAGATGACTGGATTCAGAACTACGCAATAACCAATACAGGCACCGAGGTAAGCTATTCGGTGATTCTGATTGATGTTGATTATTTCAAGAACGTTAATGATTCATTCGGACACGATGGCGGAGATGAGGTGCTACGCCATCTGGCAACCCTACTGGGCGGCTTCGGCAGAGAGCAAGATCTGGTCGGACGCTACGGCGGAGAAGAGTTTATCGTTGTTTTACCGGGGAGCAATGAATCCGAAGCGCTACAGACGGCTGAACGAATCAGGGCTCTGGTGGAGCAAACTTGTGTAAGAGTAAACTCAGGTAAAGTGCAAATTACGGTGAGCCTGGGCGTGGCGACCAACCTCAATCCTGCGATTAACCTGGAAGCGAGATCCGATGGCGGTACTAAAGAGTTTGTGACGGGTCGAGCTCTGGTTGCGCAAGCGGACAAAGCGCTGTACGCGGCAAAGGATCGCGGGCGAAATCTATGCATCCATTATCAGGAACTAACCAGTGAGGCGAATCTTGACTCACCAGATGATGAGAAGATCGTCAACGGTTGAGTACCAGCGTCTGTAGCAAGCTCAGGACGCGAAAAAATCCACCTGACAACGAACACCACTGGGAATAACCAGATCAGGGTTTTCCAACGTCAATCGAACGCCGTAGGTAGCGCTAGCTGCATCTGCAACAGAATCTATTCGTCGTACAAAGGCCTCAAGTTGCTGGTTTTCAAATCCTGGTACCGCAATGCTCACTGCCGCTTGCATACCTGTTTCCAGATTACCTAGATAGTCGACCGGTACGATCACTTCCACATGCAGCGGATCTAATTGCGCCACCTCATAAACCGGATCACTGTCAACGTATTCGCCCGCTGATTTAAACTTTTGCACAACCGAACCGCTGATGGGTGTTCTAATCTGTCGCCGATCAAGTAAAGCCTGGGCTCTTTGTACTTCTAATTCAGCTAGCCTTTGACTCTCAATTTCCTGGTCAACCTGCAGCCGTGCAATGTCAGCTTCGGTATTTACTTGATCCATTACTTGTTTAGAGACCCCTGAAGTCTTCAAGAGTATTGCGTTACGACCACGCGTTCGATCGCCAAAGCCTGCACTCAATTCGCGCAGTTCGACAGCCGTCGAGCTACTGGCCACCTGCTCTGCGATAGACAAAGCAACGCGTTCTACATTACTTTCCAACTCGGCCATGACCGTACCTGCACTAACGTAGTCGCTGCGATCAAAATAGCTATGAGCTAACAACCCAGGAACAGCCGAACCGAGCTCAATACTCGCACTTGGCTCAACCACACAGTCCATATCAGACAACACTTCAAGCGACGCCTTGCTTGGAGGAACTAATCCAGCCGTCAACGCCATAATGCTAGCAAAAGCCGTAAATGTGAGTAGGACAGGCTGGCGACGTGACGCCAAGCTGCACAGTAGTGGCAGTGCGCTGCGTGACTTATGGCCGGGTGTTGATTCCATATATGTGTAAACCTGTTTTCTAGATGGCCAATTGATCCAACAGCAACTGGCGCAGAGATCGCCAAGAGCGCTGACCAATTGATTCTGAACGGTGATTCATCGTCACAAAAGCTCGCCCGCCTATACCAACCGCTGTTGCGCTTGCAGGTAGGTTCAATTCAATATGAAACACCGGTTCTACCGTTTTCCATTGGTTTTGAGCATTAGATGCAACTGCTATGCCGCTCAGGCCATTGTAGGCAAGTGCCTGACTTGGCAGTACGCGCGTGGCAGCAGGTATTTGTCGTGAAAGTTGCGCCTCCAGTGGCTCGGAAAATCGCTCCGCCAAGCGAATCCGAACACTATTGATACCTTCTCGAACACGAGAAATATCGCTTTGTGAGACAACCGCCTTGACCAGCAACTGGTCAGGGTTAACGACATATCCAAGAGGATCACCCGCCTTAACATAGTCACCGACGCGGGCATTGAGATGATTAAGACTAAGCGCTCCGTTAACCTTGGCGCGCACCGTTAACGAGGCCAAGCGTTGCTCATGTTGATCCAATTGAGTACGTAGCTGTTTTACATCCTGTAGTAGTGATCTGGAGGCCACAACATCGTTAACAACTGCCGTATGGTATTGCGCCGATAGAACGGAAAGTTGGGCATTTACAACTTTTACCTGAGTTTCTAATTCTGGTGCACGTAGTTTCAATATGGGTTGATCAGCGTCTATCCGCTGCCCTTGTTCTACCAACACCTCTTCGACTATACCGCTCTCGGGAGCATATATCTCTGCCTGTGTGGGCAATCCAATGACCCCTTGAGCTCGCGTATTTGTTGGAACTGGCAGCAGAAAAAAACAGAACAGACAGACCCCTACCCAGGACATAGTGGTTACGGCTGCTCGAGTGCGCTGCCCCTCAAGTTCTGCAGCGTCTCGCAAATATCTAAACAAACGACCAATGGGATTTACAAACAGCTGATGAAGCGCAAACAGGGCCAGCAAGCCACCCAGTACCGGAAAGCGCGAAGCTAGATAAAGCGCGATACCCAATGTTATAACCCAACGATAGAGGCCTGCGCACAGAGCATAGGATAGAAGCCATTTCCGTTCACCAGAAGCTGCGACCGGACTAACAGCAGCACCCACTCTGAGTAGGTAGCGTCTTGCAAGATAGTGAAGGTATCGAGTCGCTCGCTGTGCCAGATTAGGAATATCCAGAACATCCTGCAAAATATGATATCCGTCAAATTTCAACAATGGATTAGCATTGAACAACAGCGTTGAAACCGATCCGGTTAATGCCGCCGCAAACCCTAATTCGCTAAGCAGACCAGGCTCCACATTCAACCAGATCATCATCCCGGTGGCGGCCAACAAAGCCTCGGTTAACATACCAGCGGCGCACACGAGAATCCGTTGGTATCGACGCTCGAACCGCCAGATATCTGTAGCATCTACATAGGGTATTGGCATAAGAACCAAAAAGGTAATGCCGATTTCATGCACCTCTCCGCCCCAGCGCTTCAAGGCTAAAGCATGCCCCAGCTCATGAGCACACTTAAACAGTGGATACAACAGTACAAAAAACCACCAATGTTGAGGGGTGCTCGCGATATGACGCAACTCATTTGCGACATCCTGCCGATGCAGCACCGCGCTGATCAAGGCAAGTATTATTATCGCTGATACTACAAGCAAGGCACGCGCGCCCAAAAGCGGTCCTATCATACGATTAAGAGCACTCAGAGAGTGATCCGGATCAAGCAATGGAATGCGAATCGCCAAGGGGTTGTGCCACATGCGCTTGCCTTTTGCTGCTTGAGTGCGAGATCGCTGCTGCAGCCGTTGCTCATGAGCTGCATCTGACATGTTGACCATACCCTGCTCAGACAAGGAAATCAGCGACAGCGCCAGTGCTTCTTTTTCCGATTTACTGACCTCAAGTGGCAAGGCGTCGAGAAGTTCATCCAACGTTTTTCGGCCATCAAGCAGTTTTAGAACTACACGTGCAATCGAGTTGACACGCATATGTGATCCGGTTACTTGGTTGTGTGCAAAGGTCCAGGCTTCTCCTCGCACGAGCTTGTCCTGGAGACTAACCTCGTTCGGTTTAAAGGGCCTTAGCGATTTAACCAGACCCCATTGAGATAAATCAGGCTCCATGTCAACGTATTACACCCAGGCGCCAGAACATAAGTTTGATTTGTTCACGCAAGGTACGCGTATAAACCCACATAAATGCTCGCTTACCTGCATAGAGCTTCGCTACTCCTTCCATCCCTGCACGTAGGCGATTCGAGCGTTCTACCAGCAATGCCGGTACGTGAAACACATTGGCGTCCGGGCTGCCTACCGCAACAGGCAAGACTGAATCTACTGATGCATGCCAGGTTTCGTTAGGCAGCGCGGCCATCCGAACCCTAACGTCCTGCCCTGTTTTAACCAGTCCGACATCGCGCTCATCTACCTCCAGAATAAGCTCGTATTCATCTGAGGAAGCAATCGTATACAAGGTATCCCCCTGCGCCACTGCTGCTCCCAGAGATTGACTGAGATCTCCACTTAGCACAACGCCATCAAAAGGCGCTCTGAGTTCACTTCGAGCAAGTTGATTCTCTATCGATGCGAGCTCTGCGGAAATTCTTGTGGCATCTGCGCGCAATGCCGCCAACTTGGGTTTGTCCCTGGTCGCCAAAGCTCTATCAAGCGCCTGCTGGTTTTTTCTGTTTTCACTACGCCATTTGTTGGCAGACAATTGCAACTCACGTGTATCCAGAGTAGCCAACAGCTGATCCTGTTTAACACTGTCTCCCGCTCGGGTATGAGATGTGGCGACAAAGCCAGTTTGAGGTGCAACTATGACCTGTTGATCTTTAGCTTGAATCACTGCCCTGGCGCTAACCCGATGCGGTACGGGAACAACAAACGTTGCCAGCAATGCAGCGCAAACCCCAATACGAAACCAATGTTTCAGGTTTAGCCGAAGATAAAGATCCGAACTACGCAATTGATTGCAGTAGCTAACCGTTCGATCAAACCAGCTTGATTCACGCTCAAGCAGCATGCAAAGCGTTCGGAGAACAGGAGCTAGCAGTTGCTCGATAGCGTTCACCTGTATTGTTGTAAACGGCTGAGCTGTGGGCCGCTCCAGCAATATGACAAGCGAGATGCTCGACTCAAATAACTTTTTTGCCTTGCTCAGCTTATTACGCTCATGCTGTTGAGGACCGGGAAAAGCCAACGACAATGAAGGACAACACCCCTGATCTTCAAACAAGGCTGCGTGCGCTGGTAGCAAGCCAAGCGCTTGATTCAGACTTGCTTCATCTGGAAAACAATGGCGGTTCGAGCCAGAAGCGCACTCCTTCATGGCTGCTTTGATTTGAGCAGGCAGAAGACGTTTCTGATCGATATTGACTTGGTCAGAAAGGGCAAGCAATGAAAACCCTTTGTCACTTTTAGTAGATTTCGTATAGGCAAGCGATACCCGTTGACAGCCACATAAACGTTTGACGACGTTAACAATGGCAATCGCTACACTCTGCGCAGAACCATCTAAATCGATTGCATGCAGGACCGACTCTGACAATGAATCCACCCCGGCCAGCTCAGAATCTGGATAGCTGGGAGATGATCGATCAAGCCAGGCACTGGCCCAACGACATAATCTAACGGTAGCCGCTCTTTGGGAGGTGCTCTGTTCTGGCCCCCTTAAAAGCAGTGCCCGGCTATGGCCATTCACACCCTGGTGGAGTGGAATCACCAGCAGACATTGCTCAACGTCACTTGTATCAGTTTCGCCCAGACGGATATTCATTGCATTGTTCGACAAACAAGCCCGTCGTGCCGCTTGTTCAGCGAGATCAGGTGGTTCTGTGGATTCGGGATAGGAATCGATGTTAGTTTCATTTTCAGAGTCAACTGAAAATTGCGCCACCCCTAGCCAAGTCCAGTCAACAAGAAGTTCGTTCATCCATGCCAACCATCCGACAACACCCTCTTGCACTGCTGCGGGCGTTGTACAGCCTGAACGGTCAAGGGCCTCTACGGACATGGGTACGGGTCAATGGCAGGTTTAATCAAAACACAGGCTGCAACTTACAGGCCAGCAGCGATGGTTCAGTCACTCACATGTAAAAGGACTCAAACTGCCCCAGTATGCTGGGGATGGCTGTAGTTCACCATCGCCGAATTTGTTTAAGCAATTGATTTAAAAGACTTATTTATAAATTCGCTTTGCTGTCCCCAGGCAACTGGGGCAGTTTGATTGGGACTATGCCTGAGCAGGCGGTCGACGCTACAATGCAAGGCAGCGGCAACGAGAAATTCATGAACTCAACCATCCACTCACGGCAGTTGCATATTGGCGAATACTTGATGGCCCAGCCGATCAGCGGGCTATGAGCACGACGTCACCCCCCATTTCAACAGAGCAGGCATTGCTGGACTCACTGGCTGCAATTGTCGGGCAGACAAACGTTCTGACCGGAAATTCGGTGAGTTCGCGAGCGACTCATTTTTGGGATTCCACTCCGTTAGTGGCAAAAGCCATTGTTCGACCTGCAGATACCAGAGAAACGGCAGCTGTGCTGAAAGTGTGTCACGAAGCCAGACAATCTGTCGTTACGCACGGCGGCCTGACAGGACTCGTAGACGGCAACCACAGCACCGAGTCAGACATCGTGCTGTCATTAGAACGACAAAACAGAATCGAATCAATTGATCAAACCGGCCGCACCATCACCGTCCAGGCAGGAGCTGTGCTTGAAACCGTGCAGACAGCCGCAAAGGATAAACAGCTGCAACTCGGATTAGATTTGGGTGCACGTGGATCTTGCACCATCGGAGGGAACCTCTCGACCAATGCTGGGGGATTCTCGGTGCTACGCTATGGTATGGCCAGAGAGCAGGTTCTCGGACTTGAGGTTGCATTAGCAGACGGCACTGTATTGTCCTCGATGAACAGAATGATGAAAAACAATGCCGGCTATGACTTGAAACAGCTGTTTATTGGCAGCGAGGGCACACTAGGTGTCATAACCCGGGCCGTACTGCGACTCAGAGCAGCAACACCTGAAGTCCACACCGCGATTCTGGCGTTTGAGGACTTTACCAAGGTGACGCGTACCCTCACTCTACTCGACACTGCGTTCAACGGAACTCTGGACGCATTTGAAGTGATATGGCAGCCCTTTTACAGGCTCAATACCAATCCTGATAATCCCCAGTGCACCCAAGCCCCGCTATCACGAGACTTCCCGGTCTATGCCATCGTGGAATCGCGCAGCTCAAGCAATCAAGGCGCTGAAGCCACGTTTCAAAATGCACTGGAAAAAGGATTGGAAGAAGAACTATTTGTTGATGCAGCCATTGCTCAATCACAAAAAGATAGAAGCAACATTTGGAGCGTGCGCGAGAACATTGATCTTGCGATGGAGTTTGATCCCTTGTTTGTCTATGACATCAGCTTACCGATTGCCGATATGGACGGCTATGTAAAAACTCTGTTAGCGTCGATGAAATCAATATGGCCTGCAGTCACAGTGTTTGTCTATGGACATCTGGCTGATGGCAATCTTCATGTTCTCGTGTCACCGCCTAAAGATACCTCTTCAACAGATGAAAGCTTGGTAGAAAAGTGGCGAGCATTGAGCAATGAAGTGGTCTACAAACCGCTTCAAGAGCTGGGTGGGTCTATTTCTGCAGAACATGGTATCGGGCTTTCTAAGAAAGCCTACCTGCCCTTGTCAAGAACTCCTGAAGAGATAGAAATGATGCGGATCTTAAAAAAGTCACTTGATCCTGCCAACGTTCTGAACCCCGGCAAGATCGTTTAAGCTTTCCAAACTCTTTGCCCTTCCGCCACTCCATGCACATCATTACCCCAATTTAAGGTCTAAATCCAAAATGTTCGAGGTTGCAGCTCTGGTCTTACCGCTGTTTGGATTGATCCTTCTTGGCTATCTGGCAGGTAGGTTGAAGAAGATTCCCATTGAAGGGCTGGCATGGTTGAATTTCTTTTTACTCTACGTTTCATTGCCTGCACTTTTTTTTCAATTACTGGCAAAAACACCCGTAACTCAATTTACTAATACTGCGTTTCTTATCAGCACCACGCTGGGTACGTTTCTTATATTTGCACTGTGCTTTTTTATTGCCCGAGTGCTTCGCCGAGCAGATACTCGCACTGCGACTATTCAAGGCTTTGCCGGCGCTTACGGCAACATCGGCTATATGGGGCCACCCTTGGCAATCGCAGCATTTGGTCCCGAGGCAGGCGTGCCAGTTGCGTTGATTTTTTGTTTGGACAACGCGATGCACTTTACTTTAGCTCCAACCTTGATGGCAATGGGCGATAAGCGGCAGCAACGAATCTCAGCCGTTATTGGTGAGATACTAAAAAAAATTCTTACCCACCCTTTCATCCTGGCAACCATAGCCGGCATAAGTGCAGCGTGGTTCAATTTTCAAGCAGCTGCACCGCTTGATACATTATTGTCGTCCTTATCAGCTGCGGCGGCCCCCTGTGCACTCTTTGCGATGGGCGTGACTACCGCCTTACGCCCGCTGAAACAGGTTCCAGTTGAACTCGGCTATCTGGTACCCATAAAACTGCTCATTCACCCATTGCTAATATTTCTATTACTCAACCAGATAGAAGGGCTCGACCCCACCTGGATTCATGCGGCAGTTTTGCTGGCAGCTTTACCCAGTGCAACAAACGTGTACGTGATCGCTCAGCAATATGGTGTCTGGCAAGAGAGAGCATCAAGCGCTGTCGTCATTTCAACGGTATTCTCGATTATCACCGTAACCCTCTATCTTTACCTGGCAAAGCATCAGCTTCTGTTATGACGCAGGCAATTGCAGCCTTATTTTTAGCAGCCGCGAAACCGGAAACAACACCAGCATAGTGATAAAACAATAGGCACTCATCACCAATAACTGAAGTTCAAAGCCCAACTGCCTGTCGATTAGCCAGCCAGTGAGACCGGGGCCCAGTGCCGAGGCAAACACCATAGCGGCAGATACCATTGAACGAACGGCCCCTAAGTGTCTGGTACCGTAGATTTCCGGCCAGATTGCACCAAAAACAGAGCTGGATACACCGTATGAACAACCCAGAAGACACATGAAAATCGACATGGTCATCGGGTGTTGGGCATAAGACAAGACAATGCAGCCAATACCGAGTGGGAATAAAAAGAATGGCAGCAATACACGCGCACTGTGCCGGTCGATCAACTGCCCGGTGAGCAATCCGACGCAAACCGAGCTGACAGACATGACTGCAAAGGAGCTTGCGATTACCGCCGATGGCCAATCCTTTAGCGCGCTTAGATGTACCTGATGAAAAAACACCGATGTACCGATAAAGGCGGGTGCCATTACTCCGGTGCACACGGCCCAGAAAGGCGCATCTCTAAGTACTTCTGAACGAGTCCACTGCCGACCGCTTTCGAAATTGTCACGATCCTTCTTTGTGGGCTCTCTGGGCACACGCAGGCACCAGATGCACACAGGAAGTGCGACTAACACTAAGACTAGTGCAGCAATCAACCAGACGGTTCTCCAGTGTGCATAAGCGAGCAATCCGACAATCAGAAGCGGCAGGAGACCCTCACCCAACTGATGACCTGTAGTTGCAATGGATACCGCTCGCCCTCGCTCCGCGACAAACCAGCGTCCCATCGCAACCATGGAGGTATGTGTCATCATTCCCTGTCCGAACAGGCGCAGCAGGTAAATGGCCAAGAGCAGCGCCGGCAAAGCCTGCGCCCAGGCCATTGTCAGCGCAGCGCCTGCCAGCATGACGATCACCATACTGGCAACAGTAACCACCCTGGCCTGGTCCAATACCCGGCCAATCCCTACCAGAGTGACCGCGCTAGCAAGCGTCGCCAACATGTAAATAAAACCGAAACCGCCGTGGCTCAGATCAAATTCAGCACGAATCTGCCCCGCGAAAGTACCAATAAAGAAGGTTTGGCCGACGCTGGAAAAGAATGTGAGCAACACTCCGCCACACAACCAACGCGCATTTGCCCTCAAAAAGTGACCAATTGTCAGGATTTGGTCACGCATTACTACTCTTCGGCGTCATAGTACTGATAGATGGGTTAAAAGAAGGTATACTTGGGAGTTGTACCAAGTAGTAAACGCCTAACTTAAGCGGTAACGGGATATGGGCCACGGCAGCGATGCCACTATGCACATCAACTCGATGAACAATGGTAATACCTTTTTACGCTTTCATCGCAAAGCAGTGGTAATCCAACTCCCAACAAGCAAGACCAACAAAAGCATTTGATGCCACCTCGTCGAGAGACAGGAGGCTTCACTATTTTTCGTTCAAGAGATAATTACGTGAGTCAAGCCGACAGCGAACAGCAACTGAGAATTTGGAAAGACCTGGCCATCAGCAAGCAAGTGCTGATGAACGAAGCCGCATCAGCGTTAAAGCTGAAAGACGACTTCACAGCCGACGACCTACGAGCAGCACTCGATCTCGCTATCAAGCGTGCCCGAGATGCCGATACCGACATGACAGATTCCCGCAATCGAGCCTCGGAAGAGATCGGTCTCATGCAGGCGGAAGTCAAAAAAATCATCAAATCACGAACAGACGCGGAAGCTCAACGTGATGAGGCCATTGCTAAAAAAGAAATGGCAGAAAACGCCCTGACAACGGGCCGAAAAGACAACGCAGAAGCTCTTAAAAAAGCTAAGCGACTCGTTGAAGAAAAACAGCGGGAACTCAAGGCGATTAACACTGCTCTGGCCGATACGCCGGATAACATTGTCAAAAAGCTTAAGACACTCAAAAAACAGAAACTTGACGAAGCTACAGCGCGTAAAAATGCTGAAGATGCTAATCGCAAACTGAAAAAAGAGAACAAAGAGCAGAAAGAAGAGCTCGACACCTTGACAGAACTCAAGGAGCAAGCAGCCAGCCTGCTGGCGGCCTACCGTGACTTGCGAACCTGGGCAGACGAAAGCGAAGCGAAAATTGAAGATGGCGAGCCTGCACCAAAGGTTGACGCTAAGCTGCTATCAGACATTGAAACAACGACAGCTGGTGCCGACGAAGTCGAAGAAACTCGCGAAGCAGCTACGGCCTAATCCAAAAGCTGCAGGACTGCTACCCACAAAAATGTCAGCGTCGGTATGATGAAGTACTTTCATACCGACGTTGATAGGGTTTATGCCAACTACTGACACAGCAGTCGCCCATAAAAAAGTAACTCAGCCCGGCCAGAGTGTTCACTATGAACTGGCCCAACAGAACCGAGAGGATCTGGCGCTGGCTTTTCGCCTCGCAGAAAAATTTGGCTTTCACGAAGGCATCTGCAACCATTTCTCTCTGCGTCTCGACACCCCCGAAGAGCTCTATCTGATCAACCCCTACGGGATACACTGGTCACAAATGGAGCCAGATTCGCTGCTGTTGATAGATGGCGAAGGCAACATTCTCGCAGGCTCTGGATTCGTGGAAGATACTGCGCGTTTTATACACGTTGCCGGGCACCGGGCCAATCCTCGTCATAAGGCCTTGCTGCATACCCACATGCCCTATGCAACGACCCTGACGATGCTCGAAGGCTCGTCCTCCCAGTTGAGTATGGCTCACCAGACCGCAGTGCGTTTCTTTGAGCGAATAGCCTATCAAACAGAGTTTGGCGGCCTGGCTTTAGATGAGCAGGAAGGCCAGAGAATTGCGCAACAGGCAAGCAGCTCCCCCAACGCCGATGTGTTCTTTCTCGCTAACCATGGCGTTGTGGTCGGTGCACCGGATATCGCTACTGCCTTTGATGATTTGTACTATTTGGAGCGTGCCTGCCGTCAACAAGTGTTGGCATTACAAACAGGGGCACCGTTAAAACTAATTCCAGAGGCTATCGTTAAACATACAGCCGAGCAAAGTAATGAGCAATTAGAACACTTTGCACAACAACACTTTCGTGCCTTAGCTCAGGTGTTGAGAACCAACCCAAATCACATATTCACGTTTTAATGAAAAGCAATTTCATTCAATGAACACAGCGGTCTCCTGGACACACCACTACGCTGGCGATCGAGCATTGGTATTAGAGTTCGGTCAAGAGATCAACAGCGTTATTGTTGATCAGATTGTAGCACTTGATCGTTTGGTTGCATCGGAGCGCAGTAGTGGCAGGCTCACAGGTATTACCGAAACCATACCCACCTTCAGATCACTGGCAATCATGTACGATCCGCTACTGGTTCATCCAGAAGAGCTGTTGGAAGAACTTCGCTTACTCAATCATCTGCCCGATACAGGTTCACTGCGCCAGGGCAAGCAGTGGCTCCTACCGGTCAAGTATGGTGGAAACGCAGGACCGGATCTGGCAGAGGTGGCGCAACTAACTGATCTCGACGAACAACAGGTCATTCAGCTTCACGAAGATTGTCAGTTTACGGTCTATATGTTGGGCTTCCTACCCGGCTTTGCGTTTCTCGGGGATACCCCCAAAGCCCTGCATTTACCTCGGCGTAAGGAGCCGCGTTTGCGCGTACCGGCAGGCAGCGTCGCTATTGCCTTGCAGCTGACAGGCGTTTATCCCTGGGATAGCCCTGGAGGCTGGCATATCCTGGGTAATTGCCCGGTTCCGCTGTTTGATGCAGAGCTTGATCCACCGGCGCTATTAAAGGCCGGCGATTTGGTGTCGTTCAAAGCTGTTGATGATGAGGCGCATCGGGCGCTGGAGGAACAAGTAGCAACGGGTGACTTTGATCGAAATTCTCTCCAGCAAGCATCAACAGAAGGGTCTGCGCAGCATGCCAACTAGCATGCGCAGACAGATCAATCAGTTCAGACTACAACGCGATAAAGCGCTATGAACTCAATCGTTGTCGATAAAGCGGGATTACTAACCACGATTCAGGACAGCGGCCGTCAGGGCATGAGGCACCTGGGTATTCCCTGGTCCGGCTCGCTGGTACCGTTCTGGCAAAAAATGGCCAATGCGCTGGTTGGCAACACTCTGGACAATAGCGTTATTGAATGTTTCGAAGGCGGTCTCGCATTTACCGTTGGTAATGCACCTGCTCGTATAGCCATAGTGGCTGATAAGCAGGCAACAATAAGTGTTATCAATGACTCTTCAAAAGAAGCACTTTCAGCTTACCGTAGCCACACGATCATGCCGGGAGATCAGGTTCTAATCAACAACACCGGCAACTCTCGCCTCGCGATTATAGCCATCGCCGGACTGGATGTAGAAAAACAGCTGGGCAGTACCTCGACATACTCAAAAGCCGGTATCGGCGGACTAACAGGTGGGCCACTTAAAGTAGGCGACGCTTTGCCAATCGGTACCGAACCCACTGGCCCACACAAACAATGTGAGCCCAATACCCTACCTGATTATCAATCAACTGAAATTCGAGTGGTACTAGGACCGCAAGATCAAAATTTTTCGCAAGCGGGTATAAGCACGTTTCTGGAAAGTGATTACACCTTGAGTACAGACGTGGACCGCATGGGTGCACGTCTTGATGGCAATGTCATAGAACATCTGAACGATCAGGCTAGAGATCCTGTATCCGATGCCATCGTACCCGGATCCATTCAGGTTCCCGGATCCGGTCTACCAATCGTACTTCTCAGCGATGCTCATACAGCAGGTGGTTATCCCAAGATTGCAACGGTGCTGTCTATAGACTTACCACTATTCGGTCTGCAAAGATCGGGAGCTGTATTTCGATTCAAAGCACTGAGTATTGATGAGGCAATAGAGACAACACGTGCTCAACATCAATCCCTATCGCGCGCATTGGCTGCAATCACGTCCGTTATTGACAACACTATCAATAGCGAACTGTTGTTGAAGCTCAATCTAATCGATGGCGTGATAGACGGCCGCGAATCATAAGCGTAAAAAAGGTAGGTAACGATCAACACGAATAACAGAGAGATTACCGAATGTTGTTAAACCTGAACGCGGATCTGGGAGAATCCTTTGGTCCATGGCCAATGGGAGATGACAAGCGACTCTTATCGGTCGTTGATTCTGCCAACGTTGCCTGTGGGCAGCACGCCGGAGATCCACTGGTCATAAAAAACACAGTACTGCAGGCAAAGCAATCCAGCGTGAGCATTGGAGCGCATCCAGGATTTGCAGATTTACAGGGTTTTGGGCGACGCCCCATGTCCCTGCCCGATCAGGAACTAAGCGCACTGATTCAGTATCAACTTGCCATTCTGGACGGCATGGCGCGTTGCAACGGTTTGAACATGACGCACGTCAAGCCTCATGGAGCGCTCAACAACATGGCATGTGAAGATCGACAGATGGCCGATGTCATCGTCACTGCGGTAAAAGAATATGATCCATCCCTGATATTTCTTGCACCGGTACTGTCCGAACTGGCAGCGGCTGCATCCGATGCAGCTCTTGTCGTTGCCCTGGAAATTTTTGCAGATCGCGCCTACACGGATAGCGGATCACTGGTGTCGCGACGCCAACCCGGTGCAGTACTTGATTCTGCCGACGCCTGCATAAAACACGTACTGGCAATGATTGAAGCTGGTGGGGTTGTTACGCAGAGTGGCTGTACTTTGCCCACCTCTTTTCACAGCATTTGTGTACACGGCGACAACGCACACGCCGTTGACACGGCCAAACAGATAAGGAGCGCGTTGCTGGATAATGGTCACCAGCTCATATCCTTACCTCAATTGATGTCAAAAATGACAGATATGCCCACTAAAGAGCAATAATTTGCTCATAGTCTATCTTTTAGGGAATAACTAATTGATAGGACTGCCATGAAAATTCAACATGCCTCCATCCTGTGTGTGTTTGCCAGCATGATCATCTTGAGCGGATGTAATTCTGACGAAGAGAGGCTATTGGGTAACAAAGAGAATCTGCCATCCGATGCCGGGCGGATGATTGCAACACTCGATCCCGTATCCAACAGCGTCGAAGAATCACCTATGGCAGAATCGAGTATCTCAGCTGTCGTTGGGGCCAGCGAGATTCCTTACCCGATCTACCCAAACGGTTCTAAGTACCGGGTGGGCGGTGAAAATGGTCTCAAGATCGTGGTCTTCCAGACAGAAGATTCGTTTGCAAAAGTCGATGGCTACTATAAGAGCCTGACGGGTGATTCAGGCATGCCGAGATTGGTTGCCATGAATGACTATGTGAGATATAGCAGCAGTACTGACGACAAAGATCCCTGGGCCACCTATCGCCCGGGCATTGTCATCCATCAATTCAATGAAGATGGTGAGCGCACCGCGGTGGGTGCAAAGGGTTCAGCTCAAACCAACATAATCATGAGCTTCTAACCGCCAACTTACTAAACGCTCTTACAAGAACGCTCTTACAAGTCAGGCACTAACAGCTCGGGCTTGTTTTCCGGCACCTCCGCTGACATCAACTCACCCAAAGACATACCAATGGCGGTTGTGACCTTGCGCAGCAGCGCTATCGACATATTGCCTTGGCCAGACTCGAGCTGGGCAAGATAACGTTCGGATACGCCTGAAACTTCAGCAAGTCTCTTACGAGACATACTTTTGTGCGATCGCTGCTTGCGAACCCGTTGTCCAACAATATGCAAAAAATCTTCTGTAGACAACGCGTCTAGAGAACTCATATCAGCGCCGTTTGGTCGGGCTATATGTTCAGGCGTGCTCATGTTTCAGGTCGCTCCATTTGTGACTATTCCTCACCTCTTTTGATCCGACTGATACAATATCATGTCAATCAATCGGCGGAACAGCGAAACAGCGAAACAGGCAACATTTTACACTTAACGACACTTCTGCCATTTCAAACGACAGTTTCACGCGAAAGACTGTCACCAGAGAAGCGAAAGAAAAACAGTAGACAGTTCACAAATTGCATGTATCCGGCTACTTCAGAAGCTGACGAGCCCTATCGAGCTTTGTTTTCTCATCTTCGGACAAACTCGGTGAGGGTATTTGACTCTCTGAGCCATGCTCCTCAGGCACCAAGCCTTCATTTGCCACGGGTATAGATGCCCCGCTTCTGCGCTTTACCATGGCTACCAGACTCGTGATTGCTATCAGAAGTATGACAAACGGCGCGATCCACAACACAGCGGTTTTTGCGCTGAATCTAGGTCGGTACAGTACAAATTCTCCATAGCGCGCCACCAGGTACTCATCGATGTCATTTTTTGTTTTTCCAGCCAGAATCTGATCCCTGATCTCCCGGCGAAGATCCCCCGCCAAACTTGCATTCGAGCCAGCGAGGTTCTGATTCTGGCATTTAAGACAGCGATATTCCTCGAGCAATGAATAGTAAAGTTTGCCCTGAGCGGGGTCGTCAAACGTGACCATTTCTTCTGCGGCCTTCGGGGCCATCGAAACACTCAAGATGAAAAGAACAAACAGGCATTTTGCTATTAGCCAATTCACGTCGGCTCCTTCTCCAGTTCGTCAATAATCGGAATCAAAGTTTCCAGCAGTGACACCTCGTCTACCGGACCGACATGTTTGTAGCGAACCCGGCCGGATCTATCGATTATAAAGGTCTCTGGAACACCATAAACACCCCAATCTAGACCAACATCACCCCGCTGATCGTTCAGTACGTGCGTAAAAGGATTGCCAAATCTACCAAGCCACTTTTGCGCATCAGAGGGTTGATCCTTGTAGTTGAGGCCAACCACTGGAACCGATCTTTGTTCAGCGAGCGCGACAATATAAGGGTGTTCCTGCACACATGGCCCGCACCAACTTGCCCACACATTCAAAACCCAGACTTGCCCATCAAGGGAACTGCTGGAAAACTCCCCACTACCTTCCGGCAACCTGCCGATAACAAACTCCGGCGCGGGTTTGTCTATCAAAGGAGACGGTAATTCCTGTGGGTTAAGTGTCAGCCCCTTAGCCAGGAAACCTGCTAGTGCCAGAAAGATCCCTAGAGGTAGTAATTTGAGCGCAAGATTCATCCCGGTGTTGACAAGTTATCAGTGCCATGGCCACTCATCGAAGCCAATTGTGGACTGGATGATGGACTTGCACCATTAGATGCTAATACGGTTGATTGATCCGGCGATTTAGCAATGACGCCTACACGCCGATATCTTCTATCACAGGCTGCCATTAGTCCGCCCAGAGCCATAAAGATGGTACCCAGCCAGATCCAGCGAATATAAGGTTTAGTTTGCAGGCGAACGCTCCAGGCTTCTCCTCCGCCCAGCGGTTCTCCGAGGGCAATGAACAGATCACGAGTAAAACCTACATCGATTCCTGCCTCAGTCATGGTGTCCTGACGCACATCGTAAAAACGCTTCTGAGCGGATATCTGGCCCAGATTCTCACCCTGCCTCGTCACATTGAAGCGCCCTTCGGCCGCAGTGTAATTCGGACCTCTTACATCTTCCAAAGAGGCAAACTCGAATGAGTATCCACCAACCTCATGCGTATCGTTGACCTGCATACGAACGGTTTGCTCTTCGGTGTACATAGATGTCAATGCCACTCCCACAGTAAAAACCGCCAAGCCAAAATGCGCAATGCTCATACCCCAAAAGGCAGCCGGTGTGTGCAATACCGCAGAGAGACGTTTTCGTTTGTTGCGAAGACGATGCACAATACCGTAAACCGTCGAGGCGGTTACCCAGATGGCCATGGCTAAGGCGGCAACTGCACCAATCTTAAAACTCATGAGTTGCGTGGACAACACGATGGCAAGTATCAAGCTGGCAATAGCCAAAATAGCCAGCGGTGTAGAACGCCCGCTCATTTTATCGCGCTTCCAGTTCAGCATCGCGCCCAAACCCACTATGAGCAATATAGGCAACATTAGCGGCACGAATACTATATTGAAATACTGAGCACCGACTGACAACTTGCCATATCCCAATGCATCTACGAACAACGGGTACAAGGTTCCCAACAGCACAGCAGCACAAGCAACTACCAGCAAAATATTGTTGAGTAACAGAGCAGATTCCCTGGACACAAGCTCGTAAGTAGCTGTTGACGATAGCTTGTGCGATCGAATGGCATAGAGCAACAGTGAACCGCCTATGACGACACCAAGAAACAATAGGATGTATAGACCGCGCGTTGGATCAGCCGCAAAGGAATGGACCGATGTCAACACACCAGAACGAACCAGGAAGGTTCCGAGCAAACTCAATGAAAATGCAAGTACGGCGAGCAATACAGTCCAGGCTTTAAAGACGCCTCTTTTCTCGGATGCAGCCAGAGAATGAATCAAAGCGGTTCCGACAAGCCAAGGCATAAAAGAGGCATTCTCGACAGGATCCCAAAACCACCAGCCTCCCCAACCTAATTCATTGTAGGCCCACCAACTTCCCAGGGAGATCCCGATAGTGAGAAACATCCAGGCAATGTTGGTCCAAGGTCGCATCCAGCGCAAGGTAGCCGAATCGAGTTGCCCGCCAATCAAGGCCGCTATTGCGAATGCAAACGCAACCGAAAAACCAACATACCCCAGGTACAACATTGGCGGATGGATGGCCATGCCGGGGTCCTGCAACAAGGGGTTTAAAGATGCACCATCGATCGGCACAGGAAACAAGCGCTCAAAAGGATTAGATGTCAACAATACAAACAGCAAAAATCCAATGCTGACAAAACCGAGCACCGATAGGACTCGCGCCAGCAGCACCTGTGGCAATGCTTTACTGAATATGGCCACCGCTCCGGTCCATAGAGCCGAGATGAAACACCAGAACAGGATGGATCCTTCGTGGCCTCCCCAAACACCGGATATTCGGTAAATCAAGGGCAATGATGTATTGCTGGTATTCGCAACATAAAGAACACTGAAGTCATGCGCAACAAACGCCCAGGTAAGACAGGCATAAGACACTGACACAAAAAACGCTTGCGCAGCAGCCGCCGGCCTTGCCATGGCCATCCAACCTGCATGACCGGTAATCGAGCCTGCCATCGGCACAACGGCCAGCACGATCGACGTACTCAGCGCCAGAATCAGTGCAAAGTGTCCAAGTTCAGGAATCATGGTTGAACCACCGTTTTACTTCCGTATACTGCCGAACTGCTCGGCATCTGACCTGCCTTTTCGAGCGCTTCGGCTACTTCTGGAGGCATATAATTCTCATCGTGTTTGGCCAACACCTCTGTTGCGCTAAATGTACCTTTGTCATCCAGTGCACCCATCGCTACAATCCCCTGACCTTCACGAAAGAGATCGGGCAAGATACCAGTGAAGGACACTGGCACGGTTTCACCGTGATCAGTCAGGCTGAACTGAACTGCCAGATCAGCCTCACTTCGCCGAACGCTGCCTTCCACCACCATACCACCGATTCGGAAGGCGGTACCGGGTTGCACGGCGCCTGCAGCTACGTCGGTTGGAGAATGAAACAACATGATGTTCTGCTTGAAAGCCGTAACACCAAAGGCGACCGCTACCCCAACTCCTGCGAGCATTAAGCTGACTAACATGAGACGTTGTTTGCGCTTAGGTGTCATCTTTTCGCTTGCTCTGTAAAGCCCGGGCAAAAGTTTGCTGCTGGACCATCTTATGCTGTTTGGCAGACCACACGGCTATGCCTATCAACAACACACCCGTCAGTGCATAGGAGCTCCATACGTAAAACGCATAGCCCCCCATTGCGAAAAACTCTTTTAATTCAAGCACGGCCTTCTCCGGCTAGTTTTGCAACCCACCCGGCGCGAGCTTCACGCTGCAAAATCAGCGTGCGAACCCGAATCATCAGGTTGTGAAAGTAGAACAACTGAAACGCCAGCACCATGAGCAAAAGAGGCCTGAGCATACTGATGTGCATGGATGGCTTGTCGAATTTAGTGATCGTTGCGGGTTGGTGCAATGTGTTCCACCATTCCACCGAGAAGTGAATAATGGGAATGTTAACCACACCGACAACAGCCAGAATCCCAGCAGCTTTGGCTGCACTCTGTGGCGTATCCAGAGCGCCGCGCAAAGCCATGTAACCGAGGTAAAGAAATAGAAGCAGTAATTCCGAGGTCAGGCGTGCATCCCAGATCCACCATGTGCCCCACATCGGTTTACCCCAGAAGGAACCGGTTATCAGCGCAACAGCTGTGAAGGCTGCACCAATTGGCGCCGATGCCGAGGCTACGATGTCCGCGATTTTCAGCCGCCAGATCAGGAAGATGGCGCTCGATATGGCCATAACCATATACACGAACATCGACATCCAGGCTGCTGGCACATGAATATATATGATGCGGTAGCTATCGCCCTGCTCGTAGTCGGCTGGAGCTACGACCAGTCCTAAATAGAGGCCGGCCGCCAAACACAGCAGGCACAACCCACCCAGCCACGGCGCAATCCGCCCCGCCAGGCGGAACATAAAAGGGGACGAACCAAATCGATGGATCCACTGAAACAATGCAATCTGACCTGAGTTACTTTTCTGCGCCTAGTTTAGCCGGATTTACGCAAGCAAAGCGCTTGTGGACCTTCGACAAACACACGAAATTGCTCACAGGGTAGGCAGCTCACCCCCTGTGTTCATGACAACTGACCTTTTGACTAAGACTAACGGCCTGCGCTGACCCCCACTCTCAGCGCACCGGCGATAGCCACTGGTGCCAGAGATACGGATAACGCGGCAATCGCCGCCAATAGTGACAGTTGTGCAGACGTGGACAAGCCCATTCCCGCTGCGCTGACAGCGCCCGCTCCAAATATCAAAACCGGCACTGTCAAAGGCAACACCAATAGAGACAGTAAAATACCGCCCTGGTTCACGCTAACCGTCAAGGCAGCTCCGATTGCACCGATAAAGCTCAGGCTCAGGGTACCCAGCAACAAGCTCAGCATAAGAATCCCAAAGGCGTTTGCAGGTAGCTGCAGCATCATTGCCAGCAATGGCGACAACAACACCAGTGGCAGCCCGCTAATGGTCCAGTACGCTGACACCTTACCGAGAACAAAAATCGATAGGGATTGGCCACTGAGTACCATTTGCTCAAGCGTGCCATCACGAAAATCGTGCGCAAACAGAGCGTCAAGCGATAACATCATGGCAAGCAAAGCGCTGACCCAGAGCACACCAGGTGCGATACTGGCCAACATTTGAGGCCCCGGGCCAATTCCTAGCGGAAACAGGGAAACGACAATCACGAAAAACAATAGTGGATTTAGCCACTGCCCCGTAGAGCGGGCAGCCAGTGTCAAATCACGAGTAAAAATACGTCTATAAAAGGAGAACATGTCGGCCGACTGTCGCGCATCCAAAGTGGCTTCGGACGTATCGACGCCATTTGATTCCGACAAATTTTGTTCTGCCTCTTGACTGGATCTGTTCAGCGCCATGCTACGGATTAGCATCCATTTGTACGGTGTGAACTGGCACTGAATCAAACGACAGGGTTTGATGAGTCGTAAACATCACCGCACCGCCCTTGGATACATGTGTTTGAATTTCGTTTCTGACCCACTCCAGACCGTTTGTATCGAGTGAGGTTAGCGGTTCATCAAGTACCCAGAGTGGCGCCTGCTGTAATCGCAAGCGGGCCAGTGACACCCGACGCTGTTGACCTGCTGATAAAGCGACACAGGGCAGATCGACTCGATCGGCAACACCCAGTTCATCGAGAACACTGATTATCGATTCACGCAGGAACTGAGTATTCCCCGAGCTGCCATCCAGCTCGGGGCAAAGCGCAGTTAAATTTTCAAACGGTGTAAGACCAGACGATATTCCAGCCTTGTGCCCCAGATACAATAAACTGGCAAGCAATTCATCTCTGCAACGATGAACCGGTTCACCACACCAGAAGATCTCGCCCTCGTCAAACTCTGCCAGACCGATCATTGCTCTGAGCAGTGTGGTCTTGCCACTGCCGTTTGTTCCCTTGATCTGCACGATACTGGCTCGTGGCACAGCGACCGAAATATCGTCGGCAAGCAGGTTTTCGCCGCGCCAGATCGTTAAATTGCGCGCCTCAAGAAGCATGGGGGAATCTTGCATCATCATTCAGACAAACGCATGAAGTAGCCTCGCGATTGCAAACCGAAACTGCCATCACGCTCCACTGCCAACTCGGCTAGCTCATAGTAGACCGAGCGGCTAATCAAGGCTTGCAAACTATCACGAACCAACACGTAGGGAGAAGGTTCTCCACCAGGTTTGTTGTATTTCACTACGATAGGATGATTTTCGTCTGCAATAACCTGATCACCCACATTGGTGGTAAACACCAGCGTATCCGCTTCAGGCGCACCATGCCGTTCAAGCAGTACGGCGGTGAAGGGTGCGTCTTCTACAGTAATTTTCAAGCGTACCTGTGGCGTCACCAAATAGGTGTGCCCATCATCATCAACTCGCAAGACTGTAGAGAAAAGTTTGACCATGCGCGGACGTTCGATCTTAGAGCCTTGGTAATACCAATCGCCGTTTCTGGCAATGCGGATATCGATGCTGCGCGTTTCAGACGGCTGCCACGCATTTACAGGCGGTAAAGTTTGCGCAGCTATAGAATCCATCAACGCCAACAGTTGAGCTTCCGATTCACTCACAGCTGTTCTATTAACGTTTGTATCAGCATCGATGATTCCCCGAATTAGTTGTCTGTGGCACTCCCACTGTCACAATTTATCAGAGGATGTCGATGTATCGAAATCAGCCGCAGGCTCACGTATCGGTCGAGGCCTACCCTCGGGACCAATCGCAACAAACGTGAACAAACCCTCGGTGACTTGTTCTTCGACAGCGAGGCGACGTCGCCTTACCCAGGTCTCGACACGAACGGTGATAGAAGTATCTCCAATGCTTTCAGTGGCGCAATAGCAACTCACCTCATCGCCCACGTTGACAGGTTTGTGAAACTTCATGCCAGTCACTGCGACGGTGGCCACCCTGCCTTGCGCCACAAAGAACGCATGAGTGCCACCGGCCAAATCCATTTGCGACAAAATCCAGCCGCCAAAAATATCGCCGTTTGGATTGGTATCGGCAGGCATTGCAATCGAGCGCAGAGATGCAGGCGTCTTATCTTTGTCAATATCCAGAGCTTTATCAGCAGTATTAACGCTATCCATCAATCCTGCTCGTAATCACGTTGATCTTCAATAACCAAACCATCATTAGGTAACTCGTTAACAATCGTAACCGCGGCGCTTAGATTAGTGGCTCGCTTGAGAGTTTGACTGACTTCCGCCAACCAATCATCAGGGGCTTGTTCCGTAACCGCCAGATCCAATCTGTTCTGCTTCAAAGTAATACATAACGTCATAACATCGCGGTCTGCATCGCGACCAATCTTTAAGCGCCAGCGTTCGATCTCGGGATGTACAACGGGCAGATCGCGTAGCTGAAGCGGATCGACAAACATGCCACGCACCTTGGTTCGTTGATCTGCCCGCCCCATCCATCCTCGTAACCGTCTTTGTGTTCTTCCACAGGGGCTTGGTTCGACGATCTCGGCAGATAGGTCGCCCGTTGCGAATCGCAACAGGGGATAATCCGGGTTGAGTCTGGTAACAACCACTTCACCCACCTCACCTGGTTTAACCGGTGTGTCAGTGCCGGGGGTAAGTAGCTCTACAATCAAGCCCTCATTGATGAGCATACCCGGATGTATGTTCCCGTCGCTATGACTTTCATAGGCAATTACTCCCAGATCAGCAGTCGCGTAGCATTGCTGTACATGAATACCTTGCGCTGTATAGCGCTCTCTCATTGCTGGAAATAAAGCGCCTCCTGACACTAATGCCCGTTCTATCGACTTCAGTGGCTGATCTTCAGCTTCTGCGTGATCCAGTAGCACCTGCAAATAGTCGGGCGTTCCGATGAATGCTTTGGGTTGAAGCTGGCGAATCGCCTGAACCTGGCTTTCGGTGTTACCTACACCTGCAGGAAATACAACACAGCCCAGGGACCTTGCACCCTCATCCAGAATAAATCCACCGGGGGTTAAATGATAAGAAAATGCGTTGTGAACACGATCACCATGTCTGATGCCAGCAGCATGCAAGGCTCGCGCGGATTGCCACGGATCGGCACCGCTGACCTGCGGCTCCCAAACCGGCCCCGGGGACATGAACAGGCGCGAGCCCGCCAGCGCGCTCTCTCGTACAAAGTCTCCAAACGGGGGATTTGCCTGCTGAGCAGCCATCAAATCTGCCTTGCGAAGGACAGGTAACTTGGCCAGTGAAGCTCGATCGTTAACAGTGGTAATCGATGAGCCTTCAAGCTGTCGTGACAAGCCTTTGCAACTCTCAGCATACTCTTGCAAACGTTCAGAAAATCTGGAGAACAAAGCAGCTTCGCGCCGATCATCCGGCTGCGTATCGAGTTCATCAAACATCATTGGGCAGCCATTTTGTGAACCATAGAATAATCAATCTCACGTCGGGTGTTCAAGTCACTCAGGCACACCTATGCCAGCCAGCGTTTGCGACGCTTGTAGTGCTTTACATCCTTAAAACTTCGACGCCCTTCGCCACCGGTACCGAGGTAGAATTCCTTGACATCAGCGTTTTGGCGCAAGGCATCGCCGCTGCCATCGAGCACCACACGGCCAGATTCAAGTATGTAGCCGTAGGTTGCATATTTTAACGCGATATTTGTATTTTGTTCTGCGAGCAAGAACGATACACCCGTATCAACATTCAATTGCTTGACGATATCGAAGATTTCTTCAACCAACTGAGGCGCTAAGCCCATGGATGGCTCGTCCAACAAAATCATGGTTGGTCGTGACATCAATGCACGTCCAATTGCACACATCTGCTGTTCACCACCGGATGTATAGCCAGCTTGAGAGCCACGACGCTCTCGCAAGCGAGGAAAGTAGTGGTAGACCATCTCAAGATCTTTCTTTATCGCAGCCTTGCCATCCTTTCTAGTGAACGCACCAGTTAATAGATTTTCTTCAATGCTCAAGTGTCCAAAGCAATGTCGGCCTTCCATAACCTGTATGCAACCGCGTTTGACTAACTCACTAGGCGACAAAGACTGAACCTGCTCGCCTTTGAATTCGATGGAACCTTTGGTTACATCACCTCGCTCAGCCTGCAACAAGTTTGAGATCGCTTTGAGCGTGGTTGTTTTACCAGCACCATTAGCACCAAGTATTGCAACAATCCCACCCTTTGGCACATTCAGGGACACACCTTTGAGCACCAAAATAACGTGGTCGTATATGACCTCGATATTGTTTACGCTCAATACAATTTCTGCAGTGTCAGTTGAGTCTGAAGCGTCGATATCCATGTTCTCAGTTGGGATGCTTTCGCAGCAGATGCCAGGGCTACAATGCCCTGCCATCTGCCAGCTTTCAGCTTTTGCCTTTTATACTTTTACAATCGCTGACACTTACACTAGCCGCAAGTCTGACTCTGCCAATCCGGCTTGTCAGACACATAGGCGTCAGCAGCTTCTTCTAGCATTGGTCGAACGATATCGTTCATAGGCGGTATCAAATCAGAGATCTTATCCCAGGCAGCACCGTTCCATTGCTGAATGAAAACCGCACCACCACCCTCATGATCCTCGCAAGATCCCTGAACAGCACCAGTAAAGTTAGGCAGACCCAGCTCAACCAGACGTTCAGCCGACAGGTTTATCGCCTCTAGACCATCTCTCATGTCCGCACCGGTAATGACCGATTTACCAGACATAGCCTGCGCTTCGCGAATGGCTTCTGCCAGGACGACGGCGTTGAACATGCCGCGGTTGTAAAGCACGCTGCCAACATCCTCTCTTGCAGCGACCTTACTCATGCCCTTGTCCACAACGTGGGTGAGCATATCCTGCACTGCAGGGAAGTCTTGGCCGATACCGGAAAAGTTAGCAGCTAGATAGCCTTTGCCTGCTTCACCCACCGGCTTCAAATCATTTTCAGAACCTGCCCACCAGTTGCCAATGAACTTATCCAATGGGAAGCGAATCTTTGCAGCTTCCTTGATGGCAGTGGGATTCATAGCACCCCAGCCCCACATGATCATCCAGTCAGGACGTTCTTTACGAACATTCAACCATTGTGATGATTGGTTCTGCATCTCTTTCACACCGACCGGAAACTTAGCTACCGTAAATCCCATAGACTCTGCCAGTTGATCCAGCAACGGTATAGGCTCCTTGCCATAACCAGCATCCAGATAGATGTAGCCGATTTTCTTGCCTTCTATACCACCCTGTGAATCGATGTAGGTAAGGATGGAGGACAATTGATTCCAGTAAGACGCAGGATAGACAAATGTCCACGGGAAATTTTCCCCGTCTGCAGCTGCAGACAGTCCATAACCCATTGAGAAAACCGGTATTTGATCTACCGGTGCTTTGGGAATGAGAGCCAATGTGATGCCCGTTGAAAGCGGGCTATAAGCCAGTGCCTTGTTACCCTTGGTAGATTCGTAACACTCGACGCCCTTTTGCGTGTTGTAGGCGGTTTCGCATTCATCAACCACGATCTTTACACCGTTGATACCACCATCGCGCTCATTGAGCATATTAAAGTAGTCAGCATATCCGTCAGCGAATGGCGTACCACCACCGGCAAACGGTCCGGTGCGGTAAGTCATCGATGGCATGTACATGCTGTCCTGAGCTTGTGCAACCGGCAGCCAGCAGGATGCTGCCACTACG
Organism: Granulosicoccus sp.; assembly: GCA_045106475.1. Taxonomy (GTDB): domain Bacteria; phylum Pseudomonadota; class Gammaproteobacteria; order Granulosicoccales; family Granulosicoccaceae; genus Granulosicoccus. Next base: position 31,309 of record JBGCEO010000069.1, read on the forward strand.
CCTGCTGCTAAGGTCAGCATTGTTTTATTGGTCATAAAATTTCTCCTCTTTTGGTCTTGTTGTAATTTTGCAATTGTCGATCTTGATCTAGCTACTTGCGTAAGGAAACGGCCATGTGCGCAGTTTTTCCTTGCCAATCTGCCAAAGCCGCGCCAGGCCATGTGGTTCTACTATCAAAAAGAAAATAATCAACACGCCTATAACGATGTTGGCAATGTGCTCAGTGGTAGCCGCAAGTATGTCAATGCCCAGCATCGGGGGAACCCCGCGAAGTACTATTGGCAACACCCAGATAAACGCCGCTCCTAAAAAACAACCTAGTAACGAACCCATCCCACCGATAATTACCATGAACAGAACAAGAAAGGAATGGTTAATGTCGAAAGCCTCAACTTCTGCTGAACCAAGCCACATAAATACCATTAAGGCACCAGCAACACCGCAGTAGTAGCTGGAAAACGCAAATGCAGAGAGCTTTGCTCTCAGTGGCCTGATTCCCATTAGTTCAGCAGCAATGTCCATATCGCGAATCATCATCCAGCTACGCCCGATCCGGCCCCGCAAAACGTTTGCAGCAACCAGAGTCAGAACAACCACAATCGTGAGTATGACCAGATAACGCACGGTGGGGGTCGCCGAGGCTCCGGTTATGGCGATATCCAGAAATTTTCGCTGCGGTACTTCGATCGCACCTGAATCGTTATAGTTGTAGAGCCAGGCAATTCTAATAAAACACCACTCAAGAAAGAACTGGGCTGCAAGCGTCGTGATTGCAAGATATAGCCCCTTGATTCGAAGGCTTGGCAATCCGAAAAACACACCGATCAATGCAGAAAAGACCCCGGAAATTAAGATCATAAAAATGATGTTCACATCCGGGAACAGCGATGTTAGCTTGTAGCAGGAGTATGCGCCCACTCCCATAAACGCCCCGGTACCCAAGGATAGTTGGCCCGCATAACCGGTCAGAATATTGAGACCAATAGCTGCCAGCGAAAATACGAGCAATGGGATCATGACTGATCCGATAAAGAAATCACTGGCCACCAAGGGTATAACCAAAAAGCTCACCAGCAAGATTATGAACAGACCAATTCTGTCTTGCAAAATCGGCAGTAGACCTTGATCTGCGGCGTAACTTGTTTTGAACTGACCGGCTTCACGATAAAACATGTTGCCCTCTCCTTGTAAGCGCAACATTCAATGAACTAAACAGATACATCGATCTACACCCTTTCAATGATACGTTCGCCGAAAAGACCCTGCGGACGAAACAGCAGGAATATGAGTGCAAGCACATAAGCAAACCAGGCCTCCACGCCACTGCCAAACAGAGCTCCCCAATAAACTTCGAAAAGTTTTTCGCCTATGCCAATAACCAGGCCACCGACAATAGCTCCCGGGATAGATGTAAATCCGCCGAGAATAAGCACAGCAAGCGCTTTAAGAGCAATGATCTCCAGAGCAAACGATACTTCAGAACGAGCGCCCCACATGATGCCGGTAACCAGCGCAACAATACCCGAAGCGAACCATACAATTGCCCAGATCTGGTGCAAAGAAATCCCAACCGACAAAGCCGCCTGGTGATCATCGGCAACTGCTCGCAATGCACGGCCAATCCTCGTTTTAGAAAAGAACACTGCCAAAGCGATTACCATCAGTAGTGCAATAACGGCCGCGGCAATATCTATATGCTGGAAGATCACCAGACCACCAAACACTTCCCAGTCGGTAGAGCCTGTAGGCAAGCCCAGTTGTTCGGTAATCATGGGTTTTGGCTCGCCACCAAATACCAATTCACCCACGCCCTTTAGTACAAGTGTTAGACCAATGGTCGCCATCAGTAGTATGGCATCGTGTTGATTGACCAGTTTTCTTAAAACAAATTTTTCAATACCGATGGCAAGCACCGCCATAATCCCCAATGCCAGGACCACAGCCAGCCAGGCGGGTACGCCCATACCATATAAACTCACCAATGCCAGTGCGGCAAACACCACCATAATGCCCTGGGCAAAATTGAATACTCCTGATGCCTTGTATATCAGCACAAAGCCTAAGGCAATCAGCGAGTACAAGACCCCTGCGACGAAGCCTTCCCATACAACCTGGAGAAGAAAATCAGGGTATGCACCCATTTCGATAAAGGGTGCAATTACTATCGAATGAAGCAACTCCATCAGTGAGCCACTCCAAGATAGGCATCGATGACATTCTGGTTTGCCTGTACTTCTAACGGCGTACCGTCTGCGATTTTCTTGCCGTAGTCGAGTACGACCACTCTGTCGGCAAGATCCATCACAACACCCATATCATGTTCAATCAAGGCGATAGTGGTCCCAAACTCAGTATTGAGATCGATAATGAAGCGACTCATGTCCTCTTTCTCTTCCAGATTCATTCCTGCCATTGGTTCATCAAGCAGAAGAAGATCCGGCTCCATAGCCATGGCACGTCCCAGCTCCACACGCTTTTGTAAACCATACGGAAGCTTGCCGACCGCCTGTTTTCTAATATGCGCAATTTCGAGAAAATCGATAATTTCCTCCACCCGCTTACGATGCCTAATTTCCTCGTTGCGTGCCGGGCCTACATGCAATACCTGCCAAAGGAAACCACTGTGCATCTTTAGTGAACGACCAGACATGATGTTGTCCAGCGTGCTCATACCCTTAAATAAAGCAACATTCTGGAACGTTCGAGCAATGCCCGATGCAGCTGCCTGGTAGGGCTTCATTCGGCGACGCTTCTTACCTCTAAAGCTGATAACACCCTCTTGCGGATGATAGAAGCCGTTTATCACGTTGAGCATAGAGGTTTTACCCGCCCCGTTGGGACCGATGATGGCCCGCACTTCTCCACTCATTATGTTGAAAGAAATGTCGGTAATCGCCTTGACGCCACCAAATGACAAGGACACATTCTCTACACTTAAAAGTTCTTCTTTATCAACCAATGCAGCCGGCGTGTTTTGCGCGCTCGAACCCCATTCCTGATCACCACTTAAGGGCTGTTGTGCCTCTTCGCTTTGCACAGACATCAGGATGCAATTCTCATCGGTTCGGAATCCTCCAGCGTGCGGATCGTCACATCTGCATCAATAGTGCCCTTTCGCCCATCCTCAAAAACAACGGTCGTCGAAACAAACTGAGATTCTTTGTCGGAGTAAAGCGCTTCAATCAGCGGCTCATAGCGTTCATTGATGAATTTACGCCTTACTTTCTGAGTGCGAGTAAGCTCACCATCGTCAGCATCAAGTTCTTTATGCAGTATTAAAAAACGCTTGATACAGGCGCCTGCCACTCGAGGCTCGGCCCTGAGGTCTTCGTTGACCTGCTCAATGTGAGACTGGATCATGTCGTAAACTGCAGGGTGATCGGCCAGCTCCTGGTAAGAGGCATAAACGATATTGTTTCTTTCAGCCCAGTTGGAGACAGCAGTAAGGTCGATATTGACAAACGCGGCAACATAATCACGCTGATCACCAAATGCCACGACCTCCTTGATGTTTGCGAAAAACTTTAGCTTGTTTTCAATGTACTTTGGCGGAAACAAACTGCCATCGTTCAGTTTACCTACGTCCTTGGCCCTATCGATAATTCGCAGATGTCCTTTATCATCTATAAACCCTGCATCGCCAGTTAGAACCCAACCATCCTCAGTTTTAGTGGACGCGGTCGCTTCGGCATTTTGATAGTAGCCAATAAAAACCCCTGGCGAGCGATACAACACCTCTCCATTGTCAGCGATACGCAACTCGACCCCAGGCGATGGAGTACCGACCGTGTCAGCATCGATTTGTCCATCAGGCTGCGCCGTGATGTATACACTGGCTTCAGTCTGACCATACAGCTGCTTTAAATTTATACCGAGAGAACGATAGAATCGAAAGATGTCAGGCCCGATGGCTTCTCCTGCCGTATAGGCAACACGTACTTTTGACATGCCTAGTCTGTTTTTCAACGGACCATAAACAAACCAATCACCCAACAGGTAGTGCAGGCGCGCAAGTGGCGAGATTTTCTCCTTATTTAAAACTGCCTCGCCGTGCCTGCTTGCGACTTTGATGAAATGGTCAAACATCGCTTTTTTAGGTGCGCTTGCATCTTCCATCGCTACTCTGATTGTTGTGAGCAGGGTTTCGAATACACGCGGTGGCGCAAAGAAGTAAGTGGGGGCGATCTCACGCCGATCGGCCGTTATGGTATCCAGACTTTCAGGACAACACACGCAGTACCCGGCAGTCAGAGATTGTCCATAACTAAACACATGATCACCCACCCACGCCAGTGGCAGATAGGCAATCGTTTCTTCATCAACACTCAGATTGTCAAATTCATTAGCATTTATCGAGGTGATAATAAGATTGTTATGGGAAAGCATGACACCTTTAGGCTTTCCTGTCGTACCCGATGTGTACAACATGACACAGAGATCGTCACTGACTAGTTCATCAATACCCATACGCCATTGCACAGAGCGATTCATATCTCGCTCAAGCGCTTGACGACCGAGCTGTTGAACATGGTCAATAGACTGTATAAATTCGGAATCGTAGTCTCGCAGGCCACGATCTTCATCAAATATGAGTTGATCCAGATTGGGTAGCTGGTCTTTGACCGAGATGACCTTGTCGATTTGCTCCTGATCCTGGCAAACGGCGAAGCGCACGCCGGCGTGTTCTAAAACGAACACCATTTCTTCAGCCACTGAATCAGAATACATGGGTACCGGAATGGCTCCGATCGATTGGATCGCTGAGAAAGACCAATAGAGCTTAGGCCGGTTAGCGCCGATAAGAGCAACCTTGTCACCGGGCTTGAGGCCTAGCTCAACCAGGCCCAAAGCGTAATTCTGAACTTCAGTGCAAACACCTGCCCATGTCCATTCACGCCAGATGCCCAGATCCTTGTGCCTCATCGCTATGCGATTGGCATACTGTTCGGCATTGCGTAAGAGATAGTGAGGAAGACTTGGCAGAGTTTGCATAGCTCGAAGGGCTCTAGACTTTATCCAACAGTACAGTACGGACGCCGCCCATATAAGGCTGCAAAACATCGGGTACCTCAACACTGCCATCTTCCTGCTGGTAATTCTCCAGCACGGCAATCAGTGTTCTTCCAACTGCCAGCCCAGAACCGTTGAGCGTATGCAGAAGTTCTGTTTTACGCGTATCCGGATCTCTGAATCGAGCTTGCATCCGCCGAGACTGAAAGTCAGTACAGTTGCTACAGGAAGATATTTCCCGGTAGGTGTTCTGAGCTGGCAACCAGACTTCTAGATCATAGGTTTTGGCAGCCGCAAAGCCGATATCTCCGCCGCACAAGGTAACAACCCGATAAGGCAAGTTCAATTTCTGCAGAATATTTTCTGCATGTTGGGTCATTTGCTCCAATGCATTGAAAGACTCATCAGGGTGCACCACCTGAATCATTTCAACTTTTTCAAACTGATGCTGACGAATCAACCCCCGTGTATCTCTGCCATAAGAACCAGCTTCGGATCTAAAACAGGTGCTATGGCAGGTATAGCGAATGGGTAGCTCGGTAGTATCAACGATTTGCTCTCGCACCGTATTAGTGACTGGAACTTCTGAGGTTGGTATCAGGTAGTAGTCACTACCCTCAGCGCCAGCCTCAGCCTGCGTTTTAACATCGCCCCAAACAAGCCTGAATAGATCTTCTTCGAACTTGGGTAACTGACCTGTTCCTCTCAAGGTATCTGCGTTGACGATGACAGGAACATTGATTTCCGTATAACCATGTTCACGAGTGTGTGTGTCCAGCATGAACTGGCATAGTGCCCGGTGAAGAGTGGCCAACTCCCCACGTAATACCGCAAACCGCGAACCTGTCAGCTTCGTGGCTGTATCAAAATCCAATGACCGGTTCCGAGCTCCCAGGTCAACATGATCCAAGGGCTCATAATTAAAATCGCGCGGTGTGCCCACCCTTCGCAACTCTACATTATCCGATTCATCCCGCCCGGGCGGCACACTTTCGTCCACGATATTGGGCAGTGTCAAAAGGATATCTTCAAGTGCACCCTGTACATCGCTAAGCTCCTTTTTAGCAACTTCCAACTCATCACCCAGGCGCGAAGTCTCTGCCAAAAGAGGGCTGATGTCCTCTCCCCTGGCCTTCGCCTGCCCGATGGATTTTGACCGGGTATTGCGATCAGCCTGCAACTGTTCACTGCGCTGCTGTAGATTTTTACGCTGTTCTTCAAGCTCACTGAGCCTGGATTGATCGAGTGTAAAGTTTCGGACTTTAAGCCGCTCAGCTATGTGTGGCAGATCGTTTCTGATTAATTTTGGGTCGAGCATGCGCGAAATATTTTTCCCGGAAGCGTGTTACAGATTTTCGAAGTCACCCGCTCAGTATATCAGCGCACTTGCACTGAGCCGAGCCTGTGAAGTCACGATAAAACAGACTTGGCCAAATTGGCACCGGCAGCAACGGCTATCAGTGACCCAGCGACATTCAACCCGATATTAAATGCCGCATAGCTGATATTTCCAGCTTCCAGCAGGCGCAGGGTATCAACCGAAAACGCCGAAAATGTGGTAAAACCACCTAAAAATCCAACGATGAGGAATAAGTGGGCAGCGGTGCCTAACAGACCTTTCTCGATCAGCCAGATAACCACGAACCCCGCCAGCAGCGCACCTGTGATGTTGGCCAATAGCGTAGCCACAGGAAAGCGCAGTAAGTGAGGATCTACGGCAAAGCTGATTGCATAGCGGGCACACGCTCCTAGCGCCCCGCCAGCGCCGACCATGAGGAAATTCAAACCTGTATTCATCGGCATCGACTTTGCATCGTTGAATGACGGACTTTAGCGTAAATATCAATCATGATCCTTAAAATCAGCCTAGCCATACTTTGTACCAGCGCAACGATGGCTTTCGCCCAACCGTTGTACAAATGGGTAGAAACAGATGGGTCGATTACATTTTCACCCCACAAGCCACCTGCTGGTACAAGCTATGAGACGGTCTCAAAACCGGCATCCTCATCGATAAACTCAGCTGTTGCTAAAGACGCATTGACTATTGATAATTCGCAATCGGGCACAAACCGTAAAAACGCGCCGGCCACTAATCAGATAACGCCTGCCGTTCAAGCGATTCGGTCACCTTCCACCTCCCCAGGCCGGGTAAATAAGGAGCTCGGGGGCAAGGCAACGCCCGCAGCGCTCGCTCAGGCAGACTCTCAGTCAATCACCACGACACATTCTGCTAGCCCTTCCCTGAATAAACAACGACAGTGCCAGGATCTAAGAAAGCGGGTTGTATCGCTCGAGCGTCGCTTAAAGTCTCGCTTGACCCCTGAGGACATGGACAACACAGTTGTACATATGGCGCGCTACCAGCGAAGCTTTGATCAGCACTGTGTGCAGTAATCCGCGCTTTTTGGTGCGGGCGCGGGATCTTTGGAGAATGAATGTCCTTGCCTGAGACAGTAGCTTAACCACTTGTTAAGGAATCGATTAAGCCTCCTGCCCTCGTCCAGGTCACGGGTGCGTCTTACCTCCACCCGCCCCTCCGGTAGCAGCCCACTCATCACCTCGCAGCTTCTGGCATCATGATACAAACGAATATTGAGATCAGGCTCTTTTTCGCTGCGATGTAGATTGGACGCTGAGAACCGATAAGTGAGATTGAAGGTTGTGGTGTACCGATCATGCACTATATTGCTTATTTCAAGAGGCATCGCCTGTGCCACCTCTGATCGGAAGCAACCCAGCTGCATTGCCCGAAGTTCAGGCGCCAGCAATCGCATCAGCAAATAATTTTGCTCGTAAAGCTCCATTAGCGAAGCGAAGCGGCCGCTATTGCGTGGCCTGTGCAGTAGAGTGCTATACATCGGATGTATTATGGTGCGGAGTGGATGTCACATCAAACAAATATTTTAAACCGTGGCTTAACCTTGTAATCAGAGCGCAATAACGCCATATTACACATGATATCGCGGTGCAATTGCCCTCAAATGTCTAGATGCTGCTTGCAGTAATCGGGATTATGTTGATAATGGCGCCGGGACGTACATACCCGATTAAGGCAAATCAGAGATTTAATGGCTAAAGAAGAACCCATAGAAATGGAGGGCGTTGTTGTCGATACCCTCCCCAACACGATGTTTCGAGTAGAACTCGAGAACGGTCATGTTGTTACTGCACACATATCAGGCAAAATGCGAAAACACTATATTCGTATACTCACCGGTGACAAGGTGACAGTGCAAATGACTCCTTACGACCTAAGCAAAGGCAGAATTACGTACCGCAGTCGCTAACACACTTTTGCGCTGCCGGGTTAGTTGGGGCCCACCGACAAAGAAATCCCAGATAGAACCGAGCTTGCGGTTCTCCAGACAAAAAAACGTCCGCCATATGGCGGACGTTTCGCATTGCAGAACGCGCCAGTCAGGATACTAGACTGTTGCCTCTTTACTTTCCTTGCTTTCAAATTCGAATGCAAGATCTCCTTTCTCGTCCAGAATGACGCGAACACGGCCACCTCTGCTGAGCTTGCCAAAGAGGATTTCGTCGGCCAGATGCTTCTTGACGTTTTCGCTAATTAGTCTGGACATCGGTCGAGCTCCCATCCGCGCATCAAAACCGTGCTCTGCCAACCAGGCCTTAGCCTCATCATTGAAGTCGATTGATACGTTTTTCTCTTCAAGTTGTGCTTCAAGCTCGATAATGAACTTGTCGACAACATTAAGAATAATGCTCTTATCCAGAGCCTTAAACTGAATGATCGCGTCGAGCCTGTTGCGAAACTCAGGAGTGAACAACTTGTTTACTGCTTCATTACCATCTGTACTGTGATCTTGTTGAGTGAATCCCATTGTTGTTCTGGAAATGGATTCTGCCCCGGCGTTGGTCGTCATGATCAAAATGATGTTTCTGAAATCCGCTTTTCGACCATTGTTGTCGGTAAGGGTGCCGTGATCCATGACCTGTAAAAGCAGATTAAACACATCAGGATGCGCTTTTTCGATTTCGTCCAGCAAAACAACGGCGTGCGGATTCTGTATGACAGCATCGGTTAGCAAACCACCTTGATCAAAACCAACATAACCAGGAGGTGCACCGATCAGGCGCGACACTGTGTGTCGCTCCATGTACTCGGACATATCGAAACGGATTAGCTCAATACCCATAATACTGGCGAGTTGCTTGGTCACTTCCGTTTTTCCGACCCCTGTTGGACCAGCAAACATAAAGCTGCCAATAGGTTTATCCTGTGGACCCAATCCTGAGCGGGACATTTTTATGGCCGCTCCCAATGTGTCGATAGCCTCGTCCTGGCCGAAAACCAGCATTCTGAGATCTCTGGACAATGTCTTGAGCTTATCCATATCGGTGGAAGAAACGCTCTTCTCTGGAATTCGTGCGATCTTTGCCACGATTGCTTCGATATCTTTGACAGTAATCTGCTTCTTACCTTTAGCGGTAACGCCTTTTACCCGATGATTGGCACCGGCTTCGTCGATCACATCAATCGCTTTGTCGGGTAGAAATCGATCGTTAATGTAACGACCAGATAGCTCAGCCGCTGTTTTCAGTGCCTTGGTCGAATACTTAACTTCATGAAATTCTTCATATCGAGTCTTGAGACCCTTGAGAATTTCAAATGTCTGATCAACTGATGGCTCTACGACATCGATTTTTTGAAAACGTCGGGACAACGCTCGATCTTTCTCGAATATACCCCGGTACTCTTGGTACGTGGTTGATCCAATGCACTTCAACTCGCCGGTGGCAAGCATCGGTTTGATCAGGTTGGAAGCATCCATAACACCACCTGATGCCGCACCTGCGCCAATTATGGTGTGAATTTCATCAATAAACAGGATTGCTCCAGGTTCTTTTTTGAGCTGGTTGAGTATGCCTTTGAGTCGCTTTTCAAAATCACCGCGGTACTTTGTCCCGGCAACCAATGCGCCTAGATCAAGCGAATAAATAATCGCTTCGGATAGAACCTCCGGAACCTCACCGTCGACTATCCGCTTAGCAAGGCCCTCCGCAATAGCGGTTTTTCCAACGCCAGCTTCACCAACCAGCAAGGGGTTGTTTTTTCGCCTGCGACATAAAACCTGAGATGCACGCTCGACTTCATGGTCGCGGCCGATCAAAGGATCGATTTCTCCAGCCAGCGCTTTGTTGTTCAGATTAGTTGCGTATTTGTCCAGGGGTTTGGCGTCACTCTCACCTTCCTCTGCACCGTATTCTGCACTCCCATCATCGGTTTCTTCAGGCTCATCCTGCGAATTTTTGGAAATGCCGTGCGAGATGTAATTGACAACATCCAACCGCGTAATGTTTTGTTTGTTTAACAAATAGACTGTTTGTGAGTCCTGCTCGCCGAAGATGGCTACCAGGACGTTAGCACCTGTGACCTCTTTTTTTCCAGAGCTCTGGACATGAAAAACAGCTCTCTGAAGTACTCGCTGAAAGCCGAGTGTCGGTTGTGTTTCGCGCGTATCGTTTTCGTCAAGCAACGGCGTATTTTCATCGACAAAGCTATCGAGTTCGTCACGCAGTGTTTCTAGATCGCCCCCACAAGCACGCAAAACCTGCGCTGCAGTCGGATTGTCTATCAAAGCAAGCAATAGATGCTCAACAGTCATAAATTCAAAACGACGCGTACGAGCTTCTTTAAAAGCATTGTTAAGGGTAAATTCCAGCTCTTTACTCAGCATTATTTTGTAGTCCGCTCTCTAAAACCAGTTTCGTCGCATTGGGCGTCACGCTTGCTCGGCCTGTTTAGCTATTCTTTTTCCATCTCACACAACAGGGGGTGCTTCCTTTCTCGAGCAAGCTGCGTCACCTGCGCAACCTTTGTTTCTGCAATTTCACGGGTAAATAATCCACAAACACCCTTACCCTTCTGATGTACATGAAGCATTACCCGCGTGGCCTGTTCTTTGTCCAGCTTAAAAAATACCTGCAACACTTCAACTACAAATTCCATCGGGGTGTAGTCGTCGTTCAACAAAACCACCTTCCACAGCGGCGGCTTAGCCAGCTTGGGCTTGGCCGTTTCAATGGCTAACCCCCCTTCCCTGTTTGTATCTTCTTCACTCATCAATAAATTCCGCGAGATCGATTGCCATCTATCTAAACCTATTACGTAGTAATTCGGGCATTGGAAACGCGATCAAGCTTGCCAGATGGATCGCAATATTCGTACCCCAACAACATAGTGACTGTAAAACGTAACTCAATTGCACCAAGAGCAACAAGTGAACAATACAAAAACACCTATGCAGATAAATTGTAGTCGGGTACAGCGTACTAAAAGGTGACCAAATGCGCTCTTTTTCTGACGGTGTGGCTGTTATTTGACTGGAGACTGCCAGAGCAGTGACATCAGCAAAATACCCGAAAGTTGGACAATAAATCCATCTTTGGGTTCTGGAGGCATCTACAGTCTGGTAAAAGTGGCAGGATACCTACTTTTTTCCACGTCGTTTTAATGAAGAAGTGGTCTTTGATAAAGGCTTTTCGGTCGCAGAACCATTGCCGCGGTTTTCAGCTGCAAGCGCTGCCTGATGAGCTCCAGCGCCGCGGAGAGGCTTTTTTTGCGCCCTGGATCTCGTTGTAATAATTCTATCCGCCTGCTCAGCGCCGGCACCCCGTTTCCCGCTGGGAGAAACCTTGGTGTCGATGTGGGTAAATTCTCCCTCGAGCACGTAGGAGGAGTCAGAATCCTGCTCAATGACGGCAGGGTCTCGCTCCCGCTCCGACTCTATTTCTGACAGGCTCGTACCCGACGCATTGGCCCCACGCTGTTCAAACGCATTGGTTCGCTTTCTCCTAGGTTCTTCCGCTGCCGTTTTCTCTTGTTTGGCTTGCTGTTTTAGCACTTGCATAATCACCAGCAAGATCCAGAAATTGGCCGTGAAATTGAGCGACACTGCTCTCGAACCAAATATGCACACTACCGCAAAACAGGCGGTAGCCGCGGCTCCCCCGATACCGATTGCCTTTATAAAGCGATCATCCTCATTCAAGCTGTGCGTCCTGCCTAACGAGAAGCTATAGCCCAGTATGAGCAGGAACAAGGCTAAAGCCGGCAGTCCCATCTGCGAGCCAATGTACAGATACATGCTGTGCGGATCACTCTCTTCGACAAACTCCTCCGTGTAGTCTTTTTTCAAATATGGAAATCCCTTAAAGCCTTTACCCCAGATGGGATCTTCCGAAATCATGACGGCCGCGGCTCGCCACATAATCAAACGGGTAGACGAGCTTTTGTCCAACCTATCCTCGGCCGATGCACTGGATGATTCATCGCTTGTGAGGCTGCCCATACGAGCTGATATGGAATCAGGTAACAAATTCGGAAAAGCCAGAAAGAAACACAACGCAAATGCCGCCCAGGAGAACAGAAACAGCTTGCCTTTGAACCAACCAGCCATACAGCCGCCAATCAACATAGCCACATATGCCCCGCGAGAAAAGGTGGTGATTAGCACCTTGGCGGTCAATAGAAAATAAGGTGTAAGCAGCCAGGCCCGGAGATCTTTTATGTAAATGATAAAAATGGCGATCAGCGGTAAAACGGTATAGGCAATGTATCCACCGAAATTATTAGACTGCAAATGAGGGCCTCCAATACGACTTTTTTCAATCGTGGAGCGTCCCATTTTTTCCAGCATTTCAGGGACTGCATACAGGACAACCAGCATGGAGCCGATTAACAGATACAAGAAACAGCGCTTTGCGGTTTCAGTATCCCGAATGCACATCAGAGCGATGAAGTAGAAGATGAATTGATCAACCCACGCTTTATAGCTCAGCAATTCGTTGTAGAGCAGGAACGTGCGCCCGCCCGGCAAAAACGTCACGGTAATAGCCGAGAGCGATGACAGGATTCCGAAAACCAGCACCAGGACTGTTCCCGGAGGCCATTTGAATAAACTCTCACGCATCTGCGTAGCGCGAAGCAATGCCGCAAACAGCCCGAGCAACACAAGCATGTTAGTGCCGTTGACACCGGGTGCCAGTGGAACAACAAAGACCTTAGAAAACGGCAGATAGATAATCATGCACGCCAGCACGAGCTCCACGCCTTTGAAGGCACTCAAGGCGACCACAAGTCCCAGTGCCAATGCGATAGGGTATAAAATATAGGATGGCCAGCCTCCACCGGTTACGGTCAGCGCCAACACCAGAAAGGCGGGAAAAGCCAGGAAGCCGAGCACCGGCTTAAGCCCGTCCAACGCTGGAAAACCCGAGTTCTCAAAGCTACTCGACGCTTTTTCGCGCTCTCGCCTCTTTGAAGCACGCGAAGCCTTTCGCTGACGATGCACATTACCCAGCGCACCGCGGCGGCGTTTCGAGTCTCTGCCTACGACCTCGTCGTCACGGTCGTTGTACAGATCTTTTTCAGCGTGCGGAAATGGATTTGTAGAGGCCATGGTAGAGCCGGTTGCCAATAATTCGTCGAAGCGAACGTTTTGCCTGACTTTTTAGTCGATGTTGTCTGTAATAGCCCTTATCGGGACCGATGATACGACTAAATTCGTCCAGCGTTGTGTTTCGTCTTACCGCTACTCGACTTAGAGGTTCCCGGTTTTGCTGAGGCAACAAAAAATCGGTGTTCATATTCTCATTGTCTACTCGCGACGAGCCGAAAACATTAGTGTTCACAAGGGCTACAGAAGATCCAAACCATTGCTGATAACCCGCCGCCTGCAGCTGCGAAAGGGTCTCATTATTATATCGGCCACCGGGAAAGGAGATTGATTGACAGGGTCGACTGGTTAACGTTTCTAAAAGCTTTCGACTGTGGGCTAATTCATGGATCGACTCAGCGGGGCTCATATCATCAAAAAAACGGTGGCTCAGGCCATGGCTGCCCACATACATGCCCGATGTCTCACTCAGAGTCTTCAGCTGCTCCGAATCCATGAAGCCCACCCTTTTTCCGATAAAATTTGTTGTAACAAAGAATATGGCCGGCATTTGTCTCTCCACCAGCAGAGGCACTGCAAGTTCCAGATTGCTCAGGTGGCCGTCATCAAAAGTAATCACAATCTCAGGCTCAGTGGAACCATCAAAAACACCCACCCGCCGACTGATCAAGCTATCCAGTTGTGCTATGAAATTCGATTCGCTAACTGCGTAAGGCAAATCTTCATCGTCAATCAGGCTTGTGTCATTGTCGCGATATAGTGCGTGATACATTAGAACAACACTCATTGCGCCCTCCAACGAACACCACTATCACCTCTTAGAGCGCGCCAGGCGCCCACCACAGCCGCAGCATTAAGTTGCAGGAATACTTTGATAATATTCACCAGCTTGTTGTCCACGCCCAACATTCCAAGCATACCCAGTGCATAAAAAAGCAATTGCACAACGAGCATCAGGTTCAAAAACCAGCTGCTTCCCACTAAGCTGGCAATGAGCGCAACCGCAAGCGCATACGGCACCAGCAACCTGCACACTTTATGCGAGAGAAACTGCCACCAGACAGGATTTCTAAGCGGATTGAACAACCATGGATGCCGTTTGAACGATTGAAAATTACCCGTAAGCGTTCGAGCTTTTCGTTTGAATTCGTTCGATACCTTGGCTTCGGCCTGATCATACGCCTTGGCCATGGGTTCGAACACAGTACGCTTGCCTTGTTTTAACAGCGAAATGGGGGTGTCAAAATCATCTAGCAAAGTATCAGCTGGCAGTGGTTCATAGTCCAACCTCCGAATGGCATAGAGTGCACCCGTCGCACCTGTAGTGGAGAACAATCCACTTTCATTGGCACGAATCCACTTTTCATAGCGCCAGTAGAGACCAACATTTGCAGCTTCCTGACCTTCATCACCGCTCAGCACCAACTCGCCACTGACAGCACCGACATCGGCTGCCGAAAGCCGATTGACAAGTGCAGAAACAGAGCCTGCGGAAACTGCTTGCCGTGCATCCATGAAAACAATAACGTCTCCCTGCGCAACAGCGACACCCGCATTGAGTGCGGTTGGCTTGCCGGCTGCCGGACTGTATTGCTCAACACGCCATCCGGGCCGACTCTCAGATGCCTTTTCCAGTAAATCAACCGTATTGTCTGTTGATCCATCCGATACAAACACACATTCAATCAGGTGCGAAGGGTAGGAAAGCCGGTCGAGAGACTCGATTTTGGCTGGCAAATTCAGCGCTTCGTTGTGAGCAGCAATAACAATACTGACTGAAACAGACTGCGAGTCGCTCACAGGCTCTTCACTCACCTGATCTGACTGCTTAGGTCTTCTGGCTCGCCAGTTCAATACAAGGGGAAAAACCAGATAGGTGTATAGGCAAAATGCAACTGCACTCAAAAACAGAACAGTCACGAAAGTTTCCCCCTCTGCGCCAGTTGCGCATAGCGTGTTCTTGCCCAGATACGAACAGCTGGGTCTACCCACCACAATAACAGCAGAAGGCCAATGGTACCGGTAAATCCTTTCACCAAAAAATCAGCCAAATCTGATCCAGTAGCCAAGTTATTCAAGGCCAAAAACATCAACACACTTGCAATCAGCATGATCACTGCTGACCGGGAAACAAGATTAAATTCCACGTGTCTAAATGCCAGAATGGTAACGCCTGTCATAAAGACACTGTAGGAGATTATGGTGACAACCGCTGCGCCGGTAATACCATAGTGAGGTATCAATAAAAAATTGAGCACCAGATTGGTCACGGTGGCCACGAGGCTCCAAATCATGAGCACCTTCGTGTTCTTGAAAATGTACAGTCCGGCGGCCAGGAAATGCATCGCTCCTTCCATCCAGAAACTAACCGCTACATAGGGAATTATCACTGTACCAGGGCTGTATTTCGAACCCGCCAGAATATTGAGCAAGTGCGGACTGGTAAGGGCAAACATGGCAATAAACGGCATTCCGATTACAGCGTAAAGATGAAAACCCTCAGAGAGAAATTTTTGAGTATCGATCTTTCCGCCCGATTCCCAGAGCTGCATATAGGCTGGCTTTAAGGTTTGAATCAAAGCAGCAATAATGATGATATCTATGTACGCAGTCAGGTTATAGGACGCAGAGTATTGACCCAGTTGAGCAACGCCCAACATCGATTCAATCAGATAACGATCACTCAATCGCAGCACCAGACCAAGTGATTCAAGAATCATCAAAGGCATTCCATATAACAACATGGCTTTAGCCAATCTGCCTGAGATGGTGGGTACGCTGAAATGAAAGTCCCCACGATACTGGTAGGCTGCATAGCTGATGCCTACCAGTTCGGCACACATCAGACAGGCGATAACTGCCCAGGGATCAAGTTTTGCAAAAAAAAGAACGCAAACAATGAGAGTGACATTCAAGAAACGACTCAGGCTTTGGGCTATGGCCACGTCAGCACTGCGTTGTTGCGCACGCAAAAAGTTCATCACACCGCTGCCAATCAATCGGATAAAAACAATTGCGGAAGCCAACAGAAACAATGACGCTATGTTTTCATACTGCAGAATGGCAGGTAATACCAGCAATCCTGTCACCAACCATAGCCCGGTAGCACAGCTGGCCAGAACGAAAAATACCGCGCTGACTGTGCTGTTCATTTGAGCAACACTGAAATCTATATTTCCGTGTCGAATCTGCGCAAAAAAGCGGATTACCGCGTGCTGCACACCCAACTTGCCCACCGCAATGAAAAAGGTGATGCTCGAGGTAATCAAGCCCACTATTCCGTAGTCTGCAACACTTAGGTTGCGCGTCAAAATCGGAAAGCTGACTAACCCGACTATTGCGGACAGAGCTCCTGCGGACGCGTAGTTACGCAGGTGTTTGACTATGCTGACAGCGGCCATGAACTAAAGCTCTATTGGGCCGTGCTAAACAGATCGTGCATATCGGAAAGCGTTGAAAACGTTGCACCTTCTTCTGCACACCATTGCAGTGTCGATTTCATATCGTCTAGAAATCTCTCAACATCGCCGCGTGTTTGTGGATAGGGCGAAGCCTCTTCAATCACTTCCATCGAATGAAACATCATGTTTATAGACAACACTCGCCTGTCGTTATGGCGTTTTAGTTGGTAGCGGAATATGTCTTTCATTTGTTCAACGCTTGCAAACCAGGGCCGAAACCATCGGGGGTCTCGAAACAATCTGGGTTTCACCGTGACAGGTACTTCGAGCAATCGATTATCAGCCGCAGCTGCAGCCACACAAATATCCGTATCATTTGGGAAATAGGGTTGTTCGGGTGCTTTACGAAAATCGACGCTGCCATTGGGTTCAGACCATCGCAAATAAGGCGTGACACTGGTATCTACCTTGTATCCCAATCGTTGAAGACTTCGGATCGAATCTATGGAAGCACCATATCTACCGGCGCGAAAACTGGTGGGTGAATAGCCCAAACCGGACTCAAACAGTAATGTAAGATTTTTAAGTTTTTCAAATTCAACTTGAGGTGCATAGCTTGATTGAAAATCCGGGCTGTCTACACCAGCATAGTCATAGAATTTTTTTTCCGGTTCAATGAATGCGGCATGTAAGTGAGTTCCGTATTCATACGCACCTGACAATGAGCGCAGAGTGTCGAGGCATTGCGTATCTTCTAGAACTTCAACAGTTAGCAGGTAGCTTGGGATAGCGCCAACCTCACTAAAAGCCGGCTGTAAACGATTAGGCAAACCCTCATGAATCGATGCAAATGAAATAGGGTTTGAACGCACCCAGTTGGGATCGTGGTCACACTCCGTGTCAATGGATATTGTGATAACGACTTGCTCGATCTGCCCGCTTAGCAAACTCATGAGAAATCTAACTGGAAATCAAGCACGATAAAGCTCAGAAAGACTCGATACCACTTGATCGAATCCGTAGTGTTCTACCATCCGATTGCGCCCTGCTAGAGCAGTTGACTCTCGCAACTCAACGTCATCGAGGTAACGAATTAACCGTTCGGCCAAAGAGAATGAATCACCAACTTTAAACAACAAACCAGTCACTTCATCTTCAATCAAGTCATTGTTACCGCCGATATCCGAAGCGATAACCGGCAGCTGTTCGACCATCGCTTCCATCACAGAGTTAGGCAAACCTTCTGCAAAAGAAGGCTGCACATAGATCGTCAAACTCTGAAAGTACTCAGCCGTGTTGTCGATTCTGCCTAACCAATCTACCTGCTCTGCAATTCCCAAACTCTCTGCCTGGTCCTGGAGTGAAGTCAGAATTTCGCCACTACCCGCTATGACAAGACGAAGTTTCTGTTCAGGCCGGGCCTGAAGCACCTGAGCAAAACCATCCAGCAGAACGTGCACGCCCTTCACCTCTCTTAACCTGCCGCAGTAGCCGATCGTCACGGTTTCGTTATTTGTCTCACTGTGTGGCGGTACACTGGTATCCACACCATTAGGCACGTATTTGATTTGTGAATGACGAAAACCGGCCTCCAGCAACTTGTCACCAGTCTGTTCGCTGATTGTCTGAATATGATCGACCTTGCTCAGCCCTAATCGAATCAACAGATTCAAAGGTTTCCAGCGGGCACTTTGGTCAAGCACACCCCCTTCGAATTCGTAAAAGCCGGAAATTTTGGTCGTCACTGGCATAGCATGCCAACGTTTGGAATACCCAGCTGAGGCCGCCAACAAGTGCGTAATGTGGATATGAAGCGCATCAAAACGACCTCGGTTGGCAATTAGAAACCGGGCAAAGTAGGCCATCAACACCAGTGAACCTATCCATCTTATGTGCGGGTAATCAATTCTTTGAACAAAAAACCCTTCAACCGTTTCGGTCACTGATTGAGAGAGCAACACTCTGGGTGCAACAAATTCGACCTCAATGCCCCGCTCTCGCAGCGCACAAGCAAGCTTCAATGCCTGACTCTCCGCACCGCCCAGACCCGGAAACCGGCTATCCACGGCGAACAACACACGCAGAGGCTTGTCTAATATCTTGCTGGGAGATTCTTCATGAATCAAGTTCAGGGCCGGGGCAGTGTCGGTATCAATCTCGTCCCGAACACCTTTCATGAAACCCAATCGACTAGTCGCGATTCTGTCACGATGCCCTCGACCGTCGCTCGTCATTGCAGCAAAGATTTGAGTTCGATCGTCAAATCCTGATTGGCACGTGAGGGTGGAGCCCAACGTATGCCGACGGTAATGCGATTCTCAGTAACGTCGATATCTTCTTCAACGCCTACACCCGTGTTGAAACGTGTTCGCAGGCCTGTAGCCGTGTCATGCACGAGGCCGCCTTCAAGTTCAAAGCTACGACTAAGTTGATAGATCAGCTGGGCTGACGCCAACACTGAATCTGATTCATCATTGCGGTTGTCGAATTCGCGTCGTTCGTAGTTAGCTGACAGCTCTCCCCGCAAGCGCGTGGCCAACCTGCGCGAATAGGACACATAGGCGAATCCCTGCAGCTGGTCTTCAGAGCTGGCATCGATTGCCAAGTCTGAATCTATCGACAACAGTTTGTAATCCAGTTGAGCGACTCCTGTACCTAAATCCAGACTCGTTCGAGCCGATTGGAAAGAGTATTCGATGCCAAGTCGCGTTTCTGCGAATATTCCTGACGCTTCTGGACGAACGCCAGCGGCTTCGCCACCACTGCTAATCAAGCTTTCAATAGTGCTCAATGCCTGATCACTCAAGTCGCGTGTTAACGCGATACTCAGAGAGGTTTGCGGCCCCAAAGTGCGAGTGGCTCTGAGTTGTGCATTGAGACCATTTAGACTTTCTTCGTCTGCATCATAACGTGTAAGCCCAATTTCGCCATAGAGTTCCAGGAAGCCTCTTAAGCGGTTCCAATAAACTGACGATGAGAGTCTGTTGAAATCGGGCTCATCTGATTGGTCGATTGTGTCGTTGGCGAGCTCCGGCAAATCTGTATAGATGTCGCTTAAACGAAATCCAAAATAACTTCCAGTCGTTGTATCGCGCTCATAGCTGAAAGAGGCATTGTATAGAGTCTCTAATGACTCGTTATCCTCAGTTTGGTTGATGTACAGAAGCCGTGCTCTTGTCCTGCTGACACCTTCGACGTCGTACTCGAAACTTGGCCCGGTCACAAACACGTTTCTACGGTCTATATCGTTGTCGTCTATGGGTTGCACAGCATTGTCGGTTCTCACACCCCCAAGGATGTCGCCCACGTACCAGCGCCAGGATCGCGGAGTCAGGTAAAATTCTGCAGCTCCAAGAAAACGACTGACCGTGTTGACGTCAGAATCATCATCAGTATTGGTTTGTCTGGTATCAATTTCGCCAGAGAATGCTGCCGATACCAATCGGCTGCGCTGCTCTCCGTAAATACCCAGCTGCGCACCCGCTATGAAACCATCTTCTTCGTCAGGGCTGTTTACACCCGCGACATTATCGCTGGCTTCAAGTGAAAGCAATCCTTCAAACCCGATTTCCAGTGCAGCGGCTGATCCGAAAGCCATGCACAAAAAAACTGAAGCAAGGAGATTGGTGGAGAAAAATTTACGAACAGACACGTTAATATTGAAATCCAGGCAGGGTTTGTTGAGAGGTACTAGGATCAACCCGGCTGGTTGTTGATGACAATACCAGCAAGCTTTCGCTCATCAATTTCGTCTATTACCGAATCCAAAACGCCTGGCGTTACACCGCCATAGGGAACGACCAGAACCGTGTAGTCGCATATTTCCGACAAAATCTGTGCGTCAGTTGAATTGGACATAGCCGGCCCATCAACGATCACATATCGATTGTCGTAGCGCTGTTGAATATCTACCATCAACTGCCGGTAACGCGCACTGGTAAAGTGCTCTGCACAAATTTCGTCGTTGCTGCCCATGGGCACGACCCGCATTCGCGGAACGCCACTAGGGCTCACTATGTGTTCAATGCCCAGTTCAGGACGGTCAAGGTATTCAAGCAGGCCTCGAGCGTCTTCCCGACCGATCAGCTTCATCAGCTTGTGCAAAATGGGAGCATGCAGGTTGGCCTCTACCATCATGGAGGTTTTAGCCTTATCAAAGGCAATGGTAGCCGCGAGATTCAAGCTCACGAAACTGCCTCCACCTTCCGGCACGACAGAGCTTACAAGAACGCTGAAATTTTTATCTGGACTCAGACTATACAACTTGGTTCTGAGCTGACGCATAGCATCAACCATTGCGCGGTGTTTTGAACGAGGATGAACAATGCCCAATACATCCAGCTGTCGGTCGCTGAATATCTTTGCCTCTTCCATATTGGCAAGGTCGGCACGAGCACGATCAGCCAGACTGACAGATTCATTGGCCGCACGAAGCTGATTGCCTCCGCCAGAGGATGGGCGGCTAACCGGAACCATCTCACGACCTACTTTGCGGGTACGTCTTCCGGATTTTTCCTGCTGCTGATCCAACATCGATTTGGCGTTGGCAAACTTGGCTCTATTAGTCATAGCAAGGCGCCTCCGGCACCGGCAGCCGCTTCCAGGTTGTACTTGATGACAAACACAGCAACATAAAGCAGGCAGACCACCCCCACAGTTGCCATGATGGCCCCGGGACGGCTGAAAAATCTGGTTTTTTCATTAGGGGAACTCATATGCGGCACCACCGTAAGAAGCGGTAATTCTAATACATCGGTTACGGCTGATACTGTGCGTATACGAGGATCTACTTTGAGGAAAACGAACAAATAGATGAATGGCAAAACGGTCGCCAAAAAGATACCGGCTAACACAATATGCACAAATCGCAATCCATTAGGCCTGGCAGGAAAATTGGCAGGTTGGTGTATTCGATAGAGTACTCCCTGCTTCTCGGCGCCTAGCGTCATGGTCAATCGGGCATCTTCCTGCTGGCTTAGCCGCTGCTCATAAAATTTCTTGTTGGTTTCATAGTCTCGAGTTAGTTCAGCAAGCTGCCTCTCGACCTGAGAGGTTTTAGCGGAACGCTCGATCTCTTTAGACAGCAAAACTTCCAGCTGGCGCATTCGTGATCGTTGCGCATCGGCTTCTGCAGCTGTGCGCGCAAGATCACTACGCAACTGCTGATAAACGGGACTCAGGCTCGCGGAACCGGTAAACGAGGACCCTCCGACGTTAAAGGTGGCAAGTCCATCCCCCAGCGCGGAAGTTTGTGTTGTTCTCTGCTGAGCCTGCAGTTTGACGTCTTCTATTTGCTGGCGAAGCCTAACGATGTCAGGGTAATCATCGGTGTAGGAAAGGCTGAGCAAATCGATTTGGGCCTGCAGGTTCGATATTTGCGAGCGCGTCTGATCGAGTTGATAATCACGGGCGATGGTGGATGATTCATTTGACAACTCTGCCTGCAGAGTGCGGCGGCGCTGGTCAGCCTGAGCAAACAGTAAAGAAGTCTGCTCAAAGTCGCGTTGCAACTCCACGATTCTGGCGTTGACGTTACCCTCGGTGGAATTGCTGATACCCGGGTACTGACTTCTGAAACTCTCGAGACGGCTTTCAGCGTCTTCCAGCTTATCTCGATAGGTCGCTACCTGATCAAGAATGAACTCGAAGGCCTCAGTTGTTTCTTCTGTAGAGGACTCCATGGTTTTCTGTAGAAACAGTTCCGCGAAGAGACTGGTGGTTTGAAAAGCCACTTTAGGATCTTCGTTCCAGTACTCGATCTGCAACAGCTGGTTGTTACGATTGGAAACCTTTGTATTGTCGGTTAGATCCTCTCGTTCATTTTCGCGTTCAATTGGCGAAGTATCAGCACTGGTAAAGCCGACTTCATCCAGTATTTGATCGAGAATATCAGTAGCAAACAGCTCTTCCTTGGCAACGTTAGCCTCATCCCTGTTAGTAATTGCTGCGGTTCCTATCAGCGGAGCAACAATATTGCTGTCATCAACATAGAGCTGTACGTAGGAAGTAAATTTCTTCTGCCAGACAGCTCCGATGATGAGGAACAAAAGACTGACACCAACGAAAATGGACAGCAAACTTCCGCTGCGCGCCGACGCTTCGCGTGTCAGCAATGGAATCATTTCATCTAGCGTTATATTACTCATAAGAGATAGCTAATTTCGCACGTACTTACGGTGTTCAAGATCGATTTAAGTTCCATCAAAATCGGCGCTCGGGGATGGTTATGACATCACCAGGCACCAAGGGGTAATTTGTGTCCAACAACCCTTGCGTCAAAATGTCGCCCAGGTAAATGTCATACACCCTCGCTACGTTATCGACCGTTCGATAGAGTTTTGCAGCGTTGGGAGATGCGAACTCATTCACGCCTCCAGCTTCTAGTACCAGATCGATTACGGTCATACCATCACGATGTGAAATGGACATCGGCTCGGCAACGCCGCCAACCACCCGAACACGATTCTGAAACTCGGCACTCGGAATTTCTTCGACAATCACCGAGACTTTGGGTGTGCGGATGTATTGAGTCAGCTTGGCTTCAGTATCTGCAGCGATTTCATCAGGCGTTCGACCGCCTGCCAACACGTCACCGACCAAGGGTACGGAGACAAATCCGTCCGGCCGAACGGGCACGCGAACTGATAGATCAGGATTCTTCCATACACTGACGCTAATCACATCGCCTGTTCCGAGGCGAAAGACCGGAGCTGATTCAGTGCCTGTTGCCGGTGGGCGCTCGTCTTCACTCAATGGACCCCGGGTACCAGAGCAAGCTGCCAGAGTGAGAGCTAAAGAGAGCGTAAGTAAACGCAGAAAATCCATGTCGATTTGTGCCTCCGGGACACCTGACTAATTCAAAATATTAACCGCCGGTACAAGCCGCAGCAGACACACTGTCCGCCGGGTAGACGGTTAAGCCAACGTTATTGTCAGGCGAACTGCTTAGTGCCTGAATTCAGTAACAATAACGACGAGGCAAGTTTATCCGTAAATTCCTTAAGTAAAGTTAACGCAAGCACATAATTTGTCGAAAAATTTGAGTTCTAGCCACCATAACTCTCCAGATTACCTAACTTTTAAAGTCTTCGAACGTTAAAGGACGGTAAGCTAGCAGCCATGAGCGCCGAAGAAACACCTAGTGAAGTTTTCAAACACGATTACAAGATGCTTGAGCTTCACGAATTTGATACCTGGAAAACCGCCAGAGCCAATTACCGGCGACTGGTACATAAGTGGCACCCAGATAAGTACACTCATCGTCCTAGGGAACAAGCTCACGCGCAACAACAATTCATTGAATTGACGAAATCTTACAATTCGCTAAGGAGCTTTTACAGGGCAAATCAAAGATTACCGTTTGAGTCTGCGAACCAACCCGCAAAAGCAGGAAACCAATCGGAGCAAAAGCCCAAAAGAAACTCCCCGCATGTCGAGGATAGTATTTTGGGGCGCGAAAGGAGTGTTCGCAGCCCGGCGCATGAGGGTGCTAAAAGTCACGGCAAAATTTTCTGGTTTATCGGCATATTTGCAATGATGATCGGTACAGCAGCACTCTCGCTTATGCTGGATTTGAACGCCAATAAGGCGAATATGGAAATAGGCAAGGAAACGCTTCGACAGACTCCTCAAAGTGAGTTTATGCCGAGTGCCGCAGAAATAAGAAAAAATCAGGCACGTGGAGCCTTCGTACAGCCCACAAAGTAGAGTTTGAAACCCAAAAACGGTACAAAGAGGCGAAGGTTTGCTTGGCTACCTGGCACCCTTGCCAAAGAGCACAACTTCAGCTGTCTGACAAAGAATCAGCATATCCAGAAAAATTGTGTGGTTCTTGATGTAATACAGATCAAATTCATGTTTCTGATTAGAATCACGTAACGATGCTCCGTAGGGATAGCAGACTTGTGCCCAACCCGTTATGCCGGGTTTTACTGCATGCCGTTCAGGGTAATAAGGTATGGCTTCACTCAACTGCTCGACAAAATGTGGTCGCTCCGGGCGCGGACCGACAAAACTCATATCTCCTCTCAACACATTGAGAATTTGCGGCAGTTCGTCAATTCGGGTTTTCCTGATAAATTGCCCTACCAGTGTGACCCTTGAATCGTTGGCTGTCGCCCACTGCGCACCGCCATCCTTCTCAGCATCGATTGTCATGCTTCTGAATTTAAGCACTTCGAAGTTCTTGCCTAGATACCCCACTCTAACCTGTCGATAAAAGACCGGAGCAGCCAAGCCCTCTTCTATTTTGATTGCCAGAACACCGAGCAACATGAATGGCCAGGTGATCGCAAGAATGAGCAGGCTGGCAAAAATGTCAAACAAACGCTTCGTGACATCACGAAAAGCGCCTCGTTCAAATCCATCTGAATAGATCAACCAATCCGGGCGCAAGATATCCAATGGCAGCTTGCCCTGCTCGCGTTCGAAAAAGCTGAGCAGATCAATTACGTCCAGACCGTGCAGCTTACATTCAAGCAACTGCTCCAATGGCAGACCAGAACGCCTCTCATCAGCTGCAACAACGATTTCATCAATGTTGTGAGCAATTGCATAATTCAGCAAAGTGCCTCCATTGAGCTCAGCTACATTGCTCGGATCCAGCTCCACACTGAAGTCAGTTGGCAGAGGAATGTAAGCAACAACCCTGAAGCCACGACGATCAACTTTACGACGGAGTCGTCGAGTAATGGATGCAGCCTTGTTACCTGCCCCCAGTACCAACACCCGAATCTTTAAAATGTCCCGGTCAACGTAATAGAAGAAAATAGGACGTATTGTGCCGACCATGAAAAAAGCGATAACTAGCGCAAGCGCAAACACACCGCGGCCAAGGTACAAGGCTGGAATCAAGTAATAAAACAAAGCCAGGATCGCGGCACCACAGAAAAAACCGATGATGGATCTCAGGAACACACCCAGTATTCCGCCTCGAAAGCGACTTTGATACAGCCCCATCGCCATCATAGTGATAGGCATCACCAGACCAAACAACACCGAGGTTGCGAACGGAGAGTTAATGCTGTCGATTTCTGTGATCTGCGACCCATCGAATCGCACATACACAGCCACAAATACGGCAACCACACAAATGCCGAACTCGAGCAGTGCGAGTAGCAGAAACGGCACCCGCAAGTGCATTTTAAAAAATTTTAGCGTTCCCAATGTCGCAGATTCAAGCTAGTTTTTATGAGACAAGTAAAGCTCTGAATGGCATCAAACAGAACATAATCTTATGAAACAAATGTCGCTAATGCTGACATTTGCAACGCCGGTCTGGAACAGTCTACGTCAAAGACACTCAATACCCATTGTAAAACAAAGATAAATGGTCAAATGGGACACCGCCATCATATTGTGGATTGCCATAACTTCGAATCACTCCAGTCCTTGGTTTAGACCGTCGGCAGTACAAACACACCGCAACAGATGCCAGGCTATGTTCATTAAAGGATGCAGCTACAAGCAAAGGTATTAAAAGAGAGTTTTATGCGCCAAATCACAACGGCACCAACGATCTAGCGGAAAATGCCAGTATAATTCATGGCGCACTATCCAGGTCAGACGACTGATACTTGGACATATTCATAAAGGGACTCCATCAAACAGATGTTTCAATTAGGTGACGCCGATAAACTGGCGGTTATTGGACTTGGCTACGTTGGGCTGCCCTTGGCTGTGGAATTCGGCAAAGCCAGTCCTACCTTAGGCTTCGATATTCATCAAAAACGCATCGATGATTTGCGTAATGGCCAAGACAGGACGCTTGAAGTCTCCGAAGAAGAGCTTAAAGAGGCGAATCATCTTAGCTTCACCTCAGACATCAACCAGCTTTCAGACTGCAAAGTGTTTATTGTCACGGTTCCCACCCCCATCAATAAACATAAACAACCCGATCTGACGCCACTGATCAAAGCCAGTGAATCCATTGGCAAGATTATGCAGCCCGGATCACTTGTGATCTATGAATCCACTGTGTACCCCGGCGCTACTGAAGAAGTATGCGTTCCGATACTTGAAAGGGAGTCAGGCCTTACGTTCAATACTGACTTTTTCGCAGGTTATAGCCCGGAAAGAATCAATCCAGGCGATAAGGAACATCGAGTCACCACCATCATGAAGGTCACATCCGGATCAACACCTGATGTAGCGAAAGCTGTGGATGCACTCTACCGCCGAATTGTCACTGCGGGTACGCATATGGCTAGTTCAATCAAAGTTGCAGAGGCTGCCAAGGTTATCGAAAACACACAGCGAGATCTGAACATAGCGTTGATCAACGAACTTGCGTTGATTTTCGACAAACTGGATATCGACACGCTGGAAGTATTAGAAGCCGCGGGTACTAAATGGAACTTTCTAAATTTCAGACCAGGTCTGGTTGGAGGACATTGCATTAGTGTTGACCCCTACTATTTGACGCATAAGGCACAGGAGATTGGCTATTACCCCCAGGTCATTCTATCGGGCAGACAAATCAACGATGGCATGGGTGCTTTTGTGGCGGAGCGAGTCGTTAAAATGCTCACGCGCCGACGGATTCACGTGGTAGGTGCGAACATTCTGGTTCTCGGCCTTGCATTCAAGGAAGATTGCCCGGATCTACGCAACACTCGCGTGGTCGATATTATCGGTGAGCTTACGCACTACCATGCTAACGTTGATGTATATGACCCCTGGGTGGATAACGATGAAGCACAACAGGAGTACGGCATCACGCCGATAGATTCACTTGTCAATCAGCAGTATGATGCAATCATTCTTGCGGTTGCCCACACGCAGTTTATAGAAATGGGAAGTGAAGCCATTCGCAAGTTAGGTAAAAAAGATCATGTTCTTTACGACATTAAAAGCATTCTTGCAAAAGACTCAGTCGATGCCCGTTTGTAGGCTTTTGAGTAGCTTCAACTAATCTAATCATGAAAATTCTTATTACAGGTACGGCTGGGTTCATTGGATCGACGCTTGCGCTTAAACTATTGGAGCGCGGAGATGAAGTCATAGGCATCGATAATGTCAACGATTACTATGACATCAATCTGAAACTTGCGCGACTGGAACGGGTTAAAGCTTACGATGGCTTTACCGAGATACGCGGCAATCTCGAGGACAAGCAGTTGATGGATGCGGCGTTCAAGACGCATCAACCGCAGCGTGTTGTGAACCTCGCAGCGCAAGCGGGTGTCCGCTATTCTCTGGAAAATCCACAAGCTTACATTGATGCCAATGTAATCGGTTTCACCAATGTTCTTGAGAATTGCCGACACAATAGCGTGGAACACCTTGTATATGCATCAACTAGTTCAGTCTATGGCAATCATACAAATATGCCATTCTCGGTGCATGAATCAGTTGATCACCCTGTCAGTTTGTATGCCGCCACAAAAAAAGCCAATGAATTGATGGCACACACCTACAGCCATCTGTTTCAGTTGCCCACTACAGGATTACGTTTTTTCACGGTCTACGGACCTTGGGGCAGACCGGATATGGCTCTGTTTCTCTTTACCAAGAATATACTGGCAGGCAAACCAATTGATGTATTCAACTATGGCAAGCACAAGCGGGATTTCACTTATGTAGACGACATCGTCGAAGGTGTAGTGCGAACCCTAGATAATATCGCGCAGCCCAACGCCGAATGGAATAGCGACGCACCGGATCCGGCCACCAGCTCTGCGCCTTACAGAATCTATAATATCGGCAACAACCAACCGATTGACCTTGAGCATTACATCAGTACATTGGAAGGCTGCTTAAATCGAACAGCACAAAAAAATCTACTGCCTCTACAGGCAGGCGATGTGCCTGACACTTACGCAGATGTCAGCGATTTAATGCGTGACGTAAATTACAAGCCCGACACCAGTGTCGAGGAAGGTATCAATAACTTCGTTCAGTGGTATCTGGAATACTATAAAGTCTGAGCGACATTATTGACGTCAAGCTACAAAATGCTGGATTGTGGTGGCAAGTGTTAGCCGGGCCTACTAAATCCACCCTTTGTGCCGGTACCAAGACAGAGCTATGACCTCATGGAGCCACTTGTCAAACCTGACTATAGTGGTGGTTTGTGGCATCCAGGACCAGGCTGGCAGATTTTTTAAAGCCTGAAAATCTACTGCAACAGGACATACCTCAACCCCCTGCTCGTTCAATACCCGCCTGAAGGATTGTAACGCCCTTGGCATATGCAAGGCAGACGTGACAAGCCTCAATTGACCACGCAACTGCTCACCTTCAAGCAACTTAGCCACGTTCACGGCATTTTCTCTGGTATTAGCAGAGCGCCCTTCTTGGATAATACGTGCTGGTTCAACCCCCATCGCTTCGAGATAGGCAGCTATCACAGAAGCCTCGGAAATCTCTCGTAAAGCCCCTCCTGCCACGATAACGGTGGTTTCAGGCTCGGACTTTAGTAAACGGGATCCCGCCCCAGCGCGAGCCAGGGTTGAGCTACTCATGAATTCGAACTGCGTTGGCTCATTGAGTCGAGAATCAACGCCGCCTCCCAGTAAAACCACATGGCTACCCGTCGCACACGCAGCAGTGTCAGAATACTGATCCTCTAGTTGAGCTAATAGAGGGTTGACGACAAAAGGCGCTGAAAACAGCAAATAAACCACTATCCACACACTCATGCCTATGAGCCAGGCAACCCTGTTTTTCCTGAGTCTAGAAGAAGATGCAGATCTCGATTTAGAACGTCGAGTGGACCGCTTGAATAGAGCAAACCCAAGTAGCAGAGATAATAGAAACAAAACTGCGACAGGATCAAACAGCCAGTCACGAAGCAAACTCAACATTAAAACAGGGTATCAGTGGCAAAAACATGCACATCCTACCTTTTACACAGGCTTCGGCAAATGAAATTGGCTCTTTTTTGCAGGCCTGTCGTTACCCACAAATTTACAATATAATAATCAGAAGAATTATCATTGTAATCGTAAATAATCATTAACCATGGCCAGCCTCGATACGCCGAACCTGAATCAGCATCGTCAGCTGCGTGCGTTTTGCTACGCAGCACAGACAGGCAGCATTTCAAAGGCAGCAGCGAAGCTGAAGCTCAGCCAACCCTCCGTTTCTCTACAAATTCAAGCGCTGGAGAAGGATCTCGATACACTGCTTTTTGAGCGTTGCGGGCCGAAGATTCGATTAACGCCCGCAGGCGAACTACTACTCGAAATGTCGAAGCCATTGGTTGATGGGTTCTCTCGCCTCGCAGACAGCTTTGCGGCACGGCTGGGAGAAGTCCATGCAGGGCCACTGGATATCGCCTCAGGGGAAGCAACGCTGCTGTATATCCTTCCCGAAATCATTAAATCTTTTTCGGATCAATTTCCGCAGATAGATGTACGACTGCACAATGTGACCGGTCGAGACGGCATGACACTGCTTCGAGCCGATGAAGTCGATTTTGCGGTGGGCTCGATGATTGACGTACCTGACGACATGGTTTACCACCCAATCTACGACTACAAACCGGCACTGATCATGTGCAAGGGCCACCCTTTGGAGAGTAAACAAGATATCACTCTTGAAGACATAAGCCCCTACGGTCTGATTCTTCCGCCAAAGCACCTCAGCACCTGGAGCGCCGTAGATCTGGTGTTTCAACAACACGGCGTTCCTTACAATGTTGTGTTGGAAGCCGGTGGTTGGGAAGTCATCAAACGCTATGTAGAGATTGGCACTGGTATCAGCATCGTGACAAGCATTTGCCTACGTGGCTTTGAAAGCCTCTGCGTAAAGCCAATGGATGCATATTTTCCAAATAGAAGCTATGGCGTTGTAGTTCGTCGAGGTAAGTTTCTTTCGCCACAAGCGAAACAGTTTCTAGAGATGATGGATGGCGAGTTCTTCGCCAGACAAACGAAACCACCACCTAAAAAACGAAAAAACAATCATCGCAGCGAATCACTGATAACGAATTTGTAGATGAACTCAGGCGAACAGTTAGCAGAGTCGGTAGCGTCAGAGCGTTCAGACAAACACAACATGCATGTCATTGTGGGCATGTCGGGAGGTGTTGATTCTTCTGTCGCTGCCCTGTTGCTGCAACAACAGGGCTATCATGTTTCTGGCATATTCATGCAGAATTGGGAAGACGACGACGAGCATTGCACAGCTCGGCAAGACTACCGCGATGCTGCGTCAGTGGCTTCTCAGCTGAAAATAGAGCTGACAACAGTTAATTTTGCTGAGGAATACTGGGAGCGTGTTTTTGCGCATTTTCTACACGAATACAGTGCAGGCAGAACCCCCAACCCCGATATTTTGTGCAACAAGGAAATTAAGTTCAAAGCTTTTCTGGATCATGCCCGAGAGCAAGGAGCCGACGCCATCGCAACTGGCCACTACGTCAGAACCGGCTTAAATCAGAGCCATTGTGTTGAATTACTCAGAGGTCTGGATAACAATAAAGACCAGAGTTACTTTCTATATACACTCAATCAGAAGCAACTCAAACCCAGCCTGTTCCCGGTAGGTGAACTGGCAAAACCCGATGTGCGCAAGCTAGCGCAACAAGCAGGGTTTCATGTTCACAGCAAAAAAGACAGCACGGGAATCTGCTTTATCGGTGAACGTAAATTCAGTCAATTCCTGGCAGAATATCTCCCGGCACAGCCTGGGGAAATCATTACAGAAACTGATGACATAATCGGGCGACATAATGGCTTAATGTTCTACACCCTTGGGCAGCGTCAGGGGCTCGGTATTGGTGGAAGCAGCACCTCAACAGACGAACCCTGGTATGTACTGGCAAAAGATCTCGATTCGAACCAACTAATAGTTGGTCAGGGACATGACCATCCCACACTATTTCGCAAGACCCTAAACGCTCATGACGTGCATTGGGTTGGTGAGGGAGCGCCGTCGAGGAGCTTTGTTTGTACCGCTAAAGTGAGGTATCGACAGCAGGACCAACGTGCAAAGGTTACGGTAAATCAAGACCAAACACTGAGCATTGAATTTGATGAACCTGTTAGAGCAGCGACTCCCGGACAATCCTTGGTTCTTTATGACGGGGCAGCTTGCCTGGGTGGTGCTGTAATCAGTGACCTGATAGAACCTGCCAACGTATAATGAAACAATGACAACATTATCTACAGTTCAAAACCAAACGCTAGCGCTAGGTGGGATCTTCCAGTCTGTGCACCTATGCAAAGCGCTAGCAACCACCGGCACTTGCGAACAGGATGAACTGGAAGGCACCCTTCGCTCCATCATGACGCTCAGTACTGAAAGAGTCATTGATGCCTATGGAGGCACGTCAATCAGTATCGGTCGCGGTCTGCGAATCTTAAAGAGTCAGCTTGGGGGCAATGCAGAATCTCGAGATCTTGATATCGCACGCTATGCCTTAGCATTGATACAACTGGGCACCAATATAATGAAAGACGATAGTACCGTTGAAAGTCTGAGGATTGGTATCAGTCGAGCTCAATCAATGGAGATGGCTATTGATGACCCTACTATGATTGGCAACCTTGCCAATCTCTATAGAAGCAGCATCAGCCATTTGAGCCCCAGAATAATGGTTAGCGGCGATCCTGATTATCTAAATGACAATGAAATCGCATCAACTATCAGGGCGGCGTTGTTGGGTGGGATACGTTCCGTTGTACTCTGGAGGCAATGTGGAGGAACACGACCCAAGTTGCTTCTAAGTCGTAGCCAATACATCAAGCACGCTGATCAATTAATGCAAGGATAATAGTTCGCCAACATCGAAGACTTGCAGGTTAGTGAGCAAGAACACACTAGCCAACCAGGTATCACAACCAGGTAGCACAACTGAGCATCACAACCAGTTTGAAAGCAGCGACCCTATTGGTCGCCGCTTTCATACAAAGCCATCAAACGGCTTGAATTGCTTGACTAGCTCGCGATCTGAATGGCAACCGGTATGTCCTTAAACTTAACCTTAGCGCTATCAGCGGACTGTTGAAAGTCCGAGATTTCATTGAAGTTAAGGTAACGATAAATCTCATCGCTCATGGCTTCCAGATCTTTGACGTAATGCAGGTACTCCTCCACTGTCGGCAGCTTACCCAACAAAGCAGCCACCGCCGCTAATTCCGCTGAACTCAAGTATACAAATGCACCCTTGCCCAAGCGATTAGGAAAGTTCCTTGTTGAGGTAGACACGACGGTGGCACCCGGTTTAACACGCGCTTGGTTTCCCATACACAATGAGCAGCCAGGTATCTCCAGTCGGGCTCCTGCAGCACCAAATATGTTGTAGTACCCTTCTTCCTTGAGCTGATGTTCGTCCATGCGCGTGGGCGGTGCAATCCAAAGTACAGTATCAACGTACTCACCGGATTTTTCGATAAGTTTGCCTGCAGCACGATAATGTCCAATGTTTGTCATGCAAGAGCCAATGAACACTTCGTCTATGTTGGTGCCTTGAACTTCTGACAGCGGCTTAACGTCATCAGGATCATTGGGACAAGCCAGCAATGGTTCCTTGATTTCGTTTAGATCAATGTCGATAACTTCGGAGTACTCTGCGTCGGCATCGGCTTCCAGCAGGGTTGGATTTTCGAGCCACTCCTCCATTTTTCGAGCGCGTCGCTCCAGAGTTCGAGCATCTTCATATCCTTCATCAATCATCCAGCGTAACAAAGTCACGTTCGATGTGATGTACTCTTTCAAAGGCTCTATATCAAGCTTGACGGTACAGCCTCCTGCCGATCGTTCAGCCGTCGCATCGGCCAGTTCGAAAGCCTGCTCCAACTTCAAATCCCGCAGCCCCTCTATCTCTACACAGCGACCAGAGAAAACATTTTTCTTACCCTTCTTTTCAACGGTTAACAAACCTCTCTGCAGGGCCGCATAAGGAATTGCATTGACCAGATCACGCAATGTGATGCCCGGTTGCATAGTGCCGCTGAATCGAACCAGCACTGACTCAGGCATATTAAGCGGCATAACGCCTACTGCAGATGCAAAGGCAACCAGTCCCGAACCTGCCGGGAAGGACACACCCATCGGGAAGCGGGTGTGAGAATCACCGCCAGTTCCAACAGTATCGGGTAGCAACATGCGATTTAGCCACGAATGTATGATGCCATCGCCCGGTCGCAAAGAAACACCACCTCGCGTAGACATAAAATCCGGCAAGCTGTGGTGCGTATCCACATCTATCGGTTTTGGATAGGCAGCAGTGTGACAAAAAGACTGCATGACCAGATCCGCAGAAAATCCAAGGCAAGCCAGATCTTTTAGTTCATCTCTGGTCATAGGGCCCGTTGTGTCCTGTGAACCCACCGTTGTCATCTTGGGTTCGCAATATTGACCAGGGCGAACGCCTTCCGTGCCGCAAGCCTTGCCGACGATTTTCTGAGCCAGCGTGTAGCCCTTAGAACTAGGATCATTAGCCCCGGGGCGTCTGAAAACAGTACTGAACTCCAGACCCAGGGATTCTCGTGCTCGATCGGTCAAGCCACGGCCAATAATCAGGGGAATTCTTCCGCCAGCACGCACTTCATCAAGCAATACTTCATTGCCGTATTCAAAACTACTAAGCACCTCATCACTATCGTGCCTTGTCACTTTCTGTTCGTAAGGGTAGATATCAATGACATCTCCCATCTCCATGCCATTGACGTCACATTCGATGGGCAGCGCTCCAGCATCTTCAAGGGTGTTGTAGAAAATAGGAGCTATCTTGCTACCCAGAACAAAACCGCCATCTCGGCGATTAGGGATAAAGGGAATGTCATCACCCATGTGCCACAAAACGGAGTTGGTAGCAGACTTTCTTGATGAGCCGGTGCCAACAACATCACCAACGTATGCCACAGGAAAACCCTTTTCCTTTAATTCATCGATGGTCGCAAGTGGTTTGTCAGTTAAGCCTTCCCTTTCAAACTTGAGCATGGCGAGCGCATGAAAAGGTATATCAGGGCGCGACCATGCATCCACAGCCGGCGAAAGATCATCGGTGTTGGTCTCGCCAGGAACCTTGAATACGGACACTGTTATCTTCTCAGGGACGTCATCCTTTGCCAAAAACCACTCTGCATCTGCCCAGGATTGCATGACAGCTTTCGCAGCTGAATTTCCGTTTTTTGCTTTCTCTTCTACATCGTGAAAAGCATCAAACATTAATAGGGTGTGCGAAAGCGAGTGTGCAGCTGCATCTGCCAACTCTTCTTCATCCAGTGCTGCAATCAAGGGCTGAATATTGTAGCCACCCAGCATAGAACCCAATAGCTCAACCGCCGCGACTTTGCTAATCAATGGCGACTCGGCTTCACCCTGAGCGATCGCTGCCAGAAACCCGGCCTTTACATAGGCAGCTTCATCCACACCGGCGGGTATTCGCTGAGCGAAAAGGTGTAGAAGAAAATCTTCCTCACCTTTGGGTGGTGATTTTAGCAATTCAACAAGATCAGCCGTTTGCTGCGCATTGAGTGGTTGTGCAACCACACCTTGAGCCATTCTATCGGCTTCATGTTGACGATAGGCTTCTAACATATAGATGTCCTCAGGCAATGACGGTCGCTAAACCGCCTAAAATTTTCTAAGCAATTTGTGTCATGCAACAACACAAACCTTCCGAATACTGATGTCTACTACACCACTGATTTTTTCTTTTTGATTTCGGGTCTTGATGGTGGTGTGGCATCACCCACTTTGAATACATTAGCTCTTATCTGATCGAGTTCATCGCGCAAGCTGGCTGCGCGTTCGAATTCCAGATTACGAGCACATTCGTACATTTCCTTCTCGAGTTGCTTCATCCTCTTTGCAGCATCATCCGCTGAAAGAGCCTCCACTGCAGGCGACCGCCCCTTTTTCGTCCCTTTGCGCCCTTTACGTTTATCGTTGCCTGTATCACCTGCTTCCATGACGTCATTGACAGACTTCTCGATCCCCTTAGGAGTGATCTGATGCTCTTCGTTGTAACGCAATTGAACATCACGCCGTCGGTTTGTTTCATCAATAGCGCGTTGCATTGAGCCGGTAAGTGTATCAGCGTAGAGAATCGCCTTGCCATGCAGATTACGAGCAGCTCGACCTATTGTTTGTATTAATGAACGATCTGAGCGTAAAAATCCTTCTTTGTCAGCATCCAAAATAGCAACCAGTGAGACCTCTGGCATATCCAGCCCCTCGCGCAACAGGTTAATGCCGACAATGACATCAAAAACACCAAGTCGCAGATCACGGATGATCTCGCTTCGCTCCACGGTATCAATATCAGAATGCAGATAACGTACCTTGACATCATGGTCGCTAAGATAGTCGGTTAGATCCTCAGACATTCGCTTCGTCAAGGTCGTGATCAACACACGCTCATTGCGCGAGACACGATCTGTAATTTCAGAGAGGACATCATCGACTTGAGAGCGTGCCGGACGCACTTCAACTTCCGGGTCAACCAGTCCAGTGGGTCGAACAACCTGTTCCACAACCTGGTCAGCATGATCTTTTTCGTAACTACCCGGCGTGGCGGACACGAAAATTGTTTGCGGTGATAGCGATTCCCATTCCTCAAACTTTAGTGGCCTGTTATCAAGGGCAGAAGGCAGACGGAAACCGAAATTAACCAGATTTTCCTTGCGTGAGCGATCTCCTTTGTACATGGCACCCAGCTGAGGGACGGTTACATGACTTTCATCGATAAATAGGAGGCTATCCTCTGGCAAATAGTCAAATAGACACGGAGGCGGCTCACCAGGTAGACGTCCAGACAGATACCGCGAGTAATTTTCGATACCCGAGCAATAGCCAAGCTCATGGATCATTTCCAGATCAAACTGCGTGCGTTGCTGTAGACGCTGAGCCTCTACCAGCTTTGCCGCTCCAGTTAATTGCTCCAATCTGGCGCGCAGCTCGTCCTTTATCAGATCAGTTGCATCCAGAAGCCTTTGTCTAGGTGT
Source organism: Granulosicoccus sp. (assembly GCA_045106475.1). Lineage (GTDB taxonomy): Bacteria > Pseudomonadota > Gammaproteobacteria > Granulosicoccales > Granulosicoccaceae > Granulosicoccus. The sequence continues at coordinate 68,047 of JBGCEO010000069.1, forward strand.
TACGTAGTGCGTTTTGGGGTATATGGTCAACCGAGGAACCTTGCGAACCACCTCCCCCGTCAGTGGATCAAAGAAACTTAACGACTCCAACTCGTCATCAAACAGTTCTATGCGGATAGCATCCCTGTCAGAGTCCGCAGGATACACATCAATGATCTCACCCCTGACCCTGTAAGTGCCACGCTTGAGCTCCATATCATTTCGATTATATTGAAGCTCAGCTAAGCGGCGAAGCAAATCGCGTTGATTAATTGTCTCACCCCGCTTCAGATGCAGGACCATCTTGTGGTACTGCTGAGGATCTCCTAAACCGTAGATGGAGGACACCGTCGCCACAATGATGGTGTCGCGACGTTCAAACAGTGCTTTGGTGGCAGAAAGTCGCATCTGCTCGATGTGCTCGTTGATGGAGGAGTCTTTCTCTATAAACGTGTCACTGGCAGGTACATACGCCTCCGGTTGGTAGTAGTCATAGTAAGAAACAAAGTACTCGACTGCATTGTTTGGAAAAAACTCTTTAAATTCCCCATACAGCTGCGCTGCAAGTGTCTTGTTAGGCGCGAGTACGATTGCCGGGCGTTGCTGTTTTTCAAGGATATTGGCGATCGTGAACGTTTTGCCTGAGCCTGTGACTCCGAGTAAAGTCTGGTAGGCCAAACCGTCATCAATGCCAGAGTTCAGCTCTGCAATTGCGTCCGGCTGATGCCCAGCAGGTGAATAAGCTGTTTGCAGATCAAAAATCGTGGACATTATTGCTATGCAACTCCATTAATGCAGCAATTGTACATCGAAGATGAAGATTGACTCGATTTTTGCAAGTTAATCCATTGACCTTGAAGCATAAGCACACTAAACTTCGTGCCGATTCCCTGGTAGCTCAGTTGGTAGAGCAAATGACTGTTAATCATTGGGTCGGCGGTTCGAGCCCGTCCCAGGGAGCCATTTCTACTTTTATGTGTCACGCGAACGGCTGTTGAAATACAACGGCCAGTTAAGTCGGCTGTGCATCTCCCAGCTGCTCAACGACACATCATCCCTAATCACGCAGCTTTCCAGGCAAAACAGGCTTACACAGCGGCCAAGCATCCCTGCAGTGCGCAGTTCATTTGCCTATTAGCGGCAAAGCCGGAAAAAACGCTCGGATCTGCCCGGCATCGGGCTGCACTTCTTGAGAAACCAGGTATTAAGAACTTCTTGATTGACCCAGCGACTTGAGAAGCTCGTCAATAGCGTCACGCTTGCTTTGATCCTGTGCCTGTGCAGCGCCGTTAGCCTCTTGCATTGCACCTGAAGCTTTATAGTCCGTGTCATGGCCGTTAACTGCTGTACTTGCAGCTTGCACCGGTTTGAGCATCGCTTCGCGTTCTCGTAGGTATCGATCGTAGTGCTCATCACGATCAGCCGGGGTGTCCTTTACATCATGCTGAGCACTGCCATTAGAATTTACCTTGATAGTATCAGCAGCTGGCGAAGCGGAAGGCAATGCTGAGGCCGCGACTGCGTCGGCATGCACGCTAGCAGCATTTGGAGCTACAGCAGTTTCGTCTGCTGCAGATGAATCCAGCAATATCACACCACTCTCCAGCGTCAACAATGCCCCTTGATGCATGGTGTCGCTTATATCCTTTAAATCCTTTTGCGAAAATGTACCCAATGAAGCCAGTGTGTTCAGATCTTCAAATATCGGTAGCGACTTCACCACCACATCCAGATCGATATCCTGATCAGGGTCGATATCCGCTAGAGCAGCAGGAATAGAATCGATCACCGCATAGACAGCGGAGACGCTATCGCGCTCACCGGTAAATCGCAAATCACGGTCACGCTCGTTATTACAATGGACGCCATCCAGCCGCAGATCCATCGCAGGTTTTCTGGCAATACTGGCACAAGCCGAGTACAGCATGTCCACACCATCGATTGCACGCGCAACACGATCGGGATCAGAAGCTCTTTCGCCAGCATCAGTGAGCCGAATAAACAGGCCACCTTCACCCGATCCCAGCACAATGTCCGAACGGGTATCAGTTTTTGGTGGTTCTACAGAACCGAGCAAACTGATCATGGCCGGTAAATGGCTATTGGCAAACATCACGCGACTCGCCAGGCGAACAATTTCTGCCTGATGAAGTTTTGGCTCAACGGCACCGCCCAAAAGCTGCTGCCAGTATTCTGCAGACCCCAGCATATCCAGATGCAGACATTTGACGACCTGACGTTCCACAGGGGACATCGAGTCAATTCTTTCCATAATTACAGCGCCGGCGTGACCAAGCCTCGCCGCTGCTGATGTACGCTGATCACCTTTTGACGATCGATACTGATCAACGATTGCCCTAATATCGGACTTAATCAGCACATCGACAATTTTTGTGACGGCCATGCGCAGCTCGTCTGCGTGCATGTTGAACTCCATTGACACAATGACTACACAGAGTAATCGGCCGATTTCGTCACTACTGAAGACTGGTCGGGGCGAGAGGATTCGAACCTCCGACCCCCACAACCCCATTGTGGTGCGCTACCAGGCTGCGCCACGCCCCGCCAGAGCCGCTCAGCTTAACGTATGCGTAGGATTATTTGTAGTGATTGATGAAAAAAATGATCGTAAATGGCAAAAAAATACTCCATTCCGACCTCCCTTATAACAAAGCTTCCTGTTAATTAGTCCTTAATATACGCAATAAGTCTTCCAATTCAGCTCTTAGCTGACGAATCATCTGCTGGGATTGAGCATTGTCGTCTTTAACAGTATCCCCTGCAAGATGTTGCCGGGCTCCACCAATCGTGTAACCTTCCTGGTAGAGCAAGCTGCGTATTTGCCTGATGAGCATAACATCGTGACGCTGATAGTAACGGCGATTACCTCTGCGTTTTACAGGCTCCAGACCCGGAAATTCCTGTTCCCAGTATCGCAGTACGTGCGGTTTTACCAAACACAGATCGCTTACCTCACCAATGGTGAAGTAGCGCTTGTTCGGAATCGTGGGTAGTTCGTTATTGTTGCTGATTTCCAGCATAAGCTTCTACACGCGCCTTTAGTTTCTGTCCCGGCCGAAAAGTAACCACTCTTCTGGCTGAAATTGGTATTTCTTCGCCCGTCTTCGGATTTCGACCCGGTCTCTGGCTTTTATTTCGCAACACGAAATTGCCGAACCCGGACAACTTCACATCGTGTCCGCTCTCAAGAGCTACCCTTATCTCTTCAAAGAAATGCTCCACAAACTCTTTGGCCTCACGCTTGTTGAGTCCTAGCTCGTCGAACAACATCTCCGCCATCGCTGCCTTCGTTAGCGCCATCTCATACCCTTAAAACCGCGCCGTATGCGGTACCCAGTGCAGCAACAACCTGATTGACGGCCTGCTCCACATCAGAGTCTTCTAGGGTGCGCGAAAAGTCCTGCAGAATCAAGCCTAAGGCCATGCTTTTCTTATCAGCTGCAACCTTGTCGCCTTGATAGACGTCAAAAAGTTTCACTTCTTGCAGCGCAGCAGGCGCATTTTCTCTGACAACATCCAAAACTGATTGGTAATCGACCGACTTATCGATCAGCAAAGCAATATCACGACGCACCTGCGGAAACCGCGATAAAGGTTTGGCCTTTGGCACTTGCGAACGGGTTAGTGCTGCCAGGGAAATTTCGAAAACGAAGGGGATCACTTCAATATCCATTGCCTGCTGAATCGCCGGATTTAAAGCTCCCACGTATCCCACAGGAATCCCATTGGCCACAATACCGGCGCGCTGCCCGGGGTGCAGCATTTCCAAATCAGTGGCGACAAATGTCATTTTTGTGCCGTTTGCTTGAGCCAATAGCACTTCGATATCTGCCTTAACAGAAAAGAAATCTACCTTTTCGTCTGATGACTCCCAGTTTTCAGGTGATCGGCGGCCTGCGACCAGACCAGCCAACGTACTCTGCTGCTCGATTGTTCCATCGATCTGCAAATCGTCACCATGGTCTGCTCGAATGTACTCGTCCAAGTGCTCCTTGGGTTCCAGGCCTGCATTGGGCAGAAAGCGAAGGCCTGTTTCGAACAAACGCATTGAATTGAGTTGTCTGCTCAAGTTCCGCTGAAGGGACGATATCAGGCCAACAATCAAGGTGGTACGCATGACTCCCAATTCGGAGGAGATTGGATTGGCTAACGCCAGTCCTTGAAGATCAGGGCGCAATTGCGACTGCTGTTTTGCATCTACAAAACTATACGTCACTATTTCCTGGTAGCCACGACTCACTAAGAGACGCTTAACATCCAGCGGCGTTAGCCTCGTTTCCGGCACCGCTCGCAAAACAGGTCGATGAGTGGGTGAAGTTCTTGGTAACGACTCATAACCAAGCACACGCGCCACTTCTTCAACGTAGTCTTCCTCGATCGCCAAATCATAACGATAACTGGGGGCAGTCACTGTCCAGCCCTCTTCGTTGGAGACACTTTCGATACCCAAACGGGCAAACACCCTATCGACTACCTCTGGTTCGGGCTCGACCCCTAGTATACGAGCCAGCCTTGAACGTCTGAGGGTAACTACAGGGCGCAGAGGCATTCGCTCTTTATGCTGCCAATCGATCAAAGGACCGGCACTACCACCAGCCAGTGTCCGTAATAAACCAGTCGCATACTCCAGTGCCTCTGCCTGACCTGCAGGGTCAACCCCTCTCTCGAAACGGTGAGCTGAATCAGTGTGGCTCGCATAGCGGCGAGGTTTTCCCGCAATCAATTCCGGCAGGAATAGTGCGCTTTCAAAAAATATATTTTTTGAGCTTTCATCAACGCCCGTCGACTGTCCACCCATGATTCCAGCAATGCCAATCGGGCCACTGTCGTCTGCAATGATGGTTGTGTCGTCGTCTAGAGCAACGTCACGCCCGTCCAGCAGGGTTAGCCTTTCACCCGTTCGGGCAAGGCGGACTTGAATGGCTCCCTGGAGCTTATCGATATCGAATGCATGCATCGGTTGGCCCAGCTCGAGCATCACATAGTTGGTTATATCTACAGCTGGATTAATCGATCGCACGCCTGCACGCCTCAAACGCTCAACCATCCAGCTGGGAGCGGGGTCTTGAAGAGCCACATCGCGGATCACCCTCCCCGAATATCGGACGCAGGCAGAAGCATCGTCCACCAACACCGGCCACTGGTCTTCAATCTTTGCAGGTATGTTGTTGATCTCCCTTAAGCGCATGGGTAGATCATTCTTTGCGCATAGATCCCTGGCAATACCCCTTATGCTAAGACAGTCGCCTCTGTCAGGCGTAAGGTCGATATCGACAATTGCATCATCCAGTTCAAGCCATTCAATAAGACTGGTTCCGGGAGGGGCATTTGCCGTAAGTTCCATGATGCCTGCCTTGTCATCTGACAAACCGAGCTCTGACGCAGAACAAAGCATGCCCATCGACTCAACGCCGCGCAGTTTGGCTTTTTTTATCTTGGTGCCATCTGGCAACTTTCCACCCACCTGGGCAAGCGCTGTAATAAGACCAGATCGTGCGTTCGACGCCCCGCAAACAACCTGCACCAGCTCACTGGTTCCATCATCAACCTCACAAATACGCAAGCGATCTGCATCTGGATGCTGGCTGACGCTGGCGATCCGAGCGACTATAACGCCCTTAAAGTCAGGGGCTGCTGACACAATCTCATCAACCTCAAGCCCCATAAAGGTTAGCTGATCACCCAACTCTTGAGTATCTACAGGTGGATTCACCCACTCACGCAACCACTTTTCACTGAATTTCATGGCAGATTCTCGCTCTAGTGAAATTGGGACAGGAAACGAAGATCGTTTTCAAAAAACTGACGAAGATCGGTAACGCCGTAGCGCAGCATCGCAAGTCGCTCGACGCCAAGACCAAATGCGTACCCGGTGTACTGCTCAGTGTCTATTCCCACAGCACGAAACACTGAGGGATGAACAATCCCGGAGCCCAGTACTTCCATCCAGGGACCCTTATTCATACGTATATCCACTTCCGCCGACGGTTCTGTGAAAGGGAAATAGGAGGGACGGAATCGGATTTCACAATCATCCTGGTCAAAGAACAGCTTAAGAAATGCCTCCAGATGCCCCATCAAATCAGTCAACGCAATATCTCTATCTACCAGCAACCCTTCAACCTGATGGAACATGGGTGAATGAGTCATATCAGAGTCGCAGCGGTACACGCGACCCGGCGCTATGACTCTCAGCGGAGGCTCGACCTCTTTCATGTAGCGGATCTGTACCGAAGACGTGTGCGTTCGCAACAAGCGGTTTACATCAAAGTAAAAGGTATCGTGCATTGCTCTGGCCGGGTGATGCGCAGGAATATTGAGCGCTTCGAAGTTGTGATAATCATCTTCCACCTCCGGCCCAATAGCAGTCTCAAACCCCAATTGCCCAAACAAAGCTGAAATGCGTTCGATGGTTAAGGTGATCGGATGCAAACCGCCGGCAGTATCAGCACCTCCGGGTAATGTAATGTCCAGAGCATCCGCTGATAGCTTTTCAGCCAGAGCAGCATTATCCAGAACCAGGCGCCGCTCATCGATCATCGCCTGAACGGCCTGCTTTGCCTGATTGATAGCCTGACCAGCAGCCGGTTTCTCTTCTGCCGGCAATTGGCCTATAGACTTCAGGACACTCGTGAGTCGCCCTTTTTTGCCCAGTAGCTCTACGCGGACACTCTCCAGCGCATCCAATCCACTGGCTTCGCCAACCAACTTGCCGGCTTCGGAGATCAGGCTATCAAGATCCAATGACATCGATTTACTCGTCCAGTAATGCTTCTTAAAAAGTGACGTTAACTTAGAACTGCTTAGTAGTTGTCGGTGAGTCTAACCACAGTAAAAGATTCAGCAAACCCATTCTTAAAATCTGGCACAAAAAAAGGGAATACCGCGTTAAGCAGCATCCCCTCTGTCGATAAAACAATCTTGTATTGAAACTAGCTACTGTGTTTTTGCACGTACGCTAGTTGACCTGCTTGACAGCGGAGCTCTTAAGCCTGCCCCGCTGGAACATCAAGCAGGCAGTACGGCCTTTGCTTTATCGACTATGGCCACAAAAGCGGCCTCATCAGCAATAGCCAGATCAGCCAGCATCTTTCGATCTACGTCGATACCAGCGATTTTAAGGCCTTGCATAAGTCGGCTATAGGTTATGTCGTTAGCTCGAGCCGCTGCGTTTATTCGCGCAATCCAGAGGCGCCGGAATACGCGCTTCTTGGCTTTACGGTCGCGATAAGCATATTGACCTGCTTTGGTAACTGCCTGTTTGGCGACGCGAAAAACCCTGCTGCGGGCGCCTCGATAACCTTTGGCTTGTTTAAGTACTTTCTTATGACTAGCGCGCGCCGTAACGCCGCGTTTTACTCTTGGCATTGCGGGCTCCTAGCGAAGGTTGGGTAACATGCGTTTGATAAGGACAACATCATTCTCGTGAACCATGTCTCCACCACGCAGCTGGCGCTTTCGCTTGGTGCTCTTTTTGGTCAGTATATGTCGCATGTGAGAGCTCTTGCGCTTGTAGCCACCAGAACCCGTTCGCTTGAAGCGCTTAGCAGCTCCTGACACGGATTTTTGCTTGTTAGACACTGTTTGACTCCTAAATAGTGGGGTATCACCCCGAGTGAAAAACACCGATGACGTCTTAGTGTCGGTACGCCAATGCGGTGGTATAAGGCCGGGCAAGCGCCCAGCCGGACATCTTAATGCTTTTTGGGCGCCATTACCATAACCATTTGCCGCCCTTCCAACTTTGGAAACTGTTCCACAGTGCCCAGTTCGGACAGATCCTGTTCTACACGCTTCAAAAGCTGGGCACCCAGCTCACGGTGAGCCATTTCACGCCCTCTGAATCTGAGCGTGATTTTGGTCTTGTCGCCCTGCTCCAGAAACTTGACTAAGCTGCGCAGCTTGACCTGATAATCACCGTCCTCGGTACCGGGGCGAAACTTGATTTCTTTGAGTTGCGCCGTTTTCTGTTTCTTTCTGCCTGCATTCTGCTTCTTGTTCGCCTCGAACTTGAAGCGACCGTGATCCATGATCTTACACACAGGCGGCGAGACGTTTGGAGAGATTTCCACCAAATCCAAGCCTGCCTCTCGAGCTGTTTCCAGCGCCCTATCGATCGGGACTACTCCAATCTGCTCTCCCTCAGCGGAAATAAGCCTGACCTCGGAGACATCTATCTCGTCGTTCTTCCGGTTTACCTTTTTAGCAGAAATACGTCAGCCCTCCTGCACGGCTGTATTCACAGCTCGGCCGCGATTAGCGACCTCTTGTTTAAACATCAAATTCAGTTCTTCCAAAGTTAATACACCAAGATCTTCACCAGCGCGGGTGCGCACAGCTACCGATCTACTCTCTACTTCTCTATCGCCGGCAACGAGCATATAAGGCACTCGCTGCAGCGTCCATTCGCGAATCTTGAAACCGACTTTTTCATTTCTCAGGTCAGTCTGCACGCGTAACCCGCTATTTTGCAACACTTTGGCCACTTCTTCAACGAACTCTGATTGTTTGTCCGTAATATTCATGACAACCGCTTGAACAGGAGAAAGCCAAAGAGGTAGTTTGCCCTCGAAATTTTCTATCAAAATGCCAATAAATCGCTCGAAGGAGCCTAATATGGCTCGGTGCAGCATGACGGGTATTTGCCGCTCTCCCCGCTCATCAATATAACTCGCATCCAATCGGCCCGGCATTGAGAAATCCACCTGCATCGTACCGCACTGCCAAACTCGACCAATACAGTCCTTGAGAGAAAATTCGATCTTGGGCCCGTAAAAGGCACCTTCACCCGGCAACTCTTCCCACGGCAGTCCCTTTGCATCAAGCGCATCTGCAAGCGCTTTTTCAGCCTTGTCCCACGCCTCATCACTGCCAACGCGATTCGGAGGTCGTGTAGACAAACGGTAAATAACATCCTCAAAACCAAAATCCAGGTAGACCTTGTGCAGAAAATCAATAAAGTCACTCACTTCAGGCTGAATCTGAGTTTCAGTACAGAAAACATGGGCATCGTCCTGCGTAAACCCTCTCACGCGCATAATGCCGTGCAAAGCGCCAGACATCTCATTGCGGTGACAGGAACCAAATTCCGCCAACCGCAGCGGCAGATCACGATAGCTCTTGAGACCTTGATTGAAGACCTGCACATGACAGGGGCAGTTCATCGGCTTCACCGCATACTGCCTATCATCGGTTTGCACCGTGAACATGTCGTCAGCAAATTTATCCGCATGTCCACTGCGTTGCCACAACGAAAAATCAACCACCTGAGGCGTACGGATCTCTTCATAGCCATGCAGCACCTGCTGTTCACGCATGTACTGTTCCACCTCAAGGTAAATCGCCCAGCCCCTTGGGTGCCAGAACACCATGCCGGGCGCTTCGTCCTGCAGATGAAACAGATCAAGCTGCTTGCCTATTCGGCGGTGATCACGCTTTTCAGCTTCTGCCAGGTTATGCAGATGAGTCTTGAGTTCCTTCGGATTTGCGAAGGCAGTCCCGTAGATGCGTTGCAACATCGCATTGTTGGAATCACCGCGCCAATACGCACCAGCCAATTTTGTTAGCTTGAAAGCTTTCAAATGTCCCGTATGGGGTACATGCGGTCCGCGACACAGATCCGTAAAATCGCCTTGCGCATACAGAGACAGGGTCTCGCCGGATGGAATGCTCTCGATAATTTCAGCTTTGTAGTGCTCGCCCAGTCCCTTGAAGTAGTCGACGGCCGCATCGCGCTCAATAGTGGAGCGATGCAACGGTATCGCTTGCGATGCAAGCTCCTTCATGCGCTTTTCAATCGTCAACAGATCTTCTGGCGTAAAGGAACGCTCAAAATCGAAATCGTAGTAAAAGCCACCGTCAATAACGGGACCAATGGATACCTGCGCGCTTGGAAACAGTTGCTTTACGGCTTGTGCCAATAGGTGAGCTGTGCTGTGCCGTAGCAATGGCAATGCCTCGTCGCTCTTATTGGTGACCACTGCCAGGCTGGCATCAGCTTGCATCGAGTAGCTGGCATCTACAAGTTCACCATTTACAACACCAGCCAGGGTGGCTTTCGCAAGGCCTGCGCCTATATCGGCGGCAACATCCATGACGGAGACGGCTTGAGGATACTGACGAGTGCTTCCGTCAGGCAGAGTAATTGTCGGCATATTGATCTCAGTGGTGACCCCTACAATGGGCCACATACATGTGTGTCAGTGGTGACCCCTACGCAAGGCCACATGGATCGGTGGAAACTACATCTAGTTAAGGTTTCGCAATTCTCGCTTGCAAACAGCGCGCCTGCAAGTCCGCTTGGTCACTTTATTCATGTGAGTGTAGAACATTGTTGACCGCAGGCGGGCTCTTCCTTACACTTGACGCAACGGCAGGCGCGTAGCTCAGTTGGTTAGAGCATCACCTTGACATGGTGGGGGTCGTTGGTTCGAATCCAATCGCGCCTACCAATTACCTCTGGTTTATATCTGGCTCAAATTTTAACCGGGCCTCGCCCCGGCGCTGCACAGGTCTCCTCGGCCGCACTAGCAAGCGCTCAATGTGAAGTTGGCTAAACACGTGTCCCTTAACGAATTAACTGCAGTTTCCCCCATTGATGGTCGCTACGCTGCGCGCACTTCCCAGCTAAGAGATTACTTCAGCGAATACGCACTTATCCGGGAGCGCGTTCGTGTCGAAATCCGGTGGTTTCTGGCGTTAGCCGATCACAGCTCGATTGCCGAACTACCGCCACCTGATGAGAAACAACGACAAGCGCTACTGAGCATGGCAGAACTTAGCGTCGATGATGCGGCATCAATAAAATCAATCGAGCGAACCACCAATCATGATGTCAAAGCCGTAGAGTATTTTATAAAAAGTCAGCTTGAATCCTGGCCGGCACTCAGCGCAAAAAGCGAATTCGTTCATTTTGCCTGCACGTCCGAGGATATCAATAATTTGGCTTATGGCTGTATGTTATCCGACTACCGAAAGAACATCCTGATTCCTGCCTGCGCTCAAGTGATTGACGTACTCACAGCGTTTGCAAAAGAGCACGCCGATATACCGATGCTCAGCCGCACACATGGCCAGACAGCCAGCCCGACAACATTGGGCAAAGAAATTGCCAATGTTGTTGCCAGATTAAAACGCCAAAAACAATCCATTGAATCCGTAGCCCTGCTGGGAAAGATCAATGGCGCAGTGGGCAACTACAACGCTCATATGAGCGCTTACCCCGATGTCGACTGGCCAGAATTTGCCGAGGATTTTGTCAGCGCGCTGGGACTGGAATTCAATGCCTATACAACTCAAATCGAACCTCACGATTGTGTAGCAGAACTATTTGATGCTATTTCACGATTCAACGTCACGCTAATCGACCTGTGCCGAGACTGCTGGGGATATATATCCCTGGGTTACTTGTCCCAAAAACCTGTGGCCGGTGAAATCGGATCTTCGACGATGCCCCATAAAGTTAATCCAATCGACTTCGAGAATGCTGAAGGCAATCTAGGATTGGCCAATGCGATGTTTGATCACTTAAGCAGAAAACTACCGATATCACGATGGCAGCGCGATTTAACGGACTCAACAGTACTGCGTAACCTAGGGGTTGGCGCTGGTTATACGCAAATTGCTATTGCCTCTTTGTTAAAGGGGCTTGGAAAACTAGGTGTGAACCAAATCGGCCTGAACAAAGATCTTGATAACGCATGGGAGGTTCTGGCCGAACCCATCCAGACCGTGATGCGACGACATGATGTGCCTAACGCCTATGAAGCGCTCAAAGAACTCACTCGGGGCAACACGATGGATGAATCGAGCATAAGAGCGTTTATTGAACAACTTGAAATACCCAACGATGACAAGCAGCGACTGCTGGCAATGACACCATCGTCATATACTGGATTGGCAGCAAAGCTTGCGCGCGGCATCTGATGACAGATAGTCATCACCTCGGGAGCATCCACTGGCCTGAATGCATTGATGAGCAAATATTCCTGGATCAGTACTGGCAGAAAAAACCGCTTCTTATCAGAGGCGCTTTTCCGGAATTTAGAACACCCCTGCCTGCTGATGAGCTGGCCGGCCTGTCGCTGGAACCTGACACCACGCCCCGCCTGATAACGCAAGATGCAGTCGGAGCGTACCATCTGGAACATGGTCCCTTCGATGAAGAGCGATTCACAACACTTACCGAAAACAATTGGTCCTTGCTGGTGACCGACGTTGAGAAACACATACCTGAACTCAATAGTTACCTGGACCCGTTTCGATTTCTGCCAAATTGGCGGATTGATGATTTGATGGTGAGCTACGCTCCAGAAGGGGCATCGGTCGGCGCACATGTAGACGAATACGATGTGTTTCTGCTTCAAGCCAGTGGTATGAGGCAGTGGTCAATTGACAATCAACAGTGCAACGATCCTGAGCTACTTGCTGACGCACAATTAAAACTGCTTGCATCATTCAACCCTACCGACTCATGGGAACTAGCCCCTGGTGATATGTTGTACCTACCACCGGGTATTGGGCATCATGGAATAGCCAGCAGCAAAGACTGTACAACCTGGTCTATTGGTTTTCGCGCTCCAAAAATAAGTGAACTGGTGGTGCGAATGGCGGAATACATCGATGAACAAGAAAAACAGCAGCGATACACCGATGGCTCAATTCAAACTGCGCTACCTGGCGAAATTACAGGTGCAGCAATAGAGCGATTTCGCACACTCTGCCAACAAACCCTAGAGAGGCATGACAGCGAATTTACTACGCTTTTAGGCCAATTTTTAACTGAATCAGTGGACCCTGCGCAAGCCAATGAGCAAGCAGAACAAGACCTAACGCTGCCACAGGTTTTATCAGTGCTGCAACGCGCGCCTTTCAGCCGGTTTGCCTGGCATGACACATCTTCCAACAACGATGGGGATGGGGATGGGGATGTCATGCTCTTTGTTGATGGTGAGCTACACGCATGCAGTCGAAGTTTTGCAATGGATATTTGCAAATCCGATATAGATCTCGAGATCAATAGACTGCAGTACACACAAAGCGAGTTACACCTGCTAAAAACTCTTGTGGGCAATGGGAGCCTGTATGAGCACGCAGCAAGTGAGGAATAATATCACTCTATATCTCTCTCAAGAGATTCTAATAGCTGGCTATAGACAACTAACAGCTTTGTACCATAGGGTCAAAAGTCCGCTGGCGCAAATGCTCAGGCAACGCATCCTGGTTCAGAATTAGACTGAAACCTGGCAATAGACTCGATAAGATCAGCCGACCTAAACGGTTTCTCAAAGAATTCGATTGCGCCAAGTTCTTTCGCTTGTTCACAAAGTCCGGGCATCTTGCTGGCACTCATCACGATCGATCCAACAGGAGTCTGTTGATACTCCTGCGTGATCATCTGCATTAATGCCAGACCATTTCCATCCGGTAAGTTGTAATCCAGAACAGCAATGTCAGGGCGGTATGAGAAAGCAGATGACAGCGCTGCCTTGCATCCTCCAACAACCTTCACGTCGAATCCTTCAGATTGCAGGCGAATTTTCAATGCGAGAGCAATGTATCTATCGTCCTCTACCAACAAGATTTTTGTACTATTTCCCATCTGCTCTTAGTGTGCATCCAAGGTTGCGCCAGTCAAACACAACAGCGACTAACAGCATCACCAAATTCAATGCCTTGGATGCAATGCGTCACACTTGAGCAAGAATTCGCTGTCCATTGCTTTTTAGGAAAAATGATTTGGCATCCACCAAACCGCGCTCGATTCATCAATCTGAAAACCGATCAAGCACTTCAGCTAGCTGGGCAGCTTGAAACGGCTTTTCAAGATAAGCACAGGATCCATATTCGGCAGCGCGGAAACGTAAACCAGGTTCTTTGCTGGCCGTAATAAATATGATGGGCGTGCTGCCAAACTCGCCTGACGCACGAACACGATCTGCCACAACGAATCCATCTCCGCCGGGTAGATTAATATCCAGCAGGATCACCTCTGGTTGACAACTCACTGCAGCCTTCATTGCATAAACAGCATCAGCCACAGAGTCCACTTCATAGCCCATTGATTGAAGACGCAGTGCTAAAGCTTGCGAAATTTTTTTATCGTCCTCTACGAGCAATATTTTTTGCATGATTTTTATATTTTTGATGAAGCATCTGGGCAACGGAAGTCGCAGCTTGTGCAGCCAACTTATAAAAGCCTGGTTGAAATCGCCATGTTAACCGTACGTTAGTTGAGCTAACGGCGTAACCCGACAATGTATGAGCCCAGTGGCTTACCAGGTCACAGATTCAGAGGGTTACATGGGATCAGATTGAGCAATGGCTCAATTCTATTGTGTCTACCTGCGCACCTTAGAGGTAGTCGGACTCACCTAAGCACCACAATAGAGATAGCCAATTTAAGATCTTTTTAACTTAAGCCACTGTAACGCGATAATACTCAGCGCATTGCGAATCACTCGCGTGTCTAACATCTCAATGGCCGTATCTGCCGATACAATCTTGACGAGGATATCTTCATCCTCTTCAGCCAGGCCATGCGTTCCACCTATATGCGATAAATCAGTCTCGGCGAAGTAGACAAAGACCTCCTCTGAACTAGCGCCCGGGCTTGCCAGATAGTGTGAAATCAGTTCAACTTTATCCAATTCGATTCCTGCCTCCTCTCTGGATTCTCTTATGGCAACTTCTGACGGGCTCTCGTCCGTGTCAATCATGCCGGCAATTATTTCGGTCATCCACGGATCGGGCTTTTGATACATCGCACCAATGCGAAACTGCTCGACCAAGGCAACCTCATCGGTTTTCGGATCATACGGCAGCACACCCACTACATTGCCACGCACGAAAACTTCCCGTTCAATAACGGGTGAAGACTCCCCGGAGTGCCAGTCATGTTTAAATTGCACAGAATCGATCTGATAAAAACCTGAATATCGAGTGTCTCTTGATTCCAGGCTCCATTGGCGACTTTTAGCATTAGCGTTCATAACAATCCCCTCAACTCCCGGTTTGAAAATCACCTGGTTTAGAAAAATGTTCAGCCAATATCTTTTCCAACACGGGCACGTCGTCAGGATGATCGACCCCTCGCGAATCGCTAAGCTCTACCTGCCCTGCATGAATGCGCCCACCATGGTAGAGCACACGTAACTGCTCAAGCTGCTCTTCACGCTCCAATTCACAATGAGGCAATGATGTGTAACGCGACAGATACCCACATCGATAAGCGTAGATTCCAATATGTAAAAAAGCCTGCGGAAAAGAATCGGTTTCAGCAGGATTGTTCTGCGAATCACGTCGACGCGTAGGTATTGCTGCTCGACTGAAGTACAAGGCCATGTCACGGTGATCCCGCACAACTTTCACCCGGTTTGTGTTGTTGTAGTCCTCACTGGATGCTATCGGCATACACAAGGTAGCCATCTCTGCATCGGCATGGCGCATAAGGTTGCTAGCCAGCAAATCCAGATGATGAGCAGGTGTTGCAGGTTCATCTCCTTGAAGCCCAACTATCACGGTCTCTTCAGACCAACCGCGTTTAACAGCTACCTCTGCAATTCTGTCGGTGCCGCTCGGGTGGTTTGCATCAGTCATCTCAACTTCAATGCCAGCCTCATCGCACACCCTGCGAATTCGCTCATCATCTGTCGCCACAACTATCAAACTCGCGTTGGACTCCTGCGCTCGCATTGCCGTGTGCAGGATCATCGGCTGAGCATTGATCAAATGCAGTGGTTTGCCCGGAAACCTGTTTGATGCATATCGCGCCGG
>JBGCEO010000070.1:0-72892 GCA_045106475.1 Granulosicoccus sp.
ATAGTGCCCAGTCATCCGAATAACAGCATCACGCCCTACTGCCTCATCAAGCAATTGACGAAAGCCCTTACGCATTGAATCGCTCAATGTAACTCGCTGCTGTGACAACACCCGGCAGTATTCATCCCCGATAAACAAGGGCAGATCCTGTTGCTCTGTTAATAACTTCAGCGTATCAAAGTGCGAACTGCTATGGCCGGTTAAAAACAGCAATGTGCCACTGCTATTCTCGATGGGGGTCGCTATGTTGATGCCGATCTCAATAAGGCTGCCCTTCTCGTGTTCATGCAAATCAGCATCGAACTCCACTGAAAAAGGCCCCCCCGCTAATTGCCCGTCAACAAGGCATGGGGCATTAACTGGCAATACGAAGAACACTGCTGCTTGCCAGCGATCGTTGTCTATTTGCACCGGCAAACAACTGACTGTGACGTTTGCATTGTGGAGGGCAACGATTACATCGTCCGGGAATCGTTCTACGGTTGACACTGGTAAGTAATCCAAAAGAGAGCTGCTGAAGTCTGCCAGACAATACACCAATGAGACTTACAAGCGTATGGCAAAAACGCATCCCTTGCGTGATCACCGGTGACATTTACCGATGACCACACTTTATCTTCAGCTACCCCAAGACAAACAGGAACCTTTAAGCTTGATTGCCGGCCGATTCTCGCGCTATGGCCTCTCGACGAGCCGTCTGACGACTATCATTGCTGTCAATAACCTTGCCTTTAGCAACTGCCTTTTCGTGCCACTGATCGTGATGCTGTTTAGCCCACTCTTCAGAGACGTAACCGGTTGACATGCCTTCAAAAGCACCTTCAGTACCTGCTGTACCGATGTAGATGTGACCCAACGCGATGGCAGTCCAGCCGATGGACAATGCGGCATGGATAAGGTTTGCCTGTTGCATATCAGGGCGCGAGCCATTCACAAGTGGGATAAATTCAGCCCAAGCCGGAATAGCAATCCCATAAATAGGCGCAACCATAATCAACCCGGTAACACTGACCGCGACACCCACAATCGCCACTATCCAGAACCAGATTTTTTCACCACCGTTCATCCGGCCTGCAGGCGGGTGCGTTTTACTGAACAATCCGCCGCCCTGTTTAAACCATTGGATGTCAGTAGAGTTTGGAAAGTTATGCCATATCCAAAGCACAATCATCAACACAATACCCACCGAAAACACTGGCCCAATAACATTGTGAATGGTGATTGAGGTTTGTGCCCACATTGCAAACCCTGCCTTACCCAGCACAGGAATCAACAAGGTCTTGCCAATCAACATGCTCAACCCTGTAATCGCAAGTCCAATAAACGATATCGCAGTTATCCAGTGGACCAATCGGTCAAACCAGCTCCAGCGTTTGATCTTTCGACCCGACAACTGCTTGGCATCAAGCTTATTTCGACCATGCAGCAGGTGATACAAAAACAGAATCGCCAACATGCCGACTATCGCCCAGGGAAGCTTCTGAGCGATGGGTCCATCACGAAGTTGTTGCCAGCTAGTACCACCAGGCGCTATCAAAACACCTGACTCAGGCCCGCTGACCGCAGAGTAACCGGATACGCCCTCTTTAACCGCGCGCCAATAATTGGAACGTGGGTTAACCGCAGATCCGACGTCCTGGGCGATGGCATCATTGCCCAGAAAATGAATCGAGTAACTGGCCAATGGCAAAACAAATGCCATGCCCAGTATCCCCAGCAATCCGTACAAAGCGATTCTTCGTTTTCGCGCAGGACTCATTTTTTGCCTTTGCATAGCCCTAGCCCTCTGTGTAGGCAGTATCCCAGCCCCATGTCTGAGGTCGGCCTCCACGGCGTAGAACACGTTCGCGGTAGATATCCGCAACCTCATCACCATCACCTGCGATCAGAGCACGTGTAGCGCACATTTCCGCACACAGCGGTAATTTGCCTTCAGCTATGCGGTTTCGGCCATACTTTTCGTACTCGGCATCAGATAGATCTGCTTCATCCGGGCCGCCAGCACAGAACGTACACTTGTCCATTTTGCCGCGCGCACCGAACGATGTCTGTTGAGGGTATTGTGGTGCGCCGAACGGACACGCGTAGAAACAATAACCGCAGCCTATGCATAAGCTCTTGTCATGCAACACAATGCCATCATCAGTCGTATTAAAACAATCAACCGGACATACCGCCTGACACGGTGCATCCGTGCAATGCATGCATGCAACCGAAATCGACTTCTCGCCAGGTTTTCCATCGTCGAGAGTGACTACTCTGCGTCGATTCACACCCCAAGGCACTTCATGCTCGTTCTTGCATGCAGTGACACAGCCGTTGCACTCAATGCATCGCTCGGCATCGCACAAAAATTTCATTCTTGCCATGATGATCTCCTCGCTTAGGCGGCTGTTATTTTGCAGAGCGAACACTTCGACTCTTGCATCTGGGTGACGGAATCATATCCGTAAGTCATGGTGGTGTTGTCAGACTCACCGCGCACGTAAGGATGGGTACCTTCGGGATACTTATCCAGTAGATCCTCGCCCTGATAAACGCCGCCAAAATGAAACGGTGTAAACACGACCCCGCGAGCAACGCGGTCAGTGACCATCGCTTTAACGTGGATCTTTCCGCCTTCCGGACCTTCCAGCCAAACCATCTGGCCATCCTTAACGCTGATATCGTTTGCATCTGCCTGATTGATTTCAACAAACATATCTTGCTGAAGTTCAGCCAGCCAAGGATTGGAGCGTGTCTCTTCACCGCCCCCCTCATACTCAACCAATCGCCCACTGGTATGTATCAGCGGATAATCACTTGAGTAATCGGTTGCCTGGATAGATCCATAACGCGTAGGCAGTCGGTAATGCGACTTGCGATCCTCATAGGTCGGATAGTCTTCAACCAGATCATAGCGAGCTGTATAAAGAGGCTCACGATGCACTGGCACCGGATCAGGGAAAGTCCAGACATTGGCACGTGCTTTGGCGTTACCAAATGGTGCACAGCCATGAGCGATAGCGACGCGCTGTATACCGCCTGACACATCGGTTTTCCAGTTCTTGCCATCCGCAGCCGCTTTCTCGTCAGCGGTCAGATCATCCCACCAACCCAGCTGTTTTAACATGTCAGCCGTAAATTCTGGATAGCCGTCTTCGATCTCGGCACCCACCGACCAGGAGTCCTCCGCAAGCAGATTTACGCCATCTCTTTCGACACCGAATCGCGCACGGAAGTTAAGGCCACCTTCGGCGACCGGTTTGCTTGGATCGTACAAATTGGGCGTACCCGGGTGGGCCATTTTATCAGTGCCCCAACACGGCCAAGGCATTCCGAAGTATTCACCATCCAGCGGTCCACCTTTGGCCTGCAGGGTAGTTTCGTCAAACGTTCCGCGATGCTCCATATGCGCTTTGATACGCTCAGGACTCTGCCCGGTATAGCCGATGGTCCACATACCTTTATTGAACTCTCGGGTTATGTCTTCAATCAACGGCTCATCATCGGTTACTTTGATGTTCTTGGTGAGCTCATCACCGAAGCCCAGCTTGCTGGCCAGCTTGTACATGATGGTATGGTCTGGCAGTGCTTCGAACAGTGGTTCGATGATTCGATCCCGCCATTGCAGCGAACGATTGGATGCCGTAACAGAACCGTATGTCTCGAATTGCGTGGCCGCCGGTAACAGATACATACCGTCTTTACGATCAGGCAGCACTGCTGTGTGTGTCGGGTAAGGATCAATAACAACCAACAGCTCCAGTTTTTCCATCGCCGCCTTCATCTCAGGCCCACGGGTCTGGGAGTTGGGTGCGTGTCCCCACAACACCATCGCGCGGATGTTGTCTTTTTGCGCGATGTTTTCTTTGTCTTCAAGGACGCCATCAATCCAGCGAGATACCGGCATACCCGCCGTGTTCATCGGCTGCAGATCTTTATCGCCTTTCTTCTCATAAGAACCCTGATCAAAACGATTCTTAACCCACTCGTATTCGAGGTCCCACACACCTGACCAATGCTTCCAGGACCCTGCGGATAAACCATAGTAGCCAGGCAATGTATGAGATAGCACTCCCATATCGGTGGCGCCCTGAACATTGTCATGACCACGGAATATATTCGCACCACCACCAGACACGCCGATGTTGCCAAGGGCAAGTTGCAATACACAATAGGCACGCGTGTTGTTGTTGCCGATAGTGTGCTGAGTACCACCCATGCACCAGACTATGGTGCCGGGACGATTCTCTGCCATTGTTTGTGCAGCTTGTTTAAGCTGGGCTTCAGGAATGCCGGTAACTCTTTCAGTTTCAGCAGGCGTCCACTTGGCCACCTCAGCACGAATGTCATCCATGCCGTAAACGCGCTGGCGAATATACTCTTTATCTTCCCAGCCATTTTCAAAAATGTGCCACAAAATACCCCAGACTACCGGTACATCGGTACCCGGACGCATCTGGATAAACTGATCTGAATGTGCCGCAGTTCTGGTAAAACGCGGGTCAACAACGATCAACTTTGATCCACTCTCCTTCGCCTTGAGAATATGCTGCATTGCCACTGGATGTGCTTCAGCAGCATTAGAGCCGATGAAGAACATTGCTTTTGACTTTTGCATATCGTTATAGGAGTTGGTCATCGCACCGTAACCCCAGGTGTTTGCAACCCCGGCAACCGTCGTGGAATGACAGATTCGCGCCTGATGATCGACGTTGTTAGAACCCCAGAGTGCAGCAAATTTTCTGAACAGATAAGCCTGCTCGTTATTGTGTTTGGCAGAACCCAACCAATACACCGAGTCAGACGTAGATTCTTCGCGAATCTTCAGCATCTGATCGCCGATCTCATTAACTGCGGTATCCCAGGAGACCTTGGTCCACTTGCCATCAACCAGTTTCATGGGGTATTTCAGGCGACGATCACCATGCCCATGTTCCCGAACTGAAGCACCCTTGGCGCAATGCGCCCCCATGTTGATTGGTGAATCCCAATCCGGCTCCTGGCCAGTCCAAACGCCGTTTTGCACTTCAGCAATAACGCCACAACCCACGGAGCAATGAGTACAGATTGAATGAATCTGCTCTGTTGGAACATCTGCTTTGGCATAGGTGGTCGCAGCACGGGCCTTCTTGAGCATACTGGGACCGGCAGTGACTGCCAGTGCGGCTCCGCCTGCCGTTATGCCCGAATTTTTCAGGAACGTACGACGGTTGACCGTGACGCCCAATAGCCCAGTGGATGCTGTAGCTAAATCCTGTGCTGCATCATTGCCCGGTGGCACCGATGTTTTGCGTTTAAGCTTCATTAATTTCTCCTGCGAATTTGTGCGATTGCTGCACTGATGCAATCAGAGCGCGACCGATGGTGTTTTTGCTTTGATCACTCGCCTAGAAGCGTGCGCGAGCGTAGTACTTTTTTACGTGTTCGGTGACTTCATACCCTTTGTTTTTCGACTCTGTTACTGCAATTTCAGGCGCTGCATCAGTCACATCTGTGGCAGCGGCTACTGTGCCGCTTGCAACTGCGCCACTGGCAACAGCAGCACCTTGCAAAAAACCACGCCGCTTGGCATTAATGAAGCTTGGTTGATTCTTATCTTTCATAGTGTTTCCTCACAGCAAAAACCCTTTCGGGTACCGGTTTGGTCAAACATCAGCTCTGCATGCCTAGAAGCTGTTGCTCGAATTCAAAAAAACTCTCACCGAAAAAACCGACGGAGCGGTAAAAATGAGCTGCCTTGGCATTTTGCATATCATTAAAAAAACGACCTACCCAAGGCGCTAGATGGTCATTGAAAAACGTTTGTTGTGTGGCGAATGGAATTTCGTCGCTGTGTTGAATGATGAGTGCCATCGCATCACAAAGAGCTGCAATGTGGTCTTCCGACTCAGCAATTCCGGACTGTCGTTCAATA
This sequence comes from Granulosicoccus sp., assembly GCA_045106475.1. Lineage (GTDB taxonomy): Bacteria > Pseudomonadota > Gammaproteobacteria > Granulosicoccales > Granulosicoccaceae > Granulosicoccus. The sequence continues at coordinate 5,900 of JBGCEO010000070.1, forward strand.
CCCAGGTTGTCCAGATCGGAGCGAAGGACTGCAAGCGGCTTTTCCATCAGGAATCCAGTCATGTACCAGGAGCCGAACGGGACGAGTTCGCCACGGCCGACACCGATAAGCAATGCGAAGTATTCTTCATGAACCGCAGCCATGTCCGACTTTAAACTGGCCTGCTTCATGAGCTCCCATCCCATGGCAATCCGGCCGTCACCTGTATCGATCTCACCTATTTCGCGCAAGCTCTTCAGGGTATCTTCGGCAGGCTGCCCTGCCAGCAGTGCGGATAACAACTCATAGACAGCCGCACGCATAGCCTGCTCCTGATCCTGCAGGAACTCATGCTCGCTTTTGATCTTTAGTACCGGTTGATCGGTGGTCATCACATTCATTACCTGTATTTTCGTTCAGTCAAAACGGGATCACAAGTCACGTCAATAAAGCGAGCCTTGATCCTAAATGGTCAGTCAAATTCTCTCTAATTCAGCCAGAAGGCACCCATCGGTTCAAAATGTCTCAACCCGGAAAGACGGATACCAATTGGCCCAAATCGATCACAGAAAGGAAATGCGGCGCTCATTTCACGAGTCTTGGCACTCTTTCAGGAATTCTGTTTGTGCACATCAATGCCGGATGAATCTTCCTCGAACATATCCCGCACCCGACAATCTCCGCACAATCGCAATCGACGCACCGCTTTCTCATCCTGAAACATCCAGTGGCCGGCAAGCTTCTCGGTCATTGTGTCTATCATCGCCTGGGTAGTGAATGCGGTATGACAAACAATGCAATGGAAGGGTTTTTCATCATGCAGCGTTTCGATACGGCGCGCCGTCAGGCTATCCCAGGTGTAGCGCGATTCGAGACTAATCGCCGATTCCGGGCAGGCCTTTTCACACAAACCACATTGCAGACAGTTTGCTTCAACAAGCCGCAAAGCAGGCGTGTCCTGACCATCAAGTAGTGCTTTGGCAGGACAAGTGGACACGCAGGCCATACATAAAGTGCAGGCTGTGGTATCAACGTTGATTCGCCCGAAGGGTGCCCCTGGTGGTAAATTCGAGGACTGAGTGAGCGGTTCTAGATTTTCGGACAAGGCGTCGAGCGCCAATCGTATCGTCTGGCGTTTGTCATCGTGGGTGGCAAAATCCTGGACGGGCAGCTGAGCTAGTTTGCTATTGATTTTGTCAGCAGGCTGAATCTTCTCTGCAAGGTCTGCACTGCTAAGGTCTGCACTGCTTATGAGTCTAACTGGCTGCTCATCTATGGCCAGGCCGGCCAACAATTGGTGAACCCATTCAATCTGTCCCTCAAGTGCAAGCCGATTCGGGTCATCGGCGGATGCATCAGTAACAACGAAAATACGCCAGGCACGACCTGCAAGCATGCTTAGCCAGTAGTCTGCTCCGAATGCGGAGACCTCTTCAACCAGCAGCGGCAGCACAGTTGCGTCCAGTGAAGCAGCATCAACCACAGATTGATGCGCCTCCGTATGCAGAAGTATCGTGTCAGCCTCATTATCTTCAAGCGACCGACGGGTTCGCTCTATTGCATCACTGGGGCGAGGATAGGCATAGCTCATTGCGCCACTGGGACAAACGGTTGCGCAGCTACCGCACCCCTGGCAAAGAAAAGGATCAATCGTGACCCCTTCTCCACTGGAGACAATTGCGCCAGTGGTACAGACGTCAAGGCAACGCTGACAGCCATTCAGCTCGCTGCGGCTGTGAGCACAGATGCTCTCATTGTAGTTAAAGTAACGCGGCTTTTCGAACTCACCGACCATGCCAGAGAGTTCTTCAACAGCTGCCTCTGCATGTTCATGATCCCTTGCGTGAATATAGCCGAACGGGGCCAGACGCATGGGCAGCACTGCCTCAGCAGATAAATCCAGAACCAGATCAAAGAGCCCTGATTCAAGATAAACAGAAACACCCAAATCAAGTTTTTTTTGTGGATCGTTGTCTGGCGATTCAGCAATAGCACTAAACGCACCCAGATAACCCGACAATGACAATGCCGGCACGGTGAATACCGCTACGCCAGCATCGGTCAGACGTTTCTCTGTTTTATTCGCAGTCTCATCTACGTGCACAATCGTTAAACCCGTGGCACTTAACGACGTAGCTAGCTCAAGCGCCTGCGCAGGTTCGCCAATAACAAGACAATGCCCCTTAGAAACATATTGGATCTGGCTAGTTGCAGCGCCCAGCTGCTGCTGTCGAATAACGGTGTTTGTATTTCTAATCAGCTCAACGGTTTGTTCCCGATCGTTCATGTTGGCATCTCTGTTTTCTTATCGTTTTCGAGAAGGTGCTCTGTCTCTGCAATTGCTTCTTCAAGCGGCGATTGACCCGATCGATCGCTCAGCTGCGTATCGACGCTTTGTTTGTCTTGCCGCAACTCTGATTCTTGCTCTAGCTCTGCTTGCTCTAGCTCTGCTTGCTCTGCAGGATTCGCATCTTCGGTTTGCTGTTCTGATTCGGCAAGTTGCGCATCTTCTGCCTGTTGCTCTTGTTCGAGCATTTCGGCCTCTTTTTGCTGTTCCTCTTGCTCAGCCAACTCAGCTGCTCTTTGTTCTGCCTCAATACGTTCCCGTTCTTTTCGTGCTGCATGAAACTTCATGTCGGCCGTGACTGTGTCGCCCAACGGTTCAAATACGGTGTAATCACCGTCATAATCATTAAGACCATCACGAACGTTGTACTGCGGTTGCTGAAACACAAATCTTAGCGCTGATCGTCTGAGTGTTGCGCTCACGCCTTTACTGAAGAAACCGCTTAAATCACTCTGCGAAGTCAAGGTGTCAATAGCGGGCATGTCTGCATCGGTTAGCTCGACGGATTCTTGTTCGGGTTCTGCCTCAGCTGCTAACACTGACTCACACTCATCACCCGACTCTGCCGAGTGTGGTTGCGGTGGTCTATCTGCAAGATCTGGATTTGAATCCAGCGTCGGGTCTGAACCCTCTGAGGCACGCTTAGATTCAGCAGTAAAAGTCTGCACTGAATCGGTATCAGTGGCTTCCTTCAGCACCTGCTGTTTACGGACTGACCAACGATTCAAAAAACCGACCGCGTCCTTTTCACTGGCGTCTGTGTCTCCAGAACTCATCGAGACTCTCCCCCTGCCTGATAGGTCGAACCGCCCGGGGTATCCGCGGACCATTTTTTTCGTTTTCTTTTTTTGAATTCCTTGGGCTTGTAATGCTGCAAAACAAAATTTTCCATGTGCCGGTACAAATCCGCCGGGATTGGGGTAGAAAGAACTAGCTCATCTGTCTCCGCGCAAGCTGTTGCTTCATCATAGTCGACCGTGACAATGACAGGCTGCATGGACACAGTGGCTGCATCTGCGACATCGCTATCATCACTGTCGTCCCGGCAAACTACGTAGACCAGGGGTTTGTCTCCAATCAAGGCATGCCAATAGCGCTCACACGCATCCTTGTAAAGGGTTAGTCGAAATCCGGACCAGGCGAACAAATCGCCCTTATCCGTAGTTCCAGATGCGACGGCTCCGGTTGATGCAAGCGCTTCGGTGGCAACCAAACTCTCGCCAGTGGCAACCGTGTGCAGGTACCATGAAGGCATTGACCAGAACGAGCGCGTGATCATCCGCCTCTCCAGCACCACGGTTGCCGCCAGGCTCAATCTGATTTGCGATTCGACACTCATGAGTTCAACCAACGCCTGTAACTATCTGCATTACTATTGCACGAGACTCACAAGTGTTGAAGCCCCTGTTCACTGGCAGAGTGACAATTATCCTGTCGAAGACTCAGATAATTCATAAAGTTCACTAATTTAGCGACAAATTGTCCCAACTTGATCACTATCGCTCTAAAATGAAACAAGCTGCAGGCTGACTTGCGCTTACCAGACTTTTACAGTTACTACAGGCTTCTAAAGAATTCGCAGCACGATGCCAGAGAACGTTCTCTACCAACCCGTCATGAGCGATGAGGGCCTGTCCCCCGCACATGGCATTGTGGCCGTCAATGAGTTTGGCGAGTCTGTGGATGCTCACATTCCAGGCGAGCTGCCTTTGACCATCAGAGTTGATGGTATGGAGGTCGTAACCTTAATGACGCTGGGTACGCAACCCGAAGCGCTGACCCTTGGCTACATCCGCAATCAAAAATTGATTGAGGATATTGCGCTGATCAAATCAGTGCAGGTTGATTGGGATCGAGAAGTGGTTGATGTTGTCACCCATGCCGGTAGCGGCATTGCAGACTGGCAGGAGAAAATGAAGCGCCGCATAGTTACCAGTGGTTGCGGACAAGGCACGATATTCAGCTGCACAGTAGATAAGCTTTACGAAGTCAGCCTGAAAAAACCAACCCTCACTCAATCTGCAATTTATGAGCTGATCAGAAATGTCGGTCAGTTGAATGATGTTTATCGTGTGTCTGGGGCCGTACACGGGTGTGGCCTTTGCACTGAAACAGATTCCTTGATGCATATTGAGGATGTTGGCAGACATAACGCTGCTGACGCCATTGCCGGACGAATGTGGCTACAAGGTATCGACGGCTCAGACAAGATTTTTTATACCACTGGCCGTTTGACCTCTGAAATTGTCATGAAAACCGCGTTCATGGGGATCCCTACCCTACTGTCCCGTTCGGGCGTGACGCAAATGGGCCTGGAGTTGGCACGCGAAATTGGCATGACCATGATTGCACGGGCAAAGGGCCGTCATTTTCTGATTTACAACGGAGATGAAAACATGACCTTCGATGCGATCCCGCCAGAAAGACGCAAGCCGCCGCCAACTAAAGGTATGCGAGATCTAGCCTGAATGAGCACTGACATGCCAACTGAGAAGCTGGCTGTCGCCAGCACGGGTATGACTAGCTCTGCGTTCATGACGGTTCCGCAGCTTGCGGAGCTTTTGCATGTCAATGAAAAAAAAATATATCAGCTGGCAGGCTGCGGAGAAATTCCCGGTACAAAAGTCACTGGAAAATGGATTTTTCCGAGACGGCTTATTGAAGACTGGTTGTTAGAAAACAGCCATGGTGGCGTGATGCATGATCGGCTACTTATAGCGGGTAGCGACGATCGGCTGGTACATCACGTTGCAAGTCGGGCTGCAATAGACTGGCAGCAGCATGCGCTGGTCAGCTACAGCCCATCCGGTACCCGACATGGATTGCGCATGCTGGACAGTGGTCGAATCGATGCCTGCTTTATCAACTGGGGCGCTAGTGAAGATACAGCGCGTCGTCATCTTGGCCTTTTGCGCTGCTACAGAAACCACCAAAGCTGGGTGATCGTACGCTGTTTGCAACGAAGTCAAGGCATCGTGATGGCCAAGCATGTTCGCGACACAAACGATACCACCAGCAAAGACTTGCTTTCTAACCTCATCAAGAACACTCAACTGCGTTGGGCAATGCGTCAAAATGATTCGGGGACTGAACGCTTGCTTGAGGATCTATGTTCTGCTCATGGTCAAGCGCTGGGCACTCTGCAGGTATCTACTCATTGCAACAGCGAGCGCAGCGCTGTCGCGGCTGTTAACACAGGTCAAGCGGATTTAAGCTGCGGTGTTCAAAGCACTGCTATGGAATTTGAGCTGCCCTATGCTGCAGTTGCAGATGTTTCTTTGGATTTAGTGCTTACACGCAAAACCTACTTTCGCACCCTGGTGCAGGATTTTATTGAGCGGATACGGGATGAATCAGCGCATTCTCTGGCAAGTCAACTTGGCGGATACGAGCTACTGCCCAATGCTCAGCTCATGACCATTGACTAGCCCTTACTGCACCGTTTGCGCGAATCCAGCCCAACTCTTGAGTAGCCACCACGATGGATAACTCATTGTTACCGACTTTGGCCTAACTAACTACCTGTGGCGGCAAATTGCTCACCGACGAGCCCCTGCGAACGCATGCGCTCACCCATGTTCCGATCAAATACCCTAAGCACTTGCTCCTGACGCAGGGTTAGAGCGGTGATTTTTTCAGTTGTATCGATTTTTAGTTCCTGACGAATCTCCTGCCTGCGCAATGCACTTCGTCGGTATTCAACAAACGTTGCTTCGCTTCGATCAGACCCAAGAACGGCATCTTTGGCATAGAGCGTCGTAAAACCAATACAAGGCAGACGACCAGTTGAAAGCGATTCTTCTAGTAAGTCATCGTTTAGCAGTCCGAACAAAGCACGTTCTGAAAATTGCTCTTCATTGACGTTTCTGTCATAGAACAAACTGATCAAGTTTGATCGCTGTACGGTACTCAAACCATATTCGCGGGCGAGAATTGCAAGGTTCTGAGTAGCGTACATATCCTGGTAGGTAAGCACAGTCTCCAGAATGGCAGAACCTGCGCGTAATCTCACTGTGTTGACATGATGTGGCCTTGATGCGTACTTGGGATCAACTTCACTTTCTTTGATTTCGATGAGCAAACGCTCGATCAAAGGATGCACGATTGCGCCACGATCTCGTTCGGCCCAATAGATGCGCGCGCCGCTGTGACGCCAGTGTCCCAACATAAGCTCGGGATCACGTATACCCTCCTCCAGCGAAACCACGGTATCTAATAATTTGATAACGATACCTGCCAGGGTATAAGGCACCTCAGCCTCGGTCGCCCTTACGGTCATATCAGTAAAGCGACCCACATTGTACTGAGCTTGTGGTAGCAGTAGATGCGGTTGTTTCAACGTCAATTTCGCTTTACTGGCACCTGCCGAGTGCACAGCAGAATCCGTCAACTCTGACACCATCGCGGCAATCGGTCCGCCAAATCTGAACTGTATCTTGCGCAGCGAGTGTCCATAGCCGGTTACTCGCTCAGAGCCATCCTCGACAACATCGTGCAACATGGCCAAGGTCACAATCAGAGGTTCCAAGGCGCGCCCCAGAACTCTCTCGGCAATAGCAGATATGCGAAACGCATGGGCCGCCATGGTGCTTAATGACTTACGCCTTCCTTTTTCGAGCGAGCGCATCATTTCCAAACTGGCAATGTGCACGGCTTCGATTGAATTGGGTGCTTCCGAGACCACAAAGTACTCCATCACCGGTAAGTTGATATGCACTTCATGCACAGCTTTACCTCGTCTGCCTGATAAGCGCTCAAGCTTTGCATGGTCGTCCAATGCATCGCGCACAGCCATTAACAGAGTATTTTTCAACGGTTCACGCAACGCATAGTGATCTACGCCAGCTAGCTGGAAAGCCGAATTAGTGAGCAAGTAATGTTTTTGCAGATAGGGTCTTTCGGGAAAAGCTGAGCTGCAATCAACGCCCAGGGCTTCGAGATCCAGCCTTTGTTCAGCGTCCATGAAACTGATGACTTTGTCTCCTGCTGCTCTGGCGATCAAGCGCAAGCGGCTGGCTTGAACGGCTGCAACAGCCGTAGCCATTTCTGGACTGGGGGGTTCAGGGGGAGCATCGCCAGTCTCGATGGCTGCTTCAAATGATGCAAGATAGGCTGCTAGTTCACTGACCATTTTGGACACTGAATCACCGAACCAGGTGAAAATATAGGTATCGTCTACGACCTCGTGGTCATCTGAGGAGAAGGCACTATAACGATAGGCTTTTTGATAGGAATCCTGCAGCATGGTAGCCACGATAAGATCATGTGACATCGAAGGCATGCCTTTACCATGAGCTCCATAAAGACGAACTCCAAGCAGCATATTGGCCGCCAGCACTGCTTGATGAATCGTCGGTTCAAGTTTAGGCAAACGATTTGTGTTGATCAGCCTGTCCTTGCCGGCAACCCTAATGTCTAGCGATTCTGGCCGAATAGTGTCCGGATCAATATCCTGCTCTGCATAGAATTCTGCAGCCAGTAGGTCACGGCCGCGCAGGGTATGGAATAGCTCATTCGGTAAGGAAGACAAGGGCACATGGTGCTCGACCTCCTTAGCGATCCATTTGCGCGAAAGCGTGCCTACTATCGCTCGTTCCATATCAGAAGTGCCGGCAAGAACACCGTATGCTCTGACAAGTTTGACTAGATCCGTGAGCGGATATGCTCGCGCCACTTTGATATTTCCGAAAACGCCGTTTATTGGGCCCAAGAATAGCAATACAGGGCAATTTTTAAACCGTACTTTTACCTGCCAGCCGGACGGTAATGTAAAAAAATATTAACAAGCGAGAAAACGATCGACTGCGTCGCCTTTTACAATAGTCTAGTTTCAAACTTTATGTGGTAACGGCACTTTTACATCACACCGATGTTGAGCTGAGACTGCATGCCAGGCAACATGACTTCGAACTCACTACCTTCCCCAAGTTGCGAATGCACCCGAATATCGCCTGCGAAACGCCTGACAATTCCATAGCTGACGGAGAGCCCCAAACCCGTCCCTTTTACTTTTCCGCTGGTGAAAAAAGGATCAAAAACGCGTTGAACATGTTGCGGGTCGATACCGCAACCCGTGTCTCTAATCAGAATCGATACAGTATCGTTGCCCACATCCAGTGATTCGATATCAATGCGCCCATCTTGCTCGATCGCATGAATGGCATTGCTGATGAGGTTGACCAGTATCTGCTGTAATTCCTGGCGGTCTATCAAGGCGAGCAATTTACCCTGATGAGATTGTCTGACATGAATTTGTCGGCCGTCGAGCTCATGCGTTAACAATTTCAAGGTATCACTAATCACCAATTGCAAAGGCACTGCTTCCCGGACGGCTGGACTGAGGTCAGAGACTTCGGGGCTCAACTCAAGCAGGCTGGCACCTGGCGACATGACTGCATTTGAAACCGACTGGGCAAGATCAGGTTTATCATGCTGGTTGTGGATCTCAGATCTGGAGTACTTGAGTAGCCGATCCGTGATGGAACGTATGCGATAGACCTGCTCAATAATCAGATCTATCTCTGTTTGCACGTTTTCGCGAGAGGCACCCATGTCGGCGATCAGCACATCCATATTCCCAAGAATCACCGCGGTCGGATTATTAATCTCGTGCGCCACCCCGGCAGTCAGTTCACCCAAAGCAGCCAGTTTTTCAGCATTAGCCAATTGCCGGCGAGTTTGATGTAACAAGGTGATCGAATCCTGCAGTCGCTGATTCTGCATTTCCAGTTCGGCCGTTCTGTGCTGAACCTTCTCTTCCAACAGTAGTGCGTCCTTTTCGATGCGTGCCCGATGAGTTTCGAGCGTGTCGAGCATGGAGTCAAATTGAGTGGCCAGTTCACCAATCTCATTGCCGGTTGGGATCGGACCAATTCGCTTGTACTCGCCGGCAGCTGTTGCCCGTACAACCGATGTCATTGTTTCAATAGGTGTAAAAATAGCGCGGGCGCCGGCTATGGCCGCAAACATCGCTAAGAGGCTACCGGCCAAAACCAGCGCAGACAAAACGGCAATCGCGGTAAACAACTCTTCGCGAAAAGGGGCCTCTAGATAGCCGGCGTAAAGCATACCAACGCGTTCGCCTGCCACATCAATAATGGGCTCATAGGCGGAGATGTACCAGTCGTTTACTACAAACGCTCTGTCCACCCAGGATACTCCTTGCGTCAGTACCGTATCCCTTACTTCTTCAGAGACCCGGGTTCCAAGGGCACGAGAATCATCTGCCGTAGGTACATTGGTGCTTATTCGAACATCCTCAAGAAAAACCGTGACAGTGCCGCGGCTTCCTGGCGCAAGACTGCCCGGTCCATAGACAAGGTCACGTATCTCGTCGACAAAACCAAAATTTCGATTGAGCAGCAAGCCTGCTTCGAGCAATGCAACCCGGCGCCCCTGATCGTCAATTACTGGCTGCAAGCTGCGAATGATCATTGCCCGATCTTCATTGATTCTTTGCGAGGGAGCAGCTCGCGCCGTTTCAACCAACGGAAGCAGGACCGTGCTTGCATCCACTCCGGCCTCGCGCTGCCACTCGTCTACCTGGTAGATTTCGATGCCCGTTGCGCCAACTGAAATTTGATCATCGATCGTCGTGTTTATAAGCGCATCATTCAAAGGCGAGTAGCGCAGCAGGTGTGACTGCCAGCGCGCATCGCGAAGAATTTGCTTTCCGTCAGCGGAAAGTAGTTTCAAAAAATCAAAACCACCGGACTCCCGTCGACGACTGAGTAGAGTATCCAATTGCCGGGTGTCATCCACAGCAAGATTACGAGTCAGTGCCGCACTGTTTGCCAGCCATGACAATTCGCGTTGAACATCGGATTGAATACGAAAAAAGCTATCGTGAGCAACTCGTAAATCTGTGTTTACCTTGGTAAACAATTGTTCGTACGTATAATCTATCGACCATTTCGACGCAAACAGGATAACCGTGCCGCTCAGTAACACTAATGGTACTAACACCAGTGTGAGCAGTGTGTAGCGTAGACTCGAGAAACGGGCTGACAAACCAGCACGAAGCACATTTAGAATCGAGCCGAGATTTTTCACGGATCTTCTTCGTCAGAACCGTACCAAAGTGTTTGCTTACGCTCCAGAGTCTTTCGCGAGACACCCAGCAGTCGAGCAGCGGCTGATTTATTGTTGTTTACCGAGTCCAGCACCGCTTCAATATGTGATCTTTCTACACTCTCTATTGTCCAGTCCAGTGGATAGCCCGGACCACTCCATGATTGTTGCTCAGCAGTTGAGCGCAGGCTATCAGAGGGTAACTGCCCCAGCAGTAGTGTTCGTTCAACGACGTTTCGCAACTCACGCACATTTCCCGGCCAGTAGTAGCTGTTTAGTTGCTCCCAATCAGTATGCATGAGTTCTACAGGCAACAAGCGCAGTTCGGCCGATAGACGTTCCATGAAGTACTGCACCAGAAGTTCAATATCACGCCCTCTCTCTCTCAATGGAGGAACCGATATAGGCAGAACGTTCAGTCGGTAGTACAGGTCGGAGCGAAATGACCCTGACTCGGTTAGCTGCTCCAGGTCGCGGGTAGTTGAAACAATGACACGCACGTCGACTGGAATTTCTCGGCTTCCGCCCATTGGGCGAATTACTCCCAGTTCCAAAACGCGTAACAGCTTTGCCTGGGCAGAAAAACTTAACTGCCCAATCTCGTCCAGAAACAAGGTGCCTTTACTCGCATGCACAAACAGACCGTCACGGGTCTCGCTGGCACCAATAAACGCCCCCTTGAGATAACCAAACAGCTCTCGGTCAAAGTCCTCCTCATTTAGCGTACCGCAGTTAAGTGTCACAAACGCACCGCTGCGCCTGCTCAAGGAATGAATCGCTCGAGCTACCAATGCCTTGCCAGTGCCTGTCTCTCCTTGCACCAACACATTGGATTGGGTAGGTGCAGCGCGCTGAACAAGCATCAAAACGTCCTTGATGACTGGACTGTCCCCAATAACGCCGTCATCATCTTTCATTTGCTCTAACTGCAATTTCAGCAGAGAGTTCTCACGCTGAATCTGTCCACGCATCAGCGCGCGTTGCATCGAAATGAACATCTGCTCCGTGCGAAATGGCTTCATGATGAAATCGTCCGCACCATTGCGTAATGCCGCTATGGCCATTTCAAGATCTGCATAGGCGGTCATATAAATGACATGGGTGCGTACACCACGCTCGCGCAACTTGCCGAGCCAAGCTAGACCCGAGAGTCCAGGCAAGCGAATATCAACTAACAGTAGGTCAAAATGGTATCGAAGCCGCAGAGCCTCAGCTTCCTCTGCACTGCCTGCCACCTCCAGAAGAGCGCATCGATTTTCCAGAGCTCGCTTTAAGAAGTTGCGCATACCTGGTTCGTCGTCAACGACCAGAATCGCAGCCGAGCGAAGCAGTCTATTGAATTCCAGCTCGCCGGATGGTTCGGGATTTATTGAGTTCAGGGCTTGCACTACGAATTTTTAATTATTGGTCAGCGATAACAGATCCGAATGAACGCTCATTCGTACAAGAATACAAGCAAGCGTAAACTAGTGGGAACGGGTGGTCAAAAAGAATGGTATTTTCTGCACATCGCAAGGCTTAACACTCACTACCTACTTCGCACTAGTTTTTCTAGACTTCTTCTTACCCACCTTCTTTTTAGCAGCGGGAGTTTTATCGCGAAAATCACATAAATCCGAGACGTGGCATTCTGGACATTTGGGTGAGCGAGCGACGCAGACATATCGCCCATGCAAGATAAGCCAATGGTGCGCGTCCAGCAAATAGTCTTTTGGCACAAAACGCAGGAGTTTTTTCTCGACGTCGAGCACCGTTTTTCCAGGCGCTAGACCCGTGCGATTTGACACCCTGAAAATATGAGTGTCGACTGCCATAGCAATTTGTCTAAAAGCCGTATTGAGGACCACATTGGCTGTCTTCCTGCCAACGCCAGGTAGAGATTCCAGTGCCTCGCGACTATCGGGCACTTCCCCTTGATACTCGTTGCACAATATCTCGCAAGTCTTGTAGACACTCTTAGCCTTCGTGTTGAAAAGACCAATCGTTTTTATGTGTTTTTTTATTCCTTCCTCACCAAGTTGAAGGAGTTTTCGCGGCGTTCCGGCAATCGGAAACAACTTCGCGGTAGCCTTGTTGACACTGATATCGGTAGCCTGCGCTGATAACATAACTGCTATCAATAGCTCAAAGGGACTACTGAAACATAGCTCAGTTTGTGGGCTTGGATTCGCTTGTTTAAATCGTCTAAACATCTCAACTCTTTTAGCCGGATTCATAGACTTGAGCGCGCTGTGTTCAACATTTGTACCTTTTAAATTGCATGCTTGTTGTCGCCGCCGTTCTGCGGCTTAACAATCACGCACTAAATGATTTAGACCTTTGAGTGCATCACTCTGGCCTCTGGCAATCAAAAAAACCCATAAACTATATGTTCGATCCAGCGAAAAAATCTTCATTATTCATTGATCGAATGGACTGACGTGAAGTAGCGGGTCCCATACACGAATTTGCGTGTAAGACACCAGTACCAAACTGCAGATGTAACCTAGTAAATATTAGAAAGTGCAGTGTAGTAAATAATATATTATATATACTCCTTACTGTTTCAGCGCTTCTTCTAGGGATACAACATACCGTAATTTTTACGGAAAACCCTATTGGTTGAGCACATGGGATCTGTAGCTACCAATTCATGGCTGGAGGTAGTTTCAAACCCAAGAATAAGTCGCAAACATTTTATTGTAGGGCGCCTGCAAAGACTCTCACAAACAGACAAGAGACTAGATTCGTATGCTTTTACCTCAATCCAGTGCTGTTAACTAGTTTTGTAAATAAATGACCGAACACCCAGAGCTTTCGGAGTTCGAGCGCAAACAAATAATCAGTGCACTAGAGCAGTTGCTGTCCACTGAAAAGTTCGTTGCTGCACCTCAAATGTCGGCATTCCTGCGCTATGTAGTCGAGCAATCTGTAGCGGGCAAACAGAATAGAATAAAGGCTTATACCGTTGCCGTCGATGCACTGGGCAAGGCTGATACGTTTGATCCACAAAATGATCCGGTTGTCCGTGTTCTGGCAGGCAGACTTCGTTCTTCACTTGATGCGTACTACGAAACTCACGCTGACACTAATGTAGTCATTCAAATGAAACCGGGCTCCTACGTGCCCGCATTCATCAATAAACAAAATTTGCATGTAGCCGGCACCGCCTCAGAGCTCCCGCCGCAAAACGAAGGAAGCGCAGCCGCTGAAAACGCCAGCACAGCGAATGCAGACCAAAAGCACTCCGAGCTGAATACATCAAAGGCAAGCTCAATACAATCTGCGCCCCCACATGCGTCTATATTTCTAAAAGACCAAAACAGCGACAAAGGGTCAAAAAAGGGAATTCTCACAAGCTTAGTTGCGTATTTGCAGGGGTCACCCAAGACTGCAGTTGCCATGGGAGTCTTGACAGTTTTATCGGTGTCCTACATAACTTTCTCTGGATCTGAGAAAGAACCAGCAATAAGAGCTGCAAGCCCACTCTCTTCGGCAAACATCTCTGGTTTTTCAAGCAGAATTCGTCCGGAACATCTTTCTATTTTTGTCAGCGCGATTGACAGAGGAAACAGCCTGGAGAACCAGCTCAACAGTATGATGAGCGGTGTATTTTCAGAAAGTGAGAACGTCAGGGTGTATCGCATTCTCGACTCTACTTCTCAGGTCATTTATTGGCCGGAAGATTATGTTCTATCTTTGGAAGTACTCCCTCTAGCCAGTGAAACTCAGGTGGGTATTCAATTAATGGCTGGACGAACAGGGCGAATCGGCCATACCGATACCATTACTCTAAGTTCTGAGGCATCACAACGATTGACCCATGAGGAACTCGAGCTGATCACTGATTTTTCGAGAAAATTGGTTGCGAAGCAAGGTCCGCTGGTTAGAGATTATAAGTCTGTCGAACCGGCGAGCAAGCTGGTGCAATAGCGCACCCTTCCCTGAGCTCTGCTGGAGCGAGTGGATCTTGCCTAGTTTACATCCAGGTTAGCGTTGGCACTCAATCGCAGGGGCGCTGGCACCGCCACGGTCTCTCCACATTCTGAACTCGCAATAGTCGCCGCCAGACTCAATAATCTGCTATCGCCAATGAATTGTTCAAAATTTATCAGTTGCGGAGAACCAAGACGTTTTTCAAATGCTGCAGTTCCCGGTTCGCAGGCTATTTTTAGAAACGCGTCGTTCTCCTTGTCAGACTCGGCCAGGTAGACGCGATACAGGTCCATGAAATTTATCAAGCGCATCAGATCAAGATCACCTTCGTGCTCACAAGCTGTTTCGACGATGCTGGTTACCAAGGCCACAGCGTAACTGCTGCAATCGGCCTGACTGCCAGTTTTCGATTCACCCTGTGTTTCAACGGTTGGCTTGCCCAATGGTTGATCTATCAATTCCACTTTCATCACTCCGATTCGTTCGACTAAACCTATCTCAAAACAAATGTTGACGAGCTAACATCAGGCTCGACAGAGACGTAACCACGTTAGCTACACCACTAAGCAAAAAGACACCCCGAAACACCGGAGTAGCCCAAGCAATGCAGATTTCTCTCCGGCATGCTGGTAAGAAGCAAATAACATGCTACTTCAGGTGCTCATGACTGAAAGCAGTTCTGGTCGCTATCAATCCGGCGGAAGAATAACCCACTAATAGTAGGCGAATTGTTAAACCATCGTTTTTGAGAGATTGTTCACAAAGAGGCTACAATTTATGCATTTTAATGCACTAATTCGGGAAAAATAGCGCAATAAACTGGATTTATAACTCTGATTGCTGCCAAGCGTAAACAAAATGTGAACCACTAAAAGTCGTTCTCAGAAAGCAAAGAGACGCGGGAAGACCAGTAAGACCTGCGAGAAATTAAAGAAGCACCGGGATTGACAGATAGTTCTGAGGGCTTTAATAGGAGGAATTGTTAGCAGAATCGGGATGAATTTCGTCAGCAACTTCGTCGGGGTCGATTCCATTGATCAGTAGGACTTCTTTGACGATTTCTATGTCTGACAGTATTTGCTGAACTCGCCCGGCGTAATCAAACTCGTTGACGTCATTAGATTTAGGCATGTAACAAAATGCCGTTTTTAAAGCCAGCAGGGACTGTTCATCAAGGGTACTCATAAATTTGCTCCGTTTGTACGGTATTACCTTGCTCGGGAGATGTCAGACCCATCGCTATCTGGATGGGCTAGTAACTGCGCAGCTGTCCCACCAAAACCCCCTGAAAACTCACTCGTGCAGCATCGTAGAGCATGGTCGACATATTGTTGTTTTCCGGAATTAATTCGACAATATTGTCCAGAGTGTTGCCAAGTCGTTTGAGCGTTGCTTCCTGGCCATCAATCAGGGCAACCACAATATCGCCGGTTTGCGCTGTATTTTGTTTGCGAAGTATCACGGTATCACCATCCAGAATGCCGACATCAACCATTGATTCTCCTGTTACACGTAACGCGTAGCGATCGGGCCCAATGAAAAAGGCAGCCAGGTCGAGGTAGTTTGCATCCTCTATGGCTTCGATCGGTTGACCAGCAGCTATCCGCCCTAGCAATGGAATGCGAAAATCACCCGTGGTTTCTTCGGATAGCTCCACCGGTAAAGGCATAGGTTGGTCTACATTGGACACCGGTGGGAGGTGGCTCAGCGAGCCTGCTCTATTTGGGGCGGGTAAACGCTGAACATTGGTACCCTGTTCAGGCATGGCAAGACCGACTATTCTTAATCCTCTCCATCCGTTACCTTGTCGCTCCAGGCGCCCTTTAGCAATTAAGGACTGAACATAGCGATGAACCGTACCCTTGGACTTCAAACGCAGATTACCCGCAAGCTCGGCAATCGTCGGCGCAACGCCCTCTGCACGAATGTGGCGCTCTATAGCTGCCAGTACCCTCGCCTCAAGGTGAGTGAGAGGATTAATGGTGTCCATAAACGTTCTCCAAATATTCTCCTCTAGAATAGAGAACGTTTGGAGAAATTTCAACGGTTCTTTCAACCTTTTGCCGCTACCAGTATCAGATGTAGGCGAAAGCTGAAGCCAGAGCATGATAGACAAGACACCAACCACCCGATTTTCCCGACAGAACGCCACTGCTGAGCCTAATTCAGACGAAGAATCGGCCCTGCCCTGGTGGTTTACCAGTCAGATAAATGCAGTGAACAATGACTTTCTTGAAAGGGCTGTCAGTATCCCTGCGAACGCACTTTGGTTGCCCACACAAGTCACGGGCGTGGATCTGCGCATCCTTGAATACATACCCGGCAAAGCGCCGCGCCTCACGGGACTGCTTCGACTCGATCCAGCCGTCTCTCCAGCCCAATTGGGCGAGAATTCGGATCTTGAGATTCTGATGCTGAAGGGAGAACTGGAAACTGAAATGGGTATCTACCCATCAGGTCTCTATATTCGACTTCCAACATCTGGTGAAGCCCCCCTGCAGCCATTAACTCTGCGCAGTGAGCTCAACAGAAAACATGAAAAACCAGCCCTGCTCTACTTCGCGAGCGGGCAGATGATGAGTAGCGACAGCGAGCAACGGCGCCTTGATACCAACGACGAATCCCGCTGGCTTCCAGGCCCGGTTGAAGGCACGGAAGTGTTACCTCTTCATGGTCACGGTACAGGAAACGCCATGTTGATTCGCTGGAATTCAACTATCGCCTTCAAGCCCAGGCTGGACCCGATGGGAGAAGAAGTACTGGTGCTCAAGGGTTCAATACATGATCGCCACGGTCACTATCCCGCCGGTAGCTGGATTAGAAACCCTATCCATGCCTGGCAATCCTGGGGCGCAAAATCCGGCACCGTCGTTTATTATAAGAACGGACATTTCAGCAAAGCTGTAGATCATTCGTGACACCTATCCCTCCCGGCTCGGATTCGAACACTCTCACCCGATTTGTAAAACAGACAGCCAGTGAGCTGGGCCTGTCGAGATGCGCTATCACCGACACCGATCTGGGAGAACACGAAACGCATCTGATCAATTGGCTAAGGGACGGCTTTCACGGCCAAATGCACTATATGGAGCGCCATGGAACCAAGCGCAGTCGACCGGCAGAGCTGGTGCCGGGCACCATCAGAATAATATCGGTCACACTTGACTATCTCGCGCCTGAAAGCACTGAGCCTGATCAAGTACTCGCTAACCCTGAGCTCGCTTATGTCTCTCGATACGCGCTAGGACGTGACTACCACAAGGTGCTCAGAACCAGACTACAAAAGATGGCAAATCGTATCACTGAGCAATACGGTGTTTTCGGTTATCGGGCATTCGTGGACAGCGCACCGGTTCTGGAAAAAGCGATTGCGCAGAAAGCTGGACTCGGCTGGATTGGCAAGCACAGTAATCTTCTGTCACAGGACGCTGGCAGCTGGTTTTTTCTAGGCGAGCTCTATACAGATCTGCCGCTCACAATAGATAAGCCTGTCCAGCAATCACATTGCGGTAGCTGCACTGCCTGCATACAAAGTTGTCCTACCGACGCAATTGTCGCGCCCTACCGTGTCGATGCGAGACGTTGTATCTCCTATCTCACGATCGAACTTAAGGAAAGTATCCCCGTGGAATTTCGCGCAGCGATGGGTAATAGAATATATGGCTGCGATGACTGTCAGCTTGTATGCCCCTTCAACAAATTCAGCGAAAACACCAAAGAGGCGGATTTCGATATCCGTCATAACCTGGATAGTGCCAGGCTTGTAGAATTGTTTGCCTGGACAGAGGATGATTTCAAACAAAAACTTGCTGGCACTGCCATTCACCGTATCGGACACGAACGCTGGATTCGCAATATAGCTGTAGCCTTGGGCAACGCTCCTAGCTCATCAACGGTCATTGCCAGCTTGAGCAATCGACTAAACGATTCTTCTGAGATGGTTCGCGAGCACGTTTCCTGGGCGCTGGACCAGCATCGGCAGAGAACTAACTGAGCCAACGGCGCAAATTAAAAAACGGCAGCAACAAAAGAGCATTCAGCAGGACACCGAGCGTTTCGCTAGCTCTGGGATGTTGCTGGCAGAATCAGCACAACTTTTGAATCGCCAGCAATCGATTCTGATTCAGACTTTAACCACGCGCCTTACGGTTTCTGCTACGTAAATCATTGAGGCGTTCACGAATCCGTATTTCGAGCCCTCGCTCTACCGGCTCGTAAAAGTGAACAGACTCCAGCGTATCTGGAAAATAGTGAGCGCCGGCGGCAAAACCATCAGCCTCATCATGAGCGTAACGATATCCATCACCATGCCCCAACTCACTCATGAGTTTGGTAGGCGCATTGCGCAGACTCATGGGTACTGGTTGATTGCCCTGCTCCCTTACAAAAGTCATCGCTGCTTTAAAGGCTGTATAAACAGCGTTGCTTTTGGGCGCGCAGCTCATGAAGACAATTGCATGAGCAATCGCAAGATCGCCTTCGGGACTGCCCAAACGGGTGTAAGTGTCCCATGCGAACAATCCATGCTGAAGTGCTCGTGGATCCGCATTGCCAATATCCTCTGACGCAAATCTGAGGACACGGCGTGCTATATATAAAGGATCGCAGCCCCCATCGAGCATCCTGCAAAACCAATATAAGGCGGCATCGGGATCAGATCCACGCATTGATTTATGTAAGGCCGAAATCTGATCATAAAAATGATCACCGCCCTTATCGAACTGACGGAATGAATCACGCGTAACTTCGGCAATAACGGCCTCATCTATGATGCGCTGATCACCTTCAATGCGTGCACAATCTGCAGCCAGCTCAAGTAAAACCAGCGCATGCCTCGCATCACCATCGGCCGTACTTGCCAGCAAGTCGCGGTATTCACCCTGCATAGATATTTGCTGATCACCCAGCCCACGCTGCCCATCTTCAAGCGCACGATCAATAATGGATCGAATATCAACTGTATCCAAGTGCTTAAGTACATAGACGCGCACGCGCGATAGCAAAGCGTTGTTTAACTCAAAGGATGGATTCTCAGTTGTGGCACCCACAAAATACAATGTGCCATCCTCAATATGCGGCAAAAACGCATCTTGTTGAGATTTGTTAAAACGATGAACCTCGTCAACAAACAGGACGCTACGCTGACCAGATGTATCCAACCTATCTCGGGCTTCTGCTACTCGTTCACGTATATCTTTAACACCTGCAAGTACCGCAGATAAACTCATGAAATGTGCATCACAATGCCCGGCAATCATACGGGCTAGAGTTGTCTTGCCGGTGCCGGGGGGGCCCCAGAAAATCATTGAATGCAGGCGATTTTTTTCCAGCGCTTGCCTAAGCGTGCTATCGGGCCCTAATAGATGCGATTGACCGTAGAATTCCGACAGCGATTGCGGACGTAACCTATCGGCTAAAGGCCTAACGGAGTCGTCTGCAGCAAATAGTTGACCGCTACTGGCCATCGAATCCAATCACATCGACGCCGTCGGGTATAACAAATTCAAACAAGGAATCGTCCAACGCAATACCGGCTTCAAAGTTGCTGAATCGAATTTGCGTGGCCTGGCCAAAGTTGTCACGCAGTTCCATTGCGGCCAAACCCGATTCATTTAAACCGATAAATATCAATTCAAAATCTGAGGTTTGTTTCTTGGGAGTGAGCTCAACCCAGTTGATGCCATCTGCCTCACCTAAAGCCTTGATATCGAAAGTTTCATCGAGCGGCGCTGATCGCATAAGCAACACAAGCGGTGTCCCTTCAACTCTACTGTCGATGGCGTTAACCGTTACCTGTTCAAGGTCTTTGTCATACATCCAAATCCGTTCGCCATCAGCCACTATCTGCTGATCATCCGGTTGCGTGTAGCTCCAAACGAACTGACCAGGACGCTTCAGCTTGATCGAGCCCACAGACGTTTGTAGCGGTTCTGAATCTACATCGTAGAGCGTTTGCTCGAAATCAGCCTGAAACGTTTCAACATCCTTGATGAAACTGTCAAGTTGTTCCAGCGAATCAGCGCTTTGCGCAGTTAACGCTGTCAACAGAAGCGCAACCATCGCCAACAGCCCCCTAGTGAGCTTCTTTAAAGCTCCGGGATGCGGATTGATAAATGCTGGATACATGCAGAAATCCTTAAACAGTTCGCCGGTAGTTTACCTTGATAACAAACAGCCCATGGAGTTCAAATCCGGGTTCTATCTGGCTGTTAACAGTGACGCGGCTCAATCCAGCTTGAATGCGGCAGAACACCACGGAAATACGGGTGGGCTTCTGTACCCGACAGTCAACGTTTTCTAGAGATAGCTACTAGCCTATTCCCATGCCTCCAGGGGGCGGAGCGAGAACTTCGCGAGTACCACTTGATGTGACTTGACTGACAACCCCGGCAGCCTCCATTTCTTCGACCATCCTGGCAGCCCGGTTGTACCCAATTTTCAATCGCCTTTGAACATAGGATATTGACGCTTTGCGCGACTCCAGTACGATAGCAACAGCCTGATCATACAAGGCATCTTGTTCACCACCGCCGGCTTCCGACTCACCACCCGAAATGCCTGGAATAGCAGCAGTGCTCTCCTGCAGAATCTCTTCAATGTAATTGGGTTCTCCCGTTTGCTTGATATGGGCAATTACATTTTGTACTTCATGATCATCCACAAAAGCGCCGTGTACTCGCACAGGTAAGGCCGTACCTGGTGGTAGGTAGAGCATATCACCGTGCCCCAATAAGGACTCAGCTCCACCTTGATCAAGAATCGTTCTCGAATCGATCTTGGATGACACTTGAAACGCAATACGCGTGGGTACGTTGGCCTTTATTAAGCCGGTGATCACATCAACCGAGGGGCGTTGTGTGGCTAACACAAGATGAATGCCAGCAGCACGAGCTTTCTGCGCGATGCGAGCAATCAGCTCCTCAGCCTTTTTACCGACCTGCATCATCATGTCAGCAAATTCATCAACAACCACGACGATGAATGGCATAGGCTCCAGAGTGGGCGGCGCAGCGGTTGGCGTTAGAGATAACTCAGCCTGATACAAAGGATCAACTATAGGCGCGCCTGCTTTGATCGCCTCCTTCACCTTCTTGTTATAGCCTGCAATGTTACGAACCTTCAGTGCAGCCATCACTGTGTATCGTCGTTCCATTTCACCGACGCACCAACGTAAGGCATTAGCGGCCTCTTTCATGTCAGTAACAACTGGTGCTAGCAGGTGAGGAATACCATCGTAGACATTGAGTTCGAGCATTTTCGGATCAATCAGAATGAGCCTGACATCCTTTGCTGTGGCTTTGTAGAGCAAACTAATCAGCATCGAGTTCACCGCGACCGACTTACCAGACCCTGTTGTACCGGCAACTAGTAAATGCGGCATTCTGCCCAGATCAGCTGTCACGGACTGGCCACTGATGTCTTTACCAAGCGCCAGAGTTAGCGGCGATTGCTTCTCTATGTACTGAGACGACTGCAACATTTCTGTTAGCTGAACTATCTCGCGATGATCGTTGGGCACCTCTATGCCGATAGTGGATTTACCGGCAATAACCTCAACCACGCGGACACTAACCAAAGACATCGATCGAGCAATGTCCTGCGACAGACCGGTTATGCGACTGGCTTTGATACCCGGCGCAAGTTGCATTTCAAAACGTGTGATTACCGGGCCTGGATGAACAGCAACAACCTCAACAGTGATACGGAACTCCGCAAGCTTCTCTTCCAGCAGTCGAGACAATGCTTCGAGATCAGAATCTGAAAAACCTGCACGCTGGGGTTCAGGAGCGTCAAGCAGCGACAGTGGCGGTAGATCAGAATCAGGTACATCAAGAAACAGTTTGGTTTGCGTCTGCTCAGGCACTCGCGGTTTTATAGCGATTTTTTTCTTGCGTTGAGCAGGATCCGCGGCTGGCAATACAGAATCTTGTCGCGGGGCAGTGACGAGTTTTGGCATCGGTTTGCTTGTAGCCCCGGAAACAGTGCCATCGATATCTTCAATTGAATCGATGTCACTGATCGCTGCGGCTGCCGCTGCATCCACACGAGCGATGTCATCAGAAGATTCCGCTAGCAGCGCATCTGCCGCATCCAGCGAATTGCCCATTGCATCTATTCGATCGCTGTCAACACGTCTCGACTCACCTATTTGCCTTGCTGCAGAGGTAGCAGCCTGTGTACTTTTTTTAGCCTTCTCCCTGGCTAGTTCGAGCGCAGCCGCAAGGCCGGTTCGAGGAGGATTATCTGCATCAATGTCCAGTAAGGGGTCAAGATCGGGCACCACCGGTTTTCTGCCAAACAGTGTCCGTTTAGGGGCTGAAGGATGATCGACAGATTCCGCCTGCCTCAGATGAGCCTCGCGTGCACGATCTGCTGCTCGCATTTTTACCGTTTCTGCACGGGACTCAGAAACAGAGAGCACGCCGCCCTTCAACCGCTCTAGAAACCCCACAACTGCCCCACCGATGGTCTCAATCAATTGAATCCAGGATGTCCCAAAAGCGAGTGTCAGACTGCTGAAGAAAACAGCCAACAAGACCAAAGTTGTGCCCAGATGCTGCAGGAAACCCACTAGGCGCCAGGCCACGGTGGTACCCAGAATACCGCCACCGAAAGTTCCGTGTGGTAGCGCTCCTTCAGGTACACCAAAATGTAAATCGGCAAGCCCACTTGCACTGACCAGCATGAGGGCAATTCCGATCACGCGCACAAACACATAAGGTTGATATGCGCTTGGAGAACGCTGATTGTCTCGAAACAGCAGCCAACCACAGATCCCAAGAACAATCGGCACAAGAAAAGCCATGAATCCAAAGAGATAGAACGTGACGTCTGCAAACCAGGCACCCGCTCGACCCACACTATTTTGGATTGACTGACCTGCCCCGGTGTGCGACCAACCAGGATCATTGATATCAAAACTCAGCAAAGCCAGAAGAACGATCAGTGCCGCGAATGCGCAGCAGATTCCTCCCACCTCGCGCAGCAGACGGCTCATTTGACCGAGCGCTGCCGTGTTGGCGATAGCAGCGGTCGCGGCGGCTCGTGTTTGCGAGCGCGTTGCAGCCTTGCCCGCGGTAGCGCCGGATGCCCGTCGAGTAGATGTGGCTCGACGATTTGCTACTCGGCTTGCGCCTTTCGACGCGGCCGAGCCCTTACGCGCGGCTGGCGCTTTTTTGCGGCGAGCCGCTGCTGCGCGCTTTTTGGTAGCTTGAGCCAAAAAAACAGTCCTGCGATTGTAGATTGAGGGTCGCAACTGGAACACATCTTATGCGCACAGCTTGGACCTGAATATAAAAGTGTAGCAGACGCTAGCAGCTCCACCTGCCGCTTTGGCGAGTATTAAAGTAGTATTCACACTTACATTCCTGCAAACTGAAATCCACTGAAACTCCATGCCTGATACGCGTCATTGCAAGCTGCTCATCCTTGGTTCCGGGCCTGCCGGTTACACTGCGGCTGTTTACGCCGCAAGGGCTAATCTAAACCCGGTTCTGGTCGCCGGCATGGAACCTGGCGGACAACTGACCACCACTACCGATGTCGATAACTGGCCCGCGGATGCAATGGGAGTTCAAGGTCCTGAGCTTATGGAGAGGTTCAAAGCGCATGCTGAGAGATTTGATACTGAAATAATCAGTGATCATATTCAATCTGTGGATTTTTCCTCCCGCCCGCTAACACTGACGGGAGACAATGGGGAATACAGTTGCGATTCGCTGATAATAGCCACCGGGGCGAGCGCTAAATATCTCGGCTTGCCCTCTGAAGAGGCATTCAAAGGTCGGGGTGTATCTGCTTGTGCAACTTGCGATGGTTTTTTTTACCGCAATCAGAAAGTTGCTGTGATTGGAGGTGGAAACACTGCCGTTGAGGAAGCGCTGTATTTATCCAATATCTGTAGCGAAGTGGTGCTCGTGCACCGCAGGGATTCTTTGCGCGCTGAAAAAATCCTTCAAGATCGGCTGTTCGAAAAAGCCGAAAACGGCAATGTCCGCATCGTCTGGGATCATAATCTGGAAGAAGTCCTTGGTGACGCCACAGGTGTGACAGGAATGCGCATTAAACATACAGATTCAGGCACCACAGAAGATATTGAACTCATGGGAGTGTTTATAGCGATCGGACACACGCCAAACACAGGGATATTTGCAGATCAGCTAACGATGAAAGATGGCTATCTGCATGTTCAAAGTGGTAGCCAGGGCAATGCAACTGCTACCAGTGTTCCCGGGGTATTTGCAGCTGGTGATGTCATGGATCATGTTTATCGTCAGGCAATAACATCAGCCGGCACCGGCTGCATGGCAGCGCTTGATGCTGAAAGGTTTCTGGAAGCTCTGCAGCAGGCTTGATAGTGAAGTAGCAACACGTCAACATGAGCTAGAGCCACTAAATCTGGCGCTTCCGATTGAAACAAAAGAGCACAGTCCACGTATAGCAGGACATGACTGCCAACATGCAAATTGATGTTAGGGATTCTTTGGCCGAAATCACGGCTGAACAATGGAATGCGTTGTGCGATGACGGCAACCCGTTTCTACGTCACGAATTCCTGCATACGCTGGATATCACGGGCTGCCTTGGTGAGGCAACGGGCTGGTACCCGCGGTATTTTCTGTTATGGCAGGGAGAGAGTAAAAATCGTGAGTTGATTGGAGCGGTTCCCGCTTATGTAAAAACAAATTCTTATGGAGAGTTCGTTTTCGACTGGGCTTGGGCCGAGGCCTTTGAACGCCATCAGCTCGACTACTATCCAAAACTGGTGTCCAGCATACCTTTCACACCAGCAACCGGCCGGCGCGTTCTAGTTCGTGCGGACCAACCCTTCGCCGACACCGTCAAACTCCTCGCCACAGCGCTTAGACAATTTGCGGCAACACAGGATTACTCCAGCGTACATTATCTGTTCGTGACCGAGGCCGAAAGCGATGTTCTGTCTGCCAGATTACCGAAAGAAGCAGACCAGAGCGTAAGCCAAGGCACGCATGCCGACAATGACCATGGAGACGAATCAAATGCGGTTAGCGGCTCTGAGCACAGTGGTGCAACTGAAAACGATCTGATAGGACTTGAGACAGCGACTGACCACCTGCGCCGAATAGACTGTCAGTACCACTGGCGTAATGACAATTATTCAGACTTTGATGATTTTCTGGCCAGATGTACATCTAAACGGCGTAAAACCATACGGCGTGAGCGGCGTCACGTTAGCGATGCTGGTATACGCCTGGAACAGCGCCTGGGCAGCACTCTCACAGATCAAGAGTGGCTATGGGTACATCAGTTCTATTCATCCACCTTTGACCGCAAGTGGGGTAGCCCCTCACTGACTCACGAATTTTTCAGGCAAATAGGCGAAAAGCTTGGAGATAAGGTACTGATTGTTTTTGCTTATGACTCGCAAGATACAGAGCCAGAGTGGCCCATTGCCTGCTCGATTATGTTCATCGGTACCAAAACCTTGTACGGCCGGTTCTGGGGTTGCCGAAAACAATACAACTCCCTGCACTTTGAAGCCTGCTACTACCAGGGTATCAGCTATTGCATTGATCACGGAATCAAGAATTTTGAACCGGGGGCGCAGGGAGAACACAAGATTACACGCGGCTTTGAGCCAACAATTACTCGCTCGGCACACTATATTCGGCACCCCGGTTTTCGCGATGCGATAGCAAATTACCTGGCGCAGGAGACACCATATGTTCAACAGAGGTGCACTGGGCTTACCGATTTGCTACCTTTCAAGTCTGATACGCTTTCTTTGTAACTTGATATGCCAATCCCGTTTCTGGCTCCTGATGATGATCAAACACCGTTTCCATCGG
Source organism: Granulosicoccus sp. (assembly GCA_045106475.1). Taxonomy (GTDB): domain Bacteria; phylum Pseudomonadota; class Gammaproteobacteria; order Granulosicoccales; family Granulosicoccaceae; genus Granulosicoccus. Next base: position 32,039 of record JBGCEO010000070.1, read on the forward strand.
TAAGCTCTGCGCTCAACGAGCCAAATGGGCTGCTTATGGCGGGTGGAAACCTTAGCCCAAAGCGGTTGTTATCGGCCTACCGTGCTGGTGTTTTCCCTTGGTATGAAGAGGGCGAGCCTATCCTCTGGTGGTCTCCAGATCCCCGGTGCGTCATCTGGCCAAGCGATATCAGAATCACCAGAAGCCTGTCTAAAACTATCCGCAGCAACCGGTACGAGGTCACAGAAAACCTAGCCTACCAAGAGGTAATGAAACAGTGCGGAGCACCACGCAACGGCAGCAGCGGTACTTGGGTCACCAACGAAATGATTGAGGCTTATTGTGAGCTGAACAAGCTGGGCGTCGCTCATTCGCTGGAAGTCTGGATGGGCCACAGATTGGTTGGTGGTCTGTACGGGATAAAACTAGGTGGCGTTTTCGTGGGAGAGTCTATGTTTTCCACTGAGCGGGATGCGTCCAAGGTAGCCCTGGTGCACCTGGCGCAATCGGGTCTCTACAAACTGATTGATTGTCAGCTGGAAACAGCGCATCTAAACAGTATGGGGGCCACCACTATCAATCGAGAAAAGTACATCGAACACCTGACAGAGTTCGGCGCCACCAGCTCCTGCAGCGCAGCAGATGAGATGACTGCCTGAACACCCCTCATCCACTGCTGCTGTTTAAATATGCTGAAGAATCGCTGCTTTGACAGAGCTAAGTTCAGCCTCCACGGTTTGCACCGCCTCCTGACCCCGAATTGCAATATCGGGATCTTTCAAGCCATGGCCAGTCAACGTGCAGGTAATCAGACTGCCAGCTGGTATCAATCCCGATTTAACATCTCTAAGCGCACCGCATAACGACACAGCAGATGCCGGTTCGCAAAAGACACCTTCTTTGCGTGCCAGCAAGGATTGGGTTGCCAATAACTCGTCATCACTAACCTCATCAAACCAGCCGCCGGACTCCTTCACTGCAGCATGAGCAAGATCCCAGCTTTGCGGATTTCCTATGCGGATGGCCGTTGCAAGCGTTTCGGGCTCGCTCACCGGCTCATCACGCAAAAAAGGTGCAGCGCCGTCGGCTTGGTAGCCCACCATAATGGGACGTGAACTGGTCATTGGATTATCCAGATAGGGACATTGGCCATTGCACAGTGTGCAAGAGGCTGTGTTGTGCCCACAGGCTTCGCTGTAACCTATCCAGTAGCCAGAGATGTTGCCTGCATTGCCTACTGGAATACAGTGGTAGTCCGGCGCCCGGCCCAGGGCTTCAACAATTTCAAACGCAGCTGTTTTCTGGCCTTGCAAGCGATACGGATTTATTGAGTTTACGATGGCCACCGGTGCCTCACCGGCAACTTCCTTGACAAGCCTCATGCCGTCGTCAAAGTTACCTTTAATCTGCAACACCACCGCGCCATGCGCAATCGCCTGTGCTAGTTTTCCCATGGGGATCTTGCCTTCGGGTATCAGCACAAATGCTGTCATGCCTGCGCGTGCTGCATAAGCGGCAGCAGCCGCTGACGTGTTGCCTGTCGAAGCACATACGATGGCTTTAGCACCCTCTTCGGCAGCCTTGCTCACGGCCATAGTCATACCGCGATCTTTGAACGACGCAGTGGGGTTAAGGCCTTCGTACTTAACGTATATCTCTACATCTATTCCTAGTTCTGAGGGGATATTGGTCAGCTTAATAAGGGGGGTGTCGCCTTCATTCAATGAAACAACTGGCGTGTTATCGTCGACAGGAAGCCGATCTCGGTAACGCGCGATCAGACCCTGATAATGAGCCGGGCGATTATTTGATGATGCCATGATACTTTCCTTAAAGAGTTTCTACCCGCAACCGAATAACCGGCTGCGTGATGCTATCTAACGCTTCCACCCGTTCAATAGCCTGCTCGATAAGGCCCTCCTGAACTCGACGAGACAACAGAATAATAGGCACGGTGGGTACCTCGGTAGAGTCGCTTGACGATGCATCACTCGACTCGGGTTCTTTTTGTAAAATTGCTTCGATGCTGATCCCAAGCTCACCGAAAATACCGGTGACATTGGCAAGAACACCTGGCTGGTCCAGAGCATATAGGCGCAAATAATACGCTGATTCGAAATCCTTGGTGGTAAGCAAAACTTGCGGTTCCAGTGCATCCGCCCGATAACCGAGTACCGGTACACGGCAATCAGGATTTGCATCCATGCTCCTCACCACATCGATGATATCGGCGACCAACGATGATCCGGTTGGCTCTGACCCGGCGCCAGCGCCATAATACAAGGTAGGGCCTACCGCATCGCCGTGAACCAAAACCGCATTCATAACCCCATCTACGTTGGCCAGCAACCTGCGATCCGGAATCAAGGTAGGATGCACTCGCATTTCGACCCCTGCTTCGCGGCGCACTGCCACACCAAGGTGCTTTATGCGATATCCAAGTTCCTGAGCGAATTCGACATCCTCACGCGTGACCTTACTAATGCCTTCTGTATAAACAGCGTCAAACTGCAAAGGCATACCGAAGGCTATCGACGCCATGATGGTCAGCTTGTGAGCCGCATCTATGCCTTCGACATCGAAAGTTGGATCTGCTTCTGCATACCCCAGAGCCTGGGCTTCGACCAGGACATCTTCAAAGTTACGACCTTTTTCGGCCATTTCGCTGAGAATGAAATTTCCTGTGCCGTTGATGATGCCTGCAAGCCAGTCTATTTTGTTTGCTGCAAGTCCCTCACGCAACGCTTTGATTATCGGAATACCGCCAGCTACAGATGATTCAAAGGCAACGATAACGCCTTTATCCCTGGCAGCAGCCAGGAGCTCGTTTCCATGGACGGCAATGAGCGCTTTGTTTGCCGTGATAACGTGTTTACCGTTGTCGATAGCAGCATGCAGAAGCGACAAAGCCGGATCGTCTCCACCCATGGCTTCACAGACAATATCGATAGCTGGATCTGCGACCAGAGCGGCCGCATCTGTGCTGATCTGGATACCCAGATTCAGAGCTTCAGCTTTGTCTTGATTGCGCACAGCAGCACAAGTAACTGTGATGGAACGACCGGTTCGGCGCTGGATCTCATCCGCATTGCGGATCAGGATGTTTGCCACACCCTGCCCCACTGTGCCCAAGCCCAGTAGGCCAATAGTTACCGGTTTCAAAAAATTCTCCTGCCATTGACATGAGTCGACAGGTTTTCAGTCGACACTAAGGCGCTTATTATAGCGCCATGAAAATGCATCTAGAGACATCTGATCAAAACCTGATCAGTAATTACGGAAAAGGTGTTTTGAGTGTCAATGGTCAAGACTTCCATCAGAACATACTCATTACACAAACTCGCGTCGTTGAAGACTGGTTTTCCGGGCCCCTCAGTGATCTGAAGCTCTCCCACTTCGAGCCTCTTTTTGACGATACTGAGGCTGAGCGAGCCGAGATCGTTTTACTCGGATCGGGAGAAACTCATGTATTCCCGGACTTTGCGCTCATGGCTGAACTCAAGCAGCGCGGGATAGCCCTTGAAGTGATGAACACCCGCGCCGCTTGTCGCACCTACAGCGTATTGGTTAACGAATTTCGGCCGGTAGCTGCTGCCTTGCTTCAGATCTGAGGTTGTTTTGCTTGCTGGCTGCTTAGACGTGAACAACGGCCTCGAGCTGTCTCCTCCAATGCCCGGGATGCGTCCACAGACAATGGCAAGGAGGCGGCCCATCTCACCGAATCCCGGGTGACACCAATATCATCCAGTAAATCATCCTCCAGCTTTAGTAGATGCGAGAACGCATCGCGATTAATTTTTCTTTCGTGCCTGACCTTCAACCAATCTGACAATCTTCTATAGGCCTGGTGAGCCTTCGAGCGGGTCTCTTCATACAGACTGCCCGGAATACGATGGTCTCCGGAATTGATCAGATCGGTGCAAGAGTTCTGCTCTGTACAGTAAGTGTTCATACCACTACTCCAATTAACCTGAAAAACCGCGGTTGCGGCTTCTGAATGACACTTTGCGGCTGAAATTACTTTCAATCAAACGAATAGTTCTGATAGCATCTATCAAATAAAATGAAAGATATAGGTGAAACCATGCCAAAATCGCAGCAATTACCCATGCTGGACCTCGATTTGCTCAGAACCCTGGTGGCCATTGCGGACACAGGAAATTTCTCGGCTGCAGCCGAAGTCGTGTTCCGAACGCCGTCGGCAGTTTCGATGCAGGTTAAAAAGGCAGAAGAACTATTGGGGCGCAGTCTTTTCAACCGGGATTCACGTTCGGTAACGGCAACTCCCGATGGTGAACTGCTGCTGCAGCATGGCAGACGGATGCTCGCTCTCAATCGCGAAATGGTCAGTCAGTTTGTAGCGCCGGATATCTCTGGGATAGTAAGACTTGGCGCACCCGATGACATGGCCGAGCGTGCACTTCCAGACATGTTAAGGCGTTTTGCCGATACACACTGCTGCGTCACTGTTGATGTCGTGGTAGCCAGCACAAGCAGTTTGCTAAAAAAAATCAACCAAGGTGAATTGGACTTGACCATGGTTACATGCGATCCAGATGCGAAGTTACCCGAAAACATAGAAGTCATCTTTCAGGAACGTCTGACATGGGCCGGCGCTCGCAATGGAGTGGCCTATGAACAAAACCCTCTTCCCATATCGGTCTGGGAAGAAGGTTGCGCCTGGCGTAATACGGGTTTGAAAAGCTTGAAAAATCGACAGCGGGATTATCGTATTGCTTTCATGAGTGCGCATATATCCGGGCAGAGAGCTGCAATCATGGCTGATCTGGCGGTAGCGCCGATTCCAGCGTCATCGTGTATTGGCAACATCATAGAACTAGGTGAGGAACACGACTTACCGCCACTGACAAACTATGCCCTGGGTATGGTGCTGGCAAAAAACCCTTCCAAACCAGCGATTGCTGCGGCAGATCACCTACGAGCCAGCTTCGCTGCCAAAGAACCACCGGAACTAAAACAAGTGCACAATCTTTAAACGGCAATCTGCCCTGATAAACCAGCGCACATCAGCTGGTAAGCTTTTCCACCTCAGCTGAGATCCAATCTCTAAATGCCCGGACTCTAGAACTGATCTGCGCATCTTCAAGCGTCACTAGATGATAGGCGTGTAAAACGTTTAATGGCTTATCAAACAAAGGCACCAATCGACCGTTGTCGATATCATTTTGTGCCAGCTGTTCGAGCGTTAAAACAACCCCCTGCCCTTCAACGGCAGCTGATAACGCCAGGGTCACACTGTTAAAGTACAAGTTGTGATCAGCCACGACATCGTGCATGTTCAGTGCATCAAACCAACTCGACCAACTGGGCCTGCCTTCGTACGGTGACTCATCATGCAGCAAAGTGTGTTTCAACAGATCATTGGGTGATGACAACGGCAGAACAGCATTGTCCAGGAGTAGTTCAGGGCTGCAAAGGGGAATAGCCACTACATCCATGAGTCGTTGAACTTTACAACCAGGGTAGTTGCCACTGCCAAAGCGAATCGCGACATCGATGTTATGCGCTTTAAGGATTTCTGCGCTCAACGATGGCGCGGTGGAATCAGAATCTATCAAATTCACACTTCCTGAAAGGCGTAGGTCTATACCTCGATTTTGCTCGATAAATCCGTGCATTCTTGGCATTAGCCACCTCGCGGCAAAAGAGGGTGACGTCCAGATATTCAGCTCATTACGATCAACCTCTGACTGCATAAGCCGCACCGCCTCGCGAACACTCTGCAAACCGGATTCAAGTTTTCCAAAACCGGCTAAACCAGCCTCGGTCAATGCCAGTCCGCGATTGAGTCGATGGAACAAGGTCACACCCAGCAGATCCTCAAGAGTGCGAATCTGCTGGCTGATGGCGGCGGGTGTGACATGCATCTCATCAGCAGCTTTGCTGAAACTACCCAATCGGGCGGCCACAGCAAAGGCGTTTAGAGCGTTTAGAGGTAGTTGGCTAGGCACAGGAATTTGGCTTTAAGTTTTTCTTAACGCTGGTTCAAGAAACTATCGTTTGTGCTTGACAGGGGATATCACTAGATTACTCGCATCAGGTCGGGGCAGACCCAAAAGGTCCAGCAATCGAACGTTGGCAATTGCACAGGAGATACCTATGTACGCATTTATTAAAAAGATTGGTTCAGGTTATATAGACTACATGATTCGGCGTGGTCGCTCACAGGCCAGACATGTCCTCATGGCTAAGAGTGATGCCATACTGGAAGATCTGGGCATTTCTCGTGAACTGTTGGAATCCGGCGTCAGCGCCTGGCCTTGGACGGAAGGCGTCGAACAATTCGAGCCAGTGCTTGTATCGCACAAGGTCGAACCCAGCCGTCGTCAACAAATGCTTGCTATCCGGGAGCTTCAAGCTCTATCTGACAGAGAGCTGCATGATATCGGTGTGGGCCGGGGCTCAATAGCCGAAATGGTTAGATTTGGTCGACCGGACATTGATGTACCCGTTATTCAACACAACTCCTGGAACACGCTGGCTAACGATTCCATTGGCACAGCGACTGTAAACCTGGACGACACAGCAGCAAACGCACCACTGTCTAAAAGCGCTGCTGCATAATCCGGAACTGTTAGTAAAGGAACACCAGCGAGCCGCAATAGCTGCGGCTCGCTGAGTAATAATCGCAGACCTTTTTTATTGGCCTTATTGAGTTTTAGTACGTCTCACGAAGAGCGCACTCAGCGTTCGGGCTGTGAAGTGGCGACGCTTGTCATAGTGATCCAAGGTTCAACATTTCCTGCTAGACCACGACCCTCCCCCGCTTCTGTCTCAATGACTTTAAAGCCGGCATCCGACAAATAGTCTGTCAACTGATCTTGTGAATAATACGTGTAGAAGCGGCCAAGTTTGTCGCGCGCATTGCCTTCACCTGTCTTCATACCCAGGTAAAAATACCCATCGCGTTTAATCGCTTTGCGCAAGGCGACAAGAGCATGAATGAACTCGGTTTGTGTAGCATGCAGCAGGCTAAAGTTGGCCCATATACCATCATAAACAGACACCGCATCTATCTCGTGAAAGTAGGCCTTCCTAGCACCTATATCGTAGGTTTTATTTGCAAGTTTGATCATTTCATCGGACGCATCAACCGGATCAACCAGTAATCCTTTTTCACGCATTGTCGATGAAGCGGTAGCAGGTCCACAGCCCAAGTCGAGTACATAGTCACCCGGTTTTAGATGATCGACAAACCTCTCTAAAGCACGATCAATGCGTTCCGGTGTGATCAGTTTGTGATAAGAATCAACCTGCTCGTCATAAACAGAAATAGTTTCAAGATCAATCATGGCGATCAGCTACGTGCTTAACAACGTTTAACAGCAATCGAGAAATATTATTGTCAAATTTATTGTGAGGTAGACTGCCGCAGAAAGTAATAGAGCCAACGGCAAACACACTTCCTCCCCCGGGCAGCTCGAACCATAGAATATCGGCATGCAGTAATTCTTGTGCCTGCGGGCCAGGCAGCGTTGTCAGATGCGTCAGCATTTCTTCAGGAACAAGTATAAAATCGCTACCGTGATTCTCGGACCTGGCCAATACAGTGGCATTTTTCGGCGTTCCCAGATGAGTGTCCGCACGATCAAGTTCAAACCCGGCCGCTCCGCTGCCACTGAGTCCAAAGTCTCCGATAAGATCATCATCAATACCTTCAAAAACCCAAGCAAGCTCATGTGCAACCGGCCGTTTGCGATAATAGGACCCGTTAAACTGACCCTGCGCTGAAAACCCCAGACCGCACAATGCTTGAGGCGGACGGCCATTACGCCGCCATAGGCCTCCGTAATGGCCGTCGAATGCATGATAATACTCACCCGGTTCTGCGGCCCAAGCACGTATTCCATCTTCTGCACGGCGAATTTCCAGCGTAGCTTGCTGCTCAGGATGCAGGGCAATTCGCCAATAGAATCCATTGCCCCCAAGGTAAGAAAGATGCCCGCCATTGTCGCGGTAGTGGGTAAGCGCATCGAGGGATTCGCTTGTGTGATATTCGGGGTGAGTCGTGGTCATTACGTGTTCGTACTGAGCAATGGCAGCAACGCCTTCATCATGAAGCTCACGGTCGGTTATTACATCAAAGCCGATGTTATGAGCGTCCAGCCACGACAGCAGGTGACTATCTGCCTGAAAGTGTCTGAGACCTGAACAGCTCGCGTTACCAAAGGTGATATATCCAGGGCGCAAATTAAACAAGGGTCTTCTGTGCGAAGCATGGCAGATACCACTGCCATCTTTGTGGTAGTTGTAAGTGGATTGACCATAGTCCGGGTACTGGGCAGGATTGTATGGGTACGCGTCTCGACTGGCAGCCTGATCCTGCCAGGATGGCTCCCAGTCTGGTCTGGCGTGATTACCGTAGATAGCATAAGTAAATGTAGGGATAAGCACACAGAGCTTATGCGATGGTTTGCCTTTTGGTGGACAAACGTAAAAAGGCAAAGCGTCATGATGCTCGCCATCGTCTATGTGCATAACGTATACACCCGATGGGATCTCAGTTGGTAGCTGCCACTCATAAGTTGTATCCCAGAGAAAATCCACCACGTCGTCTTCATGAAAGTGAATAGCGCCGTACAGCTCTGACGCATGACGCCAGGACATTTCCTGCCCCATCCAAGCGCTACCCGTCATAGCTCTGGCAGGGTAATTCTTTAGTTCAAGCGTGTGAGTCGAGGGATGAACAGCCGGCACGCTTACGCTGGACATATCGCAAGAGAAATCCCAGGCTATAGTGCGCGGATCTTTTGTACTGTGATAGACAGTTAATGATGGCGCTTCAATTTTTCCGTTGAAGCAATGCGTTAGTGTGGTGCCTTTTTGCTGTGCTGCAACTACGATAGACTGTGGTTTATCAAGAACTCCACTCAAACAATCTGATGGTAAGTGATTTCTCTGAATGTCACCTTGAGCTGTGAGGTCTGAGACTTTACACGGATGCCATTGCAGTTCGACTTCGATATTATCCTCACCGCAAACTACACTAACGCTTGCGTATACCCATGAACGCAACTGCAAGGGCTCTGCACAAGAGACTCTATGATTGCCAATGTTTAAAGCTAGTGAACCATCAGAACCTATGCACAAGGACAGTGCGCCATAAGATAAAATGCTCTGTATTGAGTCACTGGAAAAGGTTGGCCAGACACGCGCTTCAAATTTAAAAGAAGATGCGTTATTAAGCACATCAACAGGCTCAGTGATTCCATAGGAACCGATCTGAAAATCCTGTTGTTTTACCTGCACGTTTCTTCTCTCAAACCACTTATCGGCAGGCCTTTCTATAATGCCCGGGCCATCGGGGTTTGGATCAGCACATATGCTTTGCGTTAGCCACATAGCAACCGATGTTTCACCCAAGTCATTTCTATGGGTGTTAGCTGTAGTCTGTGCCGACAGTTTGAATTCGATGAACTCCTCGGGCCGAACAGACAATCGATCCGTATAGCCTGAGAGCGGGACACGTCTATTGTTTGGTGAATCCATGGAAGCTCTATTTGCTAAATAATCAGTTTACTGCGATTTTTCTTTGACTATCCACGCACAGCGGGGTTATGTTGATCAGCCAGTTTCAAGTTTCTGAGTTGAATAGTTCGATATCGCTCGTTTGTACGAGCCTCAACACTTAATACTACACGGAGTCGTCAATGACACGCAGTCCCAAACCCTGGAGCCTTATCTCCGGCACAGTGCTAGCAATAGGCCTCACCTTGTCTACACAAGCCATCAGCCAATCCGCTGGCGGTACCATGGTTATGATCGCACAGCCAGAACCACCTTCTCTAGCTCCATACCTCTCTACTTCAGGCCCGATAGGTCTAGTCGCTCCGAAAATCTACAATGGGCTACTCGACTACGACCTGGAGCTCAACCCGGTGGGAGAATTAGCTGAATCTTACGAGATCAGCGATGACGGCCTTACGGTCACTTTCAAATTGAGAGAAGGAGTCACTTGGCACGATGGCGAGCCCTTCACCTCAGCGGATGTTCAGTTCACTATTATGGATGTGCTCAAAGAGTTTCACCCACGTGGTCCAAATTCGTTCAGAGAAGTGAGCTCGATTGATACTCCTGATGAGCTCACCGCAGTATTCAATCTGGATCGCCCGGCTCCTTACATGATGCGTGCATTCTCTGCCTATGAATCCCCTATTGTTCCCAAGCATCTGCTTGAGGGAGAAGATATTCGAGGATCTGATCTGGTTAACAACCCTGTAGGCACTGGCCCTTTTAAATTCGTTGAGTGGAAAAAAGGACAATACATCAGACTGGATAAAAATCCCGACTACTGGCGAGAAGGTTATCCCTTACTCGACAGAATTGTTGCCAGAATTATCCCTGATGCTTCAACACGAACCGCAGCCATGGAAAGCGGAGAAGTTCACTACGGTGCGTTTGGTGCTATTCCTAACATTGACGTCGTACGCCTTCGTGAATCTGATGATATTGGCGTAACTACTGATGGCTATGCCATGATCAACCCCATGGCCTTGCTGGAACTTGACGTAACTGAACCACCCTTTGACAACAAAGCCATGCGCCAGGCCATTTCCATGGTCGTAGATCGACAGTTTCTAATCGACAACATCTGGTTTGGTTACGGCAAGCCGGCTACAGGTGCAATGACATCAAACTTCGAGCCTCTTGGCTTGCATACCAAAACCGAGAACTACCCTGCTTCACCGGACGTAGACGCAGCCAATGCCATGTTGGATGAAGCGGGCATTGCAGCCGATGCTGATGGCATGCGTGCCAGCGCAGTTATCGACCTGATACCCTATGGCGAAGACTGGCGTCGTGCGGGTGAGTATCTAAAGCAGGCGCTGGCGCAAATCGGAGTGACGCTCGAGCTTAGATACGAAGACGTGCCCACCTGGTTGAAAAGAGTCTATGCAGACTATGACTTCGAAGTTAACCTGAATTATTTTTATCAGCTACCTGATCCTGTGATCGGCGTGCAGCGTCACTATGGGTCTAACCAGATCCGTCAGGGAACGCCTTTTGTAAATTCGACCCGCTATTCGAACGAGAGAGTTGACGAGCTACTGGCTGCTGGTGCGATAGAGGCAGATGCCGCAAAACGTACCGAAATATATGCTGAAATTTCGACGATATTGGGCGAAGACCTGCCAGTGGTTAATCTGTTTGAGATGGAGTTTCTAACGGTTTACAGCGAAAAGTTGAAAGACCACACGATCTCTGCCATGGGTGCCTATGGCTCATTCGATCGAGCGTATATCGAAGAATAATACGCACGCGTAGATTGAACTTTTAAAGTAGACAAATTATGAGTCAAGCGGCTCAGCGCTCTCGCTATGTGCTCAAACGCCTGCTGCAGGCTGTACCAGTCGTAGTGGCCATCATTGTGGTCAACTTCTTTCTTTTACAGCTTGCAGAAGGCGATGCGGCCGACGTGTTGGCAGGCGAGGCAGGTTCTGCAACGCCAGAGTATATGGCGCAACTGCGCGAAAAATTCGGTCTTGATAAACCCGTACCGGTTCAGCTCGCCATCTACATGAAAAACATGTTGAGCTTTGATTTGGGTTACTCCTTTCGTCATGACATGCCTGTTGCACAATTGGTATTAGACCGCCTAGTACCAACGCTGCTGCTTATGGTGAGCACTATAGTTCTCGCAGTGGGATTCGGCATCGTGCTTGGTTTGTTTGCCGCTTCAAGCTTGAATACCTGGCGCGATAATGTAATCAGTATATTTGCGCTTATCTCCTATGCGACTCCACTATTCTGGGTGGGGCTTATGATGATTGTGGTTTTTTCGTTGAAGCTTCGATGGTTTCCAACCAGTGGTATGGAGAACGTCGCCATGTTCTACGAAGGGTGGGACAGAGTCAAAGACATAGCTCACCATCTGGTTATGCCGACACTTACTTTGTCATTATTCTATCTGGCGCTGTACACCCGACTGATGCGCGCATCAATGCTTGAACAAGCCAGCATGGATTACGTAACCACTGCTCGTGCAAAAGGGCTAACGGAGCGTCGTATCGTCTTCGTGCATATTTTACGAAACGCCCTGCTGCCTGTGGTAACCATGGCAGGTGTTCAAGTAGGTTCGCTCATAGGAGGTTCGGTGATTGTCGAATCTGTATTCGCCTGGCCTGGTCTTGGCATGTTGGCTTTCGAAGCCTTATTCGCCCGAGATCTGAATCTTTTGCTAGGTATATTTCTTTTGTCTGCACTGCTGGTGGTTGCCATCAATCTAGTCGTCGATCTCGTGTATTCATTTCTTGACCCGCGCATCGAGGTGTCCTGATATGTCTTTTTGGGCACGCTTTCGACGCAACAAGTCAGCGGTAGTCGGCTTACTCATTCTGGCTATCGTGATCTTCATCGCCTCAGCCGCTGGAATCCTGTATCCCGAGGACCCTTTCAAACTGGTAGGACAATCAATGTCTGCGCCTGGCGAAAACGGCTTTTTATTTGGTAGTGATACCTTGGGTAGAGACGTTGCGGCAGGCATGGCACATGGGGCAAGAGTGTCGTTGCTGATAGGCTTGCTGGCAACTTCAGTTGCCGTCGTTTTCGGAGTGGTATTGGGAGCCACTGCCGGTTATTTTGGCGGATGGGTAGATGACGTAATTATGCGTTTCACTGAAATGTTTCAAACCATCCCCTCATTTATCTTTGCAATTCTTATCGTGGCTATCATGAAGCCATCGATTCAAAGCGTAATTATCGCTATCGCTGTTGTCAGCTGGCCGGCCGTGGCACGTCTGGTTCGCGGAGAGTTCATGGCCATGCGCAATCGCGAGTTTGTTCAAGCCTGTCATATCATCGGCATGAACGACTGGCGAATAATGATCCGGGAAATTCTCCCGAATTGCCTGTCTCCTATTATCGTCACGGGTTCTCTTATGGTAGCCACAGCCATACTGATAGAAAGTGGTCTGGCTTTTTTAGGGTTGGGAGATCCCAACATTATCAGTTGGGGCTTTCAAATCGGCGCGGGGCGTACTGTGTTACGTTCGGCCTGGTGGGTATGTACGTTTCCAGGCATCGCTATCATGCTCACAGTACTTGCCATCAATCTGGTTGGCGAAGGTTTGAACGATGCGCTTAACCCCCGGCTTCGCGAACGTACATGAGTAATCAGGGATCTCCCGCTGTCGAACCGGTGCTCACTATTGAAGACCTTCACGTTCAACTTCCTACAGGCAGTGAGCGTAAATACGCCGTCGAAAATGTAAGCTATTCACTGTTGCCTAAAGAGATTCTGTGCGTGGTCGGCGAATCCGGTTCAGGAAAGTCTCTAACCGCACGTTCGATAATGGGTCTCCTACCCGCTCCCTACGTCCGCTACGAAAAAGGCCGTATCCTGTTTGAAGGCGAAGACCTCACCCAGGCAAGTCCGGAGAGAATGCGACAAGTGCGTGGTAGCGAGATATCCATGATTTTTCAGGAACCGATGACTGCACTTAATCCAGTAATGCGTATCGGTAATCAGATAGACGAAGTCATACGTTTCCACGTTGACAAGTCGCGCCGGGATCGACGCAAGCTCGCACTAGAACTACTCGAAGATGTGCAATTACCAGATCCACCAAGAATCATGGATGCCTATCCCCACGAGTTGTCGGGCGGGCAACGTCAGAGAGCCATGATTGCCATGGCATTGGCACTGGAGCCAAAAATCCTGATAGCTGACGAACCTACAACAGCATTGGATGTTACAACGCAGGCACAAATTCTGAGGCTTATAAAAACGCTGCAGGCAAAGCACGACACAGGGGTTTTATTCATCACCCATGATTTTGGTGTTGTGGCAGATATAGCCGATAGAGTGGCCGTGATGCAACATGGCAAGATAGTGGAGATAGGATCCGTGGATAAGGTTCTCAACCACCCCGAACATCCCTATACACAGGCTTTGACAGAGGCTGTTCCCAGTCTGGTGCCGCGCGCAGACAAACATGTGAAGGACTCTCCGGTGCTGGTGGTAGAAGATCTGATCAAGACCTATCGATCAGGTGGAGGATGGTTTGGACTGGGCAATGCTGTAAAAGAGGTTCACGCCTGTGACCACGTCAATGTCACTCTGAACGAAGGCGAAACCCTGGGTGTAGTTGGTGAGTCAGGTTCGGGCAAATCTACACTTGCTCGATGTATTGTACGTTTACACAGCAGTGAATCAGGCTCAATACTGTATCGGGGTCAGGATCTAAACCAACTGGATCGTGCGGGCATGCGTCCTTATCGTTCAAAAATTCAGATGGTATTTCAAGACCCTTATGCGTCATTAAATCCGCGTGCAACAGTGGGCAGAATCATCACAGAAGGGCCTATAATTCTCGGTGACTCCCGATCAGAAGCCGAAGCACGTGCACGAGAAATGCTCGACCTGGTCGGCCTGGACGCTAGAGCCTTTGAGCGCTACCCGCATGAGTTTAGTGGTGGTCAACGTCAGCGCATTGGCTTGGCGAGAGCGCTGGCACTGCAGCCGGAAATTCTGGTGGCGGATGAACCCGTGTCGGCACTTGATGTATCAATTCAGGCGCAGGTGCTCGACCTGTTGGCAGATATTCGCGAACGCTTGAAACTATCTATGGTTTTTATCACGCATGACCTTCGTGTAGCAGCTCAGGTATGTGATCGTATTGCCGTAATGAGGCTTGGCAAGGTAGTTGAGCAAGGACCAACCAGAAAACTATTCGAAAATGCAGAGCACCCCTATACACAGGAGCTGCTTGAAGCCGTTCCTGGAAAAGAATGGAGCCGTAAGCGCTTGTTGGCATCCAGCCCTTAGCATTCGCCGCCCACTGAGAAGCAAAAAGCAGCAGTCAATCCTCAATACCCGGCTCAGTCGGGCTGAGAGAGCTAAGAAATGCAACTAAATCATCTCTATCCCGATCATCCAAATCCAGCGGCCGAATGATAGCTTCGCCATCGCTATGTATTCGGTCAGGATCAACATCAGCATAGGCGTCTACCACATCTCTTAGCGTAGCAAGACTGCCATCATGCATATACGGTGCAGTAAATAATAGATTTCTCAATGACGGCGTTCGCCATTGACCGAAGTTAACTTGCCCAAGCGTTACTGTGCGAGTTTTTTGTATTTCCCTCTTTTGCCTGGTTCCGTTATATCTGCTTATTAAATTGTATCGATCTGTGCGCACACGCTTTATACCCTCATACCTACCCGGATCCACCTGACCAATGCCCGTAAAAAATGGACGCCCTGTATCATGGAACTCCTGGTTAGAAAAATTCGGTCCGTAGTGACACACATGGCAGTTACCCTCACCCAGAAAAATTGATAACCCACGCCTTGCATCAGCTGGGTAACTATCAATAGCTTCTCCCTCGCCCTTTTCCAGCACTGCCGATCGAAATGCATCAAATGCTGTTGCTCGCGATTGCAAGGTCCTCATATAAGCAGCTATGGCCTTGGCTGCAAGTACGATCAGGGACTCGTCATCATCCAGCGGCTGTCCAGCACGCTCCAGTCTCTGCATAACATCAGTTTGCATCCTTAAACGAGATGCAATCGATTCGATGTTTCCATTGAGCTCTATGTCTGACAACATCGGCCTTAAAGAAGCTGCCCACAAACTATCCGCTCCGCCATCCCAACCAAACCAGCGCTGCAGGCCTACATCCAACAAACCCTGGGTGTTGCGAACATGAACACCAGCGCCAACCGCTACAGCCAGGCCATCGGTAAATCCAAGCGCTGCTTCATGGCAGCTCGCGCATGAGCGACTGCCATCGCCTGAAAAGTAAGTACTCCTGAACAGTACCTCTCCAAGTTGTTCAGCCCACGGCAGGCCCGACAATTCATTGCCCGCATCAGGCTGAAGCGTCATCGGCCAAGGGCCAAACGCACGCAGCATATGACGCTCCGTGTCACCTACTCTGTTATCAGCTTGAACAACAGACGCTGCAAGCAGCCAAACCAGCGCTGTTAAAATCCAGCGGTTCATTTAGCTTTTTCTGAACCGCAGCTAAATGTTCTGAACATGACTAGCGGACCTGAAACTCATGACTTAAGGTTTTACGAAAATCTCCCACTCGCACATCCACACTCCACAGCCAGTTCCCGGGCATGTGCAAAACCACGCCTTCCACTCGGATCTGATGTCGTTGCTCACTTTTTTCGTAAACCGTATGGGTTGGCGCGTAGTTCATTCCGTGTCCATGAGCTGGCATGGTGGCATCAAGCGTAACTGTAGCGCCAGCCATTGCAGCGCCACATACAGTTACCGTGACTGGGAATGGTTGACTCACGGCGATGCTTTCCAAAGGCTGAATACTGACTACAAGACCGTCATCTTCAATTACGAAACCATGATCAGTTAAAGCACAATCCAAATGAGCTGCAGTTTTGCGATTTGCTTGCCAAACCGGCATTATCAATTCATGTGCATTTTTCCACGCTATGTTCTGGGCAAGATCCTTAGGCAGAGTGGCAAGCCATTCGCGAGAAACTTCCGCATGCGACGGAATAAAATAGATTCGCTCCGGCGTATAGGTGTCGGTACCCAGCATCATTCGATCCGGATGTTTTTTAAACAATTCGATCCAGGCGTCATCAAGTTGTCCACCACGCCCAACATCTGATCGATAGGCAAGATCAGCCCACAACCTATCGTGCTTATCGAGCATGGCGGATATTTTGGCAGGCTCATCAAAACCCGAATGCGCCCAGATAATTTTTACGGTTGGGCTTTGTGCCAGCAAACGTGCAATCGCCTCTGCATCCGAGTGAGCATGCAGGATAAGATTATGTAGATCTGCTAACTCAACAATCCGTCTTGGAATAGGAAGATCTGCAGTGTCGCCAAAAAGGTGAAACTCGCCGATTGACGCATAGCGATTATTCTCCAGAAGCGTTTCTACGTACGACAGGTTTTCTTCGCTCGTATACCAGGTATTAAGTTGTCCACGACGCGTATAGGGGCGCAGGCCCGGAACGATCAGATCCGGAGCCAAAGCAAGGAGTAACTGAGTACCCTGATCATCGGAACTCGAGACGAGCGCAAACTTGAGATTGGCCTCGCGCATAATCTCAACAACACGCTCCGGTGGCGTTAGTTCGACCGAATCGTGACTATAGTGAACATGCGCATCAGCAATGGGAATTGAGGCTTTCGATTGAGCCAACACATCACCCACCCCGAATATCAAGTTCGGCAATAGGGTAAGCCCTAAAATGCTTTTTAACATGACTTCAACTAGTTTCGCCAGATGTCCTTGATTCTAGCTTTACCACACATTTAAGTCTTGAAGAAGTCGGCCAAACTGTTTGTAATTGAGATCCAGACAGCAAACCTGAGTCTGAATTGCTGGCTGAGAAGCCGCTATCTATCCAAACGGATTGCCCGCTAACCAGATGAATCTACTGGGATACGGCCTTTACTCAGCAGCCAAGCACAGACAACAGCAGTGATTGCTCAGTTGGAACCGAAGAACCACTCTGACAGCTATTGACATTCCACTGAACGAAGCCTGATTCGCTACTGCCTGCAGCCGATAGTGAATAGTCGAGTTGTAGCGGTCCTCCGCTAACAAGAGCTCTATCGGAAGAACTTTCATTCGCTGCATTTAATCGTGTACCGGCAGGGCCAGCCAGACTAGCGCTAAAAGACATATTGCCGAAATCTGAGTCAAGCAAGTTAGCCTCTAAGATCATATTCAATGCACTATTGAAAACCAGTTGCTCTGCACGCTCTTCAAATGCGAACGAAAACGCCTGAAGCGCAAGGTTTACAGAGAAACTACCGGCTTCTTCGATACGCAATGGACCATTAACAAACCCAAGCCTGCTGACTGCAAATTGGCCTGTGTTGCTATCCATATCCAGCCGCCCGGTAAACCCGGAAAATGCTACATTAAACGGCTCTGCTGCAAACCCGCTGAACTGTGTAGCGCCTAATTCAATCTCAACACTTGCTGTGCCTTGATCATTATCGTGATCCAGCGATATCAGCAGTGAAGGTGCCATGGATAAGCTACCGCCATCTGCGTAACTAATTAGTAAGCCTTCAATTAGCTCTATGCGAAAATTCCCGGCCTCCTCAGCTTCTCTATCGCTACGAACACTGGATTGCATTCTTACGCTCCCCTCTACCCGTTGAATGTCACTATCGACAAAGGCACCCCCGGACAGTTGGTTTGAATAGCGCTCCATTTCTTGAAGAGTGCCCAGATTGAGCGTATATGAGGCGTTCAATGGCCCATAGGCGATGCCAAGTAGCGGTTGACTGCTATAGAGGTAAGTAATTTCTCCACGCTGCTCTGTTACTGCGTCTAACTGAACGGTCAAGTTGCTCATAACTTGCTGACAGGCTACTGACTCTGCAGCGCTAGTGTTGACATCACTCAGCATAGAATCACAAATGAACACATCATCAGGATCAATCGTTATGCTATTGCCGTTTCGTTGTACTTGTGCTGCATTGTTCTCGCCTAAACCAAGTGTGGCCTCTACCACACGCTGAGTCTGTTCAGATGAACTGCTTGCGAGTAGACTATCAAGTGCCGCGATTGCCCCTGTATCTAACTGAATAAGTTCTAGCCCGGTGGCATCATTCAATAGCTGAGAATCGGGCTGGCGAGAAAACAGACTGCCGGCATCAAGAAGCATGTCGGGCAGTAATGCGGTATTGCTTGCAAGCAATGAATTACCATCCTGGTTTATTCGCTTTGCAGCAGAAAGATTAACAGTAATTCCTTGTGCCGCGTTCGAGGCTGCAGCTTCTTGTAGAGCCTCAGTTTCAACTGCGTCAGCCAACGGACTAGAGTCACCTTGAGAAACATCAACCACATTATTAACACTGACAGCAGCTGCGAATGCGGGTGCACTTGCGTCTCCCCCACCTCCGCCACATGCGCTAAGCATCAACAAAACCACAGGTGCAATACTTAGGCGTGATCGGTTCGAATGTACACAAGAATTGCTTCTAAATGGCATCAGAGAAGTAGGGTATTGCATTAAATATGGCTCCTGCGTGAGTTTCGTAATAGTTCCCCAGGCAGGGCTAGCCGGAAAGCAGAGAAGCTAACGAAATCCTTGTAAGGAGTTACAATCGACAGCCAACACCAGATTCTTAGCTCAATGAACACACAACGCCAACTGTGACCTTTTTGCAAGGGTCGCGATGTGAACTGATGCACCGATTGCCAGGGGTAGCGAGCAGGTCCTCTTATTGCTCATGCAAGATAGATGATAGGATAATTCAGCGCTACTCTTAAAGGCCGCCCGAACAAGCTAATTGATATTATCCAGGTTGGGTAAGCGCACTATTGATCGACGTTAACTATAATGAACAATGCAGATGGTCTAAGTGAAAGCAGCAAAGCATTCATCAAACAATCGCTACAAGCAAACACCTTTCATAGCGAGGAGCAGATCCAGTCCTTGTGGGGTGAACAGGGATGTATCGTCAGACTGCAAACAGATTCAGAAAATAATCCTAGTGCAATCTTAAAACTGATTAGCATCAATCAACATGCTGCTCACCCGCGAGGTTGGAATACCAATCGCTCGTTTGAGCGCAAAGTTCGATCCTATGATGTAGAGTGTGTCTGGTATCAGAATTACGCGCGCTTATGCGGAGAGAAATGCAAAGTACCAGTACCTCTGGGAGTGCTTATAGAGAAGAAAAAGCGGCTAATACTTCTGGAAGATCTTTCTACTGACTACCCGAGAATTTGCTCACAACTTAACGTTGAGCAGGCGTGTGTTTGTCTAGGCTGGCTAGCCAGATTTCACGCACAATTTATGAGCAACAAAGGACTTGGACTTTGGGATGAAGGATGTTACTGGCATCTTGATACCCGCCAGGATGAATACGCTGCGATGGAAGATGGAACCATCAAAAAGGCAGCGCGTGAACTGGACAGACGCTTGCGTGAAACACCTTATCAATGCCTGGTACATGGCGACGCAAAACTAGCCAACTTCTGTTTCAGCAACGATTTGAATCAAGTCGCTGCAGTTGATTTTCAGTATGTAGGCCGGGGATGCGGAATGAGAGATGTAGCCTACTTTCTGGGAAGTTGTTTAACCGAATCCGAGTGTGCTCAACACGAAAAACTGTTGCTGGACCACTACTTCACTCAATTGAATCACGCATTAAGAACAGTCATGAGCAGGGCTGAACGCCAGTCCCTTGAAGCACAGTGGCGAGCCTTATACGCGATTGCCTGGACGGATTTCTATCGTTTTCTATTGGGGTGGATGCCCACCCATCAAAAAATAAATAGCTATACACGCTTGCTAGCCAAGCAGGCAATATCACAACTTTGAAATAGGGATACCACCTCGTTCACGCGAAAAACAATGCATGTTCACACAGAATTCACGTAGAGAATAGCGAGTGAAAACACCTATAAATATCGAGTAAAACTTTAAAATCCAGGTCAGTTTTTCCAGCGTAAGCTTGGTCGTTACAAACGAAATATTCCTCTCATCTAACAAATGGAAATTACCATGAAACGTCTACTTGCAATTGTCGCTGGCGCAGCCTTAACTCTATCCGCCCACGCTGGCGATATGAAAAAAGATATAGTTGATACAGCCGCCGGTGCTGGAACGTTTAACACCCTTGTTGCTGCAGTCCAAGCGGCCGATCTTGTCGACACACTCAAAGGCGAAGGTCCCTTCACAGTATTCGCACCTTCGGATGACGCATTTGCTGCACTGCCCGAGGGTACCGTTGAAGATTTGTTAAAGCCGGAAAATAAAGAGCAGCTAATTGCCATCCTTACCTATCATGTGGTGTCCGGAAAAGTCATGGCAGCTGATGTGGCTGGCGCAGAAACAATGGCATCATCCGTACAAGGAGGAGAGCTGATGATAGATGGCACAGAAGGAGTGAAGGTTAACGGTGCCACCGTTACTCAAGCCGATATCGAAACCAGCAATGGCGTGATCCATGTAATCGACACCGTGATCATTCCGCAGTCCTAGCCATGGGCCTGTCACTGAACTGGCAGATACTGGAGCAAATATAGGACAACACCACCCGGATTCGTTAATATTTCCGGGTGGTGTGTTTTTTGCCGATTTTCCAAGCGGCACCTGCAGTATTACTAGGGTTTCTACCTATATACGGACGTGCTCACTTTCGGTAAGATCGTTCCAACCAGAGGAGACTAAAATGGTAGGTCCGTCCGTCAATGCGCCATTTAAAGCTGTTGATCCCGTTCAACCGAACAGCGATCAGCGCCTGAATGCCTCTGCGCGCCCAACAGACAACAAGGACCCAGCCTGGTTTCTTCCACAGGGCACTTCCAGCCTACGACCCATTTCGGCCATTGATGACCCTTCCCTTCAGGGCGCCAGTCCTGATGGTGTAGCCAGCCGTATTCTCTCGCACATCGGTGCTTGAGGCTAACGCCCAACCCTTTGATTTACACGCAGATCCAGATTGGCACTCTGCCGCCCAGGATCTGATCAGCGGCCTGTGTGCTTTACCTGATTCCGAGCAGCAAATAGAACTGTTGGAAACGGTTTGTGTTCGCCTGGGTGATCGGCTTTACCCCGCGTTTCTACAAATCTTGCATGTGATAGATCAGCATGCCGATGAACAAGCGCGCGCAATCATGTCCAGGACACTGGTTGATTGCCTGCAATCAGGTCGACTACCTTCCGGTAAATTGTCTGCCTGGGGTTCAAGCTCATTCACTGGAGATAGCGCATTCGGGCAGAGTCGTCGTTTAGGCCCGGTTGAGTTCGTCTGCGCATGGTATGCGCAACCCAGTAGTGAAACCCCGATGTCGCAACAGCAATTTTCACTCATTCTAGAAAGCCTTTTATCACTGGTAGCCAGCGACAGTACCGCGAAACAGCTTTATTGCTACAAATTGATTGCTGATGCGGAAGATCCTTTGGGCGGATCGCTATCCAGCCAAACCCGAACCGGCCTTCTTGAAATGGTCAAAAAGTGGCAAACCATACCTACCGATGAGTCTAATGCTTCGGCGGTTGATGCATTTTTATCTGCTCTGCAGCAAGAGAGTTTACTCAACCAGATCAGCAATCGGCCATTTAGCTGACACTATGCTCTTCTGTGCATGGCCCCCTCTTCGTTAATCCACCGCTAACCAATTCAATCAGCGCTGCAGGATTCGTTTCAGATATTCTGGCAATACAGCGGCCTGAGTTTGCATTTCATCCACCAGCAGATCCACTAAAAAAGGCAGCAAGATAATCAACAGTAGGATGGTTGCCATGGACTTAATCGACATCGATAGAAAAAACACATTGAACTGCTGAGCGAAGCGATTAATAAGCCCCATTGATACATCAATGATGAAAATCACCGCCATGATTGGACCGGCAATACGAATGGTCAGACTCATAAAACGTGACAACTCTGCCTCAAACAAAGCCACGGATGCCATTTTCAAACTAGTGATTGGCTTGACCAATGGCCAGATTGCAAAGCTCTCAAGTAGAACACCAGTCATCAATAACAAACCACCACTGGCCAGAAAAATAAAGCTGGCCCAACGGCTCAGAAACGCTCCAATCAGTGTGACTTCATTACCTACAACGGGATCAAAAAAAAGTGCAAAAGAGGCACCTATCTGCATGTCAATAACGACACCTGCGGCTTCAAATGCCCACAGAAACATACCAAAGAAAAGGCCTATTACTGCACCTATCAACGCCTCCTTGGCAAACAGTCCAATCCACATGGTTGTACTGAACTGTTCAACTTCAGCGCTGGGCTGAATTAGTACGCTTAACAGGGCAAGAGCGAGAAACATTGAATTTCGCACCATTGCAGGCACGCCTTCCTTACTAAACAGTGGCAGAAGCAAAAAAGCAATCGACACTCGCATAGCAGAGAGCGACAACACGATTATGTTGTCACCCAATAGACTGAAGAGTTCAGCCGTATTCATGGCTTGCAGACACCCTATCCAACTAGCGAGGGAAAGTCGGAAAAGATACGATCAGAGAACCGGTACAAGGAACTACCAATCAGACTTGCCGTAAGAAAAATAGTAACCACGATGGCAAAAAACTTTGCAGCATACTGAAAGGTTTGTTCTTGAAGCTGCGTTGCTGCCTGAACAAACGCAATCAAAATACCCACAAGAGCTGCTACCACTACCGGAGGCCCAGCCAGAATGACAACGAGCCACAACGCTTGTTGTGTTATTTGCAATACCTCGGACGTCAGCACAACAGCTGGCCCGCGTCTAGCGCAGAGACTACAGGGCTCTGCGTAGCTTTTGCATCACTAGACATAAGAGAGCACCAGTCCATGAGCCAGTTTGGTCCAACCCTCGACCAGTACGAATAGCAATAATTTGAATGGGAGTGAAATAGTGGTTGGCGATAACATCATCATTCCCATTGCCATCAGAATATTCGAGATAACCAGATCAATAACCACAAAGGGCAGAAAAATCAGAAAACCGATCTGGAATGCCGTTGTCAGCTCGCTGATTGTAAACGCGGGTATAACGACAATAAAATCACTGCTGCTGAGAAGGGCAGCCTCTTCGGGTTCGACCATGCGCTTAGCAGTTGCCAGGAAAAACTCGCGCTCCCGCTCTTTGGAATGTTCAAGCATAAACTCGCGAAGTGGCTCCTTCGCCGAGTCTGCAGCAGCCAGCAAGTCTTCTGCACTCTCTGTAAAACTGCCACGTCCATCCAATTGCGCCAACATCGCCTGGCCAACCGGATACATGACATACATCGTAAGTATCAACGCTAGACCATTCAATACAACGTTTGGTGGAATTTGTTGTGTGCCTAAAGCATTGCGCAGAAGACTAAGCACCACCACTATTTTGGTGAAGGACGTAACCATCACAGCCACAAAAGGAGCCAGCGCCAGAACGATAACCGTTACGAGTGCTGAAGAAGGCGAAAACTGCGTCAAATCCATGAGCTGCTTAATCCTCGTTAGCGTCGTTGCTTAAGTCTGGACCGTCTACCAGCACGGCGTAACCACTTCCCAGTGAGACGACTCGACCTTGCAGTTTGAGCTTGTGCATCTGACACTTGATCACTACAGGCACACTTTCAAGCAACTGAGGCAACGCAATTAGCACATTTTGTCCTGATTGCCAGGCGGACTCCGCGTACAGCTGATTGATCAATAAGGATGTCTTCAGACTGATCTCCATATCTAACTCAGCAGATTGATCGGCATCACTACCCACAGTTTGGTCATGCTGTTGAATAGCTTCGTTTGGCATCAGTCGAATTGCATTGCTCTCAGTGCTGAGCTCACCGCTGATCGCAGGTGCTTCACTGCTGTTTTCTGCGCTAATTGGCTGCATCTGCACTGCCCATAGCGACGAGAACGAATCCGGCAGCAAGAGTAAGGCACCGGGGCAAAGCTTTTCATACTCATCGGTGCGCAGTATTTTTTTCTGCAATACAGCCTCATAAAGACGCGCATGCCGGGTCAATTTGACCAATGATTGCCACTGCTCGGGTAATTCTGGCATCTGGCGCAGTTCATCATGAGCAATGGCCAGATAAATCGTGCGTTTCTGTCCTTCAAGCGACGACAAAGAGATTGTCAGTCTTGGCAAGTGTGTTTGATAGTGCAAGGAATTGTCGGCGTTTAACTGATCTACAGTCTCTTCCTGAGGGTTGTCCGGTTTAGCAGCAGTCATAGGCGTCCAATCAAATACCTGCCCGCTCCAAACCTCAAGGCACTGTAAGAGAGGATCATGATCTGCCAATAGCACTGCATCCAGCAGATCCTGTACATGAATATGCGAATCCGGCTCTAATCCAAGTTCAGATATTGAATTACCCGATGCCCGATTAATGGCCATGTACAGACCGTCACTTTCGAACCACCGATATTGATGCATCGCTGCACCTGCGACTTCACTCATGTCTGCTTTCAACCAAGCTCACAAGACAGGACTAAGCTCACCAGATGTGCCGCATTCTTAGCGCCCAGCTTGTGCATGGAACGAGAGCGATGCAACTCTACTGTCTTAACACTAATATCGAGCTCGGAAGCTATCTGCTTGTTGGATAGCTTATTAACAATGCAACGGGTGACCTGTAATTCACGTGGAGTTAAGGATTCCAGCTTTCTCTTGGCATCGGCCAGGGCTTCACGTTCAGCAGCGCTTGTTCTATTGGATTGCACCTGGTCGGAGAGAGCTTGCTCTAATGATGACTTAAGGGCATCGTCTTCCAAAGGTTTTTCAAGAAACGTTAATGCGCCTTTTTTCATAGCCGACACGGCCAAGGGTACATCCCCGTGAGCGGTCATGTAGATGACCGGTAGATCGATATTACTTTCTTGCATAAGATCATGCACATCAAGGCCGCTTAGCTCTGGCATACGAATATCTAACAAAAGGCAGGCTGCTTGTTCCTTGGGCACATCAGCCATTGCCTTGAGGGCTTCGTTGTAGGCTCCGAAATGACTTACCTCATACCCCAGCGCCTCCAGCAAGAAGGCCGTAGATTCACGAAAATTGGCGTTGTCGTCTAGTATGAAAACCTGCTGATTACTCATTGCTCGCTCCCACTATCCTTAACCTGAGCTTGTTCACTAGACTCTGCAGCATCTTTGAACGGCAATTCCACATTGGATGTGCATCCACCGCCTGAATTTGGGGATAACCACAATCTGCCCTGATGCAGCTCGACAAAAGAGCGGCATATATTGAGACCTACTCCCATGCCACTTGCTTTGGTTGTAGAGAAAGGGACAAAGAGTGTCGTTTCCTTGCCTTCGAGTCCGTGACCACGGTCTCGAATACTGACTCGAGAAGACCCGCCGCTGCGTTTGCACTCGATGGTTAGCAGACGATGCGCTGGATCACATTCCTGCATCGCCTCGACTCCATTTCTCAGTAAATTGACCAACACTTGCTGAAGCATCGTGGGATCACCCTGACACAGCAGTGGTTCGTCGCTGATGATCAGCTCTGTGCGACACTGGTTGGCACTTAACAGCCAATCCATCAATGACAACGATTCTTGAGTCAGATTCGCTATATCGATGATCTTTTGCTGGGGTCGACGAGCCTGAGTGAAGTCTCTGATTCTGTTTATAACGCTATTAGTAAATTGAGCCTGTTCGAGAGCATTGTCTAGAGCCTTTTCCAGCTGTTCAGGCTGCGAATCGCTTCGCTGTAGCCGGATTCTCACACCTTTGAGGATATTAGTAATCGTAGCAATCGGTTGTTTGATCTCATGCGCCAGGGTCGTTGCCATTTCGCTCACGGATATAGTGCGGGAGGTGGTGAACATGGATTCCCTGGCCTGCATGTAAAGATGCATATCATCGGTTGTTCGAAGATGTTCTTGTAGCTGTAGCGAAATCACACCTGACTCAAGCTGCGTGAAGCCGAGCTCTTTTGATTGTTTAGCACTCTCACACCACAGCACAGCGGAACAAGGACCGTGCTCTTCAAAGTTATGATAAAGCTGAGCAAGCTCCTGCCAATTGCTAAGCGAATCAGACCAACTTTCTTGCCCGGTAAGTTCAGGCAGCACGGCTTCCCAGGCACTGGAACACCATACGATGCGATCGGAGTGCGGGTCTAGCAAGGCCAATGCCTTGCCGGTTTGATTGATTAGCTCAATCAATGCAGGAACCTTTATCACATCCAGATCTGAGTCAGCGTTTTCGACCAGAGCGGAGGATCCAACTAATTCGGTATCAAGACTAGGCCGGGAAGTTACTTCCATATCCATTCCGTGACCTGCCATGACCAAGGCGCTCTATCCGCAAGACTATTATCAATGCGTATGCGTACGCCACTTATTGCCCCCACCGCTGGAGAATCTGTACAGCGACAATGCAAGGCACTCACCATCGATTCAGGATCGGTGACCGTCATTTCCCATTGGCGTTGAGAATGCAGAGCACTCTCCGCTAGCCAAAGTCCCTGCATACTGCCAACACATACATCCTGTCGGTAGATATATCCCCACAAAACGTGGTCGTCGGCTAATTGACCATCAAAAGCCAGACATAGAACCATGACATCAGCAAGCCGATCAGATTCAGACGCAACAATGGCCTGTCGCACATTCAACGGTGCATGATTATCTATCCAGTGTTTCGCCGGTAGCACCACCGCTATCGGATTACCGCTTATCCCCTGCTCTCGGGTAATCGAATGGAACTGCTGAAGTGCATCTTTAAGAGCATTAATCAAGAGTTCATCTTGGTGCAGAGTCGATGCGGATACTGATTCAGAGTTGCACTCTAGCTCGGGTTCGTCATCCTCATGGCCTTCCTCCGAATCTGAATGATCCTGATCAGAGCCGCGACCCTCATCATTGGTTTGCCAGTTTTCTTCCAAATCAGCGTCGTTTGTTCTGGTGCGCAACGCAGACTCTGCATGCAAGACTGCCTGCGCTGTCAGACTAAGCTGATGATGCCCTAGCACGGCACTTTGCTGTGCACGAAGAAGCTCCGCCTGACCGGTGGCACTATGTACCGTTATCCCGGTTGCTGCAGCGAATGCAATATCGGCCCGCATACGGGACAACTCACCCGATAGGATATTCGCGAGTCTCGCACCTAATTGTTGAATCGGTTCCTGTGTACTCAGGCGAATATCGATCGCCATACCTGGAGATGTTAGGGCATCAATCATCAGCGGATGCTAGATGAGCAGCCAGTCGAGATATGACTACCGACTCGACATCATGGCCTTCCTTGAGCAATGCTAATTTGAGTTCATCGGCCTGCTCTTGTTCATCCAATTGCGCGGATGCGCTGAATGAAACATTCACACGCCAACTCCCCTGAATGCTTCTTTGCAGTTGCATGGCAGTGATACCAGCCTGATCATTCAGCACTGCGAAACGCCAATGGCCATCATGGTTACCCGGTGCTCGTTCGAGTCGCGCCATCATCTGTGCCACCGTTTCTGCAGATAACGTGCTTCCAGCGGATGAAGCCTGCGCTGATCCGGCAGCTGAGCTATTGGCATCAGCATTAAAACCTTCAATCACCATCCCGCCTGGCAATTCCATGCTACCCAGTGTCATATCTATGAGTAGAGTGTCTCTAACCTCAGTATCAAGTGAACCTGCGATTCGATGCGCGACAGACTGAGGGTTATCTTGCAGCGCATCAGTTGAGAGCAAGCTTTCATCGGTTGATTGCTGAGCACCCCCAATCAGTGATTCATCGTCCAGCGAGTCTGCCACTTTGACATCAGAGTTTCTTGAGTTGTTTGCTTCCTGGGCTCTGCTGTTTTTTGAACTGATTCTGTTCAATGCACTTTCGAACGAGTTTTTTTCCGTGGACTGCCATTGACCTGAGTTTGCGATGCCGGGTCTATGTGCGGGTAGATCCGAGAGTTTGTTTGGCGGCATATAGGCCGGTGATGTGGGCTTATCCATCTATGCTTATACCTGTGTTGGTCTATCATCAAGCAAGGCATCTTCTAGACGACTCTGCCTTTTGAGTCGCTCACGCTGATTTTTGTCCTCAACTTTTTTAAGTCCCTTGATACGATCGCGCGTTCTTGCCCAATTGCGTTGGCGAGCAGCAAGTTCGTACTTTGCGTCTTTCACATCACGCAAAAAGCCTGGTAGATAGAAATCCTCCATCTCAAGCTCCTGAGTCAACATATTCCTGCGATCGCTTTCTGCTCGAAGCGACAGAGCAGTCATGCTTTTAATTTCATTTTTAGAGCGCAGTTGGTGCAACGATTCCAGCTCATCTCTCAGGCTCTGGACCAATGCTCGTTGTTCATCAAGGCGACCTTGCACTCGCTCCAGCTCCACCCGTTGTTCAGCAATCAGTTGCAAGGCACGCTTTTCACGCAATTTGTATAGCTGATGCAACTGTTCGATTTCACGAGTTTCTACTTGCATGCTCATGTGCTCGTAGCCTTGTCAGCCGATGTAGTTTGATTAAGCCCCAGCAACGACATCAACTGAACCGCACTTTCATCCTGCCCGATACGCTCCTCTGGTGTTTGATGAAGAAAATTACGAATCGCGTCGAGTTTGGCAATAGCCTGATCAGCCAGAGCGTCACTGCCTGACTTGTATTCCCCTACCTGCAACAGAAACTCAATATCCCGATACTTTGCCAACAAGGTTCGTAATAGTGCCGCTGCTTCATACTCCTGCGCGCTGGTGAGATGACGAGCGAGTCGACTCAAGCTCGACAATACATCGATTGCCGGAAACCGGTTCTGCTCAGCAATACTGCGCGATAGTACGATGTGCCCGTCCAGTATTGAGCGGGTTTCCTCGGCAACGGGATCCAGTCCATCATCATCGTCAGTTAATACTGTGTAAAAAGCTGTGATCGAGCCGGACGCATTGTTACCAGCCCGTTCAAATAGTCGCGGCAGTTCAGCAAATACCGATGGGGTGAAACCCTGACGTACAGGTGGCTCCCCCACAGCCAAGCCTACTTCCCGAACGGCACGCGCATAACGCGTTACTGAATCCATCAGGAGCAGCACGCGCAGTCCGGCATCTCGAAAGCCTTCAGCTATGGCAGTTGCGGTAATGGCAGCATTGACTCGTTCCATTGCGGGCCTATCAGAGGTTGCAACAACAATGGCTGCTCGACTGCGAGCACTATCACTCAGTGCATCTTCAAGAAATTCCCGTACCTCGCGACCTCTTTCGCCAATCAATCCAACCACTATTACATCGGTTTCAGCATGCATGGCCAACATACCAAGTAGCGTAGATTTACCGACGCCTGCCGGCGCAAATATTCCCAAGCGTTGTCCAACACCGACAGTTAACAGAGAATCGATTGTCTTCACACCGGTACACAAACGCTCTTCAACGCGCCGTCGCTGCAAAGGGTTGGGAGCAGCGGCATTCAATGGGACTTGTACACAGTGTTGCAGTGCTCCAAGCTCATCAAGCGGCTGACCAAACCCATCGATGACGCGTCCGAGCAAGGCATCTCCAACGGGTACGGTTACACGCTCAGATACTATGCGCACCGTTGAATCCACAGCAACACCTTGAATACCACCCAGGGGTACTAAGACAGCGTCACCCTTATTGATACCTACAACATCAGCCAATACAAGAGTATCGCTTACGCGATCGTGGATCTCACAGCGCTGGCCAATTCTTACCGGCAGCCCGCTAACGCGCAATGAAGTACCTACAGCATGGACCACACGACCAGTATGCTTGACGGTACTGTGCCCGTACAAACGAGATCGTAAATCGTGCGTTAGCGATTCGCCTGTAGCAGTCTCAGCCACCTGGTTCACCATCGCTATACGTCGAACCCTCAAACACAGCCAGCACAGAATTCAATTGCGTATCGAGGCCAACATCAATCTGGCCACTTCCAGTATCCAAAATACAGGCCTGCTCGGTCAGTGTGTCATCAGCAACAACGCTACTGATACGTGAATGCTCGGCCTTTGCTAACAAAGCACGAACCGTTTCAGCCCTCGATGTGTGAACGCGCAGTTTGATGGTGACCTCATCAAGCACATCCTCAGCGGCCTGTTGTGCTTGCGCCAGTAGCCACTGATCAGTATTGATATTGCCTGCAATCTTTCTAACGATATCTACCGCCAGTTCTGCACAGCTATCACGCACCTGTTCAACAGCCTGCGCATGCTGCTCGTGCCACTGTCGAAGTTGCTTTGCATTTTCCACACTTGCTTCTGCGCGACCCTGCGCAAGGCCTTCGAGGCGCCCCCTTTCCATGGCGGTAGCAAACGCTTTTTCTTCACGTTGTTTTTGTTGATCCAGGCGTTGATCCAATTGTTTGGCCTGGTCGATAACCGTTTGCAAAGGTTTCAATTCTTCTGGTGAGAACACAGTTTGATCAGAGGCCAAAAAACCATGTTCGTCACTGAACAATGTAACGAATGTCATGAGACATTTGCCTCTGACAACCCAGTGTCAAGGATTAGAAGCTCTGCTGCTTTCAACAGTGTGGTGGCAGCTTGTTCGGTTATATCTCCAATACCAGGCCCCAACGATTCTGTAAGCATTTCGTAAGGCAGGCTCTTGTGAACTGTTGCAGTGAGCACAGTGGCTCCAGCAGCCATCAAAACCGCCTGAATTTGTTCCATCTGGGCCGTCACAGGGTCTAAACCGGTTTGCGCAATCACGTCAGATACAGATTCGCGAGGCAACAGCATCTCATCCGCCTTAGCGAGGATGTGCTCGAATAATTCAGTACCCAGTAACTGTTGAACGGCGAGCAATGCGGACTTGTTAATCCAGAAACGGATGTCAGGACTCAGATACATTGCGCCACAGGTTAACTGAAGCTTTATACGTTCCTCAGCTCCGGCCAGACACCAAGCTGGCAGTCTATCCACCGATTCCCATGTCCAACGAGCCGGGTTGTCTAGATTGCCAGCAGCGTGCAGTGCCAGTAAGACTCTTGCTGCAGCAGCTCTGTCCAAGCGCTTTTGCACTACCGTGTTCATCAAACTTGCCGACTACGCCAAAAGCGAATGGCCGCCAATACGATAATCAACAACATGCCAAGTAAAGCAGCTACGCCAGCTCCACTCTTGGCTAATGAAGCCGGGATCAAAGACATTTGCTGCGCTGTTGCTGTCGACAAAGCAGCGGGCATCGCTACAACATTGTCAGATAAAGCCTCTTTTTGACCCATCGATTCAAACAGAGCCACCGTCACGTTCTCATAAGGCAGGTTCTCAATTCCATTGACAACCAGGGCCTTAATTTGCGACACGCTTCCGGTCAGATCCACACCCGATCGATGCTTGATGAATACCGAAGCGGATGCCGGCGCAATAGAGTCATCAAGGTCATTCTTAGGCGGTACTGCCAGATGAACACGGGCCAGCACCACGCCATCAATGCTGGATAGTGTGGAGGCAATCTCTTGCGACAACGCGTGATTTAACCGTGCACGTTCTTCAAGTGGGGATGATACAAATCCCTCCTTGGCAAACACTTCGCCGAGAGTGTCGTACCGCTGTCTGGGCAGGCCACGGCTTTTGAGCAGTTGCACGGCGCTGGCAAACTCATCGGGCGCTGTTGATACACTAAATAAATTGCCTTTCTGCTTTTGCTTGCTGGCAGTCAAACCTGCAATAGAAAGCTCAGCCACCATTTCATTGGCTTCCTGTTCTGACAAGCCCGAGTACAGAGATTGCTCGTTGCAGGCAGTGAGCAGTAACAACACGCTGACCGCCAGGCATCGTCTGAGCCATGTGTTCAGAGTCACCATGAAGTTAACTCTGCTGTCGAAACAATTGCTGCAAGCCATCAGCGGTGCGATTGGCGACGTTGGAGGTCAGTTGGGAGTAGAACATGAACTCCTGACTACGCGTTGTCAGAGTCACTATTTCGCTGGGTGTAAGTTCATTGCCTGACTCGATGGCGTTAGTCGCATATTCTGCAAGGCTCTTAGCTTCGTTGTTAATGAAGTCAAGAGGTGCAAACAACGCTTCAGTGACCGCAGATGGTGCTTCGACAGCTTCTGTTTGTCCAGCGCGTTCCAGGCTTTGAGCAAACGCTGCGGCATCCTCACTAAGATTGACCCCGTAACTGGCTGTGATGGTTTCGCTATCCGCTGTAGAGGGATCCGTCTGCAACAGTGCAGGTGATACGATTCCTGATTCCATAATAGATTATCCGGATTGAGTGGATTATTGCTTGCGTGCCATGGTTTCCAAAGACGAACCCACTGCTGTAATAGCTGTATGGGAACTATTAGACAAAAACTGCATACGCAGTGATTCTGCCGTCAGCAGGGACACTTGACGCGGGCTATCAATACCGTCTACCAAACCATCAGACATATCGGAAATCTTGTTGGCTTGATTGTCCAGTGCCTTACCCCAGGCATCAGCCATTGCTTCAAACCAACTGGAACCACGTCTGGCACCCGTTGCTGAAGAACCATTGGCAATCATCATGGTGGCTTGTGTTTGTGTTATCTCAGTCATTTTTTTCTCCCTATTTTTAAGCAGAACTAATTACCTTGCTGGTGTCTTGTGCAAAGTCAGCATCACGACAGGCAATACAGAGCGCGACGCAGTTTTTGCTTAACGCTGTAGTAATAACGAACACGCTAGAACTCCAGCGTGGTAGAAACACCTTGCTTTTCAAGCAAGACTTTTCCATCTTTGATATCGGCGATACGATGCCCGGTGGGCAGCGGCGAACCGACAAAATAACGCGACTGATCTTCAGTGACGATATAGGCCGGCTCGTCAGACACAACCATGACCACCCGCTTACCCGGATCAACTATTGTCAACACATCATCGTTTGCTACTTGCGGCGGTGGATTGTTGTCAATTTCGAGTCGTGTCACAAGCGGCACATCAGACATGATGCGTTCCTCAATGGTTTTCAACAATTGCGTATCTGCTTCACGTGTGATTGCTGAAACGATTCCGCCCTCAACGACGTCTACTTCAGCCATGACGCCATTGACACGAAAAACATCGCTGACCTGTTCAGCCAGGGTTTCTCCCACCATCACTTCATTGCGTATTAATAAGCCGCTTTGTTCGAGCCATTGCCCCAGTTGCATCGAGTCATTAACCGTCTCGACATAACCCGAAACAGTAGCTGTATTACCTTCCTGCGACACTGTTAAAGCGGCGAAAGGCGAAAGCGCCAGCATACTGGCCAAGGATGCGGGTTGCTGACTACTCTTACTAAACAAGCCGCTTTGCCAAACAATGATCGCGCCTACCATCAAAGCAACCGCAGTGAGAAAACCCGCACGGTGATTGGTCTTAGGAACGTTTTCTCGCGGTTGCTGCTGAGCACCGGCCTGGTCAGATGCCTCAGGCAAAGCATCAACCGGCGGTATGAAAAAAGCCGGCTCCGTGCTCAACGAATCAGCCTGCTCAACGCCAGGCGCAAGCTGCATAGAACTATCAGCCGGGCAAGTATTGCTTGACGAAGGGTTATTACACACAATGGACAAACCAACACTGTTAATCTGAACCAACGAAGATGACGAGCAAGCGGTGTTGTCACCAGCGCTATACGCGATACCATCAACCAGAACATCTCCGCTGAGGCATTGAATATGAATGGTGTCTTGCTCGAGTGTCACCATCAAATGTTGCCGTTTAATGTGTGGATCTCGCAGAACAATATCGTTGTCGAATCCACTGCCTACCGTCAATGCAACGGAAGGTTGCAACCAGGCAACAGCGCCCTGTTGTAAACCTGATACAACATCCAGTTTGGCTGAACGGCTTAAAGCATCCGCACCGTGGTGCGATTCACTGCTCTTTTGCACGGTGTCAGCCACGGCGTTCATGGCGTAACCACCTGCCAGCTATCAGGATCAAATTCACCCGCTGCCCCGCCCTGCTGCGCAGCAATTGCACCCTGAGTATCGGCAACCCGAACCTGCTCGACAGGCACAGAAAATACTGATGAGGTTCGTTCATCAGTCAGGGGTTTGCTAGCGACAACTTCTCCCACGGTTTGCCATTCATCATAAGCGGGCGCCTGCTTGTTTGTTTCTTCTGGAATAGAAAGCTGCCTGTCTGGCAATGGCTGTTCGCTCCTGACCATCAGTTTTTGGGGTTGAGCACTTGGACTGGATTCAGGTCTGAGCAATCGATCTCTCAGTGATCGTGGCTCTGGCTGGTCCACTTCACGCAATTGAGTCGGAGCGATTGGAGCAACCGGCTGAAAAGGTTCAACCAAAGCAGCATTGCTGCTCGACAGAGTTTGACCTCGCGGTAATGTTTGCTCAACAGGATTAGCTTCATCTAATAGACTGAGCGCTTGACGCGTCTGATTCAGGCGTAGCGACGACGAGGAAATGATATCTCCCTCACTACCGGCCAGCACCGGCGCACTGAATCGCTTTCCAGCTACACGGGGAGTACTCAGACGAGGAGTGATCAGGAACATACGTTCCTGACGACTGCTGGTTTTAGTTTGTGTTCTAAACAGCGCACCCAACCCCGGAATGCTCCCCAGTACCGGTACTCTGGATACACCATTTCCCTTGATTTCCCGAACCAGGCCGCCGATTAACAGGCTCTGCCCCACATCGATAATGGCCTGCGTGTTGATGGTGGATTCTTCGACAATAGGAATGCTATCTACTCGTTCACTTGACGTAGAGCCATCGAGAATGTTGACCCGCAGTTTGATTTGACTACGTCCTGCGCGTTCGTAGACATGGGGAGTGACACGCAGGGTCGTTCCGACCTTGACATCAAATAGATCCACTTCTTCCTGCCCCGCTACTCGCACAAAGAATGTCGAGGTTGTATCGAGCAGTGCCTCGACATTGGATAAAGTCATGACATGGGGCTTGGATACGATTCTAGCCGCGCCCTGTGTTTCCAAAGCCCGGATTCGCGCGATGAATTGCTGCTGACTACCTAGTACCAGCGAGACAACACCGCCTTCTCCCCTGGGTGAAATGTCCGTGTTAGGACGGAGCAATTCATCAGTAAACGTACCATTGCCCAAAAGCCCTTGATCATCGTTGCGCTGCAATCGCCAATTGATTCCCAGCTCCCTCAATTTATCAGTATCAAGATCTATGATGGTGGCCTCGATCTCGATCATCTGAGGCTCTTTGTCTAAAGAGGCAATCAAAGATTCATAAGTAGCCATGCGATCGGCTCTGTCTCGTATGATGACCGAATTACTAAGCGGGTCGGCTACGATACGGGTTCGTGCAGTGCTACCTCCTCCAGAGCTAAACCCAGATGCTTTCTTCTGGTTAGTGAGCAGTTGAGGAGACTGAGGCGCGTTTATAGCTACCTCCTGAAGACCCTGGCCTTTAAGCCCTTTGCCGCGCAGGCCATCCAGCGACGAAGACCCCGGAGTTCGTGTGACTGTCGGCGCACCCAAGGCACCCGGTTCGATCAAAGATCGGATCAAACTGGCAACACCTGGAATAACGACGGTTTCACCACCAAACACCATGGATACATCATCTGCCCATGCGTATTTCAGTTCAAAGATCTTGTAAGTATCGTGGGTGGCAACAGGCGTCTTGGTTTTCTTTCGCAGCGCGTTTGCCAGGCTATCAACCTGCTCAACAAAACGTCTGGCTCCTGTGACGACCAAACCCACCTCGGTCGACGACAGGGTATTGCGTGAATCGAGCATACCAAGCTTATCTGCCGCGCGAACAACAGACTTTGATGTTGAAGATGGCATGTAAAGTATGCTGCGTGTGACATCGTTAGCGGGATACACATAGCCAACAGCGCCATCGAAATACACAGCCAACTGGAATGCCGATGAAATCTCGTTTAGTAGATCTCCGGCCGATTTTCTAAAATCCCCGTTTACCGTACCTTCAATGCCCTCATCAACACGGACAGGTACACCCAACTGACCAAACAACTCACCAAAAAAAAGATCCACCGGTTGCTCACGAGCGTTGAGAACAACGATTTTCTCGAGCCCCGGTATTTCGGCGGCCTGTGCGGCAGGCGCGATCAGAGAAAGCAGCAGCATGCAAGAGCCCACAGCTGCTAGACATCGTTGCCTGAACCCGAAGGGAATATTCATAAACCTTTTGTATGGTGAGGATACGTTCATGTTAACAATTCCTTTAAACACTGGACAACTGAACGGATTCATTAGGTACAACCTGATAGACAACATCAAGCTTCAGCGTGGGTGTCAATTCGTTGTAAGACAGAACAGGTACGTCAAAACAACGGTCCACAATGATTGACCTGATATGCCGCCTCAATTGCACGCTTGTTAAAAGGACAGCCGGCTCATACTGCTCGATAGCCGCGACCAGTGATTCACGCAGGCGCTCCAGCATCCGAGGATCCAGTGAAAGCTGTTGCACCCCGGCGTTGGTGCGAATCGACTTCATCAACTGATCCTCAAGGGGAGCTGAGAGTGCCACAGCCTTGAGCAGCCCATCCGGCGCGTATTGGTAGCAAGTCTGGCGCGAGAGCGCCATCCGTGCGAACTCACTTAGATTGTACGTGTCCTTTTCATGTTGAGCCGCCTGCACCAGAGCCTCCAGAATTCCCCTCACATTTCGGATCGATACCTCCTCATCAACTAAGTGACGCAGGATGGCTGCAATGTTCTGGGTCGGAATGCTGCGGAGCACTTCTTTGACAATGTCAGGGTAGTCAACGCTGGCTGCAGCCATAAGCTGGCCGGTCTCCTGAATACCCAGAAACAAGGTGCCGTTGCGACGCAGCGCTTGCTCAATGTTCTCCAGAATAGTCGCGAAAGAGACATCGTCTCCCAACTCGCCGCTGACAATCGGCACTTCAAACGCGTGCAACATCCACTCGTTGGAATTATCACGACGAAAGTGAATGCGAACATCAGGCATGGCGACACCTGAACGGAGCTGATACCGGTTGACGCACTCCGTCACTTCCGCCTGGATGAATTCACCGCCGTCAGTGCCCAGGGCTCGCGGAAGCTCAAGCAGGAGCGGCACAGCTTGCTGAACAGGATCGGCGTGGGCTGGGGCAACATTCTTGACTCTGTCAGCTTTTCTATCCATTACAGAGCCAAACGATGCGTCTTTGAATTTGTCCAGTCGGCTCCGCATGGCAGGCACTAATAAGCCGCCACCCACTAATAGCAAAAAGCCCAACAAGAAAAATACAGCCGAAGGAAAACCAGGCACCAGCGCCATAGCCATGCATATTCCACCCGCCACGAGAAGCACGCGAGGTATAGAGGCTAATTGCTTTTGAATGGAATCGCCCAGATGACGATCTGACTGACTATCGGTTGCGCGCGTCACAATCAAGCCTGCGGCCATAGCGCCCAGCAGCGCTGGAATTTGTGCAACCAGACCATCGCCGATGGTCAGTATTGAATACTTGGACATGGCCGATCCAGTATCCATCCCTAATTGGAATATGCCAATTGTCAGACCACCCAGCAAGTTGATGATGATGATCACTATGCCCGCAATGGCGTCACCCTTAACGAATTTCATAGCACCGTCCATGCTGCCGTGCAGTTTGCTCTCGAGCTCCAACTCACGCCGCTTTTCCCGGGCTTCGAGCTTGTCGATCAGCCCCGAACGCAAATCTGAATCTATTGACATTTGCTTGCCTGGCATGGCATCGAGGGTAAATCGGGCCCCGACCTCGGCGACACGCTCTGCGCCCTTTGCAATGACCAGGAACTGAACCAGCGTAATAATCAGGAATACAACAAGCCCTACGACCAGATTGCCTCCAGCCACCATATTGCCAAATGTATCGATGATATTGCCGGCTTCACCCTCAAGCAGAATCATGCGTGTAGTTGCCACCGATAAAGCAAGCCGAAACAGCGTGCTAATCAGTAAAACGCTTGGAAACGAGGAAAATTGCAGCGCCGTGCTGATATAGATGCCCATTAACACCAACATCAACCCGATACAGATATTGATGGCCACAAGCGCATCGATCAGCAAAGACGGCAGCGGCAGAATCATCAGAGCGATAATGGCCACTACGAGCAAAGCGAGAACAACATCACTGAACCGGGAAAGGATCCCCTGGCCTGCGTCTCCGTCTTTGAGGTAGGCGTGAAGGTTCATGCGAGTGATTTACACCCCCGATATGACTCCTTTTTCACGACTTTTACACGCACTACAAACTCCTTTTTAAAACTCGCCCTTTCCTAGGTCATAGCATCGCTTTTACTAGCCAAAAGTGCAATTCATATATTGTCCCAAGCCTCATTTGGAGACGCTAGTCACATGACAAACCAGTTAGCTTGCTCACGGCACCGGAATTACCAGGGGACAACACTCAGAAAGTTTGCAATCTAACACCAACTAGTTGAAATAATTGAAGAGTGAACAGGAATAAGCGCAATATCTCAGGATTTGTTTTGTGGTAGTTTCAACTCAATAGTACCTGGTTGCAGGATCTGCTCGAGTGGCAAATAACGAAAATAGCGGAGAAAAAACAGAACCGGCAACGCCCAAACGACTTCGGGATGCTCGCAAACGCGGCGATGTGGCAAAAAGCCGTGATTTGACAGGCACCCTTGGACTGGCCTTTTCCATGGTGCTGATAATCTTTGCACTTGGCCAGGGTATAGATAGGCTAGCCGACCTCACCATCGATGCGATGAGCATCCAGGATCAGCCGTTTGAGGTGGCTGCACAGCAACTCTCACAAAGTGCCATCTCTACCTTTCTGATTTTAAGTGCCCTTGTACTACTGCCAATTGCCCTGTTCGGAATGCTGGTGGAATTTTTGCAAACGGGGCCAATCTTCGCTCTTGAGAAGATGCAGCCGAAGCTCGAAAACCTGAACCCCGCTGCGGGCATAAAAAAAATGTTCAGCCTCGATAATCTCGTAGAGCTGCTAAAAACCCTGGCCAAAACTGCAGTGCTAGGGGTCATCGCATGGTTTGTAATTCGAGGGGCAGTCTCTGAACTGATGAATCTACCCGCTAATGAACCGATGTTGATTATCACTGCTGTCAAATCAATGGCTATTCAGCTGTTCGGATGGACGCTAGCTGTATTCGTAGCCATCATGGCTCTGGATGCAGCGTATCAACAACACGCTTACGCGAAGAAAATGCGTATGAGCATTCGCGACATCAAGAAAGAGCACAAAGACAACGAGGGCGATCCCCTGCTCAAAGGGCAACGCAAACAACTACAGCAGGAGTGGTCGCAGGAAAGTGCTAACAATTCCTCTCGCTCCGCTTCAGTGATGGTCGTCAACCCAACGCATATTGCAATTGCAATTCGCTATGACAAAGAAGACACTCCCGTGCCAACTGTCACGGCCAAGGGACAGGATGAACAAGCTCGGGCTATGCGTGACGCCGCAAACGACGCACATGTACCAGTGCTGCGCAATCAGCAACTGGCGAGGCGATTGCTCGCTGAGGTGGATGAAGGTGACGTTGTTCCACGTGAGCTGTTTGACGTGGTGGCTGAGGTAATCTTATGGGCACGCCAGACCCGTGAAAAACTGGATCCCCACACTCGATGGCGCAGTGCAAAACCTCAAAGTACAAACCAAGGACTCAAAGCACCCGGTGAAGATCTGAGTGTTTATCCAGCAGAACTCGATTTGTTTTCACATCGATCTGAATCTCAGCCCGTAAACAAACCTCTCACACCTTCATGAATTCGTTCCCTCTATCTTTGTTATTTACTCTGCTTGCTTTGGTTCTGGTGCTTTTGCTGGCGTGGTTTGCAATACGGATGCTGGCTTTGATAGGGGGCGGAAAACTGCGCAGTAGTCGCATCAAATTGACGCATACGCTCCCACTCAGCGCTAGAGAGAAACTGGTGATTGTTGAATGTGATAGCAAAGAGTATTTTTTGGGTGTCACAGCCAATGGGATTTCTGTGATAGATCAAAAACCCATCCCTGACAATCCCACTGGTTTATAGAATTTTACTGCATGCGCGTCTTCCAACTCTAGGCTGCGTCACTCACCGAGCGTTGGCTGACTGGCAACGGAAGTTTGCCATCAAGCAAATTTGATAGACGCAGGAAGTTCGCAGCCAGCTCAGGATTGCCTGATTGAAGTGCCAGTGATGCGGCCTGCCTGGATGCTGTGGCATATTGTGAACCCAATACTGAGTCGCGAATCTTGAACACGGTATCGAGACGGTTCTGATTGTTTTCCGTCAACGGTATGCCCAGTAAACCGGCCGCTTCGCCAATAGCTGCTGAGTATTTTCCATCTTGAATAAGTTCTTTCGTGTCGCTGACTTTTTCTATCACTGCTGCCCATTCATTGATCGTATCCTGGCTACCTTGACTAATACCCAGATCATTAGCGTAGTTAGTGAGAAAAGCACCCGTTGCGCTACTGTAGTTGCCATCCTTGACAGCCTTAACAATGTTCCTGATCGTTGAGACGTTCTCCACTATGGCCTGATAAGTATCATTGCCTTTTATGTTGTCGATGAAACCCTGGATGCCGCTGCTTTGCACGTCATTGCCTGCAGAACCCTGAGTCGAGTTTCCGTT
>JBGCEO010000071.1:0-15669 GCA_045106475.1 Granulosicoccus sp.
ACCCTCTTGTGCCGCTAATGAGTGCGAAAAACCTAGTGAGAAAAGCAGGTAAATGGCAACCTTCGGGTATTGTCTGATGTTCATAATGTGGAGCGGATGGAAATCGAATAAAGGGATTGTTGGCCGACAAAAGTGCTACCTGTACAGCGTGAACTAAACTACTCCCCTAAATGTGAAAAAATTGTGAATGCCTACAAAACTGCCCCAGTTGGATGGGGATAGCGGAGACAAGTTCGACAGACTATGGCGCATCATCCAACCCTCGCAGTCCTTTTGATCGGTAGCGACAGCAGCTTCAATCGATCACACAACACATCGATGTAGATATCAATGTGATCGGCCAGTCTTTCTGGCAGCTTGGTGGTGCACCAGGTTCGCCTGTTCAATCGGTTCACCTTTGCCCTGATGTTGGCAAACGAGTGATTCACACTGAACAGGTAATCGAAGCGTGTTTTCTTCAGCTCCCCCTGACCCACCACACAGCCTCGCTCGCTGATATGAACCGTATGCGTGCCGTTAGGAAAGTAGCGCTTGATCAACGACGGGTATTGCTGGTGACCATCGGTTTTAAAGTGCACATCGGCAGGTAAGCAGCGCTTCAGTTCCGCGAAAACATCGTGCCGAGCTGCATTACTATGATCAGCCCGCTTACCGTAACGTTTGCGTGACACAGCTGCCAGACGGCCAAAGGCCGGGATGGATGCTACCCGAAAGCACAACGGGACTCGTA
Organism: Granulosicoccus sp.; assembly: GCA_045106475.1. Taxonomy (GTDB): domain Bacteria; phylum Pseudomonadota; class Gammaproteobacteria; order Granulosicoccales; family Granulosicoccaceae; genus Granulosicoccus. The sequence continues at coordinate 731 of JBGCEO010000071.1, forward strand.
CCCCATCAATGACTGCCAGAGGCACAGTGAGTGGCTTGCAGTTGGTATGCTCGAAGGTCAACAGATCATCGAACTGGACAGCCTTTATGGGTCCGTGTTGCTTGATAAAGGCTTTGAGATAGCGATGGTTCTTTTCCCGTGAGAGCCTGGCCTGCCACACCAGCCGAGCCGCAATGGTCTTGATGTTGACCCCGACCAGCTCGGCAATATCCCGGGGACACATGTTGCTGGCAAAGCAGAATCGCACCGTTGAATTAATGCGCCGTTTCTTCTGCCGGTAGGTCGCGCTGAAGGTAGCTGCGGAGAACTTCTTCGCGCAGCGTTTGCACTTAAAGCGTTGAATAAATTTGGCATCTTCGGCACGCGAATAAAAGCCATCGCGTACGTAAAAGGATCTGGGCGCATCGCAGCCCGGGCATCGTGTGTTCACATCCATGTGAAACTCTCAGTTTTGTAGTGTCAAACCTAGCTTATCAGGAAAGTCCATCCCCAGCATGCTGGGGCAGTTTCAATGTCTACCGCTGCAAATTCAAACAGCTTTCGACGACTCCAGATATCCTAAGTCCGCAGCAGCTAAACCCAGGTTTTGGCCAATGGCATAGGCTTCAGCCATATTTGCAACAATATCCTCGGGGCTATGGGCATCTGAATTAACGATGAACTCAACATCATATTCACTGGCAAGCTCCCAGAACTGTATCCAGGGGTACATTCGGCGCTGACCTTCCGGCGTGTCAATCATGGGCTTTCGCAACCCGTAGCCATTGATCTCTAACGGCATCTTTAGCTCTGCGGCAGCCACGAAAATATCACGTGATGCAGCGATGACATCTTTGTCCCATTGGTGGTAAGAATTGCCGAATAAATCAGGATGCGCCATGAAGGCAAATAAACCAGTCTCCATCGATTCAATGAAATAGCTCGCATAGGCCTGTAGCTCTCTCTTGGAGTTAACACCCCCGTAAGAACCCACCCAATCGCCATCTATCGGGAAAAAGTGCGCAGCGCCAATCAGATAATCGAACTCCAACTCACCGAGTAGCGAGTCTTTGAAAAAAGCATGGTATTCACGGGCATATTCACACTCGGCGCCTTTTAGAATCCTCAGATCGGGATGGTTCTGGCGCGCTGTGTCAATCGCGGCACAGTAGTCAGGTAACTCGTCAATATCCATACGAATATGCGGCCATCGATTGTCAGGTAATGCGGTGTGATCGCTGATTCCCAGCACTGATAGTCCGTGTTCGATGGCACTTTCGCAATAAGCCGTTACATCATGCGTAGCGTGTTTACAGCGATAGGTGTGTGTATGGTAGTTTTTGCTTGGCTTCACTTTTATTGACCTTTTAAGTCTGATGCAATTCTAACGTCGTGGCACAGCATCTAATTGCACGAGCAGGATTACTCTAGATATTGACCTATATTATGCCTCACTGTAGCAAAACCATATACTGATGAGCTCTAATCTGTCCCTGCACCCAAGCCATCCTCAAAACCCGAAGCCACGCATTTCCACCCTTTTTGTTCAATTGAACCCATGCTTGTAAGGCCACGCATCCTGATCTCTGACAACACCAACAGCCTGTCGAGCACCATCCTGAGGAATCGCTGATTTCAAGCCCAAACAAGGTTTCCTATCCTTCTGACATAAACATCAGGCAAACGCAGAGCAAACGGGGTATTGCTCTCATGCTGTGTGCGATGTTTATGTTTGCTGCAGGCGATACCATCGCCAAATTGCTAACCAGCTCGTTTCACCCGGTTCAGATCATCTGGTTTCGGCAGTTGGGGCTTCTGATTGGCGTTTTAGTGCTGTTAGGTATGAAAGGTCCGGCAATCCTGCACACCAAGCAGCTCGGTTTGCAATTGACACGTGGTGCCCTGGTGGTGGGTTCGAGCATTCTGTTTGTTTTTGCTGTGCGGTATGTCGCACTGGTTGACGCTGTGGCCGCAAGCTTCGTTGCGCCTTTTTTCTTGACTATAGCCGCTGCCCTGATTCTTAAGGAGAAGATTGGTATCCGTCGCTGGGCAGCAGTCGTAATTGGATTTATTGGCGCAGTTATCGTGATAAGGCCAGGAATGGGTGTGGTCCACCCGGCTGTCATGCTTGTGGTTGTCGCGGCTGCTCTGTATGCATCGCGCCAGATTATTGGTCGCTTGCTTGCCGACACCGACAAGACCATCACTACCATTGCCTACACAGCCCTAACGGCAAGCGCGATTATCTCTGTGCCACTTGTATTTTTCTGGAAAACTCCAGTTTCTTTAACCCAATGGTTGCTGCTGCTGTCAATGGCGCTTGTAGCCTCGTTGGGCGAAATTCTAATAATCAAAGCGCTGGAGGTGGCTGAGGCGCATGTGGTTGCTCCCATTCACTACACCTTAATCATCTGGGGTACTTTTTATGGCTTTTTGGTTTTCGGACAACTACCAGACAACTGGACTTTGGTTGGAGCATTAATCATCGTTTTGGCAGGGCTATACACGTTGCGACGAGATTCAAGGGTATCTCATGACACACCGTAGATATCTAAGCTACCACCATGCTTTGATAAGACAATCCAAACTTTGTACGAAAAAATCTCCTGACGACAATCAAAGCGAGGAGCAAAGTCCAGCGCTTTGAAGGCTTGATGCGGATTTCAAAACGGGCTTGTCCTGTGCTTGAACAATTAAGCCTGTCGCCAGTCTTGCTATCATCGATGTGATCATCGGTCTGCTATATCTTGTAATCATCGATGTGATCACCGCTCTGTCATATCTTGTAATCATCGATGTGATCACCGCTCTGCCATATCTTGCAATCATCGATGTGATCACCGGTCTGCCATATCTAGAAATCTCCTATGTGATCACCGGCCTGCTATATCTAGAAATCATCGATATGATCACCGGTCTGCTATTTCTTGTAATCTCCTATGTATTCATCGGCCTGCGATATACTGCCGGGGCTCTGAATACGGCGTAAGCAAGCTCGACATTCATCGTTCGATCTGCATAAAATCGCAGATCCGATCAGTTAACAAGAACTCCAACCCTTTCTGATACCTTGTCATTGTGCATAGTGATTAAATTAAATCTAGATACAGCTATGAGGCAAAACCTGTGAGCGGCTCACCGCTAAGAGGGCTTAGCCTGGTCACTGGTCATACCCAAGGACCCATCCTTAAATCCACAGTAGCTTTAAGCTTTTGGGGGGGAGTGGATCCTGTCAGTGGTCTGGTAATAGATCAACATCACCCACTAAAGGGCCAAAACGTTGCTGGAAGCATATTGGCCATTCCGAGTGGTCGCGGCTCATGCACCGGTAGCAGTGTACTACTTGAATTGATTCTCAACGATTGTGCGCCTGCCGGACTGATTGTGTGCGAACGTGAAGAAATACTCACCTTGGGCGTTATCATTGCAGAAGTAATGTTCAAAAAATCCTTACCCATTATTCAGCTAAGCAAAAGTGATTTTCAAAAATTGAAGAGCAACTGCTTCGTCAAACTAGACGATGAGGTGCTCACCCTTTCTACAGAACCTCTAAAAAAAGAATCACCCACCAGCGGCGTTGAATCAAGTACGCCACGTGCAATACCCCAACAACTCGAACTAGGCACAGAGGATCAAAAACTACTCAATGGCGAGCACGGAAAAGCTGCACAAATAGCCATGCAAGTGGTCTGTAGAATGGCTGGTATACAAGGAGCAACCCAATTAATTGATGTCAGCCAGGCCCACATTGATGGGTGTGTTTACAACGGCCCTTCCAGTTTGTTATTTGCTACTCAATTAAACGATTGGGGTGCAAAGGTACGGGTCCCGACAACACTCAACTCCATTTCAGTAGATCAAAGGCGATGGCAGCAACAAGGTATTGATAAAGCATTTGGTGAACCTGCCAGCCAATTGGGTGATGCCTACATGAAGATGGGAGCGCAACTGAGCTTCACCTGTGCACCCTATCTCTTAGACACTCTACCCAAACACGGAGAACAGATTGTCTGGGCTGAATCGAATGCGGTTGTATTCGCCAATAGCGTATTGGGCGCAAGAACACAGAAATACGCAGACTTCATGGACATTTGTGTTGCACTAACTGCCCGAGCACCCTATTCAGGAAGTCACATTGATTCTGGACGTCTTCCGGGATCTCAGATCATTGTAGAGGCCAATGACAGTGCCAACGATGCCTACTGGCCATTGCTGGGTTATCAGATTGGTTTACTGACCGTCAATGATATACCCATCATCTACGGGCTCGAAGAATCGGCGCCAAGCGACGATGATCTTAAGGCCTTCAGCGCTGCATTTGCCACTACTTCCTCGGTCGCCATGTTTCATATGGCAGGTGTTACTCCTGAGTCATCGATCGCCAATGAATTTGCACGAAGTTCTCTCTCGAAAGTAAACAACGTTCGAGTGACGGCAAAAATGTTACGTCAAAGTTGGCATGAATTAAACTCAGCGACAAATGCAAATGTGGATGTTGTCTGTCTTGGAAACCCTCATTTTTCATTAAACGAGTGCTCTCTGCTTGCAAAGCTATGCTCGGATCAGCAAAAGAAAGACGGGCTGCGCATTTACGTCACTCTGGGAAGAGCGATCCACGAAAAAGCGAATCAAGCAGGCTACGTTGAAATACTGGAACAATTTGGTGTTGAATTCATAACCGACACCTGTTGGTGCATGCTCAGTGCACCGGTCATCCCAGACTCGGCAGAGGTGTTGATGACTAACTCCGGAAAATACGCGCACTATGCACCCGGCCTGGTGGGCAAGAGCATCTATTTCGATTCTCTAGAAAATTGCGTTGCAGCCGCCTGCAATGGTCAGCATAAAAGTGTCACGCCCGTCTGGCTTAGCTAGATAATTGAATATTCTATGTTAGGCATGCAAACAATTTCGGGTAACACGAGTCCCTGCCTATGAATCCCCTTAGACTCACTCTCTGTTTGACAGTAGCAGCATGACTGGCATTCTATGGGGGCTGTGCGCCGCTCTTTTTATTGGCGGGTCAGATTGTATTGCCAGGGTTACTGCTCAACGCGTATCAGTCGTCGTCCTCTTCCTGATTATTATGGGGCTTTCTCTTGCAACTTTATCAGTTTGGCTGTTTGCAACTGATAACTGGCCTCCATGGGATGCGCATGCCTGGGCTGCCTCAGCAGTATCCGGATTGCTGAACTTGGTTGCACTCTATTTTCTCTACAAAGCACTGGCACATGGTCCCGTTGCTGTGGCATCTCCGGCTGCGTCAACTTTTACTGTTCTACTGGTTGCTTTTAATGTACTCAACGGCGAGCCATGGTCCTGGTTACAAGTTGTGGCGATAGTCATCGTGTTTGCAGGTGTAGCCATGCTTACTTTGCCTACCGACGCTGATAAAAACAAAAAACACTACGATGCCAGGTGGCTTCAACGAACAGCACTATTGGGGCTGGCAGCCGCTTTGGCCGTGGCATTTCGGATGTTTCTGGCCCAGGAAGCAGGCTCAGCCTTAGGTGCGATGCATGCCTTGTACCTCAATAGAGCTTTCGCAATGTTAGGCGCGGTGGTGCTATTAGCTGTATGTCTCACGCGCCGGCAGCAACTGGTTTGGCCAACTGGCGGCATGAAGAAACTAGTCATTTTACAAGCGATATTCGAAACTGCAGCATTGGCCTTCTTTCTAATCGGCTCAGCCAACGGAGGACGGATAACAGCCACCATAGGTTTTTCTGTCTTCGCAGCAGCTACCGCCGTCTTTGCCTGGATTTGGCTGGCAGAGCCCATCGGTTGGCAACGCGGTGGATGGATACTACTGATAGGATTTGGCATCATGCTAGCGGTAGTAGGCAACCCAACATAGCAAGCATTATTATGAGTCACGCAGACAGACCTGACCCGGAATCGCTCATATTGGCCAATGGTGAGTTGGCCGCCACAGTTGAACAAGTATTGGCCGTGCTCAGTGAGAATGGTATAGAGCAACAAACGAGTACTCACGAACCACTCTATACAGTAGAGCAAGCCAGGCAGGTGGAATACAAAGAACCTGGCGCGCACACCAAAAATCTGTTTCTGCGCAATAAAAAAGGCCGTATGTTCTTATTGGTCGTAGAGCCAGAACACAAGGTGGATTTACGGGCTTTGAAGGACATGCTGCAGCTACCGGGGGGGCAAATCGCTTTTGCCAGCACAGAGCGTCTAGGTAAATATCTTGGCGTTGTACCAGGTTCAGTCTCGCCGCTGGCCATCATCAATGATCATGAGAATAAAGTGACTGTTTTCTTTCAACATACCTTGTTGCAGCACGAGTGGATCTACCTGCACCCGTGCCGCAATACTCACAGCACAAGGCTCAGAACCACCGATCTCATCAAAATTTTGAACGTATGGAACCATGAAGTAACAACGCTTAACTTTCAGAACTAGCCACTGGGTCAGAAAATCCATCGCACAATCAGTGATTCAAACCTTGCGCAAACACGTATGACCTTACTAATTCGAGTCATGAAATAGTGCCAGTGAACGACGCCACATCCACCACAAATACCAATGACCCATCAAGCCTGCTTAGAACCCGTGCTAAAGCTGCATTGGCAAATCTTTTTATTGGTGATGCCTTATCAATGCCTGTTCATTGGTACTACAACCCAGGCAATATCCTAACGAGCTTTCCTCCGCACGGCATACAAGGTATGGAGGCCGCACCTGAACTGCATCCCAGCTCTATCATGGCATTGCACTCCACATCACAGGGAGGTCGAGGCAGACAGGATAAGACAGAGCGCAAAGAAATTGTTGGCGATGTGATCCTTAAAGGTCGCAGGCATCTTTGGGGACGTGCTAATGGGCACTACCATCACGGTATGCCTGCTGGCGAAAACACCCTCAATGCCTGGTGGGCAAAGTGGTTAATGAATAGCTTGGCACGAACGGGTCACTATGACCCCGATATTTGGATACATGAATATATAGAGCTAATGACAGCCGACCCACCTGCCCATCCTGATACTTACGCAGAAAGTTGTCATCGGGGCTTTTTCGCTAATCTTATAAGCGGTAAAAACCCAATGCACTGTGGTGCAGTAACTCACGATACGCCCTCCATGGGCGCGTTGGTTACCATTGGACCATTAGCGCTTGCTCTACTGAGCACCCAACCGCTGGACAAAGTGCAGCAACAATGTAGGGCGCACACCTGGCTCACTCATCCTGATGACAACTTGATGCAGGTTATTGATAGTTATGTCACGCTAATTTATACACTGTTGAATCGTCAAGAGGATGAACCTGTCATTGAAGCCTTTGAAGAAGCTGCAAAGGTAATCCCGGGAACTCATCTTGCGCAACTTCTTAACCAATCAAGAGGAGATGCACATGTGGTGGGCAGAGTATATTCTCTGGCGTGCTACATCACAGACTCCTGGCCAAGCGTTTGCTACCTGGCAGCCAAATATCAAGCTAACCCTCGAAAAGCCCTGTTAACCAATACGAATCTGGGTGGCGAAAATGCCCACAGAGGGTCGGTACTAGGCACCATTGTCGGACTGGCATCCGGACACTATGATAGTGAACATTATGAGTCCCTGGCTGGGCATAATAGTTTAGATACTGAAATTGATCAGTGGCTCGATCAGTTTTACCCGCTTGATGTTTAAAGCGATTTCACAATGAATTTAGAAGGGCCCAACCTCAAGTGCACTGCCATCAGTAAAGCGAGTGAATCGGAAGCGTTTCATATCGTGCTCTATCGCCTGCCCAGTGAGTAGCTGAGCCACCAGCTTTCCAACAGCAGGACCAATTCCAAAACCGTGACCACTCATTCCAGTAGCGACAATTAATCCCTCCAGCGACGGCACACGATCAATAATAGGTACAACATCAGGCAGGGTGTCTATCATTCCAGCCCACGATTTCAGTATCGTGGGTTCCCCTATATCAGGAAAGCGCTCCCCGAATAAACGTTGCGCTTTTTTGACCAATGCTATGTTTGGCTTAGGGTCAAGTATACGTTGCCTTTCAAATGGCGTTTGCTCATCAGCTGACCATCGACGAGCGGTCGTCCAGCTATCGGGAAAGTCTCGGGGAGCAGCAAGTCCATAACGGGTGCTCTTCGCACTTTGTCGAATCAACGGTAGATACTTCCAGGCATGACGAAATCCGGCAGGTCCCAGATTAAAGGTTTGCCGGCTGGCAGCCGCAAGGGTAAATCCGCCATCTTGACGACGTCTAAAAGCGATACTGCCATCCGATGCATTACCTGACGTAAATTCCGGTAGCGGTGCAGTCTGACAAACTGTCGCAGCAACAGACAATTGAGGGATGGATATCCCTAGCTGTTCAACAAACAAGGAAGACCAGGCACCGGCTGCCAGCACGACCTGTTCTGCGCTCACGGGACCGTACTCTGTGACCACCCCACGTAGTTTGCCTGCCGAGATATCCAGGGTGCGCACTGCACAGCTTTCACGAATAACAACACCCTCTTGTTGCGCCAACCGGGCTATAGCCGGCACCGCTTTCGACGGTTCGGCTCTGGCATCAGAGCTGGTATTCATACCACCTAACCAGGCATGATGCCGAGGCGCACTCGCGCCTCCAAAGAGCAGCTCAGGAATTTTTGCCTGACTAATCAGCTTTGTATCCAAGCCATGTTCTGCCGCGACCTTTGCCCATTCAGCAAACTTTGCCAGCTGCGCTTCAGACTTTGCCAGTGATGTAACTCCACAACGCACAAAGCCAATCTCGTTTTTCAAATCAGTCGGGAGCTCCTGCCAAAGGCGGATGGATTCCATCATGATGGGCAGCTCTGCCGGGTCTCTACCCTGCTGTCGTATCCAGCCCCAATTGCGAGAAGATTGTTCAGCTGCAACCAGGCCTTTCTCGCACACCAGCACACTAAGACCGCGCCGCCTAAGCTCCAACGCCGTAAATATACCGACAACGCCTCCCCCGATAATGACTACGTCAGTGGATCGCGGAAGATCATCTACAAAGCTTGGTGCAGGTTTGTTCGTCACGAATTATAGATTTTGCAGAATTTGGATCGAAAAGTACGACGGTACAATACCAAAGACACCCATAACGTTGCACCTATAAACAACCATGCATTCAGGAACCAGGCAAATGCTGCAAGAGCGAAGAAGTACGAATTAAGACCCGTCGTGAAATGTTTAGCCCCTAGCGCATGCAATGTCGCCAACTTGACCGCATAGCGTTCTACCTCATCTGCCCCCTTGTCTGCGGCAGGCGCTGCGCCAATCATGATAATCACATAGTTAAAAAGCCTGAAACTCCACGCAAACTTGAAAAATGCAAAGACGAAAATAAACAAAACCAACAGCAGTTTTATTTCCCATTCCGTACTAGAACCCGTGGTGGACATGGGCAAATCCTGCAAAACAGATACGGCTCTTTCGGATGCGCCCAGGCCTGCCACCATTGCCCCGATCAGCAGCACCGAAGTTGAACCAAAAAACAATACGCCTTGCTGCAAACCATTCTGTATCAAGGCATCGAAAGGGCTCGCGCTCCGGGCAATCAGGTTTCTCATCCACTGCTCTCGGACAATGGTCATGTGATGAGTGATCGTGTGTACACGAAATCTGGAGTGATTGATAACGTAGAAATGGCTCATCCACAGGAAAAAGAAGGTAGCCAGCGCGATACCGTCTAAACGTGTGAAATCTGATAGAAGATGCATAAGTTCCAGTAGACCTATCTAAAAAGATATGGACGACTAGAGAACCCTAGATGCAAATGACTAGTTCACTTCGCCGTCACTAACTTATAGCACCCGAAGAGCTCCCGTACAAAGCTTCTCCTGTCTTGATACCTGCTGCGAGGGTTTTGCTCTGTTTATCGCGAATTTTTTCGTAGGTGTTCAGACTGACGTCGGTAAAATTCCGGGCAGGTGGCGCATAGTGAATAAAGTGCGAGCTGGTATCAATACCTCGGGCCATCATGGCATATTCCCGTTCTACAGATTGTTGTACCGCATCAGGATTGATATAGCGGATGGCAAAACCAATACGCCTGTCAGAGCTGGTATTGGGCATGGAGCCGTGTATCGACAGGCCATGGTGCAGTGACATTTGTCCCGGTTGCAATTGGACATGAGTTTTATCACTTTCGCTTACCTCAACACTCACTTCCTGCCCCCTGGAGAGTAGATTGTCTTTCCCATGGGTATCTTTATGTTTCAAGATGGGATTCTTATGACTGCCTCTCACCAGATCCATACAACCGGATTCGATCGTTGAAGGCGATAAAGCGATCCACGCGGTCACCTGATTAGAGGTTTCTCCAAATCCCCAATAAGTTAAATCCTGATGCATGGTAACCATGCTGTCTGACTTGGCTTCCTTAATGAAATACTCAGCACCCCAGACCATGATGTTGCTACCCAGTATTCCTTCCACGGCATCCAGTACCAACGGGTGAGTGGCCAGTCTGGCAGCCATTGGCAACACACATTCTGAATGCACTCTAAGATACTGGCCAAGCGGACGAGGAAGGCCACTTGGTGGCATCGAACCCTCCAACTCTTCCAGCTCAGCCCGACATGTTGATGCTTCATCGGGCGTCATGACGGGTATTGGAAACAAAAACCCATCATCCCAGTACTGTCTTATCTGCACCTCTGTGAGGCTGCCGTCAGGTAATTGCGTAGCTTGTGTCATCAAGCCTCCATAGAAACTCTATTAAACTGCTCCAGTTGCCTGGGGACAGCACCGCGCACTTTTACTTAGTCCGTAAAGATCAATCACCTAGCCAAGTTTGCAGTCGTCGATTACAGCCATCCCCAGCATACTGGGGCAGTTAGAAAGTCTATCAAACTGATCCAGTTGCCTGGGGACGGCACTGAACACTTTTACTTAGGCCCGTAAGATCAATCACCTAGCCGAGTTCGCAGTCGTCGATTACAGCCATCCCCAACATACTGGGGCAGTTAGTATTGCTAACAAAGCGCGACATTTTAGATCAGTTGCAAGCTCCACAGCATCGGCGGCAAAAGAAATACAACCACCACGGCTGCATGAACCGCTTGTGCCAGCAGGTCGTCATCAGCTTCAAGGTTTTGCGGCTCTGCTCCTGTGAGCGTGACAATACTTTTTATATTTGTCTTCAAACTGGCATCTTTTGAAAACAAACTCGATATGGCCTCACCTAATTTCTCATCCTGACGCCCGGCAAATTGCTCACCGCCGTCAAGGTCAATCTCGTCATCCTCAATATTAAAGCCAGGAGCGGATTCAGAACGACAAGTCTGTTCGACACCTTGTCTGCTAAACGCCATGCAGAAGGCGTAAGCAGCCGACATCACTCCGGTTATAGCAACACCCATATGCAGTACTGACATCGGTAGAATTAACGCGATAAGACAGTACTGCAATGGATAAAACAGTGCATTGACAGTCGGATTCCAGAACAGGACCACTGCAATAGCACTTGCAGCGATCATCAACGAAGTCCCTAGCTTTAGCCATTGGGGTTTTTCAAGCAGCGCTTGATCGACATACATCATTAACCACAGGACCGGCAACCCAAGCAAATTCAGCCAGGCATACCACGGCAAATTAAACATGGATCAAGCTGCTTGATCCAACTGATCGTCATCGATGAGCGCCGCGTGAATACTGGGTGGCAAACAGACCAGGCTGACAAAGTCTTCGCTATCAAGCACGGTGATCGAATAGCCGGATTTTACTTCGGTATATTTTATAAGCTGATCCAGAAACTTCTCGTTCAACCAGTCGCCCTGTTGCGCAAACTTCCATGATTTACTTTTTCCATTCTCAGTGAAAGAAACGACCCAACGCTGGGCAGACTCGTCAAAGTGAGATGTACAGTCTTCTATAACCCAGCGACCATTTGTGGCATCTGAAAATGACTCTACCAACGAGGCGTGATCGCCTTCATTGATGTAATCCTCTGCACAGAAGCCAAGTGAATTATCCGGTAGAAAAGCTTCAATCAATTGCTCCATTTCTACCGTTTCTTCACCATCCCCATAGCTTTCCATGAGCTCAAGTTCGGCCTCGTCACAGTGATCTAACGATGCGAGCTTTTCATCAAGGCATATTGATTTCAAACGCGAGATTTGTAACTTTGTGTTTTCAATATTTTGCTGCCGCTGCTCATCGCTTAGTTCTTCCAGCTCCTCATCATCATAGTCGTCTTCGTCGTCGCTGAGCTCGGCGTTTAACATCTCGCGCATCAAGGTTCCACCCATACCCGGCATATCAAGCTTTGCCCTCAATGCTCTGTATTTCTCTGGATCACCACCGACCATTGCCAGTAGCTTCGCCGTCTCCTTGCGCTTTTGTAGTCCATATTTAATAGCGCTCATCACGCCAATACAGGCTCCAGCAATCAACGCCAGCTTTAGATTCGTAAACATGCCTACTGCCAACCAGGCAATCAAGCTCCAAACCGCTGATTTGAAAACGATGCTGGGCAGATTATTGCGCCGCCAGAAGAAAAATACCTGTAATGCCTTTGCTATCACTATCGACTCCTTTATGTAATCTTGTCACTATTCTTCGATACGCGTCGAAACTAACTAATAAGGTGTCGGCACAGTTGCTTGCTTAGTAACCCACTGTGGCAGATTTTGTGTATTTGAGTCTCTTTTCAGAGATAGGCAGCACCCGGCTCTGCCAACCAGTTCTCGACACCACTACGCCTGCTCAAGTTTGAGGGTAAGAGCAAGAACTAGGTCAACTGAGCTATCCGGCCCTTCGAACCAACGTGACGCATTTTTAAATAAATTGGATCTTGTCGGCGCAAGGGTAAACCCTTTAGCAAGCGATCAAAGCACTGAGCAGACCGCAACACGTACGGCCGATGTACAGAGCTGTGTGAAATTCTCAGTGCAGAAGTGTTAGCCTTACCGTTATACAAGACGACCACACCCGGCACGCTGGGGCAGTTTAGATTAGGTAAAGGTATCAATGAAGAAATCTGAGTACGGCCATTGGGCACATACGGCAGCCGACTGGTCTAGCCAATATCTGGAAAAGGTAGATACCTACCCGGTGCGGGCGCAAACCAAACCCGGTGATATAGCAAAACAAATTCCAGAGACTCCGCCAGAATCGGCAGAGTCGATGGATTCAATTATGGATGATTTTGCTCGCATAGTGCCCCCGGGCATGACTCACTGGCAACATCCTCGCTTTTTTGCATACTTTCCAAGTAACGCAGCACCTGCCGCGATGATTGCAGAGCAGTTGGCTGGCAGCATGGCTGCGCAATGTATGCTTTGGCAGACTTCACCGGCAGCCACCGAAATCGAGATTCGCATGGTCGATTGGCTTCGGCAGTCGGTTGGGCTGCCTGATACCTTTCAAGGGGTGCTGCAGGACACAGCCTCAAGCGCAACCTTGTGCGCCATACTCACTATGCGCGAGAAAGCCTTGAACTGGCAAGGCAATCAAAAAGGCTTGAGCCAACTTCCAACGGTGCGGGTATACGCATCAACGCGTACTCACAGCTCTATTGACAAGGCGATGTGGGTAGCAGGCGTAGGTCAAGACAATCTGGTAAAAATAGAAACAAACGATGATTTCTCGATGAATGTCGAGGCTCTTGCCGCGGCAATAAAACAAGATCGGGAAAACGGTTTATTGCCGGCAGGGATCGTAGTTTGCGTTGGCGGCACGAGTATGGGAGCAACCGATAACGTTCGTGCTGTTTGCGAACTTGCCCAGAGCGAAGGTCTCTATACCCATATAGACGCAGCATGGGCAGGCTCCGCAATGATTTGCCCGGAGTACCGACACCTATGGGATGGCGCAGAGCTAGCCGACAGCATTGTATTAAACCCGCATAAGTGGCTTGGCACTTCGATGGAGTGCTCTGCGCATTTCGTTAAGGACCCCGCCACACTGGTAAAAACGTTAGCCATTCAACCTGAGTACCTAAAAACCTATGGCCGGGATGGAGTCATCAATTTCAGTGAATGGTCCGTACAATTAGGCAGAAGATTTCGGGCACTCAAAGTATGGTTCTTGTTGCGCGCTTACGGGCTAGATGGGCTCAGAACCATGATCCGCAACCATGTCAACTGGAGTGGAGAGCTTTGCGAGCGACTAAACGCAGAAGATGATTTTGAAATCACCACACAACCTATCCTTTCATTATTTACCTTTCGATTTAAGCCGAAGCAAGGGTCTCCTGATCTGGACAAGCTAAACCTCGATTTAGTCAATGCCATCAACGAGGATGGACGAATTTATCTGACACAAACCAACCATGACGGTATCCTGACTATACGTTTCATGTGTGGACAATTCGATATGCAACACGATGATATCGATGTCGCTTTTGATGTCATTACTTCGATGGCACGCGACTCAATAAAGTAGCCAATAATGAATTAGTCGGAAGAGAGCTAAGCTAGCAAGAGAGCGCCGAGAATGGATACTCTTCCTCAATTTGAACTAGAGAGCCAGTAAACCTCATGCAAGCCAGTGAAGCGGACATCGCCAAGTTTCTTGCGGAAAATCCGTCTTGGATCTTAAAAGATTCAAAGTTGTTCAGATCGTTTCAATTACCCAGCTTTACGCAGGCTTTTGCCTTTATGTGTGAAGTTGCATTTTTAGCAGAAAAAAACAATCATCATCCGGAATGGTTCAATGTCTATGGCCGTGTTGATATTTCCCTAACTACACATCAGTTTGACGGCATAAGTTCGCGTGATTTTGAGCTGGCCACATCTATTGACAAACTGGCCAGCGATCGTCAAGCCCAGTGACATTGTGCCAAAAGTTCCAGCGTTGCATAGCTGCCTCAATCGTCAAGCCCAGTGACATAAAGCCAATAATTACAGCGTTGCTTAGCTGCCTCAACCGTCAAGCCCAGTGACATCAAGCCAAAAATTACAGCGTTGCATAGCTGCCTCAATCGTCAAGCCCAGTGACATAAAGCCAATAATTACAGCGTTGCTTAGCTGCCTCAAC
>JBGCEO010000072.1:0-41936 GCA_045106475.1 Granulosicoccus sp.
GCCGTCATTCGCGGCGAACAAGCGCCATTGGTCACGGCATTGGAAGGCTTCAAGAATCAGCAGGTCATAGAGGCTGTTAAGGAATCCGCCCGATCAGGAAGCACGGTGATCTTGCCAACCCCCGATTCCACCATGATCTAAGCGGAGCGCTCAAACGTCTCTGTCGCAGTGGTTTAATAATCGTGCGCCTGAGTGTCCGCAGCGCTTAAAAAAATACCTAGTTGAAAGCTTGCATGGTGTGCTGAGTTAGATCTATAGTTTTTCGCCAGCACGTTTCAGCCAACACGATTTACAAAAGGAGTAAGGATCATCGGCTCTACTAATCTGTTTTCCCGCATAGTTGCATTGATTGGCGCGGCGGCCATTCTCATGCGACGTTGGGGTAAGGATACCGAACTACCGGCTATGGGCACGACCCCGCAAATACCCGAGGCCAAGGCACAAGGAATACCCACTTTGAAGATGCCCACTGCCAGGGGTTGGGATCCCGGTCAGAAGCCAAGCGCCGCAGCTGGATTAGCCGTCAACGTTTTTGCAGCCGATCTCATTCACCCAAGGTGGATTTATGTGCTGCCCAACGATGATGTGTTGGTTGCTGAAGCCCTGCAGGAAGCAGGGCCGGTAAAGTCTGCGTTCGACTATGCAATGGTCAGTACCATGAAACGCGCTGCCGCTATCGGAGTGTCAGCGAATCGCATTACCTTGTTCCGTGACGAGGATGGCGATGGTGTTGGAGAGGTACGTCATACCTACCTGTCTGATCAACCCCAGCCTTTTGGGATGGCTCAGGTTGGAGACAATTTTTACGTGGGTAATACCGATGGTGTCGTTGCTTTTCCTTTTGAGGTAGGTGCCACGAAGATTACCGGTGAAGGCAGAAAGCTCGTTGACTTTAAACCAGGAGGGCACTGGACACGCAGTTTGCTGGCAAGCGAGGACGGTAGCAAACTCTATGCAGGCGTAGGCTCGCTGAGCAACATTGCTGAGCACGGAATGGACAAGGAGGAGGGACGTGCAGCGATTTATGAAATCGATCTTGTATCCGGAAGTTCCCGTATTTTTGCGTCTGGTCTGCGAAATCCAGTGGGTGTTGCATGGGAACCTGTTCGCAATGAACTATGGACCGTGGTTAATGAGCGAGATGGCTTGGGTGATGAAGTCCCGCCCGATTATCTGACATCGGTTAAGGAGGGTGGTTTTTACGGTTGGCCCTATTGCTATTGGGGTCAAACTGTTGATGATAGAGTGCAGCAGGATCCTGATTTGGTGGCGAAAGCAATACAACCTGATTACGCGCTGGGAGGTCACACCGCTTCACTGGGACTTTGCTGGATGCCTGCGGGTACTCTGCCTGGCTTTGATGAAGACGGCATGGTCATTGGGCAGCATGGCTCCTGGAACAGAAGTAATCTAAGTGGTTACAAGGTCGTGTTTGTACCATTTGCGAATGGTGAGCCCAATGGTCAACCTAGAGATATCCTGGGAGGATTTCTTGCGCCTGATGAAAAGGTTTCGTACGGAAGACCCGTTGGAGTGACTATAGGCCCTGGACCCTGTCTGCTGGTTGCGGATGATGTCGGTAACGTGATTTGGCGGGTTACGGGGGCGTAGCCCCGCAGCCGTGACAACCTTGCGCCCAGGTGCTGATAGACGAGGATTGTTTTTTGATTAAATCTGAATTTACCTTCGAGTCAGTACTGGAACCGATATCAGTTGATGATTTTTTTGTCCAGTACTGGGAGAAAAAACCCTTACACATCAGCCGTTCAAATTCTGCGTATTTTTCAGAGTTGTTAGCACTGTCTGATATCGAACATGCGTTGTCGACCTATGATCTGGTATTCCCCAAGGTTCAGCTGACTCAATCTAATAAAGCAATCTCTGTTAGTGACTACGCTGATGCAGACAATAGGATTCTGCCGCATCGGTTTGTTCAGCAGCATTCTGATGGCGCGACGATGGTATTTTCGCAAGCCAATACCTTGCTTCCTAAACTTGCAGACTTTTGTCGACATATACACAACGCATTGCAGATGCAATGTCAAACCAATGTGTATTTGACGCCTGCCAACAGTCAAGGGTTTAAGGCTCACTACGACACACATGATGTATTCATCATCCAAGTCAGTGGTACTAAAACCTTTAACTTTTACAATGCAGGTGTCCAGTTGCCGTTTGTGCATGATGCATTTGATCGTGAATTGATCAGGAGCGACGATATCGTGGAGAGCGTGCAACTCCAGCCAGGGGACTCACTGTACATTCCGAGAGGTCTCGTGCACGACGCTGTTTCGCACAACGATACGTCGCTGCATATTACTCTGGGAGTTTTCGCAGTTGTTGTACGAGATTTGCTGTTGGAGCTCGTACAGATCGCATCAGAAGCAAACATGGGTATGAGAACATCCATACCGCGTAAACTTTGGCAGAAAAATGAGGCTGACCCTGCTGAACTCAATCTCGAATCAATGTTGGCGCAAGCCCTTCAGCCAGCGTCTGTGGAAACTGCGTTATCGCGGCTGCGCGATGATGTAGCCATGAGTGGACTCCAATCGAGTCAGAACCTGTTATCACCGGTTCTGCTGATCGATGGTTCCTCTTCCACAGATCGATTCGTTGCAAACCGGCAGGCAATCATGAGTGTCGAGTGGCGTGACACCTCGTTTTTCGTCAGGTCGTCGGGAAAAGTTCTCGAGTTTTCTGAGCGACTCGGCTTGGCGATTGAGTGGATACTCTCTGCTGATGACTGCGGATTATCTGACTTGCCCGAGCTTGATGAGGATCAGAAAATCGCATTATTTAACAGGCTGTTAAGAGAAAACATCCTAACCCCTGTGTCCGCTTAAACTGCCCCAGTAGGCTGGGGATGGCTGTAATTGGTGGCTGCGAAGCGTGCTAGGCGGTTGATTTCAAAGGCATAGGAAAACGCGTGCAGTGCTGTCCCCAGGCAACTGGGGCAGTTTGAGATTGACACGGTGGTGGGGAGTTGTTAGCTTTTGTGACATATTCTGCAGCCGAGTGAAAATCGAGTGGAAGAGAAAACATGCACAGATGCGCTCGTTGTTCACGACCGGGCTGGTAGACGTCGTTTTATCCGAACAGGTTCAGCGTTCTTGCTTACAGGTGGTCTAGTTGCGACTGTGGGCAATGGTGCATTAGCATCGGAGTGCGACAGGGGTCGTGGCCAGGGAGCCGGGCAAAAGAAACCTGAAGATGCTGGAAATGGTTCGGACAGCGATTCCGGGGCAAACGGTGATCCCATCGGTTGTGGTCGCAGGTACCACGAGAAGCCCAAGATCTCGATGTCTTCTCCCATCGATGAATCTGAAAAAACCATTTCCGTCGACAAGATCGTCACTTAATTTTTTGCCGTGTCGGGACTCCAGCTTTCGTCTGCGAGCTCAAAGCCACTAAACTGGAATCCAGGTGATACTGTGCAGCCGACCAGAACCCAACCAAGCATGGGGATCGATTGCTGCCAGGCATGGGCAGGAACGATTAGTTGAGGTCTGTGATCGCTGGATATGTCTGGCCCGAGCACTTTGACTTGAGTTCTCCCATCTTCATGGATATGCAGTTCCATTGGGCTGCCGGCATACCAATGCCAAATTTCAACAGCATCCACCCTGTGCCAACGGCTGTGTTGAAAAGCTTCCAGAAGAAAATATATTGAGGTACCGCTTGCTCTGGGTTGCTCCTCGCCGCACCATGTTTGTCTGTACCAGCCTCCCTCAGGATGAGGCTTCAACTCAAGGGTCTCGATGATGTCTTTCGGTGTCATGTTGAGTGTTGTATTCATAACATGATTGTTTTTTATCGATTTAGTCGTTTACTGTTATGCCGAGAAAAATATTTTCACTGGATATTTCAGCAGCTGAATTTGAGTCAGTCTATCGCGGTGTCGGCAAGGTTGTGGTAACGCGCTCTGATGATGGTAAAACTCTGCAATTTCCTGCTACAGAATTGCGTAAATTTGTAAGTCGATCAGGTGTGCAGGGCCGATTTGCTATCACGTTCAGTAACGATCACAAGTTGTTGGATATAAAAAAAATTAATTAATCAAAGCAGATATCAGTGAGCAGCGAGTGGATTTTCTCTGCAACTAGATTGTGCTGCTAATTTGAATAGCGCTGCTGACACTTCCGGCTAGATTGATCAATTGTTTGCCTAATCTTTTTCGATGGGATTTTGTAAATCGTCTTATTGGGCCTATCACTCCTACGCTAAAAGCTGCCTCCACATTATCAATCTTAACGGGCGCAGCAACACTGGACACGCCTACTTCGATCTCTTCTACACATTCTGCAAAACCGGATTTCTTTATGCGGGCGAACTCGTTTTCCAACTCTTCTCGTTTGGTATAGGTTTTGTCGGTGTAGGCTTTCATGCGCCCGTTTAGAATCATTTCTCTAAAGCTACTCTCGGCAAATGCGGCAATCACTTTTGAACAAGAGCATGCGTGCATCGGACGAAACCCTAGACCGGGATGAATATAGGAAATGTTAGGATCTTGAGGTGTTTCTACCAGAATAATACTGACACCTTGTTGTCTAAAGCGCGATAGAAACACAGCTTCGCCAAATTCACCGGCAGCTCTCTTCAAAACAGGTTCTGTCGCAGTGCATACATCCGTGTCGGTTCTTGACAACAGCGCTATGCGAATAAGACGTTCGCCTATAACGTAACGATTATTGGCATGCGGATCATCCAGCAGATGTTGCTCTCTGAGTGTCTGCAGTAGTCGATAACAGGTGGGTAAGGGCAGCTTTGTCACGTCATGCAGCTCTGTCGCAGACAATGGATGGCCAGCTACAGCAATCGCTTCCAGCACGGTAACCAGGCGATCAAGATTCATGGCAAATTCTCAAAAAATGAAAATAACTATCAAAATGTGATACTTTCAACGTTCGGGTCTGATCATACACACATTAACTGGTTGTGGAGAAAGCGTAGTGGAGGATTCTGCAAGTGCACTTTGCTGTGGACCAGGATACGCATCACCGTCTGAGGCGATGCAAGCTCCTAGAGAAAAACTACTGTATACGATTGCCATCTATGTGGGCACCGGTATTCAGCAACCTGATTATCTAGCCACCATTGATGCTGATCCTGATAGCCCGGAATATTCTCAGGTCATTAGCCGTTGTGAAATGCCGGGCATTGGTGATGAGTTGCACCATATGGGATGGAATGCCTGTTCTTCTTGTCACGGTGATGGTGAGATGGAGCGTAAATATTTAATTGTGCCGGGTGTACGAAGCTCCAATCTGCATATAGTGGACTGTGGTTCAGATCCTCGAAATCCAACCGTACATAAAGTGATTTCTGGCGAAGAGATAAAGCGTAAAACCGATCTCTCCGCACCCCACACGGTTCATTGTCTTGGCGCGGACATCATCATCTCCATGCTGGGCGATGCCAAAGGCAATGCGCCCGGTGGTTTTTTGCAACTCAATAAGGATTTTGAAATAGTAGGCCGCTGGGAAAATGATCTGGGCGGCATGAAGTTTAATTACGACTTCTGGTATCAGCCACGTCATAACGTGATGGTCTCCAGCGAGTGGGCTGCTCCCAATACATTTATGCCTGGCTTTGATCTAGAGGAAGTTGGGCATTTGAAGTATGGGCGTGAAATTCACTTTTGGAACTTCCAGGAAAAAAAGGTAGAGAACACGGTTTACCTGGGGGAAGACGGACTCGTGCCGCTTGAGGTTAGATTCCATCATGATCCGGATTCAACACACGGATTCGTGGGTGCTGCCATGTCTTCCAACATCATTCACTGGTACAAAAAAGATCAGGAATGGATCGTCGAGAAGATCATCGATGTTGAAAACGAAAAACACCCTGAGTGGCCGATACCATTACCAGGATTGATCACCGTTATTCTGATCTCGATGGATGATCGCTTCCTTTATTTTTGTAACTGGCTACACGGAGATATACGTCAATACGATATCAGTGACCCCCATAACCCTGTTTTTACGGGTCAGGTGTGGATGGGGGGACTACTGAAAAAGGCGCCCGTTGTAAATGGTGTTGAAATTGCCGGTGGGCCGCAAATGATTCAATTGAGCCTGGATGGCAAACGTCTGTATGTCACCACGTCGCTGTTCTCTACCTGGGATAACCAGTTTTATCCTGAGATTCGACACAAAGGCGGTGTAATGCTCATGGTTGACTGTGATACACAAGCAGGGGGCATGAGCATTAACAAAGATTTTATCGTTAACTTTGGGAATGAGCCCAACGGCCCTTCGCGTTGCCATGAAACTCGCTATCCCGGCGGGGATTGCACCTCCGATATCTGGATATAGGAGTTCTGTCTGATGAATCATCAAGAAGAATACCCAGCCGATTACTTAGCTAGCATATTGTCTGAGGTTAAGACGATTGCCATGGTCGGTGCGAGTCCAAACCCTACCAAGTTCAGTTATGGAGTGCTGCGCGTTTTGCATGAGCAGGGCTACAACATGAAGCCTGTGAATCCGAAAGAAGCGGGTAACGAGATTAGAGGGCTAAAAGTCTTTGCATCGTTACACGATGTTGATGAACCGATTGATATGGTTCAGGTGTTTCGTGCATCAGAAGCCTTACCCGGCATTGCTCAGGAAGCTATCGATGTAGGCGCCAAGGTGCTCTGGGGGCAAATAGGTGTATA
This sequence comes from Granulosicoccus sp., assembly GCA_045106475.1. Lineage (GTDB taxonomy): Bacteria > Pseudomonadota > Gammaproteobacteria > Granulosicoccales > Granulosicoccaceae > Granulosicoccus. Next base: position 6,662 of record JBGCEO010000072.1, read on the forward strand.
TAGCGATGATGCAGCCAAAATAGCTGAAAGTGCGGGCTTGCGAGTCGTCATGGATCGATGTCCAAAAATCGAATTGTTCAGACCATTCTGGAAACCGAAACTTGGTCAAACCATTTGATCCGTGTGTGTAGCTATCTATGAAAACAAGCCGTGAAATTTAAAGTAGAACTGCGAAATAGTGGAGTAATACTCGATGTAGACAGTGAGCAGTCTATCTATCAGGCAGCACTTGAAGCTGGTGTGCAACTGCCCATCGGTTGTGACTACGGTGGGTGTATTACCTGTGCGGCTAAGCTTATATCTGGCAGTGTACGTCAGCCTGGCGCTTCGGCTTTAAATAAGCGTCAATCCAAGGCCGGTTACATACTATTGTGTGTGGCCAGGCCAAAGAGCGATTGTGTTATTGACGATGGTGTCGACTCGCATGATGCGCTTTACCAGAATCCGTTTTCGGGCAAGTTGTCGGCCATTTAGCGCATTGCTCATTGAATGACTTTAAGCTGTTACAACGCTTAGACACCCTGGGAAAAGTTACAAACCGTTTATCGGGATAGTCAAGCGAGGATTGCCCGATTCATCGGTGGGCATATTGCCCGCTCTCATGTTTACTTGAAGCGAAGGAATGATGAGCTTGGGCATGGCCAATGTTTCGTCACGTTCGGTTCTGATTTTTATAAACTCTTCCCTGCTTATACCTTCATGCACGTGGATATTGTGTGTGCGTTGCTCTCCTACAGATGTCTCCCATGCTATCTGTCGTCCACCAGGGCCATAGTCGTGACAGATGAACAAACGAAGCTGTTCAGGAAGTGTCAATATTTTTTGAATGGAGTCGTAAAGTTCTCCCGCATCCCCTCCGGGGAAATCGGCACGGGCAGATCCACCATCAGGCATAAACAGGGTATCACCCGTAAATCCAGCATTGCCAATGACGTGAACCATACAAGCTGGAGTATGCCCTGGTGTAGCAATCGCAAGCCCGGTCATGTTACCGATAGAGTAGGTATCGCCATCATGGAACAGTGCATCAAATTGTGAGCCGTCACGTTGAAAGCGGGTTCCTTCATTGAATATTTTGCCAAACGTATCTTGAACCAAACGAATTTGTTCGCTGATGCCGATTTTACCGCCCAGTGCTTCCTGGATATAAGGGGCGGCAGATAAATGATCGGCATGTACATGTGTTTCGATTATCCATTCGAGTTCAAGCTCATTGCTTCGGATGTGCTCGATAAGCTTATCGGCTTGAACGTAATCGATTCGACCCGATGAGTAGTCGAAATCCAGCACAGAGTCGATGATGGCGCACGCAGGACCATCCGGATCTTTGACAATATAAGATACGGTGTTGGTATCCTTATCGAAGAAAGGGTATACGTCAGGAACAGTGTTTAATGAAATAGGGTAGGTGTTGCTCATTGACATCTCGACCTATTGGCTTTTATCAAATTACGGTAATTTTAGTCCGGTTTTGGTTCCATTTTTTCGACGGGTCCATTTTGTTTTACCCAGTCCGTGAAACCACCTTTAATATGTGTCGCCTCGAATCCCATATCCTGTAGGGTAGCCACTGTTATTGCAGATCGCCAACCAGACGCACAATAAAACACATACGTTTTATCCTGGGCAAAAATATCCTTGTGGTATGGGCTATCCGGATCTACCCAGAACTCGATCATGCCACGTGGGGCATGAAAGCTGCCGGGTACAAAGCCACCACGTTGCCGCTCGCGGATATCACGAATATCCACAAAAACCACATTTTTATCATCAGCCATGCGGATGGCTTCAGCGCCCTCTATTTCAGTGATACGGGCTGCTGATTCCTTAACCAGATCTGCTGCGCTTTTCTTTAATTTTTTCATGAAGCTCTACGATTCTCTCTACCCGTTCAAATTCTGAAATCGCCAGTCTGCCTTGTCTATTGGGCACTGCGCTACTTAAAAAGACTTCCTGACCCGTTTCAGGGTAATCCAAATCAGCGTCGCTGTGGAGCTGTCAGTGTCTCTCTGTGTTGCATTCTATTGCGCAGGAGGTGGTTGGTTCTATCTGAGCAGGCATAATCTCGCTTGATTTGCTCTCTGGGCATCGCCTATGATGCTTTTTTGTCATAAGCGATGGGCGGATTCAAGTGACCGGCAGATATATTGATATTCAGGCAGATGATGGTGGTAGTTTTCGCGCGTATGTCGCAGAACCCAAACAGGGCAGTGGCCCGGGGATAATCCTTCTTCAGGAGATCTTTGGCGTTAATGCGTATATCAAAGAGGTTGCAGACAAATACGCCGAGGAAGGTTATGTGGTAGTTGCGCCTGATTTGTTCTGGCGCATGGAGCCGGATGTTGATTTGGGGTACAGCGAAGAGGACTTTGGTAAGGCATTTGAATTTTACGGTAAATTTGATGTTGATAAAGCGATAGTGGATATGACCACCACAGTCGCAGCCATGCGGCAGTTAGAAAATCTCAAGGGTGGAATTGGAGCATTGGGGTTTTGTCTGGGTGGAAAGCTGGCCTATCTTGCAGCTGCGCATAGCGGGGTGGATGTGGCTGTTGGCTATTATGCGGTAGGTGTAGAAGCCGATATTGATCTGGCGAGCAAGATCACATGCCCAATGATGCTTCACGTCGCCGAGGAAGATGATCTATGCCCCCCTGAGGCGCAAAAATTGATTGCCGATACCTTCGCCAGCAGAAGCGATGTGGATATCATGTCGTACCCTGGAGTAGGCCATGCATTTGGTGCACCCATGCGCCCTTCCTTTCATAAGCCCTCTACTCTGATGGCGCACTCACGATCTATCAAGAAGTTTCGTGACACCATCGGCCCCATATTCGATTTGAATCATTTGTGGGACATGCACTGCTTTTATGAGTTTGCCGAGCGGGATGTTCCGAAAACCATGGCAACGATGGTTGATGAGCCTTATGTCAATCACATACCGACCATGACCGGCGGTGTGGGACAAAAAATGCTGGCGCGTTTTTATCAGCATCATTTTGTAGACTCCAACCCCGCTGATACATCTCTGATTCCAATCTCAAGAACGATTGGTGCTGATCGCCTGGTAGACGAGATGTTATTTTGCTTTACACATGATGTAGAAATCGACTGGATGTTGCCGGGGGTTAAGCCAACCGGTAAGTATGTGGAAATTCCCCTCGTGGCCATTGTCTGTTTTAGGGGTGACAAGTTGTACAACGAGCACATTTATTGGGATCAGGCTTCGGTTCTGGTACAGATCGGATTACTGGACGCATCGACGCTGCCGGTAGCTGGCGTTGCAACAGCCAAAAAACTACTGGACGAAACGCTGCCTTCCAACGAGCTCATGGAGAAATGGGCTACTAGTGAGCATGCATAAGAGAGCTTGATCGGCTTGCGCACTAGTCCCAACAAACACTGTGAGAAATATCATGAATAAGCGACGTATGTTAAAAAGTTACTGCACTGTGCTAACCCGACTAATGTCAGCGGTTTGCCTGGCTGCACTGAGTTACACAGCAGCAGTACAGGCTGCTGATGATGACACGTTAACCATTGCGTATAACGTGACTTTGCCCTCGTGGGATCCAACTGTCGGCCTGTCTGCGGTAAACCCGACTATTCAGTCCATCTATAAAACGGTATTTGATCAATACATCGATCAAAACCCCGATTTGAGCTTTAAAGCCGGGTTGTTAACAGATTGGGGGTGGAGTGATGATAAATCCACGATTTCAATGACCTTGCGCGAGGGTGCGTTTTGGCATGATGGCAGCCCGGTAACCGTGGATGACGTTATCTGGTCTTTGCAACGCGCTGGTAATCCTGAAACAGGTAATCCGATACAGTTTGTCTGGGGCAAGATCGGAGAGATGAGTGCTGATGGCAACACGATCACCGCGAAAATGGAAGGCTACGATCCCGCGCTCTTTCCCTGGATGGCATTTCTGACCGCCTACATCATGCCTAAAGACTATTTTGAGAAAGTAGGGGCAGATGGCTTTGAGAAAGCTCCAATCGGATCCGGCCCTTATATGCTCGATGCTTTTGAGAGAGACAGCTTTGTTCGCCTTAAGCGATTTGATCAGTACTGGGGAGATAAGCCGCAATTCGAAACAGTCATATTTAAGTTTGTTACCGATGCCAGTAGCAGAGTGGCTGAAATAGAAAGCGGCTCCTCTGACATTACGATTGAGGTCCCTTATGAGCAGTATGATCGCTTAGCTAAAATGGAGGGCATCAGCGGAGCCACAACTCCGGTTTCCGATATAGGTATGATCTTTATAAATGATGTCGGTGTTATGGAAGACCCCAACGTGCGAAAAGCAGCAGCGCATGCAATTAATAAAAGTGCAATAGTAGACAGGCTGTTGAGAGGCTATGGAGTACCCATTGATACGCTGCAGGCTCCTGAGTACATGGCCTTTGATGCTGAAACAAGCGTGCCATACGATCCAGAACTATCCGTTAAATTATTGGCAGAGTCTGGTTACTCGACTGACAACCCGGTTAAGTTCAAGATACAAACGACACGTGGGTTCAAGCCAAAAGACTTCGAAATGGTACAAGCCATTGTCGGCATGTGGCGCAAAGTTGGAATCGAGGCAGAAATCGAAGTGTATGAGATTGCCAAGCATTATGAACTTCGTGCTTCGGATACGCTGGCTCCCGCAGCATTTTACAATTGGGGAAATTCAATTGGAGACCCATCAACGTCTACCGGCTTTGCCATGTTCGGCCCATCGCCACATTCAACTTGGGATACCGATGATGTAGATGCCATGATCGGGCCGCTCTGGGGAGAGGCGGATGAGGCCAAGCGTATCGATGGATGGAAAGCTGTGGATGCCTACATTGCTGAAAATGCCTACGTCATACCGTTGCTGCAATATGTTCAACCGATTCTGCATCGTGATGATATCAACGTGACTCCCCACGTAGCCAATTTCATGCTGCCTCAGTTGGTTACCCGTTAGTAGCCGGGTAGAACACCAAACTTAAAACCAGCGATAAAAGCAACAGGTGTCTGCAAGTCAATTACTGCAACGCCTGTTGCTGGTAGTTCCTACACTGCTTGGCGTGAGCATTGTGATATTCGTACTACTGCGCGTGGTACCGGGAAATCCTATCGCCATGATGACACCCCCTGGCGCCAGTGCTGCGGATGTTGATCAGTTAAAAGCGCTGTACGGTTTGGATAAAGGTATCTTAGAGCAATACACTATCTGGCTTGGTAGTGTGATGAAAGGAGATCTGGGAGTCTCCATCAGTCTGCGTCAAAACGTAGGAGAACTGATCCTGGGTCGCCTTCCTGCCACTTTGGAGCTAACTCTCCTTGCCACTTTGATAGCCTCCTGTTTGTGTTTATTTTTCTCTCTGCTTGGAAGCTATCGCCCCCGAGGTCTTGTTAGCAAGCTGGTAGACGCTGTGGCCAGTGGCGTTCAAGCGATTCCTGATTTTATGTGGGGATTGATATTTATATTTTTGCTGGGTGTCGTATGGCCACTGTTCCCCATATCAGGGCGCATCAACCCGCGTATCGATCATGACTTCACCACTCAGTTCTATCTGTTCGAGAGCATGCTCACGTTGAATGGCGGCATGGTAGTGGAGCTCGTCCGACATATGTTTTTACCGAGTTTGGCTTTGGCACTGCCAATGGCCGCGATAGTAACCCGTTTGCTGAAATCATCGATGTCAGAGGTGCTTAAACAGGAATACATAACAATGGCACAAGCACGAGGATTTTCCCGCTGGCATATCCTGCGCAAAGAAGCGCTTCGCAATGCCTTGATTCCTACTCTGGCACTGGGCGGTGTTCAGTTAACTTTTCTTCTTGGAGGTACCGTACTGGTTGAGCGCATCTTTGGGTACCCGGGAATAGGCAATATGGCAATTACTGCAGTCATACAGCGTGATTTGCCGTTGATTCAGGGATTAGTGCTTACGTTTGCGTGTTTGTTCATCATCATCAATTTGTTGGTGGATCTGCTTTACAGCAAATTAAACCCCAGAGTGGGGCATTAGTAAATTGATCGCGGTGGCTCACTAATGTCCGATCGTGCACTGCACTACAAACCATTCTGGAGCGATGCAGGATTGTTAGTGGGAGGCTTTATTGTTTTCCTGTTTTTTGTCGCCGCCGTGTTCGCGCCCTGGTTAAGTCCGCGCGACCCTCTCGAACAGGATTTAATGGCTGGATTGCTGCCTCCTTTCTGGAAAACTGGACATGATCCAGCGTATGTATTGGGTGCTGATAGTCTTGGGCGGGATTTACTTTCGCGATTGATATACGGTAGCCGGATAGCCCTGACCGTTGCAGTACTCGCAGCCTGCTTTGCTGCTTCACTGGGCACCTTACTCGGTTTACTGGCCGGCTATTGTGGCGGCTGGGTAGACATGCTTATATCCAGACTAGTTGACATATGGATGTCTTTTCCTGCGGTGCTTTTATCCATTGTGCTGGTTGCAGTGTTAGGCACTGGATTGCATTCAGTGGTCATTGCCATCGGAATCATAGACTGGACTCGATTCTGCCGAGTGATCCGGGCGGAGACACTTGTGCAGCGTAGTCAGGATTATGTCTCCGCGTCGAAAACGCTCGGTTTGAAGCCTATAACTATAATCTTTAGAGAGATATTACCCAATCTTGCCCCGGTTCTACTGACACTGTTTTTTCTTGAAATGGGCATAGCCGTTGTGGTTGAGGCGATATTGAGTTTTGTTGGCTTGAGTATTTCTTCCGATATTCCAACCTGGGGTGGCTTGATTGAGGAAGGTCGGCAGTATGTTCATGAGGCCTGGTGGGTGATGTTGTTTCCCATGCTCTGTATTCTTATTCTGGTTATATCGCTCAATGCATGTGGAGAGGGTATCCGCCGCGTTTTTGATCCAGTCATGCATAAATGACTATCCTTTCCATAACTGATCTGCACGTTGGCTTTCGGAGTCGGTTTCGAACGACGCCCATTCTGCGCAATGTCAATCTGAGCGTTAACCAAGGTGAAGTGTGCGCACTGGTTGGTGAATCAGGCGCCGGAAAATCGATGGTAGCCAAAACGATACTGGGTCTGCTACCGCAGAGCGCACGCGTTCAGAGTGGCAAGGTGTTATTCGATGGTTCTGATCTATTGTCATTGCGCCCTCGCGCCTTATCAAATCTGCTAGGTCGTCGAATAGCGCTGATTCCGCAGGATCCTATGGTTTCGCTCAATCCTGTCCGTCGTATCGGAGAACAGATATGTGATGCCCTCTGTCTACATATGAAAGTTGATAGATCCACAGCAAGGCTGGCATCACTAGCTCTATTGGATGAAGTGCTCATAGATGATCCAGAGCGTGTCTTTAAATCCTATGCACACGAATTATCGGGTGGTATGCGTCAGCGAGTACTGATTGCCATGGCATTTTCGTGCGAACCTGATTTGATCATCGCAGATGAACCGACGACAGCGCTGGATGTCACGGTGCAAATGCGAGTGCTGTTGTTATTAAGAGCTATTCAGCGACGAAAGAGAACGGCCGTCTTGTTCGTCACCCATGACCTGGGCGTTGTCTCCAAGATCAGCGACCGGGTTGTGGTTCTGTATGAAGGACGCGTGTTGGAAAACAGTCCGGTTGATAAACTGTTTGCTGAACCCACTCATGCGTATACGGCCGCTTTGTTAGCGGCTTCTCCGCGTTACGATAAGCCTGATGCGCCTATAGCACCTGTGCCTGCGAGTCTACTCAATCAGCTAAGCGCTGAAACCAGACAGCTTGATGGTGTTGATCATGATTGAGCCTCTACTCAGCTTGCGTGGCGTATCAGTGGCGTATAAACAACCCAAAAAGTACATTTGGTCATCCGTAGAACATACACCTGTTTTGCACGATATTAGCTTCGATATGCAGGCCGGTACCTCACTGGGTGTTGTAGGTGAATCAGGTTCTGGCAAGTCTACGCTTGGGCGTACGATCATGCGCATTATCAAACCGCGGGCAGGGCGTATCGTATTCGATGGTCGCGATATTGCAACCCTGTCAGAGCAGGAGCTTCGTGTCCATCGTGCACAGATGCAGATGATTTTTCAGGACCCTCAATCATCCCTGAATCCAAGAAAACGCGTAGTAAAACTTGTTACCCAGCCGTTACTGGCTTTCGATAGACTGTCTAGTGATGAGAGCCTCGATCAGCGAGCGCGAGAATTGCTGGAGCTAGTGGGGTTGAGCGATAGCCTGATTAATCGATATCCACACGAATTGAGTGGGGGGCAAAAACAACGAATTGGTATTGCACGTGCGGTGGCCCTGGAACCAAAACTTATTGTTGCCGATGAAGTAGTCAGTGGACTCGACGTATCATCCCAAGCTCAGATTCTGGAACTTTTACAGACACTGCGTGATACTTTGGGGCTGACACTGATATTCATTAGTCATGATTTATCAGTGGTTCGTAAGCTTTGTGATCGCACAATGGTTATGCGCGGTGGCCGTATTGCAGAACTCAACTCGACGCAGCGCTTGTTTTCATTTGCGAGGCATTCGTACACTCGAGAACTCATACGGGCAATCCCGTTACCGGAAATAGATCCAGGCTGGTTGGATCAACCAACTGATACATTGTCAAAAGGAGGATATGCCATGAAAATCAAAGGTGCGACTGTTCTAGTTACAGGTGCAAATCGCGGAATCGGTAAAGCCACAGTTGATACACTTGTAAAGCGAGGTGCCAAGAAGGTATACGCAGCGGCTCGAGATATCGATTCAATCAAATCTTCGTCGGCCGTCGTCGAGGCTGTAGCGTTGGATATCACCGATGCTGACGCTGTTAAACGGGTTGCAAGTACGCTCACCGACGTTGACTTGTTGATCAATAATGCAGGTGTGAACCGTATGTCGGCCTTTGCAGCTAGCGAAGATCTTGGGGCGGCACGTGAGGAGATGGAGGTCAATTATTTCGGAACCATGGCCATGTGCAAAGCGTTTGCACCTGTTCTAAAAGCGAACGGCGGTGGTGCTATTGTTAATCTGCTCTCCATTTTGGCGCGGGTTAATCTTCCGTTAATGGGATCATTGTGCGCATCCAAAGCCGCCGGGCTAAGTATGGTGCAAGGTTTGCGGGCCGAGCTTGCAACTCAGCACACGGCTGTGGTTGCGGTTATGCCCGGTGCGGTGGACACTGACATGAGTAAGGATTTCCCGCCGCCCAAGATGCCAGCTGAAGAGGTAGCAGTGGCTTTGCTTGATGGCTTGGAACAAGGCTTGGAAGAAATTTATCCTGGCGAGATGGCAAGCGGAATGAATCAAGGCTTAAGTTCTGACCCTAAGGCTGTTGAAAAAGAACTCTCTGCCTATTTACCTGGGTAGTGAATTACTCCAAAAAAAGCTCTACAGCGCCCAAAGCGATTGTACTTGCCCAAGGTCATTGTGTTTTAACGATCACTCTGTCGGTAGTATCTCTCGGTGAGTGATGCGCAAGTCAATATGCGTACGGGTAACCTGGTGTGTATGTGTGCCGTTGCCTTGTTTGCTCTGACGTTTCCAGTCGCTGAGCTGTTGTTAGAAAAATGGGGGGCATTGACACTTATTGCTGTACGCAATGTGCTCGGTTTTCTTATCTTGTTTCTGGCCTATTGTTATTTCTACGGGATTAAGCAGGTGCTTTCAGCTCCTTGGCGAGCAGGCGCATTCATCGGTGCTTTGGGTTTTGGCGTGGGATCAACTTTATTGCTCATAGCTCAGTCTCATACAAACGCCGTCACGGCTGCATTGGCAGCTGCCATGATGCCGCTTGCCGGGGTGGGGCTGGAGATGCTTTTAGACGGGCGTCGTATGACACGCAATTTTCTATTGGGCACAGTGCTCGTTCTGCTGGGTAGCATGCTTGCGATTGGAATGAAGGTGGCTGATGTCACGTTTGGAGTAGGAGCGCTCATGGGGGTGGCTTCTACTATAGTTTTTGCCTGGGGTTCTCGGGCTACTGTCAAGGTACTGGAGGGCAGCAGTGATTTGACCCGGACAGTGGTAACCACTGCAGGTATGGCACTATTTAGCCTGATTGCGTTTATGAGCTTTTCGTTGTTGAATGTGGGTACGGCTCAAATGTCATTCGTTCGCCCGACTATGGTCGACTGGGGCTTGATCGTTGTTTATGCTGGATTTGCACTGGCGCTTTCGCAAATCATGTGGATAAAGGGCGTTAGCAAGATCGGTATAGGTATTGCGTCATTTCATCTCAATGCAGCCCCTTTTTACGTCATGCTGATACTGCTTGGTCTGGGAGGAGGTTGGGATTGGCAACAAGCGTCGGGTGCTGCGGTATTGGCTCTTGGCGTCGTGTTGGCACAGCGATAGTGAAAGCTGAGAGTTTTGTTCTATTTCAATTTGATGAATAGTTAGTGCGGCGACGCTGTTTTGGTTTACATCATGAGGAGCTATTGTGAGTTCAATTAGAGTAGACATCGTATCTGACGTTGTGTGCCCCTGGTGCATTGTTGGATGGCGGCAATTGCAGCTTGCGGTGGAGAAAACAGGCATAGAGATCGACGTTCAGTGGCATCCGTTTGAACTGAACCCTCAGATGTCAGATGAGGGGCAGAATCTGCAAGATCATATTTGTGAGAAATACGGTATTACCGTTGAGCAGAGCAACGCGAATCGTGAGAACTTGACTCAGCTAGGCAATGAGTTGGGCTTCACTTTTAAGTTTGACGAAAAGAGCCGAATGGTAAACACCTATAAAGCACATCAGTTGCTGCATTGGGCCGCAAAACACGGGCATGGGCATGCTCTGAAAATGGCACTGTTTTCTGCATACTTTACCAATCAGCAGGATGTCAATGACTCAACAGTTTTAATGAGTATTGTTGAGTCCCTGGATCTCGATACAGAATCTGCCAGGGAGGTTCTTGAAGGCGGAATCTATCAGCAAGCCGTCCGTAGCGAGCAGCAAATTTGGACCAGTCGCGGCATTACAGGTGTACCGGCTATGGTATTTAATAATCAATATTTGGTGAACGGTGCACAGGGTGTTGATAGCTATACTGAGATACTTGAGAAGATTAAAGCGGATAGTTAACGATCAGTTGGTAAGACTCTGGGTATTAAAACCGGCCTCTGAAGATCATCGTATCTTGGAGCAGTCGCAAGTGTGTTGAGTAACGAACTCAGCTCGGACCTATCAGATCCCAGAGATTGCCACTGATATCCTCAAAAACAGCCACTGTGCCGTACTCTTCGGTGATCGGTTCCCTAACGAATACCACGCCCTTGGACTTATAGTATTCAAAATCACGCAAGCAATTGTCTGTATAAAGAAAAAAGGCTACCCGGCCGCCAGTTTGATTGCCAATTGCTTTTAGTTGTTGTTCGCCATCTGCCTTGGCCAGCAGCAGTGATGAACCTGTTGACTTGGCGGGTGCTACAACTACCCATCTTTTGCCGTCATTGTCGAGTTTCGTGTCTTCGATCAGTGTAAATCCAAGCACATCAACAAAGAAATTAATGGCGTCATCGTAGTCATGAACCACGATGGTTGATAGAGCGATTCTCTGTTGCAATGGACGCTACCTAAATACAGATGATTGATTGGTTCCTAACATCTCATAATACAGCTGAGCTGTACAATGGCATGACTTCGATTGCACGTATGGGCCCCGGATGATGGATCCAAGCGGCAATTGCCCTATCCATCAATGCACGGCTCGCACTATTTATCCTGTCCTCTCGGAAACAAGTCCTGGCAACACCTGTAGGTTGTAAAATAGTGGATATGGGATATCATCGAGTGCTAGTTCTATTGCGCACTATGATCGATATGACATTCTCAAATTGGGCTATCTATTTTCTTGCCGTTCTTGTATTAACAGCATCGCCCGGGCCGAGCGTACTCCTGTGTGTGTCGAAATCGGTGTCTTATGGCATTCGCAATGCCATTGTCGCTGCACTGGGCAGTGTGTCAGCGATGGTCATTATCATGACGCTATCGTTTACCGGCTTGGGACTCGTTATAGCCACGTCCAATACGGCCTTTAGTATCATTAAATGGGGAGGCGCTGCCTATCTGGTTTATATGGGAATCAGAGTATTCTTTTCAACTGTTGATTCTATGGTACACGCTACGCAGGAGAGGCGTGCCAAGGATATCTTGGGGCATTGGTTTAGCGGATTTATTGTTGGTGCGAGTAATCCAAAAGCCATTGTATTTTTCACCGCCCTGTTCCCGCAATTTATCGATTTGAACAGTGCTCTGATGCCACAGTATTTAGTGCTTGTCTCTACGTTTGTGGCTTTGGAACTTTTCTGGCTCACTTGCTACTCTGCGCTTGCCCATCGATCCAGTGCCTGGCTTGCCATGCCAGGGCGTGCCAAACGTTTTAATCAGCTAACAGGCGGGGTATTTGTTGGAGCCGGTCTGTTGTTGTCTACGTCTAGCCGAGCTGCAACCGTATAGATCTACACACGATGTGATCTACGCAAAAGTATAGATCTACACCCGATGTGAGTTACGCGAACCAATAGATCTAGCCCCGATGGGATCTACATAGAGTTTCGTCTCTTGATAAAAAGCCAGCTATAGGTAAGGTGCGGACAAATCTTAACCGTAATAGTCTGCGTTCATAGTCTGCGTTACTTCAGGATTTCGGTTTGGTATTTTCTGGGTCGTACAGTGATTTGTAACCGACGGCGTCGACCGTAACGGGATAGGTTTCACCAAAGTACTCTATAAACAACTCTGTACCAACCTGACAATAGTCATAAGGAAGGTAGCCCAGCGCTATATTCTTACCGATGGTTGGTCCGTAGGCTATGCTGGTGGTATAGGATCGTCTGCCAAGCTCGTCTACCAGTGTGTGGCCCTCAGCGTCCATGATAGGGCTCGTGCCAACCGGGTAGCGTGCAATGCCGAACGAGTCAATGTTGTTTGTCATGGTTAGGGTGCACAGGTACGCACACTGGTGCTCTTTTTCGCGTTGATTCAGGTAGGCCACTTTACCGTGAAAGTCGGCTGCTTTTACCTTGGGTCTTGCCAGATCAGCTTCGAGCAAATTGTAGTCGGTGAGTAGATCAGCATTTTGTAGCCGTAGACTCTTTTCCAAACGACGACTGTTTGCATAGGTTTCAACCCCGATAGGGGTAACGCCCTCTGCTGCTAATGCGTCCCAAACAACCAGGCCATCTTCAAAGCTAAAGTGTAATTCCCAACCTTGTTCGCCGACATAAGAAATTCTGAATGCCGCTACGGTGACTCCATTAATCTTGACATTACGTACTGAGGCAAAGGGCGCATTGTCATGACTCAGTGCTTCCGGATTATCAATTATTCGTTGCAGCACATCTCGGGCATTAGGTCCCCAAAGCCCAAGGCAACTGTACTCAGTGGTGCAATCCTCAATTTGCACATCTTGATAACCTTTATCCTGACTCATACGTTTTAGCCAGACGAAGTCACGATTGCCAGAGTCTCCTCCATCGATAACTCGATAGTGGTTATCAGCCAAGCGAATGACCGTTAGGTCGGCGCGAACGCCACCGGCATGATCCAGAAAATGTGTATACACACCTTTACCGATTGCTGTATCACCGCCGACTTTTGCAACACAGACATATTCCATGAGTTGTTCTGCATCGTTCCCGGATACATCATAGATAGCAAAATGAGACAGGTTAACCATCCCCACATCGGCGGATAGTTGTAGATGTTCTGCGTTGGATACCCGCCAGAAATGACGATTGTCCCATTCGGCTTCACGCACAGGAACCTGTTCAGCAAATTTTTGCAGTAAGTGTTCGTTACTTGCATAGCCATGTGCACGTTCCCAGCCGGCCGCTTCCATAAAGTATGCGCCTAGTGCCTTTTCTCGTTCATAAAACGGACTTCTTCGTAAACCTCTCCCCTTGGTATAAGGTTCCCGATTGTGCACGGCCGGATTATAGATCTTGAAAGCTGTCTCATAGCAGCGATCATGTATGTATTGTTCTTCTTGTTGAAACGGATAGTAGCGCGATACATCGATGCCGAAGTGATCCACCTCGGTGCGCCCATCAGTCATCCAGTCAGCGATGATTTTACCGGTGCCCGGTCCATCCTTTACCCAAACCGATACTGCGTACCACAGGCCTCGTACGTTTGCCGATTCCCCTACTGAGGGTCCGCCATCCGCTGTTACCTGCAACAGGCCGTTAAATGAGCGTTTTTCATCAAAGCCCAATTCACCGAGGATGGGGGTGAGCTCCATCGCGCGTTCGAGGGGTTCCATGATTTGATCCATTTCCAGATCTCGCTGAGAGGGTGAGAGTCTGCATTCTTCTTTTTCTAATAGATCACGGGGGTGGCACATGCGCGGATCTTTTTCTTCGTAATAACCCCATTCAATCATGCCACCTTCGGAAGTGCTGGGATCCCCGGTATCGCGCAAGTAAGCTGAATTGCCCTGATCGCGCAACAGTGGCCAACCAATATCTTTGCCGGTGCCTTCGAATTCCTTGTAAGGGCCGAACCACAAAAGCGGATGATCTACTGGCATGACTGGCAGATCCTCTCCAGCCATTTGTGCAATCAGTCTTCCCCACAGGCCAGCGCAGACGACGACATGATCTGCGCTGATGTAACCGCGTGTAGTCTCTACCCCGACAATGCGTCCGTTCTTGATATCCAGGTTTGTAGCTGAGGTATTGGCAAAGGTTGTGAGTTTGCCGGTTTTCTCGGCTTGCTCAACGATTTCACCGGTGACAACTTGTGATCGGGGTACAACCAATCCAGCATCCGGATCCCACAACGCACCCTGAATCATGTCTTCTTCCAGAAGAGGCATCTTTTCTTTTGCCTCTGCTGCACTGATCATACAAGCGTTTGTGCCGAAGGCCTTTCCAGAGGCTACCTTGCGTTGCAGCTCTGCCATGCGATCATCATCACCCACTCGCGCAACTTCCAGACCACCGACCTTCTCATAGCGGCCCATTTTTTCGTAGAAGTCGATGCTGTACATAGTTGTGTGGCACGTCATTTGATCGTGCGCGGTGGCATAGCAGAAGTCGGAAGCGTGAGCAGTTGAGCCAATGTCTGTTGGGATTGCAGACTTGTCGATACCGACAATATCGTCCCAGCCACGTTCGATAAGGTGATGAGCTACGGAGGCACCGACGATACCACCTTGGCCGATGATGACAACTTTCGCACTTGCTGGAAAACTGGCCATGGATTTGAACTCAAAAAGTCAGGGGATAAAGATGATGTGTTCTTGGGATGCTGCCTATAGCAGCAAGTTTTTATCTGCCTCACTATAGCGTGGAATTTTGAGGGTTGGCAGTGCTAAGGCAGCCGACAGCGGCGTTGGGTTTTCATGGCGCGACAGGAACTCTCATTGTTACCAAATACCGGGAGGAGGTGTGTACCTGAAAACTGGAAGTTGACCCAGTCTTTGACGTGACAGGCGTAAAGATCAATCCTTCACTGAGGATTCTAGGGTGTAGAAAAGCCAGATCGCGCATCTGGCTTTGTGGACCAATAAACTTGGTTTAAAGCGACTTGTGCGACCCATCGCATAAAGCGCCCTTCTGGGAGACTTTGCAGCCGCAAAAAAACACCTTCTTGGATTCTTCTGCAGTGTATTTAACCGGCGAAAATTCAGAACCCTTGTGGGAGCCATCGCAAAACGGTTGAGATGAACTTTTTCCACAGGAACACCAGAAGTAATTTTTGCCTTCTTCCACATCAACGGGATAGGGCGCTTTTTGAGGAGTATCAGGGGAACTCATAGATTTGGTTCTTGCGTAAGTGATTGATTGAGTTGACAAGATACCACAGATGTCGGTCTTGCCTTTTTTGAACAGAGCGACTTGAATACTTGATCGCAATGGCATTTGTTGAGCGTTGCCAGTCTGTAGCAGGCAATGCTTCGGAATTTGCTCGTTTGCTGTGATTGTTCTCGGGTAATATGCGCTACCAAGGCTTAATTAATACAGATCAAAATGACTGCTGAGGCAAGCTTCCAATTGAGCCATAAAGTCAACCATCTACGGCATGGGCAACTGCTGTTGCGCTGTACGTTGATCTCTCTTCTAGTGCTTGCATCAGCCTGTACCGGACTTCCCAAGGGTGTGCAACCCGTTGGCAATTTTGAGTTGGACCGGTATCTGGGTACCTGGTATGAGATAGCCAGGCTAGATCACCGTTTCGAGCGCGATTTGCAATCCGTAACAGCTGAGTACAGTTTGCAGAGTGATGGATCTGTCAAAGTGGTGAACAGCGGTGTGTCTGCCGTAACAGGTGAAAAAAAGCAAGCAGAAGGCAAGGCAAAGTTTGTCAGTGAGCCGAATTTGGGGCACCTTAAAGTCTCATTTTTCGGGCCGTTCTATGCAAGCTACGTAGTTTTCGAACTGGATCGAGAGGCCTATGATTACGCATTCGTTTCAGGCAACAACAAGAAGTACTTGTGGTTATTAGCCCGTACTCCAAATCCCTCAGCAGCTGTGATTGAACGATTCAAGAGTCGCGCAGCCGAGTTGGGATTTGCGCTTGATGAATTGATTCTGGTTGATCACCGGGACAATTGAGCATGATCCAAAATGATTTGCCAAATCCATCACCACAGGTCATTGAGGTGGGTTGTGAGCTGTCTTATCAGGTTAATTTCCCTACCAGCATATTGCTTCAGGTGGCCGTAGCGCAGTCCGAACAACAGCGCGTGATGTCAGAGTCGCTGCTTGTGAATCCTTACTATCCAGTGCAAGAGTATTCCAGTGGAAGCATGGCTAATCGCACTCACAAACTTGTAGCAGAAGCCGGGCCGATGTTGATTCAGTATCGCGCCAGTGTGGTTTTAGAGCCGCAGCTAATGCAACAACAGAGTATTCAGGAAATTCCGCATTCGCAGTTACCGCCAGAGGTTCTGCCTTTCTTGAACCCCAGTCGCTACTGTGAATCTGATCGACTTATTAAATTTTCGCATGACGAATTTGGCTACGCTGATCCGGGCTATGCCCGAGTGCAGCAGATTACGGATTGGGTTCATCGCCATCTGGAGTACGTACCCGGAAGCACGGGGTCAACTGATACAGCCTGCGATGTATTACTGAAAAGAGCGGGTGTTTGCAGAGATTATGCACATCTGGCTATTGCATTTTGTCGCGCTGTAGGAATACCTGCTCGTTATGTTTCAGGGTATGCGCTTGATCTGCAGCCCCCCGACTTTCATGGTTTTTTTGAAGCCTATTTAAAGAACGGCTGGAATCTGTTTGACGCCACAAAACTTGCGCCCGTAAGTGGCTTTGTGCGTATCGGCGTGGGTATGGATGCGGCCGAAGTCTCCTTCGCAAGTTTTGTCGGTGATATGTTTGGCACTGACATGCGCGTCTGGGCTCACACCGCCTATCTTGAGCCGGCCGGGAATCAATAAGCACCTACCACCGCAACTCGACATCTGGCAATCAGTGACAGCAGGTTGTTGCAGTGCGCAAGACCCTTGTTATCTCTCTTCCAGCAAAGACCAGAATGCTCGCACTGGCGGGTTCTTCAGACTTTTTTTCAGTGTGAATAAGCCCACATCGTAAGGTTCTAAGGCGGGTTTTACATCAAGTACACGGACCCGATTAGCGAGCGGGCTGTTATCCAGAACAATTTTTGGCACTACACCTACGCCTAAGCCCAGACTTACCATGCTGACGATAGCTTCATTGCCTGCCACTTGCGCATAAACACGCGGCTTAACACGCAAGGAGCGAAACCAGGCGTCCACGCGGCTGCGAGCAATGCCGCCCTCAGAAAGTATCATCGGAATTTGCGACCATTGTGAAGCACGTCGTGGAGCGTTTTTTGGAATGCCCAGTTCGCTCTGTTGAGCAGGTGCAATGAACAACAGCGGAGATACAACGATAGGTTTGAATACCAGCCCTCGTGCGAGAGAGGCTGGTAACGCCGCTATTGAAATTTCTTCGTGTCCAGCCAGGATTCGTGTGATGGCATGCTCGGGATCACCCGTATGCAGCTTGATGTCTATACCTGGAAAGTTAGGTCGAAATGCTTCGAGCAAATCAAACAAGATACTGTGACTGGCTGTCACTGAGCAGTAAAGACTTAGCTCACCCTGCAAGGGGCCTGAGGTGGCGGTAAGTTGTTGCTGAATTGCGTTCCAGCGGGCTAGCGCATCGCGAGCATACAACTCAAACTGCCGTCCTTTCGCCGTCAGTGCGACGCTGCGGTTGTCTCGCTCGAACAGAGCGACGCCCAACTCGTCCTCCAGCTGGCGGATATTTCGGGACAGGGCCGACAGGCTGATACTGGCCACATCGCTGGCACGTCCAAAATGCAGGGTTTGAGCTAGCGCTAGAAACTGGCTGAGTGTGCGACTGTTCATATGCGGGCAGCGTAGCTTAATGTTGTATATTATGAAACAGTGTGTTCAAAATATTTCAATTTACGGAATACAACAATTAAGATACATTGCCACAAAATAA
This sequence comes from Granulosicoccus sp., assembly GCA_045106475.1. Classification (GTDB taxonomy): domain Bacteria; phylum Pseudomonadota; class Gammaproteobacteria; order Granulosicoccales; family Granulosicoccaceae; genus Granulosicoccus. Next base: position 25,082 of record JBGCEO010000072.1, read on the forward strand.
AATTCCTCAGATTTTAAGCGCGCCGCGCTTGAGCTCTGGCTTTTACTGTCACTACTGGATTACCTCTTCTCATGGCCAATTATTTCAATACCTTGCCTCTGCGTGAGCAACTTGAGCAGCTTGCCAAGTGCCGTTTCATGCACATGTCCGAATTCCCCGATGGCGTCAATGCGCTCAAGGGTAAAAAAATGGTCGTTATCGGATGCGGTGCGCAGGGCCTTAACCAGGGGCTAAACCTACGCGACAGTGGTCTGGATGTGTCCTACACACTACGTGCGGAAGCGATTGAGCAAAAGCGCCAATCGTGGAAAAACGCCACAGAAAACGGTTTTACAGTGGGTACCTATGAGGAGTTGATACCCACGGCTGATGTTGTATTGAACCTAACGCCTGATAAGCAACACACAGCCGTGGTTAATGCCATCATGCCACTGATGAAAGAGGGCGCTTGCCTGTCTTACTCCCATGGATTCAACATAGTAGAGGAGGGCATGCAGATTCGCGATGATCTTACGGTCATTATGGTTGCGCCAAAGTGTCCGGGTTCAGAAGTTAGAGCTGAATATGTACGTGGCTTTGGTGTACCTACGCTTATAGCAGTCCACGAGGATAACGATCCCAAAGGGGAGGGCCTGGAGTTAGCGAAAGCCTATGCAGTGGGCACAGGTGGTCACAAAGCCGGCGTCTTGATGTCTTCTTTTATTGCAGAAGTCAAATCAGACCTGATGGGAGAGCAAACCATTTTGTGCGGCATGCTGCAAACGGGCTCACTCCTGTGCTTTGACAAAATGATTGAAGAAGGTATCGATGCCGGTTATGCATCTAAACTGATTCAGTACGGTTGGGAGACAGTAACCGAAGCACTCAAATACGGTGGCGTAACCAATATGCTTGACCGTTTGTCCAACCCGGCAAAGATCAAAGCCTTCGATCTGGCCGAAGAAATGAAAGACATCATGCGTCCGCTTTATCACAAGCATCAAGACGACATCATGACAGGCACTTTCTCGGCAACCATGATGGCTGACTGGGACAATGATGATGCACAGCTCTTGGGATGGCGTGCAGAGACTGCCGAAACTGCTTTTGAAAAAACACCAGCTGGAGATGTAGAAATCTCCGAGCAGGAGTATTTTGACAACGGCATCCTAATGGTGGCGATGGTTAAAGCAGGTGTTGAGCTAGCATTTGAAACCATGACATCGGCAGGCATAATTGCAGACTCGGCCTATTATGAGTCGTTACATGAGACACCACTGATCGCAAATACCATAGCGCGTAAAAAGCTCTACGAAATGAACGCAACGATTTCTGATACGGCGGAGTATGGATGCTATCTGTACAACCATGCCTGCCTGCCTCTGTTGCAGGATTTCATGAAAAATATAAAGAGCGATGTGATCGGTAAAGGACTTGAACTGAGTGATGCAGGTGTGGATAACGCCCGGCTTATCGAAGTGAATGCAGAGCTGCGTAGCCATCCGGTTGAAGCGATTGGTTCAACGCTGCGTGGTCATATGGCCGATATGAAACGCATCATCTGATTCTCTACTAGAGCCAGGAACCCATGGCCTGACTTTTTGAAGTCAGGCCATGCAGGTTCATGATGCAAATATGACATGTGGAAGGCCAAGACTGAATCTCTTGGCCTTTTTTATTCCTTAGATTTATCTTTATCGTTCCAATAAAATGGCTAACAGTAACTCGATTCGCTTCAATGACCTGAGTGTGGATTTTGATGAACGATTTCAATTGCTCAACATTGACTGGCAGATAGAGCCAGATCAACACTGGATGATTACCGGTACCAATGGATCTGGCAAGTCAGCATTGGCCGCTGTGCTTGCAGGCTATGGCGATAAACTGTCAGGTGAACTCAGCGGTTTGCCAGCGGCAGTGTCATTGGTCTCGTATGAGGCACAGGGTGAGCTGATCGAGCTGGAACGTCGAAAGGATGATGCCGATATTCTCGATGTAATATCAGAAGGTACACCGGTACACGAAATATTATCAGCAGAGTGTAAGGATGATTCTCTAGCCGAACAGTTGGTGGATCAGTTTGGACTCACACCTTTGCTGAACAGGGCGTTCAGAAAGCTATCTACCGGTGAAACGAGAAAAGTACTACTGGTTAGAGCCTTAAGCAGCAGGCCTAGTCTATTGATCCTTGATGAGCCCTTTGATGGTCTTGATGCCCGGACACATGAACAACTGCTTGCACATCTTGAGGTTTTAGCCAATACGGTTCAACTAGTTCTGGTTCTGAATCGATTGGATGAATGTCCTGGATTCATCAGCAATATTGCCTACATGGATGGTGGCAGACTTAAAAGCTCTGTGAGTAAATCTGATGAAACTGCCTATGCAGAGCTTTATCAGTTGTTACATATGAAAACAACCGATATACAAATTCCTGCTGCGGATCCCATATCTTTGCTTCCTGCACTTAATGCCGATCAACCACTGGTGCGGATAGACAATGCCACTATTCAGTACGGCGATGATGTGATTTTTCAGAATCAATCATGGACTATCCAACCGAATGAACATTGGCAGTTGACCGGCCCTAATGGCAGTGGCAAGACCGGCTTACTCTCGCTGATAACCGGTGATCATCCTCAATGCTATGTCAACGATATATTCGTATTCGGTTTTCAGCGAGGAAACGGTGAAAGTATCTGGCAGATAAAGCAATATATCGGCTATGTATCGACAGCGCTGCAATGGGAATACAAGGTGAGTACCAGTTTACGTAACGTTATTATCTCAGGTTTTTACGACAGCATTGGCCTTTACAGTAAATATACCGATCGACAGCGGGAGATTGCTAACCAGTGGCTTGCTCTGCTTGGTATGGAGCATCGAGCGGATGAGCCTTTTAATAAGTTATCTTATGGCGATCAGCGCTTGTTGCTTATCGCCAGGGCCATGGTAAAACATCCACCGCTGTTGATACTGGATGAACCCTGCCTAGGCTTGGATGACATGAACAGGCAGTTAGTGTTGGCACTAATTGAGAAAATATGCGCAGGCTCTGTAACCTCGGTTTTATATGTTAATCATCATGCAGAGGATCGCATTGCAGGTATCGATAATTATCTGTCTCTGGGTGATCAGGTCTAGCTGATCTGCAATGACTGCGATTCGTACGCTAACTCAAACCCAGGCAGAACACTTTAAAGCGGGAAAAAGTCCGCCTGACTTTGCAGCTGAAGACTACGAAATAGATTTTCGTGATCGTGCAACGGTTGATGATTTATCGCCATTAGGTCTGCGTCAAATGGCACGCTAATTCTCGGGTGGCTGAAATCATGTACACCAAGGAGAGCTGTCAAGCGCTATACTGACTAACCTGTCACGGATAAACGAACATGAGGTTGATTTCCATGAGGGCGCAGTCAGTGCAAAAATTAAACAAGACCTATTCGAAGGGGATGTTAGTCACATACAGACTGTGTCTATTGATCGTACTGACACTAAGCTTAAGTGCCTGTGGTGGCGGTGGAGGAGACTCGGCGCCGGGCAATACGGGGTCAGAATCCCTGATTGTAGGTGGTGTCTCAGGTAATGATGCAACGGGAGTACCAACTCAACAGCTTCAACAAATGGCCGCAAGTCGTGCCGGGGCTGGACTTGGCGTAAATCTAAATAACTTGAGCCGTCTTAGTGATGATGAGCAGGTTAATCTCTCCAATACAGGTTTGACGGGTTTAGGATTAACCAACATTACCGTAAGCGATGATTCTGATGAGCTGGATACTCTCGATAGCGAAAACAATAACTTTTTAAATAATACGCTAGGCGTGCAGGACCCAGGGGCGACGACTCAACGTGATGGAAACATCATTACGATTGATCCTGATGATCAAAGAGTCTGTGGCGACGAGATACCGCTTGCAGGCACATTTAACGATGATCCAGGTGTCTGTCAGCAGTTAGTTTCTGATCTTATCGTTGAGATCGATGCTAGATCAGATGAAAGTGGCATCATTACCTACCTATTTCAAAATTCGCCGGTACTGCTCATCGGATATTCTCCAATGGGGGCAAGCTATGAGGTCGATCTCGGCGGTTTGCGGCTGATTGCTTTGCGATCAGATGAACTAAATGGTGTTGATACGAGCAATTTACCCAGCCTGTCTGGTGCATTGCGTCTAGCTGCAACGATACTCAGTAGTGAGGCAGGTAGCGAAGCAGGCGAAATGGCATTGACAGTTACCGAAACTCTTCAATTTAGTGTTAGCGACTCTGAGCTTGGGCTTAGCTTGCAACCATCAACAGTGTTCGAACTAGCTCTGGATGAAGGCACCGGCGATGTATCAATGGGCGTTAACTGGGGGGCACTGCAAATAATTACAGAAATGGGGGATAGCGAGGGTAACTCCTCGATTCAAACCTTGAACTTGGGCGGACTCAGTGGACAGTTGAGCGTAAACGAAGATCAACCCACCTTTCAGATTAGCAATGTGGGAATAGGAAATGTTCCTCTTAATGTCACAATCGATTCGGTAGAGTCAGTTAATCTGAGCCTCGCAAATTTTGGTATTACGGTTGATAGTGAAACCGGCATAGTCACACTTGATGGTGCCTTGAATGCCAACTTTATGTTTAATAATGTCATGGGCCTGTTGGAAGAACAATCGCGCAATCTGAGTGCAAGTGCCGCTGTGTCAGCACCTGCTGGCACGAGTTTTCAGGAGCAAAGTAACGGGAGCACTCTGTTATCAACAGGCGGCCCGCTAACCGCTACGCTTATTGCCAGTGATGAGGTTAGCAACACTCAAAGCGAGATCATGATCAACGCTGGCGACTGCTTTGGTTCGTCAGCCGATTCCGATGATGCAACGTCGGTTGTCTCCGATGTTGTGACTGTGCCTTGCAATTAATCATGTGTATAGACTGGGATGATGCGTTCGACAATACAGGTTATATAAGCGGCTCGGCGTTGATGGCCGAGCGTTGGGTTTCTTTGTCGGCTGAATACCGGCAAGCGATGCTGGCAAAAGACTGCGCCGAATTGGATCTTGCCTACTCTGATGGGCCAAGAAACCAATATGATCTATTTAAATGTGAGCAATCAAATAATGGTTTGGTTGTATTCATACATGGAGGATACTGGCATAAGCTTGATAGATCTTATTGGTCTTTCATTGCGCGAGGGCCTCTAGAACACGGATGGAATGTAGCTATTCCCAGTTATACTCTGGCTCCTGAAGCACCCATTTCGCATATAACGCAAGAAGTGGCGAAAGCCATAACCATGGCTGCACAACAGCTGGATGGCCCAATTAGACTCATTGGGCACTCAGCGGGCGGGCACTTGGTGTCACGAATGCTTTGCGATGATAGCCCACTCGATACAAAGATCCTCAACCGCATAGAGCATGTAGTGCCGGTAAGTGGTGTGTATGACTTGCGTCCACTACTGCAAACTAAGATGAATCAAACCTTGCGCTTGAACGAACAGGAAGCGGAGCAAGAAAGTCCTGTGCTTAGAGCACCCAAAAGTAATTGTTCAATCACGCTTTGGGTAGGTTGCAATGAACGACCGGAATTTTTGCGCCAAACTCGCATGATGTGTGAAACCTGGCAAGGGCAGTACGAGAAGATAGATGCCATTTATCAAGCTAAAAAAGATCATTTTTCTGTCATTGAAGATCTGGCAGATCCTGAAAGCGATATTGTTGCTGAGTTAATTAGTTAGTGAATAAGGAGTTTGGTATTGGATAAGCCGATCGATCCAAGGCTTGAAGGCGCGAAGATGTCGTTTAAAGACGACATGAGCTATGGGGACTACCTTAAGCTTGAAAGCCTGTTGTCCTCACAGCACCCCGTTTCCCAAGCGCATGACGAGATGCTGTTTATCGTGCAGCATCAAACCAGTGAGCTATGGATGCGCCTTGCATTGCATGAACTACATGCTGCCCGTGATTTACTTGCCTCAGGCTCTTATCAGCATTCCTTCAAATTACTGGCTCGTGTGTCAAGAATCTTTGAACAGCTAAATTCAGCCTGGGATGTGCTACGCACAATGACACCCTCAGATTACACCTCGTTCCGGGATTCATTAGGTGCATCATCAGGGTTTCAGTCCTATCAATATCGAATGGTTGAGTATGTTCTGGGTAATCGTAATAAATCGATGATGGCCGTGCACGAGCATCAACCTGAAACATACGCACTGCTAGAAGACGAACTAAATCAACCGACCCTATATCATTTAGCATTAGGGTTATTGAGTAATGAAACAGGCATCGCTTTTAACGCTGAAGCTTTTAAAAAGGATATGCCTCATGTGGCTGATGAGGAGATCATGCGCGCATGGACTATGGTGTATGAGCGTCCTGACGAATTCTGGAGCTTGTATGAACTTGCAGAAAAACTGGTGGATCTTGAAGACTACTTTCGACGGTGGCGCTTTAATCATGTCACTACAGTAGAGCGTATCATTGGTTTCAAACGTGGCACCGGAGGTACGAGCGGGGTCAATTATCTGCGAAAGATGCTGGAAGTCGTTTTGTTTCCTGAATTGTGGGATCTACGGGGAAACCTCTAGTAATGAGTGATGAAAAAGATGCATCGTTGCCTCGAAAGTCATTGTTCGATTTGCCAGAAGGGATCATCTATCTCGATGGAAACTCACTAGGGCCCTTACCTGGCAATGTAAGCCAAGCTGTCGGTGATATGCTTCAGAATGAGTGGGGCCAGCTGCTGATCAAGGGCTGGAATGAGGCACAGTGGATGGAGCAGCCCACGCGGGTGGGCAATCTGATTGCAAGGTTAGTCGGTGCGCTGGCAGGTTCTATCGTTTTGGGAGACACCCTGTCCATCAAGGTTTATCAAGCCTTGTCTGCCGCTTTGGAACTTCGTCCAGAGCGTCGCGTTATCTTGTCAGATTCAGGCAATTTTCCAACGGACTTGTACATGGCGCAGGGCTTAATCGAGTCTCTGGATCGAGGCTATGAACTTCGTATCGTGGAACCTGAGGCTGTTGCCGACGCTATAGACGAATCTGTTGCAGCAGTAATGATCACACAAGTGGATTATCGCTCTGGTCGGATGCATGATATGCAATCAATCACCAGACGGGCCCATGACGCCAATGCGGTTATGATTTGGGATCTGGCTCATAGCGCTGGTGCCATACCAGTCGATTTAACTGCGTCTAATTGCGAGTTAGCTGTCGGTTGTACTTACAAATATCTAAATGGCGGCCCCGGTGCGCCTGCATTTATTTATATCAGGCCTGATTTGATTCATGAAATGCGCCCGTCATTGTCGGGATGGTTGGGGCACGATGCTCCCTTTGCGTTTGAGCTTGACTACCGGGCCGCTCAATCTATTGATCGGATGCGAGTAGGTACTCCTCCCGTCATTCAGATGAGTGCGTTAGAGAGTGCATTGTCTGTCTGGGAAGGCCTTGAGATGGAAGAAGTAAGGGCAGCCAGCTGCGCATTGTCTGAACTGTTTATCTTTGAGGTTGAAAAACGATGCCCTCAATTAGTGCTTGCCAGCCCAAGAGACGTCAATAACCGTGGATCACAAGTCTCATTTTCATTTACGCACGGTTATGCTGCGATGCAAGCGTTAATCGATCGTGGAGTCATCGGTGATTTTCGCGCTCCCAATATCATGCGATTCGGATTTACTCCGCTCTACCTTGATCGGCAAGATGTGTTGGCAGCAGTAACAATAATGGAAGACGTACTGTGCAATCAGCTATGGGATAAGCCGCAGTACAAAACTGCTAATCGTGTGACGTAGCCAGGCATAGCTTCTCGCGATAAAAAACATCGATGAAAGTATCGATTAAATCGGTTTAATCGATTTAATCGATTTATTCGAGTAGTGGTATTTTCGTTTTTAATAACACCAGCTTCGTCGTTTCAGTCAATGCACGACTCTTTTGTGTTTGCAAACAAATGATTGGTGCTACATGGCCGTTTAAAGCGGTTTTCTAGCCCTAATTATTAGCCCTGATGATTCTAGACCTCTAAAATATTTCAGCAGGTTTAGCTTGACAATAACGACGCGATTCTCGTTCACCACAAAATTTAGCATGCAGATAAAAGGCTTATACGGTCTGCATGTTCGACAAGCAGCGAGGAGGCGACCCTTTTTAAGGATGGTTGTCTGTATCGCACTGGTTTGCCTGACTTTCGTTTAGTCCGTCAATCGTCAAGCTTGGGTTGCATTTGTCACTACTACCTATTAATGTTGTGAAGTCACTGCTTCTACGTAGTAGATCGTAGCTAAAAAAACGAACAATAAAGACGAATAAAAAATAGTAAATAAAAGAGTATTCACAACACCATCAAGGAGACGGACATGAAAAGCCATTGTTTGGGAATTGCGCTGATTGCCAGTACGGCATTGAGTATCAGTAGCACAGTTGTTGCAGGTCCACAGAGCGTAACGGGACCGGGTCACGATCCTGAGTGTTTTGCACCCTGGAATGAGGATATTGGTTATTTTCAGTGGGATAAGCGAGATGGACCGCATAAGCTGGCAGTAGTTAATGGCTTTGTCGGCAACACGTGGCGAATCCAGATGATTCAAACTGCAAAAGCGTTTGTAGAACAACCTGAAATTGCTTCACAAATAGAAGAGTTTAAAGCGGTATCAACGGGTACTGACGTTGCTGCGCAGCTGGGTGCCATTGAGGATTTCATTAATCAGGGATTTGACGCAATTGTCACCATAGCAGTGTCGCCTGAAGGCTTTGATCGTGTCATTCGGCTCGCAGATCGTAACGATGTGGTCGTGGTTCCATTTGATAACGTACTCGATACTCAGAAGGTCATGCAGGTTAATGAAGATCAGCATGCGATGGGGCGTATGTATGCCGACTGGCTTATTGAACAACTCGGCGACTCTAAGGATGGAAAGATTCTAGAGGTGCGGGGCTTGCAGGGAAACTCAGTCGATCGTGATCGACACATTGGCTTTAGAGAGGTTATGGAGCCAGCAGGCAATTGGGATATTGTTGAGGTTGTTGGAAATTGGGATGATGGAACTGCACAAAAAGTAACAGCCGATGCCATTGCCGTCCATGGTGAGTTTGCAGGAATAGTAGTTCAAGGCGGAACCACTGGCGCCGTTCGCGCGATGCTCGATGCTGGTCATCCCATGGTGCCAATAGCTGGCGAATCAGAAAATGGATTTAGAAAGCTGTTGGCAGAATATGGTCCAAAAGGATTAAAGGGAAAATCTATCGGTCAGTCACCGGGTATGGTTGCCATTGCAATCAAAGCGGCTTTGGCGGCTTTGGACGGTAATGTAATGCCACAACTGATCTCAGTGCCTATACCGTTTGCAACCTATGATGAGATGGAAGCAGGTAAAAACTACTGGCCCGATCTCACCGATAATTTTTTTACGGTTAATGAATTCCCTCCATGTGGTGTAAACATCACAGCCAGAGAGATAATGGCTAAAGACGCCAACTAGGTCTGCTGCATAACCGAAAGGCTTAGAGAGCTGGCCCACGATAAACAGGGTGTGCGGTGCAACGTTTTGTTGCATCGCCTGAAGCGCTTGAAAGCTGGCAACCTGTATTCAACGCTTGGCAACTTGCATCTATGATAGTGAACACTGAGCCAGGCTCCGGGTCTTCCCATTTTGAGTTGAAAGGAATTACTAAACGCTATGGCGGAGTGACAGCGTTAGACTCGGTAGATTTTGATTGTCAACTAGGTTCTATTCACGCCGTGCTAGGTGAGAATGGCGCAGGTAAATCAACGTTAATCAAGATAATGTCGGGCGTGGTTGAACCCGACGAAGGATCACTTAGGCTTGATGGACAGCTACGAAAATTTCGAGGTCCGGCTGAAGCTAATTCAGCCGGTGTGGTTTGTATATTTCAGGAGTTATCCCTGATACCAGACCTGAGCGTGGCTGATAATATCTGCATCAGTAATCCACCACGTCGTTTCGGTTTAATTCATCGGGCAGAGCAGATTCGCAGGGCTGAAAGTCTGCTAGCCCGAATTCGTTGTGAAGATATCAATCCTCGTACTCGCGTTAGAGACCTGCCATTGTCCAGGCGGCAAATGGTAGAGATTGCCAAAGCCCTGTCGCGTGATCCGAGTGTTTTGATACTCGATGAGGCCACATCAGCCTTGACCGCCGCTGATGTTGATAATGTGTTGTCCTTACTACGTAAACTGCGTGACGAAGGATTGTCCATCCTGACCATTTCTCATCGCATGCATGAAATAGAAGCGGTTGCTGATATGTGTTCAGTATTTCGCAATGGGAAGCATATTGACACCTTTGCCGAAGGAGAAAAGAGTCCTGGAGAGATTGTTCAAATGATGATTGGTAGGGAGATATCGGCTCACTTTCCACCTAAACGTTCTTTTAGCCGTGGCGCTGAGGCGCTAAGTGTTAAAGATTTAACGTGGGAAAACACTCTGCATAGTGTGTCTTTGAGCGTGGGCAAAGGAGAAATTGTCGGGCTGGGTGGTCTGGATGGTCAAGGTCAGAAAGAGCTACTCCTGGGCTTGTTTGGTGTATTGAAAAAACTACAGGGCACGATCTATGTAAACGAACAAGCAGTGTCGATCAAATCGCCCAAAAAAGCTAAAGAGGCTGGTATCGACATGGCGCTTATCCCTGAGGATCGAAAAACAGAGGGCTTGCTGCTGCCAATGTCGATTGAAGACAACCTTGGAATGGCATCACTGAAGATGTTGTCGAATGGTCCTTTTCTGAATCAGCAAGCCTTCGATGATGCGATTAAAGAAGGGATATCGCGAATGCAGATCAAATCAGGTTCCACCAAAGATGCGGTATCGACGCTCTCGGGCGGAAATCAGCAGAAAGTTGTTATCGCCAAGTGGCTTATTACAGACCCAAAAATTGTGCTGCTCAACGATCCGACACGCGGAATCGATGTAGGAACAAAGCAGGAAATCTATCGCTTATTGCGTCAACTGGCTGAAGAAGGTGTTTCTGTACTTATCTACTCAACTGACTACGAAGAGCTGATCGGGTGTTGTGATCGCGTGGCAGTCATGTACGACGGAAGAATTGTCAAGGAGCTCGAAGGTGATGACATTAGTGAACGTAACATTATTGCTAGCTCATTAAACCTTGACGAGGCGGCTGCATGAGTAATGGTGGAACACAGCAAGGGCATTGGGTGAACCTCAAGATTGCATTGCTAAAAAATGCAGCGTTGATAACGGTCATATCGGTTTTTATTGCATTCTATGTTTTCTACAACCTGAATCATCCGCGCGGCTTTTCAACAGCTGTCTATATACAGAATGCCAATGAGGTATTTGCATTGGCTATGGTCGCCATGGCCCAGACTATTCCGGTTCTGATGGGAGGGCTGGATTTGTCGGTAGGGGCTGTGATGACTTTAGTGAATTGTCTGGCCAGTCATCTTCTTAATGGTAGCGGATGGCAGATTACCGCTGGCTTTATCATTTGTCTTTTTACCGGCGCAGCCTGCGGTTTTTTGAATGGGTGCGTGGTGGTTTATGGTCGGATTCAGCCCATTATTGCTACTCTTGCAACAGGGGCAATTTTTATGGGTGTTGCACTGTTTTTAAGACCAACTCCCGGTGGGAATGTCGATGGAGATCTGGGCTGGGTCCTGACCAACGATCTCTATGAGTTTGCAGCAACCTATGGATTGGCTGACAACGGCGAGGCAAGCTGGTTTGCTCCCATTGCGTGGATACCGGTACCACTCTTACTGCTTGTGTTTTGTGCTGTATTCATTTGGCTACCTTTTGCCAGATCAGTGACAGGCAGGAGTGTATACGCAGTTGGATCCGCAGAAGGGGCGGCATACATGTCTGGTTTGTCGATCAATCGCGCAAAGCTTGCAGCTTTTACACTAGGCGGTTTCTTTGCTGGCGTAGGTGGTCTGTACCTGACGCTGCAAACATCATCCGGCAATGCGGATATCCCGCAGGCAGGTGCGTATACACTTAATTCAATCGCAGCCGTGGTAATAGGCGGCACGTCTCTACTAGGGGGCGTTGGATCTGCTATTGGTTCGATATTTGGCGCTCTCGTGTTAAGAACGATTTCTTTTAACTTCAGAATTTTTGAAATAGATCCTCTGTTGCAGCCCTTGTTCGAAGGTGTTGTTTTGTTGGCTGCTGTGAGTCTTGGTGCTCTCGCTGTCGTCAGGGTAAAGAATTCGCTGGAGTTATTTCGATAATATGAAAGTAAACGTGAACATCGCATGAGCGATAAAAAACAAGCAGGATTCAAATTATCCGACGACGATAAACCCATCGTTTTTGCGGCTGTATTTGTAGTGATCATACTAGCGGTTGGCACTGCTTATACCCTGCAAACTCAAGGCACAGCTACCTTGCTATCGCTTACCTATCTGCTTCAGCAATTACAAGTAGGTGCTTTCCTGGGTATTGTTGCCGCAGGTATGATGCTGGTCATACTGCTGGGGCACATTGATCTCTCGGTTCCATGGACCATCGCAGCAGCTGCAATGATGGCAACAACCATTGGCGGCCCCATGGCGATACCGGTAGGGCTTGCTGTGGGTTTATTGGTTGGCTTGTTCAATGGTTTTGGGGTTGCTTATCTACGTATCCCAAGCATGATCTTTACCCTGGGAGTAAATGCGGTTCTGCGAGGTCTCATGGTGGCCCATACGGGAGGCTTTGCCCCTCAAACCGCTGCAACTCCTTTAATGCAATATCTGGCGGTCGGCAAAATAGGTGGTCTACCTGTCGCATTGATTGTTTGGGTAGCCATATCTATTTTGATCATACTGTTATTGAAAAAATCATACCTCGGACGCTACATTTATGCAGTGGGTAACAGGGAAGGCGCGGCTTATCTTGCTGGTGTTCCATCGCGTAAGGTGATTATTATTGCTTTTAGTTTGTGTGGCATGCTATCCGGGTTCGCAGGAACGCTACTAGCTGGTTATTCAACCAAAGCCTACCAGGGAATGGGCGATGCTTATCTATTGCCGGCAATAGCGGCAGTTGTCATTGGAGGGACGCATATCCTTGGCGGTCGGGGCCGGTATGTGGGTACTCTGATGGGCGTTATTCTTATTGTTTTATTGAATTCAGTATTGTCCATTATGCAGATGCCGGAATCAGGGCGTCAGATAATTTATGGTAGCGTCATTATTCTGATGCTTCTGGTCTACGGGCGTGGCCATAAGGTGACCCAATAGGTGCTCTCAAAATGATTAGTGACTGTTTTCAAGTGCTCGACAAGCGGTTTGCTCGCTATGTGCTTCCCAATACGTTTATGGAAACCTTGTATGTTGGCACACGCTGGGCAGAGGGCCCGGTCTATTTCCCTGCAGGCAAGTATTTTCTCTGGTCAGACATTCCAAACGACAGACTGTTACGATTTGATGAGACTACTGAATCGGTTTCGGTATTCCAGAAACCGTGTAGGTTTCAAAATGGCCATACAATGGATAGAGAGGGCCGATTAGTGTCGTGTGAGCATCAAGGTAGGCAAGTTAGTCGTATAGAAGTTGATGGCTCACTGACAATTCTTGCTGCTCACTATCAAGGCAGGCGTCTTAATTCGCCAAACGATGTCATAGTTAAATCTGATGGTTCGATATGGTTTACAGATCCTACCTACGGAATAGACGGCCACTACGAAGGCGACAAGTCTGATAGTGAAATAAACGGTTCGCACGTTTACCGCATAGAGCCGCAATCAGGCGAGGTGATCGCCGTGGCCACTGATTTCGTGAAACCGAATGGATTGGCATTTTCTCCAGACGAATCCCTTTTATATATTGCGGATACAGGCGCAACGCATGTGGAGAACGGTCCGCAGCATATACGAGTATTCGACGTGGGTAGCGATAATTCACTTCAAAATGGACGCTTGTTCGCTACCTGTTCAGAGGGCTTGTTCGATGGTTTTCGTATAGATGTTGATGGAAACGTTTGGACGTCAGCCGGAGATGGCGTTCATTGTTATACGCCTGAGGCAGAGTTAATTGGGAAAATACTTACCGATGAAACTGTTGCCAACGTTGAGTTTGGCGGGCCAAAACGCAACAGGCTATTCATCTGTGCGACTAGATCCCTCCATGCGGTTTATCTAAATACACAAGCTGCTAAACGACCGGGTTAAACTAAAAGTATGGCTGGGAGCGTAGATCATCATGGTTACAGATACCTATCAATGCGGACCTAAAGAAAGACTACCTAATAGTCGGTTTCCGTTGCTGATTCATCGCGGTGCGATACCCGGGGGCGGAGAAGCAACAGTCAGGCAGTGTTTTCTTAAGAACGGTTGGCTCAATAACTGGAGCTATCCGGGCATTTACGAATACTCGCACTTTCACTCTACAACACACGAATGCCTGGGTTGTGCGGTTGGCTGGATGGATTTACTGATTTTCGGCAAGGACGGCGAGAGAGTGCGTGTTGAGGCAGGGGATGTAGTAGTCATGCCTGCTGGAGTCAGTCATGAGATGATTGGTCACTCTGATGATGTGTTGATGGTGGGTGGGTATCCCGATGGACGCGATTGGGACAATATACAGGAGGCTTTTCTAACTGAAGAAGCTTTCAAAGCTGCAGCAAAGAGAATTATGATGCTTCCTATTCCCTCTAAAGATCCCGTATCCGGGGAGCCAATAGCATCTTGGCTGGAAGCTCCATCGTCAGTCGATGGAGGTTGGAACGATTACCGTGATTCTCTTGATGCATCATCCTAGTGTGCTCGCCAAATCTATCGAGTACCTTAAAACTTAACCCTCTGTTCATTCACGTTCAAACACTGGAGTAACTGATCGTCTGTTTCATTCGATGCGACCAGGCGTTTGTGATTGCTCTGGGTAAATTGCAGATTTTAGATCAGTGATATAGCTCATGAGGCGTTTGCTATCCAGGACTCTGGCGCTGAGTCGTGTTCGTTCGGGATTTGCAGACATGGATGCCAAAGTACAGCCTACTGATACATCGGCAGCAGTCGGCTCAGCCCCAAACAGATATTGATCGTCGTCAAGCAGTGTCTCTATCGCTGCTATATCCAGCGCAGCCCGTGCGAACATGTCGTCGTAAGCCAATCTACCAACTCCTTGTCCATGCAGGGCGGAGAGTACATTTCGTCTGACCAGCTTGGGAACAATCGTTCTCATTACGGGAGGCAAGCCTGAAAAAAACCGATCTCTTACATGTGCCCAGCAAGTATCGTCAACCCAACGATCGTATACCTGGCAAAAATACAGATGCTCTTCGATCATGCGTATCAGTGCTCTCGACAGGGCTTTTTGAGTCATAGAAAGTCCTGAATCGAAATCTGCTGCATAGTGCTTTTCCAGGTAATAGCGAATATTATCGCTGTCGTGAATTGTTCTTTTGCCATCAATCAAGACAGGTAGTTTCCCTATCGGCGCTTTGCGACTATCTGAGTCGGGTATCAAGTCCCACTCTACGCCCGCCATGTTCAGAAGGCAGATTGCCTTGACACAAAAAGGGCTGGCATCGGGTTCGCCAAAAGCCGGGCCAAACGTAAGTAGTTGTAAAGACATTGTGTCTCTCCGGTTGCTTTAATCTGGTCATCACTTTAGCAAGCGCTACTGTCAGTTTATGTCAGTAGCAATGAGTTTTAGTGATACCATGGCTACACCATGTCCCGGTCTACACGTCTTATTCAATTGTTGCAGGAACTGAGGCTGCACAATCCGCCCGTTACCGCTGATTTACTGGCTGAAGCGATGGGAGTCTCAGAGCGGACTATTTATCGCGATATAGAATCATTGCGGGAGGCTGGCGCTGTTATTGAGGGCGCGGCTGGATACGGTTATAGCCTAACCGAAGACCCGGCAATGCCGCCTCAGATCTTTACTCGCGAAGAGATTGAAGCTCTGGTGCTTGGGCTCAGAGAGGTGCAGGCTGTTGCAGACCCTTCGCTGGCAAAAGCAGCCAAGCATGCACTGGCAAAGTTACAGGGATCGCTTCCACCACGTTTGCAGGCACATTTAAAACACAACGTACTGCACGCAAAGCGTTTTAAGGAACGCCCAAAAATATCAATAGATCCCGGAGTGATCAGGCAAGCTGCCTGGCAAGAGCTTGCCCTTGATATTGAATATCGAGACGTTAAAGGGCGCGCATCCAGTAGGCGTGTTTATCCGCTTTCAATCGTATTTCTAGATGATTCCTTGGTATTAATCAGCTATTGCTGCCTGCGCAAAGGCACACGTGTGTTCCGATTGGATCGAATCCGCTCGCTGTCACTCACCGACGAGAGTTTCCAACCACGACGCGTTAGCCTGCTCTCCAAAGCACTCAAAGAGATCAAGAAAAACCCAACGGGTCGGACCTCAGTAACTAACTGAAAAAAGCAAACGGACAGCAAACGGGTCGGACCTCAGTAACTATTTGAATATCCAAACATAGCGCCACAATTCAGGCTGTCCAGGTACCTTAATATACTTATTCTCTAGCAATCGACACACAGCGAGATAGGCTTTAACTACGTTAGATTTGGGAGCGCGCGTCGGGTTAGGCTGATTGTACGAACGCAAAGAAATTGCTGACCGTTATGATGTCATTTGGCATGGTGGCTGTACTATTGCACATTCCTGTCGATTGACCACTGCGCCAGAGCTGGGCATAAGTGTCGTTCGCTTGAGTAATAGAGTCCATGATAGTGGAGCACTGGGCAGAGTAAGCAGGGATGCCATGGAGCTTTTGTAAAACATGCGGGGGTACAAATTATCTGAGTACCAAGGTGATGACTTAATCTATCCTGCTTTGCAATACTTTGCTGAGCTTCAAGGTAACTATGCCGGCATGCTTGGTTTATTAGCAATCGATAAGCATGGTAAACACTATCAAGCAGATGTACCTGGCAACGATGGTATCGTTGA
>JBGCEO010000073.1:0-51068 GCA_045106475.1 Granulosicoccus sp.
ATAACCAGTTCAATCGATTGCCATAGCTGGGTGAACCGGCGGTATTGTTGCCATTGAGCCAGATTGGCGGAGTCTGTCCATGATACGCGGCTGCCGAGGTTGATGTTACTCCTGCTAGCTTTGGCAGAGAGGAGTAACATCAACCTATAACAGGCTCGTTTTCTACATGGTCATGGCTGGTTCGCCTGTGCTGCTATCCATACCTGAATCGATGCGCGATTCAAAGGCAATCAGACGTTTGTAGATAGACATCAGTTCAACAATGGTTGTCCAGGAATTAACCAGAAACTGAAACGAGTTTTCGACTCGTCCGAAGGCGTTGCTGATTTGCTGATAGAAACCAAAGGTAATTGCGCCGGCAACAAATGTTGGGCCAAGTGCAATCAGTGGGATGAAGTTTGCACCTTGCAGATAGGCGTAGCGAAATACATTGAAGTACAGATAGTTGAAGTATAGCTTGAAGTAGTTTTTACGAACATTGCCGAACAGTTCCTGCACAGCTATGGGCTCTGCACGATTTTCGTAGTCTTCTCCGTACACCAGCTCTTTTCTATAGGCAGCTTCTACTTTCTGGTTGTTGAACTCCAAACCCGGGAGGCGATAGCCCACAGCGGCGAGCAGCACGGTGCCGAATATGGCTGAGAGTAGAGCGAGAAACACCAGAGAACCGTTAACCGCACCAATAATAGGGAGCTCGGTGATTTGATCGGACAGTGTCCACAACAGTGGTAAAAAGGCGATTAAGGTCATGATCGAACTGATAAACGCCGACCCTAGATTCTCCATTATCCCGGCAAAGCGCATCGTGTCTTCCTGCACTCGCTGTGCGGCGCCTTCGATGTTACGAAGATTGGTCCAATGCGACATGTAGTACTCGTTCATGGCAGTTCGCCAGCGAAATACATAATGCGAGGTAAAAAACGAGAACGTGACAAGAAAAATGATATTGGGCACCAGTATGTAGAGGGCTGTGAGCAGTTGCCCGTAGAATTGCTCTGAGGTGATTTTGCTGGTGCCCTTTTCTGAAAGCGCTAGTTGCAGCAGGTCGTAGAAATCTCCATACCAGTTGTTCAGCCAAACGCTGATCTGCACCTGAAAATAGGTAGCCAGCAGAATCACCGCGGTACCCACCACAGCCCATCGGTACCACTTGTTGCGGTCGATGAAAAACCAAGCTATACAAAACAGAATGGTCACGAGAACTATGTACTGATACAACCAGACTTTGTCGGGATTCAAAAATGGCGGCCTGGACGCTCCCTCAACTGTCGGTAGTGCCTCTCGCATAAAACTCAAGGAAGAGGCCAGCCCATCGGCAAACCCATACCAGATTCCCAGGCTTGCGAAAAACCAGGCAACTGCTGAAAGGAAGAATTGTTTTGGACGGGGAAAAAAGGATGCAAACATAGAGTCGTACCCGTATGGCCAAGGTTGGGGCGGTAAGCCGATAATGCCAAAAAGTGGCAGTTCTTCGCATTAGTCTAGTGTGGATCTGACAAGTTCGCCGTGACACTTTGTCTTGATACTGTGGAAGCGCCTCTGTTTTCTATACACTACGCGTTTTATCCAGTCGGAAACCCAATGGCCCAGTACGTCTACACCATGAATCGGGTTGGCAAGATCGTGCCCCCCAAACGTCAGATTCTCAAAAATATCTCCTTGTCATTTTTTCCTGGCGCCAAAATCGGTGTGCTGGGTCTCAACGGCTCGGGCAAGTCCTCACTGCTCAAAATCATGGCTGGACTCGATGAAGAAATCGAAGGCGAAGCCAGACCCATGCCGGGAATCAATGTCGGCTATCTGGAGCAGGAGCCGCAATTGGATCCTGCAAAAAGTGTCCGTGAAGTGGTAGAGGAGGCCGTCGGTGAAATCAAGAATGCGCAGGCGCGGCTGGATGAGGTTTACGCAGCTTATGCGGAACCCGATGCAGATTTCGATGCCCTTGCAGCAGAACAAGCCAAGCTAGAGGCAATCATCGAAGCTTCGGATGCGCATAATTTGCAGCACCAGATGGATATAGCTGCTGACGCCCTGCGTCTGCCACCCTGGGACGAAAACGTTGAGCATCTGTCAGGTGGTGAAAAGCGTCGTGTGGCCTTGTGCCGTCTGTTGCTATCGAGTCCCGATATGCTTTTGCTCGATGAGCCTACCAACCATCTGGATGCTGATTCGGTTGCCTGGCTAGAGCACTTTCTTCATGATTTCAACGGTACGGTTGTCGCAATAACGCACGATCGCTACTTCCTGGACAACGTTGCTGGCTGGATTCTGGAACTGGACCGTGGTCATGGTATCCCTTATGAGGGCAATTACTCCGGATGGCTGGATCAGAAATCTGCGCGTCTTGAAATGGAATCCAAGCAGGAATCGTCGCATGCCAAGGCGATGAAGGCAGAGTTGGAATGGGTTCAGCAAGGTGCTAAAGGGCGACAAGCGAAATCCAAGGCCCGTCTGCAGCGTTTTGAAGAGATGCAATCACAGGAGTTTCAGAAGCGTTCAGAGACTAATGAAATCTACATACCGCCCGGACCACGTTTGGGAGACAAAGTCATTGATTTCGAAAACGTGACTAAATCCTATGGGGATCGTGTTTTGATCGAAGATCTCTCCTTTAGCATGCCCAAAGGATCCATCGTCGGTGTCATCGGAGGCAATGGTGCTGGAAAATCCACGTTGTTCCGCATGCTGATGGGCCGCGAGCAGCCTGATAGCGGCAGTATCGTAGTGGGTGAGACCGTAAAGCTGGCCTATGTCGATCAAAGTCGTGACGATCTGGATGGTGAGAAAACCGTCTTTGATGTGCTGGCTGAAGGTAGCGATACTATCGTGATCAATGGTTACGAGATGCCTGCTCGTCAATATGTTGGTCGCTTTAACTTCAAGGGCAGCGACCAGCAGAAATTCGTGAAGGATCTTTCAGGCGGCGAGCGTGGGCGCTTGCATCTGGCTCTGACACTCAAGCAAGGTGCTAACGTCCTGTTATTGGATGAGCCCTCCAACGATCTGGATGTCGAAACACTCAGAGCACTGGAGGAAGCGTTACTGGATTTTGCCGGCTGCGCGATTGTTATATCTCACGATCGCTGGTTTCTGGATCGTGTCGCGACTCATATTCTTTCCTATGAAGATCCATCCGAGATCAATTTCTTCGATGGAAATTACACTGAGTATGAAGCGGATCGTCGAGAGCGTTTGGGTGAATCTGCGGCGCAGCCTAAGCGGGTTCGGTATAAAAAACTTGCCAACTAATCACGTAGTAGTGGTGGGGAAGGCAACGAGTAAAACAATAATCAAGCTTTAACGATAAGAGAGGGGGCACAAAATCATGTTGAACGAACAGGATCTTCAGGAAAAAGGTATAAAAGCCACGCTGGTGACACATCCGCTGGTTCAGCACAAACTCACTCTGATGCGCAGAAAAGAACAATCTTCTTCTGCGTTTCGAGCCTTGCTGCGAGAAATTTCCTGGCTGCTGTGCTTTGAAGTGACACGTGACTTAGCCCTGGTAGATACACCCATAGAGACGCCGGTGGAGGCTATGCAAGCACCCACACTCAAAGGGCGAAAGCTTGCGTTTATTTCCATCCTGCGAGCGGGCAACGGGATGCTGGACGGTATGCTGGATGTCATACCTTCCGCTCGCGTAGGGCATGTGGGCTTGTACAGAGATCCTGAAACACTTGAGGCTGTCGAGTATTACTACAAAGTGCCAAGTAATATGGATCAGCGTTTAATCGTTGTAGTTGATCCTATGCTTGCAACTGCAAATTCAGCGATCTCTGCGGTGCATCGATTGAAGCAGGGTGGCGCTAAAGACATGCGTTTTGTGTGTTTAATCTCTGCACCTGAGGGTATAAAAGCATTTAATGAGGCTCATCCGGATGTTCCGATCGTAACTGCGGCGGTAGACTCGCAGCTTAACGATCATGGTTATATTGTGCCGGGACTGGGCGATGCCGGTGATCGCATTTTTGGCACCAAGTAATCTTTTGTGAGCAGCGAACAAAAAGGTGGTAAAGGTCCTCGGCGGGTAAGGCGAGGACGGCGGGCGGCTGCACCTGCCGGCAGCTTTGAACAGAAGCCTTTTCAACAGCCTCGGCGCAATCGTATGCAAGCTGTCGATCTTGCGTCAGACGATGAAATAGAATCGCTGCACAATGCATCTCTGAACTTGCTTCGCGATACGGGTATAGCCGTCTTACACGAAGAGGCCCGGGCGATGATGATCGCAGCGGGGGCCACACTGGGTGCTGATGGCATACAAGTGCACTTTGAGCCAGAGCTGATAGAGTCTTTGATTGCAACCGTACCCGCACAGTTTACGTTGCATGCCAGAAACCCACAGCATAATTTGCTCATCGGTGGCGACTGCCTAAGTTTTTATATGATGGCAAGCGCACCCAATGCATCCTGCCTCGAAAAAGGCAGGCGCACTGGCAATCAACAGGATTTTCGCAACTTTCTGAAGCTCTCTCAGATGCACAGTGTTTTGCATGGCAACGGGGGTTACCCTTGCGAGCCTGTAGACGTGCATGCCTCAGTGCGTCATCTGGATTGTGTATTCGATCTTTTGACACTGACCGACAAGAGCTTTTGTATTTATTCTTTGGGTGCAATGCGCAATCGCGATGCGATCGAGATGACGCGTATTGGTCGTGGTGTCAGCACGGAGCAGTTGCAAGCCCAGCCTTCGGTTTGGACAGTTATCAACACCAACTCTCCTTTGCAATTAGACATACCGATGATGCAAGGCATTATTGAAATGTCTTCAATGGGGCAGCCTGTGGTGATAACGCCATTTACGCTGGCAGGGGCGATGGCGCCGGTCACGATCGCTGGTGCGCTGGTACAACAAAACGCCGAGGCCCTGGCAGGGATAGCGTTTAGTCAGATTGTTAAACCAGGTGCGCCTGCTGTCTATGGCGGTTTTACCTCTAACGTTGACATGAAGTCTGGATCTCCAGCCTTTGGTACGCCTGAGTACATGAAGGCACAGATAATCGGTGGGCAGTTGGCACGTCGCTATGGGTTTCCTTATCGAACTTCTAACGTATGTGCTGCAAACACGCTCGATGCGCAAGCGGCCTATGAAAGCGTGTTTTCCTTGTGGGGCGCGATCAATGGCGGTATGAATATGCTCAAACATGGCGCAGGTTGGATGGAAGGAGGCTTGTGCTGTTCGTATGAAAAGACCATTATGGATATTGACCTTTTACAAATGGTTGCAGAATTCCTTACACCGCTGGATTTTAGCGAGCAGTCTTTGGCTGTAGATACAATCGCTGAGGTTGGACCGGGTGGTCACTTTTTTGGAACGGAACACACGCAGCAGCGATTTAAGGATGCGTTTTACTCTCCAGTACTAAGTGATTGGCGAAACTACGAAACATGGTTTGAAGGCGGTCAGTCTACTGCTTTGCTCAAAGCCAACCGTATCTGGAAAGAGCGACTTGCAAGTTATGAAGAGCCTTATCTTGATCCAGCCACACGCGATGAACTAACAGCATTCGTCAATATCCGTAAAGAAGCGGGTGGTGTGCCGACAGACTTCTAAACATGAATCAACAACCTAATTTCCTGATCCTGATGGTGGATCAGCTTACCGGCACGTTCTGGAGCGATGGTCCAGCCGATTTTCTCAACGTCCCTCATTTGCGCTCGTTGCATAAGCGCAGCGTTAATTTTGCCAATACCTATTCACCTAGTCCGTTATGCACGCCTGCGCGGGGCTCTTTTATGGCAGGGCTCTTACCATCGGGCACCACCGTATACGACAATGCAGCGGAGTTTCCATCTAACCTGCCAACGTTTGCTCACTACTTGCGAAGAGCCGGCTACTACACAGCGCTCAGCGGCAAGATGCATTTTGTAGGGGCTGATCAGCTGCATGGTTTTGAAGATCGGCTAACCACTGATATCTACCCGGCAGATTTTGGTTGGACACCAGACTGGCGGGTACCCTTTGAGCGCGTTGACTGGTGGTATCACAATCTATCTTCTGTCACAGAAGCGGGCGTCGCTCATACGTCGAATCAGCTTGAATACGATGACGAGGTGGTTTATCACGCTAAGCGCAGTTTGTTGAATCTTGCCAGACGCAAGGATGGCCGTCCCTTTTGTCTCACGGCCAGTTTTACTCATCCCCATGATCCGTACACGGCTCGCCCTGAGTATTGGGATAAATACGAAGGGGTCGACATTCCCGATCCCTTTGTACCTGCCATGTCGGCTGAACAACGTGACCCCCATAGTCAGCGTATTTATAATGCGGTTGATGCCAATCGTTTTACGGTTAGCGACGCCGATATAAAAAATGCGCGCCGGGCCTACTGTGCAAACATCAGTTATCTTGATGACAAAGTAGGTGAATTACTTAACACGCTTGATAGTTGCGGGTTTGCGGATGATACCGTGGTGGTGTTTGTCTCGGATCATGGCGATATGCTTGGTGAGCGGGGTCTCTGGTACAAAATGAATTTTTTCGAAGGCGCTGCCCGTATTCCTCTGTCGATTGCAGCGCCTGGTCGTTTCAAGCATCGTACTGTGAATATGCCGTGCACAGCTATGGATGTCCTGCCTACTTTAGTTGAATTGGCCGGAATCGATGAGAGTCAGCTTGCGCTTGCTCTTGATGGGCAAAGTCTGGTGGCCGCAGCAGAGGGTATCGAACAGACTGATCGAATGATTGCAGCTGAATATATGGCTGAAGGTTCGGTAAGCCCGATGATCATGTTGCGACAGGGGCCATGGAAGTACATCCATTGCGCAGCCGACCCGGCTCAGTTGTTTAATCTCGAGTCTGATCCACATGAACTCAGTAATCTTGCAGATGTCGCTGAATATGCTGAGTTGAACGAGCACTTTGCTAGTCACCTGGAAATGCATTGGAATCTGGATGCACTGGATGAAGACATCCGCGAAAACCAGCAGCGCCGTATTCTCTGCTATGAGGCTTTGCGGCAGGGGCGCTTCACTCCGTGGGACCATCAGCCCGTGCAAGACGCATCACAACGTTTTATGCGTAATCATCTGGATCTGAATGACGTGGAAGCCGGATCGCGTGTGGCTGTGCAAGCAGGCACGCCGCCGATGAATCATGGAAGCAATTGATATGAGCGAATTTGATTTCATTATTGCCGGCGCGGGTTCTGCCGGTTGTGTATTGGCCGCACGTTTGTCCGAAGACCCCAGTGTCTCTGTTGCACTGCTCGAGGCAGGTGGCTCTGACAAGAGCATTTTTATTAAAATGCCAACCGCGCTATCCATTCCCATGAATATGAATAAGTACAACTGGGGATTCGAATCCGAGTCTGAAGCAGGTTTGGGGGGGCGCAAGCTGGATTGCCCACGCGGAAAAGTGATTGGCGGCTCTTCGTCCATTAACGGTATGGCATTTGTCCGCGGACATGCCTGCGATATTGATGAATGGGAAGAACAGGGCGCTGAGGGCTGGAACTATGCCAATTGCTTGCCCTACTACAAACGCATGGAAGCCTGGCATCACGGAGCCAACCGCTACAGAGGCGGATATGGTCCGGTGGGTGTTAACGGTGGCAATGACATGCAGATGAATCCTCTCTATCAGGCGTTTATCAGCGCTGGAGAAGATGCCGGGTATCCGTTTACTGCCGATTACAATGGCTACCAGCAAGAGGGCTTTGGTCAAAAGAACATGTCAGTGCTTGACGGGGTGCGAGCATCTTCTTCTCGCAGTTATCTTGCTCCAGCCAAAGAACGTCCCAACCTGAAAGTCATACCTCATGTACAGATAGACAGGGTTATTTTTGACGGTGATAAAGCGATAGGATTGCACTACCGCGCTGCTGGTCGGCAGATGAAAATATTTGCACAAGGGGAAGTGATTCTCTGCGCGGGATCTATCGGTTCACCGACCATATTGCAGCGATCTGGGATTGGTCCTGCTGATGTACTTGCAGAAGCGGAAGTACCGCTTAAAGTTGAAGCACCCGGAGTGGGGGCCAACCTTCAAGATCATCTGGAAGTTTATTTTCAGTACATATGCACGCAGCCTGTTTCCCTGAATAGAGAGTTGGCTTTGTGGCGCAAAGGTTTAATTGGGGCTCGCTGGATTCTGACTAGAAAAGGTCTGGGCGCAACCAATCATTTTGAGTCCTGTGGCTTCATTCGCTCACGCGCCGGGTTGAAATGGCCGAACATCCAGTACCACTTCTTACCGGGTGCGATGCGTTACGACGGACGTGCCGCATTTGATGGCGATGGTTTTCAGGTTCATGTAGGGCCGAACAAACCCAAGAGTCGCGGTCGTGTTGCTATCCGCTCTATTAACCCTTTTGAAGCGCCGAGTATACGATTCAACTATTTGCAGGATGAACAGGATAAGCAAGACTGGCGTGATTGCATTCGCCTGACGCGTGAGGTTCTGCAACAAGAATCGCTGGCACCGTTTCGAGGTGATGAAATTCAGCCCGGTGCCGGCATCGAATCTGATGAATCGATTGATCAATGGGTACGCGAAAATGTGGAGAGTGCCTACCATCCCTCATGCACCGTCAAGATCGGTGCGGCTGATGATGCAATGGCTGTGCTTGATAGCAGTTGTCGTGTTCGTGGTGTAAGAGGACTAAGAGTGGTTGATTCTTCCATTTTCCCAACCATCACGAATGGTAACTTGAATGCGCCGAGCATGATGGTTGCAGAACGTGCCGCCGATATCATCCTTGGTAAACGCTTGTTGAGCGAGAATGCGCCCGTATGGGAACCCGACAATTGGCAACAGGATCAGCGGTCAAAAACCGGGCATGACCGCGTGTAGAGATATTTTTTGTTGTCGCAACGGACGGTAAACTGCTTAGGCAGCAGATCAGAGCTCAGCAACCAGGGCTGGGAATGGCTGTTAAAAAAACCCTGCGCCTGACCGGCAAGGACAAGCAGCAGGGTTGTAGGATGCATTGAGCAATCAGGATTTGATTTCGAGTAACTCAACTTCGAAGATCAAGGTTTCGCCCGGGCCAATTTGTTGGCCGGCACCGCGATCGCCATAGGCTAGATCTGACGGAATAACGAAGCGAAACTTACTGCCAACATTCATTAGCTGTAAACCTTCAGTCCAACCGGGAATCACGCCCTTCAAGGGGAACGAAGCGGGCTCACCCCTGGCAATGGAGCTATCAAATTCAGTGCCGTCCATTAACGTGCCGACATAGTGCACGCTGACAGTATCATCAATGCCAGGTTTTGCACCGTCTGACGCAGTTATGACTTCATACTGTAGGCCGCTGTCGGTCACACTGACACCGTCTCTTGCTTTGTTTTCTTCCAGAAACATGGCACCTTTTTCCTTGGCTGCCATAGACGCCATTTCTGCTTCTTTTTGCTGTTTGGCCTGCAGCGCTACTTGAGCTTCATCCATTGAGATCAGCGTTTCCTCGCCTGCTTTCTGAGCCTTCATGCCTTCCATCAGCAAATCGTAGTCTACGTCGCCATATTGTTTGAGGATGCGCTCCCCGATCATCATGCCAAGCCCGTAACTGACTTTTGCGTCATCAGATTCAAGTTTGGTGTCTTGTGCGAAGGTTGGCGCAGAAAGGGCGCTGGCAACAAGTGCCATCGAGGCACTAGTCAAAAGTACAATTTTAGTGGGTCGAGTCATGGGTCGATCGTGTCCTGCCATTAGTGGGCTTGAGAATAAACCACGGCACTATGTCACAGATCGCCTTGGCGCGCCTCCTGATGGGCTGAATTGCCAAGTCCTGTTTTCACAAGCCGCGATGTAAATACGCGAGTTTTCTCAGACAGGATTGTATTCACTTGGTTCTCTTGATGCTCAGGAAAAGTGGCCAGGACATCTCTGCGGTGCCCATCACAGATCGACTTGGTACTAGAGATGAGTGAACTAACGGATTTTTGGTATTGATCACCAAAACGCTCCAGGCACTGGCTCCAGCGGGTCAGCGCTGCACGTTGGGAGCTTCGATCAGATTCAATGGGTTTGACCGAGCAGGCACCGAGCAGGGTCAGGCAACCGACTAACACCATTATCCCCAATACTCTGAACCAGCGCATGTTTAACACCTCATCTACCCGGCTTTACCGGATAACCTAACGAACACCTAATCTTTAAAAGGTGAGTGTTAACTCTATCGGCGAATTCTCAGAAACTTCGAGTTCGGGTGCACGTTACCTGCGTAAAAATTCGCGCCACAGCCCGGATCTGTGAGTCAGCTAACGAATGCCAAGCTGGCAAAGTGGAACAGGATTAGTGCTTAGCGTTTGGATGCATTCTTGCGCGCACGGCTGGCAGCACGGGCTTCGCTTTTTTGAGTTTTACGCTGTTCACGTTTTGCAGCAATGGCTGCCAGGCGCTGCTCAGTTTCTGATTTTTCCTGTTCGCGCATCTGGGGAGTCTCCAGAGTGATTCCGCCAAGTAGCCCTTGTCGAAACTCCTGGAGCAACAATCGTCCGGCCCGATCGAAGTCTACTAGAGCGCCACCCCCGAGGCAGCCCCTCAGTTTGCCAATGGCCTCTAACGTCTGAACGCTGTCATTCACCGGTAGATCTTGACCGTAGCGCTCTCTAAGTTGCATCTGGTATGCATCCAGCAAGTAATCGAGCAGATGCGTAGCCACTTCGGCGCTGTCCATGGCTGTGTCCCGGACAGCTCCCGTGGCAGCCAGACGAAATCCGCTGGCGATGTTCTCTACCTTCGGCCATAGCACGCCCGGCGTATCGCGCAGCGACCAGGCTTCAGTCAATGCAATTAGCTGTTGAGCCTTGGTTATTGCAGGCTCATTTCCTGTTTTCGCTATCACTCTGCCGGTTAATTTATTGATCAGCGTGGATTTACCGACGTTGGGAATACCCACAATCATGGCGACGCGTGGCTTTATGCGCTGCGAATTATCTGCAGGTACCAGGGCCTTTAAGCGAACTGGAATCTGCTTGAACCCGTCAGGCTCAGTTGTAGAGAGTGCCAGAGCATCGTGTTGTTGCTCGACACTGAAAAACTCCAGCCATTGAAGCGTGCGTGTGGTATCCGCCAGGTCAGATTTGGTTAGTACTCGCAGCATGGGTTTCTCACCGGCAAGTTCGGCGAGCATCGGATTTTCGCTACTCCAGGGTATTCGAGCATCCAGTACCTCCACCACCACATCAATTTGCGGAAGCACTTTTGCCATTTCCTTGCGGGCCTTGTGCATGTGGCCGGGAAACCATTGAATAGCCATTAGCTTGCAGCGTTGTCGGGCAGCTTGATTTTGTCAGATTCTATGACGATCTTTCGCTCACGGTACAAGGTGCTCAAGGCTTTCTTGAAATTTTTCTTGCTCACCTTAAACACCGCTTGTATTGCATCGGGTGAACTTTTGTCACTTAACTCACACACTCCGTCATTTTGTAAGAGGTAGGACATTATTTTGTCAGTCAACTCGGGCTGCAGTTGCTTACTGGGTGGTTGCATTGCCAGGTCGATCCGCCCGTCATGGCGAAGCCGTTTTATAAAACCCTTGTGTGTTTCACCGACACGCAGGGACTGGAAAATCTCGTCTTTGTACAGCAAACCCAACGCGCGATTATCCACTACCGCTTTGAGCCCTAGCTCTGTGCGTTGGTAAATTAATAGATTGACTGGTTGCCAGGGTCGAAAGTCATCTGCCGTCTCAGGTAGGTGATGATCCAGCCGACTACTGGCTGCCAGTCTGCCGCTGTTGTCCATGTAGACAAGTACACTTTCATAGCGGCCGATGTCTACCGGTCGACGTTGTTCGGCGAAGGGCAAGAGTAAATTTTTTTCCAGGCCCCAATCCAGAAACGCCCCTGCGTTGGTTATATCGACCACCTTGAGAGAGGCGCATTGGTCCCTGACAACAAGCGGGACCCTGGCTGTAGCCACGGCTTTTCCGTCGACATCTGAGTGAATGAATACGGTTAAGCGATCACCCAAATTCGCAGCCCTGGCTTCAGCTATTGGCACGGCAACCGGGCCGAGTGGTCCCGCGTCAAGTATGATGGACTCGCGATTCAGGTCTGTAACCTGCAGGTCGTAGGAATAGCCGATTTGCATGATGCACGCAGTGTAGGCCTGTGCGGCGATATTCGCCAGTCGCATTGTGACTAAGAACGATTATTTTCGGGAGTTAAGCAGCGCTGTGAATACCTCGGTTTCACACTCAATCAATACAAACAGCGATAGGCTTCACGCTCAGGTAGTGCTTGCTCCCATGGAGGGTGTGATAGATGCTGCCATGCGACGTCTGTTGACTGATATCGGTGGCTATACGCGCTGTGTGACTGAATTTATTCGAGTCACTGATGTATTACTGCCAGAAAAAGTGTTCTTGCGATTGTGTCCTGAGCTTGCCTCAGGGGGCACCACCGATTCGGCAGTTCCCGTCTACACGCAGCTTCTTGGCAGTGATGCTGAAGCTCTTGCGCTCAATGCCACTCGCGCTGCAGCACTGGGAGCGCCCGGTGTCGATCTGAATTTCGGATGCCCTGCGAAAACTGTCAATAACAGTATGGGCGGATCGATACTATTGCGGACACCTTCTCATGTCGCTCATATTGTTAAAGTAGTTAGAGATGCAGTGCCGGCTGATATACCTGTGACGGCTAAAATCAGGTTGGGTTATGACAACAGTGATGCGCTCGCTGAGATCGTTGATGGCATCCGTGCCGCAGGTGCCACGGAGTTAGCGATCCATGCGCGAACCAAATTTGATGGCTATAAACCTCCTGCATGGTGGTCTTCAGTGAAGGCAGTGGTGCCCGGCGATGATGAAATGATCTTTATCAATGGTGAAATCTGGAGCGTCGAAGACAGCGTCAAGGCCCGTCAAAGCAGTGGCTGCAATCACTTAATGCTGGGGCGAGGGGCATTAGCCTCGCCAGATTTAGCGAGGCGCATTCTGGCGTTTGAGTGTGGGCAAGCAAGCACACCGATGCAGTGGTTGAACATTTCGAATCTGGTCGAAGCGCAGTTTTTAAGGTCAGATAGTCAGAGCCCACGTCATATTGGAAATCGTACCAAGCAGTGGTTGGCTTATCTTAAACGCAGCTACATTGAAGCTGATGATCTATTTGCAAGGCTGAGGACGTTGCATAGTGTTGCTGAGATTCAACGAGCTTTTGAGGCGCACAGATGCTGGTGTCTGGCAAATGCCACTAGCTGTTAGCCTCTTCAATCAGGCAACCAATTGAGTCGTCGTTAGCCACCTTGAATGAAGGTGTATCTTTGGAGATAGCCAACACGGTATCCCCCATTTTACTTAACCAGCGACTAGCGGTGTCGCGTTGCTCCTGAGACATGCTTTGGACAAATTCAAAGGCGGCTGACTGCCATAGTTCCCTGTTTTCGCGCCATTGCTCTGGATGAGCTGTCTCCATCAATGACCAAAGCTTAGCTAGATGAGCAGTCATCGCAGCATCGTAGTCACTTGCTTCCTGATTGCGCGCCAGTGCAAACATCTCTTTGTTCCATTGGTCAGATAACTCGTAGTACTCATTGCGTAAGCTTGTCTGATTGACTAATGTCTTGCGGAACAGCGATCGTTGACTGGCAGAAATGTCTACACCGATTCTGCCTGACCACTTGCCGATGTTGTTCAGACGTCTTTCAATGCGTTCGTCCGGTGTACGGGACGCATACCTTTCGCGGTTTTTTGCACGTTCACTCTTAAAGCGTCTCTCGATGAAATCGATTTGCTTGTCCGTCAGCGATTTCATCAGGTCGAATGAAAAATTAACAGGATGACATTCGCGCGCTGAACGCGAGTGTGCTTCGACTGTTTCCATCCAACGCTTGATATCAGCCGGGCTGGTGTTTTCTGGTGTGGCTATAGCAGTCGACAACTCCTTGATCAAACTGGCGTACTGAGGCATTTCGGATTGTCGATGCCAGACATGGAAGGTGCCTACCGCCGCCTCGAAAGCCTGTTTTTGCTCTTCATTGAAATCACCGAGTTTATTGAATTCATCGCGCATCTGGTTGTCCAGCTGGTTATACAGCGGCCCGATGATCAATTTACTATTGGTGCAAGCGGTGAGCAGAATAAGCAGTGGCAATAAAATCAGGGTTTTCAAGGCAGAATAGCGGTGATAGGCCATTAGAGCGCCCCCTCGGGTATCCGTAGTAGGTATCATGATGCTCCCAGTGTACTGCTTACATTTCCATATTAAATAAGTTAGCACTGCTTAAGTCCACAATTTTGGAGAAAAATAATGCCAACTGATCCATCGCCAGAGCTGGCTGCGGGTCCGGGCACTGTCGTAGCCTTTCACTACGACTTGTACGATACCAACGCACAACGGATCGAATCATCCAAAAGTGGTGATCCGGTGCTTTGTCTGCATGGCGAAAGTGGCGTACTGCTGGCACTGCAGGACGCTTTTGTGGGCAAGTACCCGGGCGATGATTTCTCCATTACCATACCGCATGAAAAGGCCTATGGAAGGCATTATCCCAATCGACTGCAACGTCTGTCACGCAAAAAGATAGACGGTGGGAAGCAGCAAACGTTCCGTGTGGGCCAAATAATCACGATTCGCGGGGAGCATGGTCCTAGCCCTGCAACAGTTATAAAGGTGGGCAAGTTCAATCTGGACGTCGATATGAATCATCCTCTTGCCGGTTCTGATCTAACCTTTGATGTCAAAATCGTATCTGTGAGGGTAGCCAGCGCAGAGGAAAAGGCCCATGGTCATGCCCACGGTATTGGTGGTCATCAGCACTAATCTGCGCTAACTTCATTGCTGTACATTGCATTCTGCCTGAGGAATAAGGAATGACGGAAGACGTTCAGATCACACCCACTAAAGGGCTAGACACTGGTCAGGGCAAGCGATCGGGCTTGGCATTTATTGTCAGTTTTCTGGGCATGTTACTGCTCGGAGCCTGCGTGCAAAATCCGGTCACCGGCAAAAAGGATTTTCTGCTCGTCTCGGAAGATTGGGAGTTGCAAGTCGGTGCGCAGCAGTATCTGCCATTACGACAGGCACAAGGCGGAGACTATGTAGCTGATCCTAACGTGGAAAACTACGTGCGTAGCGTTGGTCGGCGTCTGGCTGCTCATAGCGATCGCAAGTTGCCCTACGAGTTTCATGTCATTAATGATTCCACCCCCAACGCCTGGGCATTGCCCGGCGGTAAAATCAGCATTAACAGAGGTTTGCTGGTGAGACTGAAAAATGAATCAGAGCTGGCCGCTGTGCTGGGGCATGAAATTGTGCATGCCGCCGCAAAGCATGGAGCAAAGGGCCAGACACGCGGTATAGGATTGCAGTTGGGCGTGATGACAGCCTCAATAGCTGGCGCGAGAAACGGTTATGGAGAAATAGCCCAGTTGGCATCTTCTGTCGGCGCTCAAATTATCAACAGTCAGTACGGGCAGGGCGCGGAGCTGGAGGCTGATCGTTTTGGTATGAACTATATGGCAAAGGCTGGTTACAACCCACAGGGTGCCGTAGGTTTGCAGAGAACGTTCGTTCAACTATCTAAAGGACAAGCTTCCAATTCCCTGACCCGTTTGTTCGCCAGCCACCCGCCTTCAGAAAAGCGAGTTGTTGAAAACATGAAGACGGCCAGCATGCTCAATAAAGGAGGCACGATTGGCGAGGACAGCTATAAAAAAGCGATGGCACGATTGACTAAGTCGCAAGAGGCCTACGCTTACTACGACAAAGCGCAGCAAATATTGAAGAAAGGCGATACACGAAAAGCCATGACTCTGGTACGTGATGCCATTCGCATTGAACCTCGGGAGGCGCACTTTCACTCCCTGGTTGGAGATATTGCCCTGAAACAAAACAACCTTTCTTCTGCTAAGCGATCGTTCGATAAGGCAATATCGCTAAACAGCAAGTTTTATTATTACTACCTTCAACGTGGCAAGATTTACGAGGAACAAAGAAATTTGCGAGCCGCACAAGCGGACTATGCAAACAGCATCAAACTCTTACCCACTTCAAAAGCGCAGCTTAGTCTGGGGCAATTTGCTGAACGTGCCGGTAAACCACAAGTTGCCAAGCGCTACTATGCCATGGCTGCGCAGGCTAAGGGCAGCGATGCAGAGAATGCGCGTTCGGCACTAATGAGTCTCGAACCGCCGGTTTCCAAAGATACTAGATTATTGGTTAGACAAGGTTTGACTCGACAAGGAACATTTGCGATTGAACTAATCAACCAGACGTCGCGAGCCGTTGGCAATGTCAGACTTGGAATGCAGAGTGCGCCCGGTACACCTCAGCGTATACAGACTGTTAAGCAAGTTATCCCGGCAGGTCAAAGCCGTGTCATCGACACCGGTAGAGTTCTGACCAAGAGACAGGCCAATCAGATCAAGGTGGTTATTTTGAAGGCGGATGTAGTGCAATAAAGCAGCATTACGGAGTGTCAGCTAAATGATTAGTTTACGCATTGCCCAATGCATGTTGTTTGGCGCGCTCTGTATCCTTATAGCAGTGCCTGGTGCTGCCCAGCAGCAACCTGATATAGACGATATATTTCGCAACGAGTTGGCTTGCTTGCTAATAGAGCCGCTGTTGGCAGATATGCAGGTTTCGCCTGTCTACGAGCAAGCTGATGGATGTCGCAGCGTAGTGCCGGATGACGATCCAAGCGCTGTCTACTACCTGGACGAAAGTTGTCAAATACCGTTGGCTTTTGAACCTACACCGCTGATTGATCATTGCACAATACTGATTGATTCATCGGGGCTGGGTGAGGGTCTGGGCATTGAGGAACCTGTCTGGACATTACCACCCGGTACCCGTATTGACGTAGGAGCGAAATCATTGACGAATTTGACTCAGCCCTATCTGCAACGACAAATCTATCGAACGGTAGAGACCCCGGCAGGCACCTGTTCTCTGGAGATGCGTGTCTATGCCTCGCAGCCCACTGCCGATGATCAGTTTTTATCGGCTGAGACCTTGCCAACTCAGCCCTCATTACTGGCACTGCATGGTGGTAGCTGGAGCGCGCGTGGTTTCGGTTTTTTTGGTTTAGAGCTGACTATCCCTCATTTCGTTGATCAAGGGTTTGTCGTATATGCCCCTTTTTATCGCTTGCTTGGAAGCTCTGAAGGCAGTGCTGCCTGTCGCGACGCATCCATTGCTGAAATAGTGGAAGATGCCCGGTTTGCGTTGAGCTGGGTCCAGGATCATGCTGCAGAATTTGGCAGTAGCGATAAACCGGTTGTGTTTGGTCAATCGGCGGGTGCGCACCTTGCTGCATCTTTGGCAGTCAACGATGCACAGCAAGTGGCGGCAGCCGTATTGTTTTATCCGCCCACTGATTTCACTGATTTCGCCCTGCGTGCTCAGAGTGGCATTTATACGAATGAGCAAGGGCTGGGCATTCTGGATCGGGTGTTGGGTGTTCCCGCGAATCAGGTAGACATCAACTTATCACCTGTGCCTGAGAATAGTTTCCCGCAACAAATTCTTGAGGGGGATTTATCGGTTCCTGCCATGTTCATCATGCATGGCATGGCTGATGAACTCGTTGAGCCACGCCAATCTGTAAGGCTCTGTGACGCCCTGGCTGGCAGGGAACTTGGCCAGACTGATGAGCCGATCAATCCCGTCACTGTGCTAAGGGAACAAATTGAGTGCGGTGTCGATTCTCAATTGCACCTTATCAGAGAAGGTCAACATGCCCTGGATGTATGCTTTGAGGATGCTGTAGTAGCCACAGATCTCTGTTTATCAGGAAGCGATGCTTCTCGCGAACAAGTCTCGCTGGCTATCGCCGATGCAGTAAGTTTTGCGCGATCACGCGCTTTGGGTGTCGACAGCGTCACACCAGACTCCATGGAAACTCCAACTGGCTCCAGTGGCGGAGCATTGAATCCATTAATACTCATGCTTTTGATAGGTGTCGGCTTCATCCAGCTTGTGCAACGGTCGTTAACTCCTGAGAGTAGATTGCATTAACTAATTGCATCATTTACCGTACTAAAAACACTCTTTTTCGATAGTTTGCTGCTAACAGGTTGAGCCGCGATGAGACAACAAGTAATCACTATTGTGATTGGGTTGCTTTGTTTACTGGGTTCTTACTCCAGTCATGCTTCTAATGCGCCACGAACAGATGGTTTTGACCTATCTGATTATCAGGGCCAGGTGGTATATGTTGACTTCTGGGCATCCTGGTGTCCTCCATGTCGCGCATCGTTTCCGTTCATGAGCGAGCTGTCGCTACAGTACGGGGATCAGTTAGCTATAGTCGCTATCAGCGTTGATGAGAACAAATCAGACGCAGATTTATTTTTAGAGTCGTTTGAAACTCCATTCAATATTGTTTATGACACTGCTGGCGAGTTGGCTGCTCAATTTAATGTGCCCGGTATGCCGACGTCCTATGTGTATGATCGCGATGGTTTGCTACTGCACAGGCATATTGGATTCAGAAAATCTGATCAGGATGCGATCCGCGGTTTAATTGAGAGTGCTATCAGTCAATAAGTGCTTTCTTAGTTCAAACAGTGACCTTACACCGACATCCGTGAATTCAGGCCAGGCGTATACCGCCTCTACATCCATATGCACGGTGGTCACTCCCGCTGCTTTTCCAGCTTCCAGGTCGAATAAATAGTCTCCAACCATGACAGCCTCGTCTGCCTGTGCAGACCAACGGCTCAGCAAAAGATTAACGCCAGCCGGGTCGGGCTTTGCCGCACAGCAGTCTCTGCTTATGATGGTGTCTTCAGTGAAGTAATCAGCCAGGCCGCAGGCAGCGAGTGTTGCGATCGCGATTTGTTTGCCGTTTCGAGTCACGATGCCAATATTAGTGCCCCGATCTTGTAACTCATCCAAGAGTTCAATGCAGCCTGGTTGCGTAGTAGCGTCAGCTGCCATGCGTAATTCCATCTCATCTAATGCTTGATGCTTTTGCGCAGCCAGATCTGGTTTCATGGCTGCAAGCGCTTCTAAAATAGGAACGCCAGCAGGTAAATCGAGTTCGGCGCGCATGGCATCAAAATCATGCATCGCGCAAGTGAGTGTGCCGTCCATATCAAACAGCCAATGTGCCTTGTTGTTTAGCAAACTCATGAAGATTGTTGTTGGTCCTTAATAGGGTATTGGCTTTTGATAGCTGCTGACAACAGCGTCAATCGTCTCTTTCACGGAGCTTAAAGTCCGGTTCGAAATCTGGAAATTGAATTCGGAACAGGGCATATTCTATCGAAGCTTTTTTATAATCACCTGTTGATTCTAACGTTATAATTTCATTCTTCCAGGTTTCAGGCTGTGCACGGTACTCATTAGGTGATAGGTCTGAAAAAGCTTTTTTTGACGATGTTAGTGTTGATACCAGGCCCGCCGGCGCTGCAGCAGAGCTTGGGGCAGCCTGTGAGGCATTTGCTATGTCGTCGTCGCTGCCAGCGTCGAGCTCAACGCGCTCCTGGATTGCTCTATTTCTGGTGCTGGTAGCGAGTGAACTACTGGTGTTAGACACTGATTCGCTTTCTTCCAGTAGTCGATCGCCAGCAGCCCCTCCGTTATCTGCCGATTGCTCTAATGGTGAAATATCAGTAAGTACCTCCGCTGATTCCAGCGGCTCTTCAGAAACTGATGCCAGGGGTGCATCAAGAGAAGATTCTGGCGATTTTAGTAGCAAGGGTGCAACGCTTACGCCGACGACAACGGTAGCTGCAAGTGCAAACCATCGATGGGTAGTTTTAACATGGGTGGTTTTATCCAAAGGTTTTGCCTTTGGCACTCGCATCTGTCCAGAAGATTCTGCGACCGACTCTTTAGCTGCAGCTAGAACAGCGTTATCCAGTGATTCTGGTGGTTCTATGGCCTGCGCTTCAAACAGGGCAGCGATGTCCTGATCGTTAGGTTCTTTGCTTGGCCGATTTGGAGTATTCATGCCAATTCCTTCAGTTGCGACCGGATCTTGGTTACTGCGTAGCGCAGTCGACTCTTTACCGTTTCTGTACCTTCATTAACGAATTCAGCTACCTCTTTGATGCTCATACCGGCAATGTGCCGTAAAAGGATCGCTTCTCTTTGTGCCGGTGGCAGTTTTTGCATTGCGGCGGTTAGCGCATCAGAACGTTGAGATAAGCTGGCCACCTCATCGGGCGATAGTTGTCGGTTATCTAGAGTGGCGATGGGGGAATGTTCTTCGTCCATATACATGAGCTGGGAATCGGCTACTGCATGTTGACGGAAGTGATCAATTAATCTGTTGCGGGCTATTCTGTATAGCCAGGCATTGAAAGGCGCATCTTGGGTGTAGCTACTCCGTTTATTAACTACTCGAAGCCACACGTCCTGATACAGTTCATGAGTGAGTGCTTCATTTCCGCAACTATTTAACATGAATTGATACAAGGAGCGCTTGTGGCGGGAGTACAAAGACTCGAATGCCTTCATATCCCCGCCAGCGTAGGCGAGCATCAATTCGCTGTCCTGCTCTGAATTCACGGTGCCTTGCTAACCCTCATCCATCACTCGATGTTCATTCGATGCACGCTCGATTCGATCTATGCTATCGGCCATATCCAGTAGTCGCAAAAACTCAGAGCGATACCCAAAAGTGTCTTTACCCGTTGAAGCTTCTGCTAGTGCCCTTGCATCTTTGTAGTCAAATGCATTTAGGCGCTCATTATTGCGTAAAAGTTGTCCAAACGCCGCAACACTTGCAGAAAATTGGAAATTCTCTGAACTTTGTTTGCTGACAAGCTCTTCATCTTCAGTGTAAATGATCTGGCTAATTAAGCGACTAGTGGCGGACTCTGGTGTTTTGTACCGTAGTCGCAGTTCGCCTATTTCGGTGTTTTTGTTGTCAGCATCGCTTTGAATCTCGGTTTGTCCATATCGTCTTGGTGTGTGACGCTCGCCGCCAGAACCTGTCAATGCAATTTCGTAAAGGGCGGTTACTGTATGTCCTGCACCAATGTCTCCGGCATCAACCTTGTCGTTATTGAAGTCTTCATTGTGCAGTTGACGGTTGGTGTAGCCAATCAATCGATACTCGCTGACTACTGCAGGATTAAATTCCATTTGAATTTTTACATCCTTTGCAATGGTTACCAGCGTAGACGTTAACTCATCAACGAGTACCTTGCGTGCTTCGCCCAAGGTGTCAATGTAGGCATAGGCTCCATTGCCAGAATCTGCTAACTGTTCCATCAAATGGTCATTGTAGTTGCCAGTACCAAAACCCAGGGTTGTCAATGCTATTCCGGAGGCACGTTTTTTCTTGATCAGTGACTTGAGCGACTCGGTATCACTGAGTCCCACATTAAAGTCGCCATCGGTGGCAAGGATCACGCGATTGACGCCTTTCTCGATAAAATTGTCTGTGGCAAGCTGGTAGGCAAGTTGAATACCGGCTGCGCCGTTGGTAGAGCCCCCGGCTTGCAGGCGTGAAAGGGCTCTGTCTACTTTTGCGTGTTCATTACCCGGGGTTGGTTCGAGAACAGTACCTGAAGAACCAGCATAGACAACAATGCTGACAGTATCGGACTCGTCCAGCTCATTCACCAGCAGACTGATTGATGATTTGAGCAAGCCCAGTTTATTGGGCTGATTCATTGAGCCCGATACATCAATCAAAAACACAAGGTTGGCAGATTGGGCGTCCAGATTATCGGGTATAAAGCCCTGTAACCCAATATGTAATAGATGCGTTTTTTCATTCCACGGTGTTGCCCCCAGTTCTGTTAGCACGCTAAAGGGTTGCTCTAGTGTGGCGCTCTGCGGGTAATCATAAGAGAAGTAGTTCAGCAGCTCTTCAACACGCACTGCATTGCTTGGTGGGAGCTGCCCGTTTTGTAGAAAGCGCCTCACATTAGAATAAGCGCCGGTATCCACATCAATACTGAAGGTCGACACCGGCTCGGTAGCCGTTATTTTGGTTTGGTTATTCTTTAGTTCGGCGTATTGTTCTGTGTTGGGAAGTTGATGCTGTGTGAGTTCTTCTCTTGGAAGTTGAGCCGGGTGCAAGAGCAATGCTTGATCAGACAAAATGCGTGATCGCTTGTTGGCTCGAATGGCGGCAGGTGAGTGTGAATTATCTGCAGAAGCCGAGGCGGATTGCACTGATTCGATCTCCTCGAGCCGCTGAGTGTTTACTTCGACTGCCAAGATGTCATCGGTGGTGTTTTCTGATTTCATCGTGCTTGGGGATGAGCCTGTTACTGCCTTGTGGTTACAGGCACCGAGTAGCAGTGTGGTGCTGATGGCTGCAGAAATCAGGGTCGTTTGTGTGAAGTGTGTCATAACCGGTATTTTGTGGGTGTGTAATGACTAAAACGTTAGCCACGAAAAATTGGGGTTAATTATTTTTCCACCGTATAATTGGTTTAACCTCAGGAGACACGATGATATTTTCAAGCAGCAAATCTAGAGCAACTGTCGCGGCGCTCGCCTTAGCAAGTTCCTTGTGGTGTTCGGGATCTTTAGCGCAAGATCAGGACACGTTGGCGCGTGGGCTACTAGTGGACATGGCTCGCAGTCAGTATTCCGTTATGTGTCAATCTGAGGTGTTTGCCAGCTGCATGGGCTTTGCTGCTCAAGCCTGCCTGGATCTGTCAGAGTCAGCTATCGAAATGTGTCTGATGCCCTTACCAGAGGAAGTCAACTTGCAGGAGCTGGACAACGCGGCATTGGAATCCTGCCCAAAAGACATCTTTGCTGACGCCGGATACTCGGAAGACAAAGCGAAAATGTGCTTTGATAAAGCCATGGAAGCCGAAGCCAGGAAATAGAGAGTTCGGCAGCCAGAGCTATCTGGATTTGCTTTGGCTATGCACCGTTTTTTGATTTAAATGCCAGTTAATGGCATCGCTAATTCCAGGGAGGCGGACGCTTATCCAGAAAAGCTCCAAGGCCTTCCTGCGCTTCTTCACCGGCTCGAATATCTGCCAGACGCGAGCTGAGGCTTTCTCTTAGTGCCTTGTCGATAGGCCGACCGGCCACATCATTGATCAGTTTCTTAGTTGCACTTTGTGCCAGCGGAGCGCATTGCAGCAGCGCCGTGATCTGTTCTTCTACACGATGATCCAGGTTTTCGGTAGAGCAAACATCGTGTACCAGGCCAAGTCTGTACGCATCCACTGCATCTATGTGCTCTGCCGTTAAAAAATAGCGCCTGGCTGCGCGTGCACCTATGGCAGCCAGAGCATAGGGACTTATGGTAGCCGGCATAATTCCCAGCTTGACTTCAGAGAACGCGAATTTTGCTGATTCGCTTGCCACGACAATGTCACAACAACAAACCAAGCCTGTCCCTCCACCTAATGCTGCACCTTGAACGCGCGCTATGGTCGGGCGTGAGAAGCTGTTCAGGGTATCCAGCATGTCTGACAAGGCCATGGCATCGGCCTGGTTTTCCTCATCACTCAGTTCTGCCGATTGCTTCATCCAGTTGATATCCGCACCTGCACAAAAGTGCTTTCCTGCTCCGGCAATAACTAATATGCGTGTATTGCTCCCGAGCTTGTCTAGCGTAATCTTGAACTCATCCAGAAACGATCGATCCAGAGCGTTGTACTGATCAGGTCGATTGAGCGTTAGTGTGGTGACACCTCGGTCATCAGTTCGTGTCGTTAGATAGGCCATCTAGTGAGTCTCAGGTACATACTGTTAATTGTGGTATTGGTCATGACCACTGTATCTTTAGATTGAGAGGGTGATACTACAGGATGCGGTTAATGGGCTGCTCCAGGCGCCAGTAGTACACATTGATACACAGTCGATAGGCTACAAAACCCGCTACGACGAGCATGGGCCAACGGTTGTCGGTGTAAATCCATAGAGCAGCAGCCAATGCATAGGCGACAAAGGCAACCCAGAAAGTTGTGAGCTGCCATTTGAGATGCGAGTGATAAACAGTGTCTTGTGTACCTGAAATCCGGGTATGAGCGATAAACATACCGATAATGGCAGTGATACCAAACAGCACATGAAGGGCTTGCAGCAGAATACCCAGCAAGGCTAGATGTCTACTTTGAAGCACCGTTGGGGCATTCATGTAGCTATTTACCAACCGCCTGTTGCCAGCCAGCGGTCCAACTGTTCCATTCTGTCATGCCCCCAGAATTGTTCGCCATCTACCACCATCGTCGGAGAACCGAAGATGCCGGTATCGATAGCACTACCGACTTCATTCTTGAGCGCATCTTTTATTGATTGTTCTGATAGGGCGGCAATCATGAGGTCTCCATCGAGTCCAGTTGCATTGGCGATTTCTGATAATGAGGCAGCCTCGGTTATATCCTTACCCTCAACGAAATAGGCCCTGTAAATGGCATGTACAAAAGCACCGGTCTTTTCATTGACCGCTGCGTCGGGATGGTTTCTTGACCACAAGGTTGCACGACTGGCAGCCACCGCGCCAATGGGGAACTGTTGAGGATGTTGATAGGCAATTTTGTGCTCCCTGGAGGAGCGAGCAAAATCCATTATCGAATACTCGCCTTTCAAGGGGGCCTCGGTCAGCGGCGCTTGCTTGCTTACCTTGAAAATGAATCCCAGCAGAATAGGTCGCCAGACCACGCTTCGACCGTGGCGTTCAGCCAGTGCTTCAATCCTTTCACTAGCGAGATAGCCGTAAGGAGAAGAGTAATCAAAGTAAAAATCAATATTACCTGCCATTTGTTGATCCTGTGGAGTTAACTAATGTATTAGTTCGACTGCCACTGCTGTGGCTTCTCCCCCGCCAATGCACAAAGAAGCAATGCCACGATCCAGCGAGTGACGTTCCAGAGCATTTAGCAGGGTCACTAAAATCCGGGCACCGGACGCACCGACTGGGTGACCCAGCGCGCAAGCGCCGCCGTACACATTGACCTTTTCATGTGGCAGGCCGAGTTCTTTCATGGCAGCCATGGTCACCACAGCGAATGCCTCGTTAATTTCGAATAAATCAATGGTATCTGCAGTGGTGCCCAGTTTGCCAAGTAGTTTTTCCATTGCGTAAACCGGTGCCGTGGTAAACCACTCGGGAGCTTGCGCGTGGCTTGCATGAGCAAGAATTCTGGCGCGCGGAGACAGACCTCGTCGTTCTGCTTCGGATTGACGCATGAGAACCAGCGCCGCAGCACCATCAGAGATGGAGCTCGCATTGGCTGCGGTAACCGTTCCGTCTTTGGCGAAAGCCGGCCGTAATGAAGGGATTCGATCTAGATTGGCTTTGGGTGGTTGCTCATCAGCACTAATTGTTACATCACCCTTGCGATTCTTGACAGTGACCGCTTCGATTTCTGTGTCGAATGCACCAGATGTCATCGCTGCCTGTGCCCGCTGTAAGGATGTAATGGCGAAGCTGTCTTGTGCTTCGCGAGTGAATTGATAGTGTTGCGCTGTTTTTTCGGCAAAATGCCCCATTAGTTTGCCCGGTTCATAGGCATCCTCAAGCCCGTCGAGAAACATGTGATCCTTAACTTCTCCATGGCCCATCCTTAATCCATCCCGCACCTTGGGCAATAGATACGGCGCGTTGCTCATGCTCTCCAAGCCACCCGCAATCATGACTGATGCGCTGCCTGCCATAAGCTGATCATGCGCAAACATGACTGCCTTCATACCCGAACCACACATCTTGTTTATAGTTGTACAGCCGCTTGCCTCAGGAATTCCGGCGCCCAGCGAGGCCTGTCTGGCAGGAGCCTGCTTCAAACCTGCGGCCAGCACGCAGCCCATGATGACTTCATCAACATCCTTGCCCTCGATGCCTGCACGGCTCAAGGCTGCCCGGATGCTAACTGCGCCCAGTTCAGGCGCTGTTACATCAGCCAGCTCACCTTGAAAACCTCCCATTGGGGTGCGAGCGCCATCAACAATAACTATGGGGTCGGGAGAATGTGAATTCATAATTGAGCCTGTCTGATAAAGAAAAAAATGTGTCTGGATAGGGCTTGTATATGTTGCTGCGGGCAATACACCCTACTAAGAGATTCACCCGATGCAGGATAAGTTGACGCTGACGTTAACGTCAAGAAATACCCCCACTTATCAAGAAATACCCCGATTTCATGAGACTCGACACATCGGTTTATTCAGGATGGTGGGGATTGGGTCGTTCCGTCACAATTCATCTAACGGGAAGCATCACAAAAAGCAGCACTGTATGGCAGTTGTTTGTTGGGTTCTGATCTATACTTTGAGACGAAATCAAAAACCAATCCATCGCGTGAAAATCTGTTTTCAAACCATAGTTGTATTGCGCGCATGTTGAGTCCCCAACAAGAAAACCGAGGGCTGAACAACGATCGTGTAGCGCTTAAAGATGAGCGCCTCGTCTACCGTGCTTGCTCATTGGCCTTTGCGCAGAGTGTCGGGCTGTTCTCGCCTGAGGAAGTCATTGGAAAGACCGATTTCGATCTGTTTCCCGGTGAGGTCGCCCGCGAGCAGATGGCTCTCGATAGCCGAGCAATATTTTCAGCACAGGCTGATATCAGTGCAATCAAATTGGGCAAGAACGCTGATGATGGCAGTACTCAGCAGGCGATGATTGTCCGCACGCCGGTGGTTACTACCGATAATCAGGTTCGTGGCATAGATATCCGATTGCTGGGCGGTACTGCATTGAATACTCCGCCTTCAGCCGTCACCATCGATTACCAGACTCTGGTCAATGATGGCATCCAGGGCAGCCTCATTATCGCCAGCCAATCCATCCTGTTCGCTAATGACAATGCTGCCAAAGTCATGGGATACCCGAGTGCCCAGGCCATGATCGACAACTGCCAAGTGTCTGATATTTTCACAGACAGCGAGCACAAGCGTGCGTTGGATATGGCGGTGAGTGATCTGGTCTCTTCTGGCGACGCCAGTCGAGAACGGGTGAATCTACTGGCAAGCTCTAAAACCGGAAGCCTCGTCCGTTTGATTGCCCGCGTCACGAACGTTCAGTGGGGATCATCTCGAGCAACCTTATTGTCATTTGTCGATGTCGCCTTATCCAACTCGGCAAATGCTGCCACCCTGGTGCCGAGCGAAACGGCTCCAGATAAAGCTCAGGCTGCATTTTCTCCTGCCGCTCAGTTAGCCAGCTTGCAGCGCATTCGTAGTAACGAGCAACGATTCCGCCACTATGCCAGTGCAGCCGCAGATTTCTTCTGGGAAGTCGATGCCAAGCTGACGTTCAGAGTGGTGTCTGTGGGCCTTGAGCGCGTGTTGGGTATCCCACGAGATCACATCATAGGCCGAACGCACACCCAACTGCTCGATCATCCAGCCAATATCAATGATGAGGAAATCTGGCAGGAGCATCTTCAGCAGTTGCAGGACCGTCAGGCCTTCAGAGACTTCGAATTTCGCTGGTCCGCCGGTGGAGAGACACGTGTAGTCAGGTACAGCGGAATTCCTATTTTTAACCGTGCCCGTGAATTTGTCGGTTACAGAGGGGTGGGGTGTGATGTAACGGCAGCAGTTCGGCAAGCAGAGACAACTGCCTACCACGCAAACCATGATGCGCTCACCGGTCTGGTCAATCGACGCAGCTTTGAAAATACCGTTACCGATGCTTTGGATGCGAGTCGTCAAAGCCGCGAGGCTCACGCCTTGTGCTTCATGGATCTGGATTCGTTCAAGATCGTTAATGATACCTGTGGTCATCAGGCAGGAGATGAGCTGCTTCGTCAGCTAACGCAGCTGTTTGATTCTCTGGTGCGCAAAAGTGATGTTCTTGCAAGACTGGGTGGGGATGAATTCGGTGTGCTGCTATACAAATGCAGCGTCCCGGAGGCCCTTAAGCTTGCTAATCAAATCCGGCATGAAGTTGAGAATTTCGAATTCCTATGGAAAGAGAATCGATTTACGATTGGCGTAAGCGTGGGCTTGGTGGTAGTCGATGATCGTTGGGAAAGCATCGAGTCAGTGTTCAACGCTGCAGACTCTGCT
This sequence comes from Granulosicoccus sp., assembly GCA_045106475.1. Lineage (GTDB taxonomy): Bacteria > Pseudomonadota > Gammaproteobacteria > Granulosicoccales > Granulosicoccaceae > Granulosicoccus. The sequence goes on from JBGCEO010000073.1 coordinate 27,838, forward strand.
TGCTATATTGCTAAAAACGAAGGCCGTAATCGTGTCGTTGTTTACCGGGAAGGTGAGGGCAATGTCAGCAACCGTAAGGTGGCTACGCATTGGGTAGAAGAGATCAACACGGCACTGGAAAACGACCGGCTACGTCTTGCATGCCAGAAAATTCTGCCGCTCCACAACCAGCCTGACGGGCTGCGCTTCGAAATGTTGCTTCGACTCGAGTTGCCCGACGGGGAGCTGGTCAGTCCTCGCTCATTTCTGCCTTCAGCAGAACGCTATGGTTTGATCTCGGCGCTTGACGAAAGAGCTATTGATCTGACCTTGGACTGGCTTGTGGCCAATCCATCACTGCAAAATAGTATTCGCCATGTGGCTCTGAATTTGTCTGCCGGATCATTCACAGTGCCCGAGTTCGCCGAAAAACTGATTCGCACAATTGAAACCAGTGGTGTGCCTGCAAACAAACTGTGCTTTGAGCTTACCGAGACAGCAACGATTGCCAATTTATCCAAGGCACGGGAATTCATGAATGAACTCTCGGTCATTGGCTGCCGTTTCAGCATTGATGATTTTGGCTCCGGTCTTTCATCATTTGCCTACCTACGCAAGCTGCCAGTGGATTTTTTAAAGATCGATGGGCTGCTGATAAAAGACATTCTTGATGATCCTACTGATTACACCATGGTTAAAGCGATCAGCGATATCAGCAAATCAATGGGCAAGCGCACGGTAGCTGAATTCGTGGAATCCCCTCGCTTGCTGAATGCCGTACGCGACATCGGGATCGACTTTGCGCAGGGCTATCATCTGGGCGAACCTGAATTGATCTCCTGATGTCCTGATGTCCTGATCTCCTGATCTCCTGATCTTTCTACCTTTCTATCCTTGGGCCCTCGCATTGCCTGCATTCTGCTCTAGTGATAACCGCTGCCCATCAGGATTTGCGCCGACTTTTGCCAGCATTGTTATCCTCGCGAAATCGACCTTAGCCACCAATCATGACCAAATCCTCACGTTTTCAATTGCTTAATCGGCCGGATCGGCATGCGTTTTCCATTAGACTTTCAGACGTCAGGTAAGCGGCTGTTTCAGTTGAGTTTGCCGAAATGCTTGTTTTGAGTTTGAGAACAAGTTGTATCGACACGTCAATAACGTACGCCGTGAGTCCGGCAATAGTGAAGAGGGTTTTTTCTCTGACTGGGTACTCACAGATTTAATGTGCGGCCGGGTGCTTTGTGAGGCGCAGGGTAAGTGCCTTACTGTTCCCAGGTTTGCTGTAGCCAGAAAAATATAATTTAGATGATTAGCAACAAAGTTAGAGCGATATACCTGCTCATTGCGTTTCTAGTATTTCTGCCGGTATCTGCCTGGGCCATAAATGCACCCTCAGACCCAAGAGGAACCGAGGTTGGCCAGTCATTGGTCAAATGGGAATGGAACCGCGTTCCCGGCGCCGTCAATTATGAGGTTACTGTCGATGGTAGCGTAGTTGATCTAACGGCAGATGCACAATATTTCAGTCGAAATTTATGGAGTGGTGATCATTCCATGACTGTTAAGGCGATCGGGGCGGACGGTTCCTATTCCGCTTCCACGGCAACCGCCAAAATCACTGTCAGCGCGCAATACTCATCAGGTTCTGCCAATCGAAGCTTTGTGGTCGGGCAGGGCCAATCCTCAACTCAGAGCAACATTGTGGCTGCTCCACCTCCTGCCAGCGCTAATGCCTCAGGCGGATTCAGTGCTCCCCAAAATCCTCGTGGTTCAGAGACCAGCTCCAAAACCGTTCGGTGGGAGTGGGACGCAGTATCGGGTGCCACCCAATACGATGTCACTGTAGATGGAAACTTTGCCGGTACAACTGGCGAGATGTCCTTCACCAGCAACAATCTGTGGGTGGGTGAGCACTCTATGACTGTTAAGGCCGTTGATTCGAGTGGGGCCCGTTCCGAACAATCTGCTACCGTGAAAGTGAATGTGACTGGAAGCGGCAGTGGCAGCAGCGTTGCTGCGGCAGCGCCACCACCGCCTCAGAGTGGCGGTGATGCTAACGCGTCTAGCGTTGAGAGCCTGATCGACCCAGCTTCCTATAATTATTCTGAGGTTTATGAAAAACAGGGATTCGAACTGATTTTCAGTGACGAATTCAACGGCACAGCGCTAAACCCGTATCGCTGGCATTCGCAGCTGCGTTGGGATGGTGAGTTCAACGGTGAACGCTACGAATACCGCGTCATCAATGGTGAAGATCAGTTTTATGTAAATGTTCTTAGTCCCGATTCCGCGCATCGCGATCAGATTGTGCCCGTGTACAACCCTTTTCAGTTTGATGGTTCTCGACTAGCCATACGAGCAAGCAAGAACCCCCTGAAGAACAACAACAACAAACGAACGTTTGGGTCGCTTTCTGAGATTTCCGCACAGCAGACTTTTCTATCCGGTGCGATATCGAGCCACAACAAATTTAGTCAGAAGTACGGCTATTTCGAAGCGCGTATCAAGATCCCTAGTCATGTCGGCACATTCCCTGCGTTCTGGCTTTTCCACGAAAGGCGCGCCTGGGAAGGTACTCAGCGTACCGAGATCGATATCATGGAAAATCTCGGACACGCCCCCTGGTATGTTTACAACTCGTTTCATTACTTCAAGAACGTAAGCTCCACGTATGGCGGAGATGCGAACTTCCTAAAGCCCCGTCCTTCAGGACAAATATATTCAGGCACAGATTACAGCCAGGATTACCACGTCTACGCCGTGAATTGGGAGCCGGGCAAGATTACCTGGTTCATCGATGGGCAGCAGGTGAGTGAGCTTTACAGCGGAGAGATAAATTACGAGGAACTCTATGTGATGCTGAATCTTGCTATGGGTGGTAACTGGACTAATTTTCCGGCTAATTCCGGGGGACTAGGTCGTCCTGGCAATGAGCGATATCCTACGCAAAACGATTTGAACAATTTCAGCAATCCTGCTCTGGAAATTGACTACGTCAGAGTCTATCGTCGCAAATAAAAGTTGGCGTTATCCCTGCCGTAGAGCGGGCAAGATCTGGGCGTCAATATATGAGCTAGTCAGACTGGCCGAACGTCGGCAGTCCGTCATCTAGCTTGTAGTAGTCTCCTTTGTCCTGCACATAAATGTGGCTTGTCAGTTCTAGCCCGGTGGGTGAGTCCAGGCAACCAGCGCTTATCGAAGTATGCAGGCTGTCAACTTCACGCCACAAAATGAATGATCCACAGTGTTTGCAGAAACCGCGTTCTGCGTGTCGAGCACGCCATCGGCTAACAAAATTAATGCGCCGTTTCTTCTACCGGTAGCAGGTAGCACTGAAGGTGGCCGCAGAGAACTTCTTAGCATCCCCGGTATGCTGGGGCAGTTTCATCTAGCCACGTCGCCAAGTATGGAATTTTTCAACCCAAGACAATATAGCTTCTGGTTTATGAGCGCGTTTCCATTCCCCAGCGGCGTACTTGTTTGATTCAGCCAAAGTGGGGTAGATGTGTATCGTGCCCAAAATTTTGTTCAAGCCTAAGCCATGCTTCATCGCTAAGACATATTCAGCTATTAGATCCCCTGCATGCTCACCTACGATAGTGACGCCCAGAATCTTGTCCTTACCTGGAACCGTCAGCACTTTAACCACACCATAGTCGCTACTGTCCGCTATTGCGCGATCCAGATCATCAATGCCATAGCTGGTTAGTTCATAAGCAATATTCTGCGCTTTAGCATCGGTTTCATTCAAACCAACACGTGCCACTTCCGGGTCTGTGAAGGTAGCCCAGGGAATAACCCGGTAGTCTGCGCGAAATTTTTTGAACGTACCAAATAGCGAATTGACTGCCGCATACCAGGCTTGATGAGCAGCTACGTGAGTAAATTGGTAAGGTCCTGCGACGTCACCGACTGCGTAGATGTTGGGGAAATCGGTTTGCAGAAAGTCATTGACTGCCACAGTGCCTCGATTAGTCAAGCTAACGCCTAGTTCTTCTAGGCCAAAGCCGGATGAATTAGCCTTGCGTCCAACGGCTACTATGATTTCGTCAAAAGCGACCTTGATGGTTTCTCCGCCTTGTTCACAGACCAGGTATTTATCTTCGCCCTCGACCTCAACGGCTACGGCATTTGTCTTGACCATGACATGAATACCCTCGTCTTCAAAACGCTGCTTGACCATCTCGGCAACATCGGGATCTTCGCGACCCATGATGGCGGCTTCACGCTCGATCTGCCAGACCTCGCTGCCCAGGCGATGAAATGCTTGAGTCAGTTCGCTACCTATAGGCCCGCCACCTAAAACGATCAGTCTTCTGGGTAGTGCTTCAAGTTGCCACAGATTTTCTGATGTCAGGTAGTCAACTTTATCAAGGCCAGGTATTGGCGGTACCAGTGGAGATCCGCCAGTAGCCACGACAATATTGCGAGTCGTCAGAGTTTGTCCGTTGACTTCAACCGTCCAAGGTGAGCTTATGTGACCTTCACCCTCAATCACATTGACGCCTAAGTTGGTGTAACGCTCGATGGAATCGTGAGGCTCTATCTTGGCTATAATGTCGTGTACGCGCTGCATGGTTTTTTGAAAGTCAATTTCACCGTGGGCGCTCTGAATGCCGTATTTTTCGCTGTGTTTGATGTTATGCATCAACTTTCCACTGCGTATCAAAGCTTTGGATGGCACGCAACCGGTATTGAGGCAGTCACCGCCCATCTTGTGCTTTTCTATCAGGGTAACTTTAGCTTTGACCACTGCGCCAATGTAAGAGGTGACCAAGCCGCCAGAGCCTGCCCCTAAGACCACAATATCGTGATCAAATTTGCTTGGTTTGGTGAAGCCCTCATACTGCTTCTTTGCTTTAACCATGTCGACTGCTTTCTTTGCTACGAGTGGAAAAATGCCCAACAATGCGAAAGACAAGATTAGGCCGGGCGATAGTATGCCGCTAAGGCTGTCTATTTTTGCCAGCTGAGTCCCGGCATTGATGAACACCAGTGTACCGGCAAGCATGCCTATCTGACTAACCAAATAGAACACGCCCGTCTTCAGACGGGTTAGCCCCATGACCAGGTTGACTAGAAAAAACGGGAAGACCGGCACGAGTCGCACGGTAAACAAGTAAAAAGCTCCATCCTTTTCAATGTTGTTGTTGAAGGTCTTGAGTTTGTCCCCGAATCGGCTTTCTATCGTTTCACGTAACAGAAATCGTGAAACAAGAAAAGCAAGCGTGGCACCAATAGTTGATGCGAAAGAGACCACGATTGTGCCTAGCAGCAATCCGAACTGCGCCCCTGCTGCCAGGGTCAATATTGCAGCGCCAGGCAGAGATAACGCGGTTACAGCGATATAGCCAAAGAAGAAAACTGCGATCACCATCAGGGGGCGACTCGCGTACAGGTCGTTCAAGGCAGCTTGTTCGCTTTTCAGATATTCCAGACTAAAAAAACGTCCAATGTCAAATATGAAGAAAGCGGCCACTAACAGAGCCAGTATTGCGATCAATAACTTGCGATTCTTCATACTCGGGTATTGCTCTCCTAGTGACACACGAGCCTTACACCCCGTATGATTACTGACTCCACTATACTAGTCGTTTGTCGTTGCTCGATTGTGAGTATCGCAGATCTAAAGAGTTCCATTGGAAATTGGGTGCCAGACTACTGATTTGTAAACTTATTGTACCGTTACATGGCTGAGTCGAAATTATCCCTGTTGGTTCCCGGTTACAGGGTCAGCGAACAGTCAAATCCACTCACGACTCTGCATTGGCTGGGTGAGCAACCCCATACTCCCTGGCAGGCTCATCTATGCCAGTTGTTGGGGTTAGAAAATCAGTTGGGTGAAACGCTTCCTGCTGCTCAATTCTGCGGATACGATCTTGATCAGAATAGACCCTGGGTCTGCGTTGCGCCGATACATTTAAGAGCTGATCGTGATACGGCATCATTTATTCCCTCTAACCAGTTGGCCCTTACTCACGCTGAGGCCACTGAGCTTATTGCCAGCGTCAATGATTTCTTGATCAGTGATGGGATCGAAATAATTCGCCAATCCGATTCTGACTGGATGATGGCAGGCCTGGACGGAAAGGATCTGCTTAGCTTTCCTCCAGAGTTCCTGGCACACCGCAATGCATCTACTTTCTTGCCGCGTGGTGATGCTGATGGTCAATGGCGAAGACTACTGACCGAAATACAGATGCTTCTGCATGATCATCCGCTCAACCAGAAGCGAGAGGGTGAGGGAAAGCTCTCGGTAAACAGCCTCTGGTTCTGGGGAGGCGCTCGTTTGCCCGGAACAGAAGATTCCGGCGCGCCAGCCTCACCCGATGGCTTACCTGGCGTTTATGCTGATGGCTCCTTTAGTCATCTACTCAGTGAACATCTGGGCGCAGAGTGCAGACCATTGAGTGATTTCAAGAGGTTTCTGCCAGAGACAAACGCAAAAGTGAGTAAAGAGCGAGCTGAAACAGCCTTGCACTTTCCGGCAAAGACGGTTCTGCTGGATACCTCTGTGATCGATGCAGTGTTGGAAGGCGCTGATGAAAAAGTGGTGTCTGATGCAATGCAGGCTTTAGAGGAGAAATGGCTGCATCCCTTGATTGAACAAGTGAAGTCGGGTGCCTTGAGTGAGCTTGATGTGTTAACAGAGGAAGGGCAGCAAGCACGGTGTGATAAAGCTATTCTAGAATCAATGCGCCTGGAACAGGCAGCCGCTCAACCATCCTGGTGGAGTCGATTGATTGAACCGTTTCGACGATGAATCAGCCTGATCTGAAAACGGCTGTTAGCGTCCGGCAACGGGAAGTTCCTGCATTGAATGGTGCACTGCATGAGAATCCTCTAGTCCACAGAATTCTTGCTGCACGCGGTGTAAGCGATTCTGCCGAACTCGGCTTTTCTCTGGCTGATCTACCACGTCCCGATTCATTACCCGATATTGATGCGGCAGTGAGGAGACTGCTGGAAGCCCGTGAGCGCGGCGAACGCGTGTTAATAGTGGGTGATTACGACTGTGATGGAGCCACGAGTACGGCGGTGGCGATGCTCGGGCTTCAACTACTGGGTTTTGAGCATGTTGACTATCTCATACCCAGTCGTTTCGCATTTGGTTATGGATTGTCACCTGCCATTGTCGATGTGGCCAAGGTCGAGCATGCGCCCCATTTGATCGTTACGGTTGACAATGGAATAGCTTCTGTTGAAGGTGTTGCGCATGCCTCTTCATTGGGGATAGATGTCATTGTGACTGATCACCATCTGGCACCCGTCAGTCTGCCTGTTGCCTGTGCTCTGGTAAATCCCAATATTCCTGGCGCTCAGTTCCCAGCTAAGAATCTGGCGGGAGTTGGCGTTGTATTTTACACCTTGCTTGCCGTGCGGTCGGCTCTTCAGGAGCGCAGAGATGCGTTCGCCAGGGCGGCGCTTGCGCAGTTGCTGGATCTTGTAGCCATTGGCACTGTGGCTGATGTCGTACCGCTGGATAAGGTCAATCGAATACTTGTTGAGCAAGGCCTGCGTCGAATAAGGGCCGGGCAAACTCGACCTGGTGTGATGGCTTTACTTCAGGAAGCTGGAAGGGCGAGTGAATCAATTTCAACACAGGATATTGGTTTTGGATTAGGCCCTCGACTTAATGCGGCTGGCAGGCTGGACGATATGAGACTCGGCGTGCAATGTTTACTGGCAGACTCTGATGCGTTGGCGCGGCACTTGGCTGCGGCACTCAGCTCTTTGAATCAAAAACGTCGCGTGATCGAGCAAGACATGAGAACCATGGCAGAAGAGCAACTCGACGCTTTGCAAGCTAATAGACGGGCTGCTCAAGATGGTTTTGGTGTTTGCTTGATGGATGATTCCTGGCATCAGGGTGTCATTGGCATACTGGCAAGCCGAATAAAGGAACAGATCCATCGACCGGTGGTGGTTTTTACTGCCGATGATGAACATAACCTAAAAGGCTCGGCACGCTCGATACCGGGTGTGCATATCCGCGATGTTCTGCAGGAAATTGTGGCCAAGAACCCGGGGATGATCGAGAAATTTGGCGGTCATGCCATGGCCGCAGGTTTGACGTTGCCGCGCAAGCACTATGAGGCATTTAATACAGCTTTCGAGCAAACCATAGAGCGAGTGGCCAACGGGCAGCATGCTCAGCGAGAATTCGTTACCGATGGATCACTGAATCCATCCGAGCGAAGCCTGGGCAATGCGCAGTTGCTGGCTAATCTCATGCCCTGGGGACAATCATGTGAAGCCCCCGTCTTTGCCGACAATTTTAGAGTGAAAAATCACAGAGTAGTTGGTAACGGACACCTGAAACTAACTCTTGTAGATACCGTGTCGGCAACAAAGTCGACGTCCGGTAACGTCGCAGACTTGGATGCAATCGCCTTCAACTGTTCGGCCAGTGTGGATACTGGTGATACTGTTTTCATGGTCTATTCTCTGGATGTGAATACTTGGCGAGACAGGCAATCTCTGCAACTGCGTGTTCATCATCTGGAGAGGGCCGGATTGCGGTAAACTCGTCGGCCTTATGAACTTGCAATGCGTGTCTTGTCTTGATGATTGAAATCAATCCCTATCTAACTCACATCGAGGATCTCCGGCAGCGCGCCGATACCCTCCGGGGGTACCTTTGACTACGATGGCAAAAAGGAAGAGCTAGAAGAGGTCCTGCGTGAGCTTGAAGATCCTGCAGTCTGGAATCAGCCTGACAAAGCTCAGAAGCTGGGGCAGCGAAGAGCTTCACTGCAGGATACGATCGATATAATAGAGGCATTGGATTCAGGGCTTGTCGATGCTTCCGATTTGCTGGAAATGGCACGCGAAGAAGACGATGAGGACACAGTAACTGCCGTAGCCGCTGATCTGGCCAATCTTGAGGAGCGTGTAGCGGGACTTGAATTTCGTCGCATGTTTTCTGGCGATGCTGATATTGCACCAGCGTTTCTGGATATACAGTCAGGTAGCGGGGGCACCGAAGCCCAGGATTGGGCAGAGATGCTCCTGCGCATGTATCTGCGCTGGGGTGAATCCCAGGGCTTCAAAACCGAGCTGATAGAAGCGTCGCCAGGGGATGTGGCCGGCATCAAATCAGCCACCATTCGTTTTGAAGGTGAGTATGCTTTTGGCTGGTTGCGCACCGAAACCGGTGTACACAGGCTAGTGCGCAAAAGCCCCTTTGATTCGGGTAACCGTCGACATACCTCCTTTGCCGCCGTGTTTGTGTCACCGGAAGTGGACGATGACATTGATATCGACATCAACCCGGCAGATCTGCGCATAGATGTCTATCGCGCTAGCGGTGCCGGTGGTCAGCACGTAAACCGAACTGAATCTGCTGTAAGAATTACCCATGAGCCGAGCGGTATCGTTGTGCAGTGCCAAAATGATCGATCACAGCACAAGAACAAGGCCACGGCCATGAAGCAGCTCAAGTCCAAACTCTACGAGGCGGAGTTGCAACGACGTCAAGGCGATCAGCAGGTGGTAGAGGAGGGCAAATCCGATATAGGCTGGGGTAGCCAGATACGTTCCTACGTTCTCGATCAGTCACGTATAAAGGATTTGCGAACTAGCGTTGAAACCAGCAATACGCAAGCTGTTCTCGATGGTGATATCACCGCTTTTTTGACTGAAAGTTTGAAGGCTGGGCTATAAACCTTCCTAACGTGCTACCAATCATTGTGAACGACAACAGGTATTTCATACTTACTCATGACCGACGACGACAACCAGCTCATTCAACAACGCCGCAGCAAGCTGGCCGAGAAGCGCAAACAAGGCAACCCCTTTCCTAATTCTTTCCGGCCTGCGGATAAAGCTGCGCAGTTGCATGCGGCACATGGAGAAAAGGAAAAAGCGGCCTTGGCCGATGAGGCTATCAGTGTATCCGTTGCGGGTCGTATGATGTTTCAACGCATCATGGGCAAGGCAAGCTTTGCTGATTTGCAGGATGCGACTGGCTCGATTCAACTGTTCTTTCACCAGGGAACCCTGGGAGAGTCAAGCTATGAACAGTTTAAGCAACTGGATCTCGGCGATATCATTGGAGTGAGCGGCACACTGTTTATCACCAAGACCGGTGAGTTGTCAGTGAAGGTCCTGTCATTTGAATTACTCACCAAGTCACTGCGCCCGCTTCCGGAGAAGTTTCATGGTCTTAGTGATCAGGAAACACGTTATCGGCAACGCTATGTTGACCTAATCACGAGCGAGGAGACTCGTAATACGTTTCGGCTTCGTTCTGCCGTTATTGCATACATCCGTGATTTTTTCCTGCAACGTGATTTCCTGGAGGTTGAAACCCCCATGATGCAGGTTATTCCAGGTGGTGCGGCAGCTAAGCCATTTGTCACTCACCACAACGCACTTGATATGGATCTGTATTTGCGTATAGCTCCAGAGTTGTATTTGAAGCGATTGGTGGTTGGCGGCTTCGAGCGCGTGTTCGAAATCAACCGTAATTTTCGCAATGAAGGTCTCAGTACAAGGCACAATCCAGAATTTACGATGCTTGAGTTCTATCTGGCTTATGCTGATTACACAGATTTGATGGACATGACCGAAACGCTGTTTCGCGGTCTGGCTGAAGATGTTGTCGGAACCCTAACGATTCCCTCAGAAGATGGTCAGAGTGAATACGATTTTAAAAAACCGTTTGTTCGTCTGAGCCTGTTTGATTCGATTCTTGCTTACAACGCAGATCTCAGTGCCCAAGAGCTCAACACTCTGGAAAGTGCCACTGTCATTGCGAAGAATCTGCATATTGATGTGAAGCCGACCTGGGGCTTAGGCAAGATTCAAACTGAAATTTTTGAGGCAACGGTAGAAGAGAAACTGATGGACCCTACCTTCATAACCTTGTACCCGACAGAAGTATCGCCGCTATCGCGGCGAAATGATGAAGATCCTTTTGTCACAGACCGGTTCGAGTTGTTTGTGGGTGGACGTGAAATTGCCAACGGTTTCTCAGAACTCAATGATGCCGAAGATCAGGCAGAGAGATTCAAATCTCAGGTAGCCGACAAGGATGCAGGTGATGAAGAGGCCATGCACTTTGATGCGGATTACATCCGTGCTCTTGAACATGGTATGCCACCGACAGCAGGGCAGGGTATCGGTATAGACCGCTTGGTAATGCTTTTGACAGCATCGCCCAGTATCCGTGATGTTGTTCTATTTCCTCATATGCGACCTGAAGCTTGAGGCACAGCTACTTAGCCGCTTTGCAATAGATCGAATCGTCTTTGAGGGGTATTCTGGATACCGGTGAAAATTGCCCTGAGCGTGTCGTACAAGTGAATATAGACACAGCGATTGTTGCTGAAGGTGGTGGCCAGAGAGGCATCTATACGGCAGGTGTGCTGGATGCATTCCTGGCTGAGGAGTTCAACCCATTCGATATCGGTTGTGGTGTGTCAGCGGGTGCACAAAACTTGTTGGCCTACTACATGGAACAACCTGGTTATGCAAAACGTGCCATAGCCGAACTGACGGCCTCAGCAGATTTTTTAGTGCCCTATCGCTGGATGGCAGCACGCAGCGTCATTGATCTGGACGGGTACTTTGAACGCACACTTCGAGATCCTGAGTACCGTTTGCCTTATCAGCAGATAAGTGACATCCAGCGGCGTAGACGGTTGCAATTTGTGGCGACAGACAAAGAATCCTTAGAGGCTGTTTACCTTGAGCCAGATCAGTCTTCGGTTGTCGCCTATTTGAAGGCATCAAGTGCTGTGCCTTTTCTGTACAAATCCGGTGTGCCATTTGGCGGTCGTACACTCGTAGATGGCGGGGTAGCGGATCCACTGCCGGTGAGACATGTGTACGAGCAGGGAGCGCGGCGTATTGTCTTGATACGCACAGTGCATAAGGCGCATCGGGACCACTATCGCTTGTGGCGAAGGCGCTTGGAGAACGTAAGAAGGTTACCCGCTGCGGCCTCCAAGTTCAGGGACATGCTTGAATGTAACGAAGCGGCAATGGCAAATGCCCTGGCTTTTATAAAGCACCCACCTGATGATCTTGAACTTATTACCATCGAACCTCAGACAGCGCTAAAAAGTCATGTATTTGGCAGTCGCTCTGATGTACTGCTTGGCGACTATGAGCAAGGTAGACGTGAAGGCCACTGCGTTGTTCAGGAATTGCGACAGTGGCTCGCTCCAATGAACTCCTGATCTCAAGCGCTGTATAGTAAGCTCCCTTGCTGCCTTTTTACCGGCTGGGCCGGAAGCGTTGATCCCTCATGAGAACACTGATACTTGCGCAAGACGAGATACTGCGCCTGCTCTCGACCAAGCGCGGTGTCATATCCTTGCTTGGTTTTTTATTGATATGGATAGCCGTTTTGAACTATGGGATTTTGCCCGCCGCGGCCTTTTTTGCAGGAGCTAGCGAATCTGGCCTGGCGGAGCTTGTGTTACCCAGGCTTGGGCTGCAAGCATGGCAGCAATGGCCTGCACCTGAGCTGGCAGTTTACTGGGTAGTTAGTCTCTATCTGCTGCCATTTTTTGCCTTGATCACCTCGGCTGATCAAACTGCATCCGACAGAAGCAGGGGTACTTTGCGATACCTGGTACTTCGATGTAGCCGTCTTGAAATATTCCTGGGCCGGTTTTTGGGTCAGTGTGTAATATTGAGCCTTGTTGTACTTGCCACGTTTGCCAGCGTGCTGATCATTATTCTATTGTATTCTCCAGAGCTATTAACTAACTCAATGGCTCGAGCACCAATAATAATCGTTAATTTATTGTTATTGGTTATGCCTTACATCGCGCTAATGGCTTGGGTATCGGTGATGGCGCGTTCCGCCCGTCAAGCTACCCTGTATGCGATTGTTGCCTGGATAACCGTATCTCTACTGGTGGGATACCTGCAATCCAGGTACGGTCCTATCGCCTTACTCGACTGGGCTTTGCCTGGCTCACAGGTTAGTCAGCTGCTGCTTATGCATGATTGGCAAACTCTCAAGCTAGCACCCATACCCATAGTGCATACGGTGATTTTGCTTGTAATAGGCGGTTTTATGATGAGGCAGCGTGATCTATGACACTAGTCGACTGTCAAGGCCTCACCAAACGTTACGGTAGCACCGTCGCACTAGACAATGTCACGCTCTCATTACCGGCGGGGGAACCGATTGCACTTATCGGTCCTAATGGCGCTGGTAAAACCACATTGTTGAGCTTGCTATGCGGTTTTATAAGAGCCAGCGGAGGACGCGTTAGTATTTTGGGTGAGTCTCCAGGTGTGCAGCAGTTGAGTGGTCGCTTATCGGCTTTACCACAAGATGCGTTGCTCGATCCGCGTCTCAGTGTGGGCAGACAACTGCGCTTGTTTGCACAACTTCAAGGCATGAATAGAAAGCAATCCAATGATGAAGTTGAACGCGTGTTAAGCACTGTTGATCTGTTGGAATCAAGGGACTCAAAGCCGAGTAGTTTGAGTCACGGCATGCGTAAGCGGGTAGCCATAGCACAGGCTTTATTAGGTTCTCCGCAGCTGGTGCTACTCGATGAGCCAACTGCCGGCATCGATCCTCCCAATGCGAAAATGATTCGCGATCTAGTGCGTCAGCAGTCCGATCGAACAACTTTTATTGTGAGCTCCCATAATCTGGATGAGCTGGAGCGCTTGTGCGGTTCAGTGGTCTATCTTGAAAAGGGTAGGCTGGTTAGTTTTGGCCCGGTGGAAGATGACAGCGCAAATGAGTTTCTGACACTCAGATTGGCCGATGTCTCCGAGTCCGAGTTTCTTGCTGCCGTGGCTGGGTTACCCGGTATCGAGCAGGCTAGTCGGGCAGCGCAAGGAGACTATCTGATAAAAACAGATGATGACATGCTGGCCAGTTTGAGTCTGATGCAGCTGCTGAACGAGAAATCCTGGCGGTATAGGCAAATGTCCCGGGGCAAAACGTTAGAAGAGCGTCTCTATGGCACGAACACCTGACGGTGCAAACTGTTAGATCCTGATTTATCATGAACATCTGCCGTTCCTCAATGTGGGAGAGGTTGGGTGTGCAAGCCAAAGGTAAAACACCGGTTCTAAATGTGTCACACATTCAGCTATTGTTTGAGTGGTTTACAGCCGATATGCGCTGGAATATCAGGGTAAAACATGTTCGTCATCCGGATGGATATGTATTCAGAATAGGCACGACTTTGGTTAACAGCTAAACGGAGTTTGTTGAATGAAGAAATTCTCGGAGCCTGTTGTAAGAAAAGCGTACGAATCGCTACCTGCACCTCACAAGCGCTCCGCCTATCAAATCAGGGATTTGATATGGCAGACAGTCGGTGAGATAGATCTGAATTGTGAAGTGCTGGAAACTTTAAAATGGGGCGAACCCGCTTACCTGCCCGTTAAACCACGAATTGGTAGTACCGTTCGAGTGGGTCAGTTCGATGATCAGAACCTGGCGCTATATTTTAACTGTCAGACCATGCTGGTTGAAAATTTTCGGTCCATGTTTGGTGATGACATGAAGTATTCAAAAAACAGAGCCGTTCTATTTAATGTAGCTGAGACAATCCCTGAGGCTATTGTAAAAACCTGCGTATCAAGTGCCTTGCGCTACCATATGGACAAGCGCTTGGCTTGAAAGCCGTCGACATACAAAAGCTGCTAAGAGCGGAATCCAATAGCGTTATAGCTGAACAGTCCACCCGATTTTTCAAAACGAATTCTGGCGAGTATGCTGAGGGCGATGTATTTCTGGGTATTCGAGTGCCGGTATTGCGAGGTCTTGTTAAGACGTTTTCTGGCGCACCGCTGAATGAGCTTGTAACAGTTCTGCGTTCCAGGTTTCACGAAGAACGTCTTTTTGCATTATTTGTTCTGGTTTTTCAGTATGAAAGAGCAGATGCCACTATGCAACAGAAGCTAGTTGATACTTACTTAAAAAATACTCGCTATATAAACAATTGGGATCTTGTGGATAGCTCTGCCTATAAAATTCTAGGGCCCTATCTATTTGACAAAAATCGCGAAGTACTAGTTACGCTTGCCACATCCACTTGCATGTGGGAGAGAAGAATTGCAATCATCTCCACGCTGTATTTCATCAAAAATGAGCAGTATGAGGACACCTTGAAAATTGCCAGAGTGCTTCTGCAGGATGAGCAGGATCTGATACACAAGGCAGTTGGATGGATGCTACGCGAGGTGGGTAACAAGGATAAGGCTATTGAAGAGTCTTTCTTAAAAACACACTATTCAACTATGCCGCGCACCATGTTGCGTTATGCGATTGAGAAATTTTCCAAGCAAGAGAGGCAGGCCTATCTTAGTGGCATGAAGTAGCTGATCTTTAAACTGCCCCAGTTGCGTGGGGACGGCACTGCGGATTTATTCCAAAGGCTTTAAAATCAATCGCCTGGCTAGGTTCGGCAGTCGTCAATTACCGCCATCCCCAGCATACTGGGGCAGTTTAATGAGTAGTCAGCAGTTATAAGACGTCGGCCTGCTCTATGAATTCTTCCAGGTAGGGTTTAACGTAGTCCAAGAGCAGTGGTTGTGCCTCGGCTGTAGGGTGGATGCCATCTGGCTGAAAGTAATCCTGGTTCCTTGCAATCGGCTCCAGAAAGAAAGGCAGCAGCGTGGTTTCGGTTTGTGCGGCTGCATCGACAAACGCCTGGGCAAACATTGTTAAATACGCTGGTCCATAGTTTGATGGAATCATCATACCCAGCATCAAAACATCGGCTCCATGTACCTGCGCCAACTCAGCCATGGCTGCCAGATTCTGCTGCATGGATTTGGGGGGGTAACCTCGCAGTCCGTCGTTCCCTCCCAATTCGATGACCAGCAAATCGGGGTCAAATCGTTCAAGAGCATCGGGAAGACGTCGTAGTCCCCCACCGGTGGTATCTCCGCTGATGCTGGAGTTGGTAAAAGTGACATCGCGCCCACTTTCTCTGAAGTGTTGCTCGGCCAGGTGAACCCAGCCATCTTGCTCGTTTAGCCCATAGGCCGCACTGATGCTGTCGCCCATAACCAGTACCTGATAGGGCTCGGCACGGGCAGTGGAGATGCCCAAAACCCCAATGATCAGCAATAATCGAATTGATACAGTGAATCTCATAGCTTGTTCATCTCGAATAAACCCCTATTATCCGCTCAATGTAGCGGCTTGAAAAATGAATGTCTGTTGGACGAAGTTGTCACACAGACTCCGCAAGACCCTTGAATTCAAATACTCAGCATGAATAGTCAGACTCGTCCGATCGATAATAGTGCCCCCGGCGATGGTAGCGCGCCAGCAAATGACGGAGGCAGGAATGCCGATCACACCGTTCTAAGCGGGCAAAAGATTGCAAAACGGGTCAGCGGCCCGGAAGGCACACTGACTATATTGCATGAGCTTGATATTGACATATATGCTGGAGAGGCGGTTGCCATCGTCGGGCCGTCTGGATCGGGCAAATCGACCTTACTGGGTATTCTGGCGGGTCTGGACACCCCGAGCGAAGGCACGGTAAATTTGCTCAATCAGCCCATTTCGACCTTGGATGAAGATGCCCGGGCGCGGCTGCGGGCCGGCCGGGTGGGTTTCGTCTTTCAGAGTTTTCAGCTTTTGCCGGGGCTCAGCGCTTTGGAAAACGTCATGTTGCCACTGGAATTGACTGGTGAAGCAGAGGCATCCGAGCGGGCAAGAGCTATGCTCGAGCAGGTGGGGCTGGACCATCGAGCAGGTCACCAGCCGTTGCAGCTATCGGGTGGGGAGCAGCAACGGGTTGCGTTGGCACGCGCGTTTGTGTCCCAACCTGCATTGTTGTTTGCAGATGAGCCCACCGGAAACCTGGATAGTGAAACCGGCGAAAAGGTTGTAGAACTGATGTTCTCGCTTCGCGAGCAGCAAGGTTCGGCAGTTGTACTCGTAACACACGACAACGCATTGGCAGAAAGGTGTGACCGGGTTTTACGAATGGGTAATGGGCGTCTCGAAGCCTTATGAACGAGCTTTCCACTGATTTAAGGCCAAGTCTTAGTCGACAGTTCAGATTTGCTTTGCGCTCGCTGTGGCGTGACCTTCGTGCAGGAGAGTTAAGAGTCCTGGCTCTAGCGCTGCTGGTGGCCGTTGCCTCAGTCACGGCCGTAGGTTTCTTTACTGACAGAATTGGTAGAGCGGTTGAGCGTCAGGCGGGTGATGTGCTGGCAGCCGATCTACTCGTTACATCGGGATTTCCGATACCGACTGATTTAATTGAAAGGGTTGAAGCAAGCCCTCTGCAAACAGCGCAGCATATTCGGTTTCCCAGCGTGGTTGTAAATGAGCGTGATGAGTCTCAATTAGTGGCCATGAAGGCTGTGTCATCAGCTTATCCGCTGCGTGGCACGGTTAGGCTCTCCACCATTGAAGAACCTGATCAAGAAATACAGCAAACGCTTGACGGGCCCTCACCTGGCAGTGTGTGGGTAGATGCACAATTGAAATCGGCACTTGCACTGGTGCCTGGCGATACGCTTGCGTTGGGTGCAGAGGAATTTCTCGTTAGCCATATCATTTTGTTCGAACCAGATCGAGGCGAAAACGCGTTCGAATTTGCACCGCGAGTCATGCTCAATATGGACGACCTGGCCAGCGCTCAATTGTTGGGTGAAGGAAGTAGAGCACGCTACACATTGCTAATGGCTGGTGCACCTGCTGATTTAGAAAGCACGCGAGACTGGTTAAACGAAAACTATTCCCAAGAGGTGCGAATTCAGGGAATACGAGACGGCAGTCCTCAAATGAAGCGTGCTTTGGATCGAGCGCAGCGTTTTCTAGGTCTTGCTTCTGTTGTAACTGTGCTGCTAGCAGGAGCTGCTATAGCATTGGCGGTTAGACATTTTGCACTCCGCCAGGCTGATGCAAGCGCAGTGATGAGAACCCTGGGTGCAACTCGCAGCGAGGTTATCGTTTGGTTGTCCATCCGGCTTGCTCTGATTGCATTGATTGCGTCTTTATGCGGGATAATCGCGGGTTGGTTCGCGCAACTGATACTGGCAAATTTGTTACAAGGTTGGTTTGGTCTAAGCCTGCCAGCTCCTGGGTTCATGCCACCTTTAATAGGCTTGATGACAGCATTCATCTCTCTTGCCGGGTTCGGGTTACTGCCGATTATCAAGGCTGGTCAAGTTAACGTTATGCGTGTGTTGCAAAGAGATTACACAGGCATGGACACTAGCTCATGGGTGGCTGCTGTTTTTGGCTTGTCCGCAACCTTTGCCATTGTTTTTTTATTGTCGGGTGATTGGATGCTCAGTGCTATCGTGGTACTGGGGGTAGTGGCTATGCTGTCGGTGTTCGCATTGTTTGGCAAACTCATCATCAGCCTGGTTAGACGTTTAGCTGGCCCACGATTTCGTATGAGTACTGCGGGTTTGCAACGTCGTGCCGCAAGCAGTGTGGTTCAGTTGGCAGCCTTTGCCATGGGCATCATGGCGTTACTACTTATTTCGATTGTACGCGTTGATCTTCTTGCCGCCTGGGAACAGGATTTACCCGCGGATGCTCCAAACGTGTTTGTAGTAAACATTCAGCCCGATCAGGTAGCTGGCTTTGCCGATCAACTGGCGTCACAAGGCATTGAAACCACCGGAATACATCCTATGGTTCGTGCGCGCCTTGTGGCTCACAACGGAGAGCCAGTGATAAACGCCAGCTCAAGCGAACGACAACAGCGCAGAGCCCGGCGTGAGTATAATCTGTCGTTTTCGACTACGCTGCCTCAGAACAACAAAGTAGTCTCTGGTGATTGGTGGCCGGAAGCAAGCACCGAACCTCTGCTCTCACTTGAGCAAGAATGGGCTGAAGATCAGGGGTTTGGCATTGGCGATACCCTGACATTTAAAGCAGCAGGCGTGGAGACGACTGCAACTATCGCTAACTGGAGGGAGGTGGACTGGGAATCCTTCCAGGTAAATTTCTTTGCCGTCTCTACACCTGTGATGCTAGAGGGATTGCCAGCCACCTATGTGACTAGTTTTAATATCAAGGAAAATTTTGTAAGCGCAACAACAGGTTGGGTGCGTCAGTTTCCGGGCATTGCTACGCTCGATATTGGTGCAATTATTGTTCGAGTAAAGTCATTGATGGATAGAGCCTCTTTGGCTGTAGAATATGTGTTTCTGTTTACGCTTCTGGCAGGGTTTTGTGTTTTGCTGGCGGCAGTGCAAAGTAGTCAGGGTGAACGAATTCGAGAATCTGCTCTTCTACGCGCGTTGGGTGCATCACACCAACAATTGCGTGAGGCAGTTATCGCAGAGTTCGCCATACTAGGGGCGATTGCAGGTTTGTTGGCTTCGGTCTTTGCAACGATTGTTGCCTGGTCTCTAAGTCATTTTGTTTTTGAACTCCCGTTTCAACTTAACGTGTGGTTATGGATCGTTGGTGTTTTTGGAGGCGCATTGGGCATCGCAACAGCGGGCTTCCTGGCAACACGACGCGTGTTATACACACCTCCGATAGTGGCCTTGCGTCACGCTGCGTAGGCCATGCACGTCGGTTTGTTAGCTCATGAAACATACCTTCAGCGCTGACGAACGCGTATTCGAATCGTTGGAATCTTCTCAGGCCTTTTTGTCTGAGAATTGCACGCGTAATCAAGCCTTGGTGATAAAACGTGCGGTTGAATATTGCTGGGCGATAAAAGATCAAAAGAGCGGCTATCCGGATGCCTTGCATGTAGCTGCGCAGCTCAAGCACATGCGAGCGGACATGCCTATCATCGTATCTGCATTGTTTGGCACCGATAAATCTGCCAAAGAATATCCAACCGAATTCATCCATGAGAACTTTGGCCAGGAAATAGCTCAGTTGACGCAAGGCGTTCGTTGGCTCAACGAGTTAACGATAGGCGATAGCTTTGGTGGCGGCGATCAAGCCGAAACCCTACGTCGCATGGTGCTGTCGATGGTAGAGGATGTGCGCGTCGTACTGGTCAAGCTGGCCTACCGCACTCAGAGGCTCTACCTCATGGTAAAGCATGAATCATCGCGAAGTATCTCTGTTGCCAATGAAACATTAACCATTTATGCGCCTTTGGCCAATCGCCTTGGATTGGGTCAGCTCAAATGGGAGCTTGAGGATATTGCGTTCAGAATTGTGGAGCCACAGGCCTACAAACGCATTGCAAAAGCGCTAGAAGAAAATCGGGCCTCGCGGGAAGTCTATATCAAGGACTTTGTCGCTGATTTAGGTCAGCGCGTAGTCACGCACGGCATCAGCAAGGCATCGGTATTTGGCAGACCCAAACATATTTACAGTATCTGGAAAAAAATGCGCGCAAAGCAAATTGAATTTTCAGATCTGTTTGATGTGCGCGCTGTGCGTGTGCTGGTGGACGATGTTCAGCAGTGCTATAGCGTATTGGGTATAGCTCATAGTATCTGGCAACCTATCAGTCGTGAGTTTGACGATTACATCGCCAACCCTAAAGACAACGGATATCGGTCACTGCACACGGCGGTTATTGGCCCATCAGGCAAGCCGGTGGAAGTGCAGATTAGAACACGGGCGATGGATGATGATGCCGAAAATGGCGTGGCTGCACATTGGGCCTATAAAGAGGGTCGGCCAGTAGATACTACCCTGCAAAAAGGGATCAATGCTCTGCGTCAGTTGCTTGATGACAGTGATGATGAACATCTGGTCGAAGGCTTTTCACAACAACTCGATTCTCATCGAGTCTATGTGTTTACTCCTAAAGGAGAGGTTATTGATCTTTCTGCTGGTTCAACACCACTGGATTTCGCATATCACATACATTCCGAGATCGGTCATCGATGTCGGGGTGCAAAAGTTGACGGCCGGATTGTTCCACTGACCTATATGTTAAACAATGGTGATCAGGTCGAGGTCCTAACGACAAGGGAGCCTGCGCCCAGTCGAGATTGGCTTAATCAGTCTTTAGGTTATATTGCCAGCAGCCGCGCACGGAGTAAGGTGCGAGCCTGGTTCAATCAGCAGGATCATGGGCAGCATGTCGCCGATGGCAAGCACATTCTGGATCGTGAACTCAAGCGTTACAAAGCCAGCACTCTTTCATTAGATACCCTGGTAAAGCGGTTGAAGTTTGACAAGGCAAACGATTTGTTTGCCGCCATTGGACGCAATGATGTCACCGTAGGTCAGATTGTTGGTGCAATCGATCACTTGAGTGCCCCTGTAGACTTGGCAGAGGACGATCTGTTCAGTAAGAGTCCCAGGCGAGATAACTCATCCGGGGCTATTCATGTTCGAGGTGTGGGAAACCTGTTGACTCAAATTGGTGTGTGTTGTCAACCCGTGCCACCCGACAGTATTGTTGGTTTTATCACCCGAGGCAAAGGTGTCACCATTCATCGAGCCGATTGCAGCAATATCTTAAACTTGCGAGAGTCCGAAAGAGAACGTCTGATAGATGTTGATTGGGGAGATGATGTTAGCAGCCGTTATCATGTCGAGATACACATTCGAGCCATTGATCGACATGGATTGTTGCGGGATGTGTCCACCACCTTATCGACGCTGGATGTGGATGTGGTAGAGGTGAACACCCGTAGCGATAAATCTCAGCAGACGGCAGATATGCGAATTGGTTTGCATATTGCCAATGCCAGCGAGCTGGCAACGGTCATGGATAAAATCAGGCTGCTTAGAAATGTGCAGGAAGTAGAACGCGTCAGTTAGCACGGTATAGGTCCATAGCCCTGTATACTAGCCGCTATGGCAGGAAACACTTTCGGCAAACTTTTCACCGTCTCAACCTTTGGTGAGAGTCATGGTCCCGCATTAGGTTGTATCGTAGACGGATGTCCGCCAGGATTACCGTTGTCCTGCGCTGATCTTCAGCGTGATCTGGATCGGCGAAAGCCCGGGCAGAGCCGCTACACGACGCAGCGCAAAGAGGCTGATGAGGTGGAGATCCTATCAGGTGTGTTTGAGGGCTTGACTACCGGTACACCCATTGGCCTCTTGATCAGAAACACAGATCAGCGATCACGTGATTACGACAAGATCAAAGAGCAATTTCGTCCGGCTCATGCTGATTACACGTATCAGCAGAAATATGGTTTCCGCGACTACAAGGGTGGCGGTCGATCTTCGGCCCGTGAAACTGCCATGCGTGTGGCTGCAGGTTCGATTGCCAAGATTGCACTGGCTCAGCCCGGTTTCGGTGGTGTTAAAGTCCGTGGCTATTTATCTCAGCTCGGCCCGATAAAACTCGATCGCAGTGGCTTCGACTGGAATGAGATAGGCAACAATGCCTTCTTTTGGCCCAATGCCGATCAGGTGACAGAGCTGGAAGACTACATGAAGAAGCTCAGCAAGGAAGGGGATTCGATCGGCGCCAAAGTTAATGTTCAGGCGGACAATGTACCCGTTGGCTGGGGAGAGCCGGTCTTTGATCGGCTTGATGCCGATATTGCCCATGGGCTAATGAGTATCAACGCCGTAAAAGGTGTGGAGGTAGGTGCAGGCTTCGATTGTGTCAGTCAACGTGGAACCGAGCATCGGGACGAAATCACCAGTCAGGGTTTTTTGTCCAATCACGCAGGAGGTGTGTTGGGCGGAATATCGTCAGGGCAGAGTATTACTGCGGCATTGGCACTCAAGCCAACTTCCAGTGTGCGACTGCCAGGGCGTAGCGTGGATATAAATGGCAACGATATCGAAGTGATTACTACTGGCCGTCATGATCCCTGTGTCGGTATCCGCGCCACACCCATCGCTGAAGCAATGCTTGCATTGGTATTGCTTGATCATGCTATGCGACACCGGGCACAAAATGCCGATGTCAGCAGTAATACCCCGATAATTCCCTCGGCCCGCAGTTAATTGCTTGAAGCAGAAACTGCGATTTTCCAGCACACAATAAACGATCAAGATAACGAGTAGACAACATGGGATACAAAGCCGAAGGCAAGATTGTCAAAATATTCGATGCAGAGCAAAAAAGTGCATCGTTTCAGGCACGCGAGTTTGTTATCGAGGTGGCTGATGGTCAGTATCCACAGATGGTTAAATTTCAGCTTGTTCAGGACAAGTGCGACCTGGTCAACGATTACTCAGAAGGTGATTCCATAGAGGTAGACTTCGATCTGCGAGGTCGGGAATGGAACGGCAAGTATTTCACCAACCTCCAGGCATGGAGAATAGCCAGAGCGGGTGAGGGCGAAGGAGACAGTGGAGGTGGACAGTCGCAACCAGGTACAGCTTCGAAACCGGAAACGAGCTCTGCAAGTGCTGACTTTGATGATGACATACCGTTCTA
>JBGCEO010000074.1:0-15518 GCA_045106475.1 Granulosicoccus sp.
CCCTTGTCACCTAGCTGATGTGCGTTGAGAAGTTCGTTCATCAGCTTGTCTTCTTTGATTGGTCTTTGCCAGTCAATTTGTCCGTTGTAATTCAAAACAAATAAGGCGCCACACTGGTGATTAATACACTGTGAAGCTAACTGCTCCAGCCAGGTTGCTGATGTCAGATCCAGTAATGCAGAGGCGCAGACCAGATCATGGTCACGAAAAGGCAACTCCGGGAGATTTTGGGCAAGATCTCGCTGAACCCAGGATATACGCGCACTGAAATTATCTGCTTTCAGCACAAGCTCATGGCTTGTATTCTGACAACTGATATTGTTTCGTGCAGCCCAAGCGCTTATAGACACAGGTAAATGGTTTAACAGAATGGGATCATTGTCAACTAATAGCCATCGCTGATCATGGCCAAGCAAAGGACAAAGAAAACGCAGATTCGAACCGGTACCAGCACCTAGTTCCATACAAGTTAGCGTCTTTTTTTGTCTGGCCCAAACAGATAATTGCTGAGTAATACTCTGAGCACGGGCTGCATGATCAGCAGGCTCGCGCAGTGTCAGCCAGGCTTCACTAAAACCTTCTGGTGTTTCAGGTTGAGAGCTCACTGGTCAAGTGCTGCCTTGAAGTCCAGGCCAGCCTGACTCCAGCTACGCTGCGATGATCGAGCAACAAGCGCTTGCTTGCGCATGTTGGAACGAGCATTTTTGTTGGTTATGATCTGAAAAAGTGCCCGGGCAAGCGCTTGCGGATCCCCAGGTGGCACCAACAGACCAGTACCCTCTGGCATTGTGTGGGGAATTGCACCAGCATCGCTTGCAATAATGGGCAGACCATAACTAATGGCTTCGTCTAAAACCATGCCATAGCCTTCATGGAAAGAGGGTAATACGAAAACATCAGCTTGTTGATATTGCTTGTCAAGGTCATGATCTTCAAGCTCGCCCAGAAAGGTAATGCGTTCGTTCAATCCCAAGTGTGCACGTTGGGCGATAAGTTGATCGCTTGTTTGAGGTGCGCGCTTAAGACTCCCGGCGCAATTCAAATGCCAGTTTTCATTGTCTATTAGTTTAAGCGCGTTTAGCAGTATGGAGTGTCCTTTTCGAGGGGTTAGTGTTGCTACACAAAGCAACTGCAGGGCCTCACTGTTTAAGTTTGTGGCGATCGTTGCTGCATCAACACCGGGGCAAACTGCAATTATTCTGGAAGCATCGACATCGTATTGTGATAGAGCTTCAGCGGTTGATTCGCTGGTGGTTATCACTTGATGAGCAAAGGCCAACGAAGCCGTCTCGAGCTCTTTGAGTGAGTGGCGCTGTGCAGGCGTCAGATCTGTCTCCAGCGCCAAAGGATGATGAATCAGTGCGATCAGTTTTAATCTGTTTGCGTGTTTGGCCAATTGCCTGGGCATAACGCTGTAGGCAAGTCCGTCAATGACAACCTGCGAAGAGTCTGTTATGGCGTCGAACGCTCTATCGGCCTTAGCTAGTTGGGCAGCTGTTGGATGAGGGTAGTCTCCTTCCAATTCAACAAGCAACACCTGTCGTCCCTGAGTCCGTAGTTCTTCGATGATTCGCTTGTCATATCTGTAACCACCTGTTCGAGTGTTGATATCGCCGGGTACCACGAACACCAGTTGATCGTTAGAAGACATCTATGCAGAATCGTTAGACAACTCACCTTCAAAGGCAGCCCAGGCAACATGAGATTCGTGCAGTGTGACCTTCATAACCGTCAGTCCTTTAGCGGCGGGACCCAGATCTCCGTTGCTGATCATGGTGGCTATTCGTTCAAAAATAACGGCAGCCAGAAACTCAGTGGTGGTGTTCTTGCCGCTAAACTCAGGTACCTCATCCAGATTCTTATAGTTTAGATCTGCAAGCACCTTAGCCAGAGACTGACTCGCCAGGCCTATGTCTACTACCAGACCGTCTTTGTCGAGTTGAGGACGGCGCATTTCAAGATCAACCAGATAGGTTGCCCCATGCAGACCCTGTGCGGGTCCGAATATCTCGCCCTTGAAGCTGTGGGCGATCATAAAATGCTCTCTTACACTTAAACTGTACACGTGCACTCCTTCAACTGTTTTTGGTTATTCGTCGGTGTTTGCTAGACATCGTATTTGATACGGTGGCACAGGGAATCTCGACCGTTTTTCATCAGATATTGAAACGTGGAGGGAAGTTCACTAAAGCTACTTTCTCCAGTAATCAGATTATCCAGCCTCTCATCGTTTAATAGTGACAACGCCAATTTCAGGCGGCGTTTGTAATCCCAGCGTGAACGTTGGGCTGTGGCTATCTGCCCAACTTGTGATGAACGTAATTGTAAACGCCTGGAATGAAATGAGCCTCCTAATTCAACGCTGACTGGTTTGTCGCCGTACCAACTTAGCTCCAGTATTGTGGCTTCAAAACCTGCGAGCTGCAATGCAGTGTTTAAACCTTCTTGGGTTGCTGACGTGTGGATGAGCAGGTCCCGCTGACCCCGCGCTTGATGGGGCAGGCTGAAGGTCAGTCCCAGGGCATCGCATACACTTGCACGCTCGGGATTGATATCGATCAGTTCGACATCACAACCGGGTATCGAATTTGCCAGCCAGCCAACCAGACAGCCGATTACACCGGCACCGACAATTGAAATTTTGTCACCGATGTGTGCTGATGCATCCCACAGAGCGTTGATGGCAGTTTCAAGATTGGCAGCCAGGATCGCACGTTCTGCAGGCACGTCGAGCGGAATCAGAGTCACTGAATCACTTGGAACGATATAATGCGTCTGATGCGGGTACAGACAGAATACGTTCTGTCCACATAGATCGTGGGGCCCCTCTAGAACTTTACCGACGTTGATGTAGCCATACTTTACCGGAGATGGAAATTCACCTTCCTGGAAGGGCGCGCGCATGCGTTGGAATTCAGAAGAGGGTACCGCATGGTTAAACACCAGAGCCTCAGTGCCAAGACTCACACCACTGTATAGGGTTTGAATTCTGACTTGATCGCGTAGAAGCTCCGGCAACTCAGCGCTGCGTATTTCACCGCGCTGTTTGTCAGTTATCCAGAACGCTGTAGCTGTTGTCGAGTTTGGCACGAAAAGGGATTATCACTGCTGTAAAGTAATATCCGTTGAGTATATACGCACCTACGAGGCACTCGCACAGTTGTTTAGGCAGCCCTGTGCATACCCGCGTCGGGTTGGTCAGGATACTTTGCTTTACTTGCCTGACAAATGTTCTTTGAATGGTCGGCTTGCTTGGCGATGGATTTTCGCTTTTTCTTGTTTTCGTACATGCGCACATCAGCTTCATGCAAGATATCTTCTAGCGAGGTACCACTGCGTGATGTGGCCAGTCCGATGCTGCAACCCAGCTTATGCACACCTTGAGTAGTACTGATAGGTTGTCTGAATAAGCCAGCAACATCCTGGGCAACCGAGATCGCCCTTCGCTGATCGGCTTCTGGAAGTACAATAACGAATTCATCGCCACCCCACCTTATCAACACTGTACTTTTGTCCAATACGGCTTTGAGCCTTAGAGAAATAGCGACCAGTATTTCATCCCCTATAGCATGTCCACAGGTGTCGTTCACAGCCTTGAACCCATCAAGGTCTAGAAACAGGATCGATGTTGGATACTCACTGGCAGAATTATTGAGTCTTGATATCGTCTCGTTGCCAAACTTGCGATTACAAAGACCGGTTAGCTCATCATGGGTTGCCTGATGGCTCAGGCTCTGTTTGTCTAGCTCATGCTTCTGGTTATTGCTCTGTGATGCATGTGTGAGTTGAACCAGTAATCTAGACAAGCTGCCCAATTCATCTTGTGCAGTGTCGGCCACTATGTCAGGGAGTTTGCCGTTTGCTGATAAATATGTTGTATTTTCTAAGTGCTGGAGTCGCCTGCAAAGTGGCAGCGCAAACAAAAAAAGGATTGCCGTCATGCTAAGCAGGCTGATTGCTACCATTGTCACAAGCAAATGGTTGGCTTCTTCTTTGGTGATGTACTCAATGCTCGAATCCAGTTTCCCCAGGGCGTAGTAATAGATCAAGAGCGTGGGGCTCACTGCTAATGCAGAGTAAAAAAATAATCTGTCACAAAGTCTAAATCTGAAGCGAGTGTTCATACGGCGAGGGCAAGTTACTACATGCCTCTTCGGTAGCGGCTTTGCACTGCGCGAAATGTAGGGCCTGATTCAACTGCAGAGCGGTCTTCTCGTGAATTTTGACTCAGCATGCGTTCTCAACCGCCGCTCCGGTTAATATTCGTGATGATGTTCGCAGTGGTGTTTTTACAGCTTGCTATCGATCTGGCTTTGATGAATTGCAATTTCAGGCGGCGTGATATTCTGCCTGCCAACCAGATATAAAGTGCCTCAAAGAAGATGTCCACTGACCCGCTTTTGCAACCGTTTGAACTAAAGCATCTGACACTGAAAAACCGGATCATGACAACGAGCCATGAACCGGCCTATCCTGAATCGGGAATGCCAAAGGAACGTTATCGGGCCTATCATGAAGAGAGGGCGAGGGCGGGTATAGCGCTTGCGATGACCGCAGGCTCTGCCATCGTGTCAAAAGACAGTCCACCTGCGTTCAATAACGTGCTTGCCTATAAGGATGAAGTCGTACCCTGGATCCAGCAGCTGAGTGATGCCTGTCACGAACACGGATGCGCGGTGATGATTCAGCTCACTCATCTGGGTCGGCGCACTACCTGGAGCAAGGGTGACTGGCTACCCTCATTGTCTTCCTCACACTATCGCGAACCTGCGCATCGGGCGTTCCCGAAAAAGCTGGAAGACTGGGACATTGATCGCATTGTTGCGGACTACGCTGATGCTGCGGAGCGCATGAAAAAAGGGGGGATGGATGGCATTGAGCTTGAATCCTATGGTCACCTAATGGATCAGTTCTGGTCACCTTTGACCAATACCCTGGATGCACCTTACGGGGGAGACCTGGAAAACCGCATGCGTTTTTCGATGTTGGTTTTATCGGCAATCAGAGAACGCGTAGGGTCGGAGTTCATCGTGGGTGTCAGGTATTCGGCTGATGAACTGGCGAAAGGTGGAATAAACGCTGCGCAAGGTCTGGAGATATCTCAACGTCTGCGCGATAGTGGCATGGTGGATTTTCTTAACATCATTCGGGGCCGCATACACACAGACCCTGCGTTGGCTGATGTCATTCCTGTGCAAGGCATGCCCGAAGCTCCCCATCTGGATTTCGCTGGTTCTATTAAACAGGCGTCAGGTATGCCGACTTTTCATGCGGCAAAAATAGCCAACGTTGCGACAGCCAGACATGCACTCGCTACGGGGTTGCTGGATATGGTGGGCATGACAAGAGCTCACATGGCCGACCCTCATATTGTTCAAAAAATCATTGAGAAACGGGAAGCTGATATCAGACCCTGTGTTGGAGCCACTTACTGTCTTGACAGAATCTATCAGGGTGAAGAGGCCCTGTGTATTCACAATGCGGCAACTGGTCGTGAGTTACACATGCCTCACATCATCGACAAAGCTGACAGAGAAAAACGTCTATTGATCGTGGGCGCGGGACCTGCCGGAATGGAGGCTGCCCGTGTAGCTGCAGAACGTGGTCATGTTGTTCTGGTCCTCGAAGCAGCTTCCGATGCGGGTGGACAGATTAGATTGAGCGCACAGTCGCCTCACAGACGAGACATGATGGGCATTATAGATTGGCGAATGGAGCAATGTCTGGCCCGGGGTGTTGAGTTTCGTTTTAACTGCATCGCTGAAGCAGCGGATGTGCTGAGTCATAAGCCTGATGTCGTTATTGTGTCAACGGGAGGCCTGCCTAACACCCATGTGCTCGAGAGTGGCAATGATCTTGTCCTATCCAGTTGGGACTTGTTATCGCGTGACGAAAAACCCGGACAAAATGTGTTGATCTATGACGATGCTGGAGATCATGCAGGTATGCAGGCAGCACAAATCGCTGCCAGTAGCGGTGCAAAGGTAGAGTTGATGACGCCAGATCGGCATATAGCGTCGGAGGTTCCAGGATTGAATTTTGTGCCGTATATGCGCAGCATGCAAGACAAGAACATCACCTTTACGATCGGCAGGAGACTGCTCGACGTAAAGCTATCGGGCAATCAGCTAAACGCCATCATTGGTACAGACTACAGTGACCATCAGACAACACAGCTATTCGATCAGATTGTGGTCAACTGCGGTACTTTGCCCCTCGATGAGCTGTACTTTGATCTCAAACCCAGTTCGAGCAATCTAGGAGAGCTTGATCACGACGCATTGCTCAGCGGGTTGCCGCAAACAGTGAGTAAAAACCCCTCAGGCTCATTTCAGCTGTTTCGTATTGGTGATGCCGTGTCTGCGCGCAACACTCATGCGGCCATCTATGATGCGTTGAGGTTGGTTAAGGACATTTAAATTGCCCCAGTTGGATGGGAATAGCGCGGACAAGATCGACCGAACTACCGCGCATCATCCAACCCTCACAATCCTTTTGATCGGCAGCGACAGCAGCTTCAATCGATCACACAACACATCAATGTAGATATCGATATGATCGGCCATTCGCTCGGGTAGTTTGGTTGTGCACCAGGTTCGCCGGTTTAGTCGATTTACCTTTGCTCGGATGTTGGCAAACGAGTGATTCACGCTGAACAGATAATCAAAGCGGGTTTTCTTCAGCTCCCCCTGACCAACGATGCAGCCCCTATTGCTGATATGAACCGTGTGCGTACTGTTCGGAAAGTAGCGCTTGATCAGCGACGGGTATTGCTGGTGACCATCGGTTTTAAAGTGCACATCGGCAGGTAAGCAGCCTAGTCAGGCTCTATTGAAGAGTGCTTAGCTGGTGGTTGGAACTGCTTAGCCAATCAGGGTGCGGTTCTGCGCCCCAGCCAGGTGCATCGCTCACTGTTGCCTTACCGTCTTTGATTTCATACGGCGATCGTAAAAACAACTGGTCTTGCCAGGGATAGTAATCGAGACCCTCAATGGAGAACTCGAGGTACTTGCCTGCATTGGGTATTGCTCGAAGTAGATGCATGGTAAAGAGCGTTACCATGGATTGGTTAGCACAGTGTGGTGTGCAGGCAATGCCGGCCTTATCAGCCATGGCGGCAACTTTCAAGGTTCGGGTCAATCCACCCAGGTAGCAAATGTCAGGTTGCACGATGTTAACTACCTGCGAATTGATCATATGGCGCCAGGTGGGAATCTCGCAATCCTGCTCACCGCCTGTTACGTCAATTGATAAAGCGTCGGTTACCTGTTTGGTTTGTTCAAATTCCCAATAGGGGCAGGGTTCTTCAAAGTGAGAAACTCCTTCGCTTTCTAATAACTGACCAACCTCTATTGCGCGCCCGGGCGAATAACAGGAGTTTGCATCAACCAGCAAGGCGATTTCGCTGCCCAGCGACCGTCGTATGCGCGGCACTATTTCCTCTGTGCGACCTGGCCATTCATCTTGATCATGACCCACCTCAGAGCCCACCCGGAACTTGAACGCATCGAACCCATGATTTGTTGCTAGTTGCTCAAAGCGACTGGCTTCTTCATCAGGTGTGATATCTCTTTTCATTGATGACGCATAAGCGCGAATTGTCCCGGGTGTGCCGCCGATCAGTTCGCACACGCTTTTTCCTTCGAGGCGGCCTCTTAGGTCCCACAAAGCGGTGTCCAGACCGCCAAGCGCCCGGTACAGGTGAGAGCCGGGAAACTTGTGTTCTTTTTCCGGGATTATCTCCACTAAATGCTCAATATCCAGCGCATCTTTACCCAGCGCATGCACTGCAACCTGCCGATGCACGATCTGCGCTGTAATATCTGCGTGATAGGGGGCTACCTGACCCCAGCCATACGAGCCATCATCGCTGGTAACTTTGACAAAGCAAACAAACTCGTTAGTGAATGTTTCTATTGACGCGATATTCATGTTGAGCGAATCCTACTTGTAAGTTTGTTTGCGCTTTTTTTACTTGGGTGTTTTCTACAATGCTCTAGCGATCTTTACTATCCGGTAGTTCATCCTCGAGATAGACGTTGATTATGTCGTCAAATGATTGCTCCGCAACGAAGCCCATGTCGATAGCTCGCGTTGCATCAAATGCCTCAGGCCAGTTTGCTACGATGGATTTTATGGTTGGATCGCTCCGGCGTTCTATCAAGCCCACAGCTTCTGATCCCACAACACGGTGTAAAGCTTCTATCTGTTCAGCCACTGTTGCGCAGAGTCCAGGTAAATTCATGTTGCAGCGCAAGCCTATGTCTTTGGATGTTAAGGATGCGGCGTGTAACAAAAAGCCAATAGCCGCTCTCGGGCTTGCAAACCAGTGCCGGACCGTATCATCCACCGGTAGAACGGCAGATTTGCCGTTGATGGGCTCGCGTAGAATATTCGAAAAAAATCCTGATGCTGCCTTGTTGGGTAAGCCCGGGCGGATGCAGATGGTTGGCAGTCGCAATCCAATGGCTTGCAAAAAGCCACGCCTGTTGCAATCCGCAATCATTAACTCACAGATTGCTTTTTGCGTGCCGTAGCTGGTGAGAGGTGTTTGATGAAATTCATCGTCGATAACTGGCGGGAAAGGTGCCCCGTAAACAGCGATGGACGATGTGAAAATCAGTTTGGGTGTGTAACTGTCAATGCCATGCTGAGCGCGAATCGCATCGAGTAGTGCGCGGGTTCCATCCATATTGATCAGATAGCCCTTGTCAAAATCGGCTTCCGCTTCGCCAGAAACAATGGCTGCCAGATGGTAGATGACATCAGGCTTAGTTTTGATTAGTTTTTCGGCTGCCCCTGAGGCGGTCAGATCTGCCTTTATCGTGTGAAGCTTCGAAGAAGCTGTCTGTGAGCCGCTCGGTTCAATGACATCCACCAATGTCAGTTCGCTGATAGGCTGATTATTTAGTTGCCAATCATCGAGTAATCGTTCGCTTAGTTTCCGGCCAATCATGCCGGCAGCGCCAATAATGAGTATGTGCATAGGAGGATGTTTGTTTTGTATTGACCGATTGGTTTCAGAATACTATGAACTCGACTTTGATTGTTCTCCTCGCGATCGAGCTTATTCTTTAAAGCTGCGAGCCTGTACTAAAGTTCGAGATAGCTGATGACTTCATCCAGATCAGGGAGAACCGTATGGCCCAGCGCTAACAGCGCAGTATCAGGTTGCACCAGTTCAGGGATTTGAATGACATGCATACCGGCTGCATGCGCAGCTCTAACGCCATTGGGTGAGTCTTCCAGGGCAATGCAATGTTCTGGGTCTGTTTGCAGTGTTGCTGCAGCTTTGAGGTAGATGTCTGGTGCGGGTTTTCCGTTTTCGATCTGATCACCGCCAATAATTGCGTCAAAGCGATGAAGAAGCCCCGATTTGTGTAGTTTATCCCTTGCTCGATCCGAACGGGTGGAGGTGGCCACTGCCATAGGTACCTTGTACCTGCCCAGCGCATCTAACAGGTTTTCTACCCCTTTCATCAAGGGTACTCCTGCACTTGTAACGCGCAAATAGTTGTCTAGCCATTCAGACATAAATAGCTCGCTGTCTATAGAATCAGGCAGGGTTTTTTTTAGAATAAGCTGCGTTGTCTGATCATTGGTACCGAGTATGCGATTGTAGAGAGACAGCTGATCGCCGAGCTGGTGCTCATCACACTTTTCCTGAAACGTTCGAAGAGCGATTTTTTCGCTATCAATAAGCAATCCGTCCATGTCGAAAATGGATGCTGAGTATTTCATTTGATCAGGCTCTGCAGGCAGGAGGTGTATATTGTAAATGATAGTCACTGCCTCAATGGATATGCTTGTTAGGTGAGCTGGAGTGTATCCGGGTTAATTTAAGCGATAACCTTTATGTCTCGATCAATCAACTACGACAAATCGGCCAGTGTTACAGATGCTGTCAGCAGCCGGCGATCTCTACGTGCCTTTCTGCCCAAACAGGTTGATCGGGAGACGATCAGTGATCTGCTGCTTACTGCATCTCGCGCTCCCAGCAGTACGAATATGCAACCATGGAACACTTACGTTTTGATGGGTTCCAGTCTAAGCAGGGTTTGCGCTGCCACTTGCGAAGCTTTTGATGATATTGAAACAACGCATAACAGTGAGATTAGATACTACCCGGAAAAGTGGTTTGACCCCTATCTAACCAGACGGCGTCAAGTTGGTTGGGCCCTGTATGATTTACTGGGAATCACCAAAGGAGATCGTGAGCGTACTCGCGCCCAGCATCGGCGCAATTTCCTGTTCTTTGATGCGCCGGTTGGGTTGATTTTTTCAATTCACCGCGACCTGTCAACGGGTAGCTGGCTGGACTACGGGATGTTTTTGCAAAATGTCATGTTGCTGGCAAGAGAGCAAGGTCTTCACACCTGCCCTCAGGCCGCCTGGGCGGACTATCATGAGGTATTGCGAGGCCAGTTGCCGATCGCAGAACACGAGATGGTTGTCTGTGGCATGGCCATGGGGTTTGCAGACCCCGATGCCGTCGAAAATTCTCTGGTATCCGAGCGAGTTGATTCTTCAGAGAATGTCCTGTTTTTAACCTGATGGATAGCCATGATCAAATTTTCCAACGATGAAACAGAGATCCTGACGCGTAAGATCCAGCTGTACTTCAATGATGAGCTGGATCAGGAATTGGGTCAGTTTCCTGCCCGATTTCTGTTGGATTTTTTTAGTGAAGAAATTGGTGTGTATTTCTACAACCGCGGATTGCAGGATGCACAGCTCATGCTTGAATCTCGTATCGAGAGCGTAGGAGAGGCCATTCTTGATCTGGAAAAAGCCACGGAGTTCACGCGCTAGCATTCTGCGCATCAGAGCATTCAGATCTTTTAAGCGCAGCGATGCACCCTGGGCAATGCCAGCGAATTCAAGCTCTTGGCAGATAGCAGAGTCGCTCTTGCCAGGCCTGGCTCAAACAATTACATGGGCAGAAGGCTTAACTGCTGATTTCAACAGGTGATATGCCGGGTATTTGCAAGATTGTCTGGCTCGGAAGCACCGATTTTGGAGCGCTTGATGTTATCGTTACACCCTAACGTACAGAGGCTCTCTTATGGCTGGTTTACTAGACTCAGTTGATCCGGATGGTTTATTGGAATATTCAGTGGTTTACACTGATAGAGCCGTAAACCACATGTCATCAAGATTTCAGCAAGCAATGCGGGATATACACACCACCCTGGTGGATGTATACCAGTCGCATCGTGCTGTCATCGTCCCGGGTAGCGGCAGCTTTGGTATGGAGGCTGTGGCGCGGCAATTTTGTCAGGATAACCATTGCATGGTTATAAGAAACGGCTGGTTCAGTTACCGTTGGACGCAGATTTTTGACATGGCTCAATTGCCAGCCAGCCACTCAGTTTTGAAAGCCAGGCCCATCCGTGAGGGAGCTCAATCTCCCTACGCACCAGCGCCGATTGATGAGGTGGTGGCTGCGATTGCCAAAGAGAAACCCGCTGTCGTGTGCGCGCCTCATGTCGAAACATCAGCGGGAATGATGCTCCCGGATAGTTATCTGAAAGCTATGTCGGATGCTATTCATGCATACGGCGGGCTGCTTGTGCTTGATTGTGTAGCGTCGGGAACCGCATGGGTGAACATGCAGGAAACCGGTGTGGATGTGCTGGTCAGTGCTCCACAAAAAGGCTGGAGCGGTTCACCCTGTGCAGGCATTGTCATGTTGAGTGAGCATGCCTACGCCACCATGCAAGATACCCAGAGCAACAGTTTTTCAATGGATTTGAAAAAGTGGTCGCAGATTATGGAAGCCTACCTGGACGGTAAGCACGCCTACCATGCCACCATGCCTACAGACAGTCTCATTGTATTTCGTGATGTCATGAATGAGATCGCTGTGCAAGGTTTTAGCACTGTTAAAGATCGTCAGGCAGAGTTGGGTAGGCGAGTTCGGGCAGAGTTGGATGCAGCCAACTTTACGAGTCTGGCGGCAGAGGGTTTTCATGCGCCGGGGGTGGCTGTTTATTACACCGACAGAGATGATCTACAAAACGGCAGCGCCTTTGCTGCAGCGGGTATGCAGATAGCTGCGGGCGTTCCTTTGCAAATAGGCGAACCTGAGGGTTTCAAGACCTTCAGGATCGGTTTGTTTGGTCTTGACAAACTTCAGAATGTTGATGCGGCTGTAGAGCGTTTTGTTCGGGCGCTGGAACAGGTTAGCTCGCCGATCGAAGTGGCCACTGCTTAAATCCTTAGGATTCATGTCTTGACTCGACATGCCAGCAAAGTTCTATTAGTTGCGGCTATTGTTCTGGCTGTGCTTTTGGCAATGTTGCCAGGGGCAGACAACGTTGGGCAATCCCACGTAGATCAGGCCTTCAAGCGTGCGTTGATTGGCTTTGCACTAGCTCGTAGCTTGAATGGCGTGATATCGGTCGCGCAAGGTACTGAAGTGGCAATTCAGCCAGCTGGCGTGGGGGTTAATTTTACTCCCGGTCAGATTCTGGATCCGGTTAATGATCTGGTTGAGCGTTTCTCCTGGATCATGATGCTTGCCAGTAGTTCACTCGGTATACAAAAGGTACTGCTATCCATGAGTGCCTGGAACGGACTACTGATTGCACTGTTCATCAGCGGGGTCTTTTTTATTAGCTGTATTTTTCTCGCACGCTTTGCCGGCTTGCGAAAAATAGCTCAGAGACTCTTCCTATTTATCCTGGTACTTCGTTTCATGATGCCGGCCATCAGTATCGCTAATGACTGGGTGTATAGAACGTTTCTGGAAGCAGACTATGTGCAGGCTTCTGCTTCTCTTGACAAGGCACGGCTAGCGATCGGCGATATTAATGCTGAGGTTATGGCCGAACAGCAAAAAGAACCCGGCACCATTCTTGAGCGTGCACGCTCAATATACAATCAGGCATTGGCAAGAGTTGATATTGAAAAGCGTCTGGATGAATATCGGCAGGCAGCCGAATCCGTCAGTGAAAACACCATCCAGTTGGTGGTTGTGTTTCTTATGCAGACACTTGTATTTCCGCTGTTCTTTTTATTTGCAATGCTGAGTTTAATCAGACGGCTAACTCGCTCAGAGCGAGGCTGACGCATCACACGACAACGTCGTGTCGCTGCATATTGTCCAGGCCGAAGATGCCTCTATATCGCTCAATCTCTTCTGCAGGCCCAGTGGCTTTGTCAAAGTTGTCCGATAGCTTCACGGTAGGTTTACCATTGGCATGGGTGACTTTACAAACCAGCGAAATGGCTTTTAGCTGCTGATTGAATACCGTGGCACAGTCGCTGAAATCATTAGTAAGATGTGTGCCCCAGCCAAAACTCAGACGTACCCGGCCATCAAATTGATCGTAGACTTTCTCGATAGTATCGACGGTAAGTCCATCGGAGAAGATCAGAAGTTTTTCTTGTGGATTCTGGCCGCGCTCCTGCCACCACTTAATCAACTCCTCTCCACCTGCTATTGGTTCTTTGGAGTCGATGCGGAAACCACTCCACTCTGCAACCCAGTCCGGTGCTTGTTTCAAGAAAGCTGTAGTGCCATAGGTATCGGGTAGAACGATTAACAAATTACCATCGTAGGTTCTACTCCAATGTTGCAATACCCGGTAGGGAGACTGACGCAGATCATTTTCTGATTTTGCCAATGCTGCCTCGACCATGGGTAATTCATGTGCATTGGTACCTATGGCATCCAGATCCAGATCCATCGCCATCAATACATTGCTGGTACCAATAAACTTTTCACCAAGACCTTCTTTCAAAGCCGCGATACACCATCTCTGCCAGAGAAAGCTGTGCCTTCTGCGAGTTCCGAAGTCGGCTATGCGAAGGTTAGGTAACTTGTCCAGACGCAAAACCTTTTCCCACAGCTTTGCCTTGGCACGTGCATAAAGAACATCGAGTTCAAATCGCCCGACACCTCGCATTGCAGTGCGCGAACGCAGCTCGCTGATGATTGATAGCATCGGGATTTCCCATAACGTTACTTCTGCCCAGTCTCCGTGAATATCAATGTTGTACTGACCGTTTTCTACCTTTAACTCATAGGCAGGTAGCTGATAGGAGCGTAACCACTCAATGAACTCTTTAGAAAATAATCTCTCACGCCCGTAGAAGGTGTTACCGGTAAGCCATATCAACTCTTTTTTTGTAATCTTGATGCTGCGGGCATGATCCAGCTGCGCTCGAAGCTCATTTTCATCTACCTCTTCGGCCAACAAAACGCTTTTGGTTCTGTTAATCAATGAAAAGGTGACAGGAACGTTTGGACGTTCCTTCCAGATGGTTTGCAACATCAACAGCTTGTAGACATCTGTATCGAGCAAACTGCGAACAATGGGGTCGAGTTTGAAGCTATGGTTATATACGCGAGTTGCGATATCCGGCATGGGGCTTTGAACCATGAAGAATGTCCTTATGCAGCCAGAAACGCTTTTATGCGTTCTATTGCGAGTTCAATGTTATCTAAAGAATTGGCGTAGGAGATACGAATGTACCCTTCACCGTGAATGCCGAAATCCGGCCCGCCTATTGTAGCAACTCCCGATTCTTCCAGAAGTGCACTGGCAAGTGGTTTTGCCTGCCACCCAGTCTCCTTGATATTGGGAAATGCATAGAACGCACCTTTGGGCGTAACGCAGCTGACATTGGGAAGAGCATTTAGCCGATCTACAACCACACGTCTACGTTGATCGAATGCGCTAATCATTTCCGCAACTGCATCTTGTGGTCCGGTTAGAGCTTCTAACGCTGCAAATTGCGCCGGAGCGTTTACGCAACTCCAACAATTTACACTCAATTTTCTGACCGCATCAAACCAGGGGGTAGGCCAGACAGAGTAGCCAAGGCGCCATCCCGTCATGGCGTAGGTTTTTGACCAACCGTTTAGCAGGATAAGTCGATCACGAATCTCGGGATAACTGAGCAGCGAGGTGTGTTCAGCATCCTCGTAGGTCATTTGATCGTATATTTCGTCCGATAAAATTGCTACCTGTGGATGCTCGACAAGCCCGGCTACCAATGCGTCAATTTCGGATTTTGGTGTAACGCCACCACAAGGATTGGCCGGTGAATTAATAATAATAAGCCGCGTTGCAGGTGTAATCAGTGCCAGTGTTTCTTCAGCCGAGAATGCAAATTGATTAGTTTCGCGGATCGGGATTGCCACGGGTGTGGCACCCGTAAATTCAATCATCGACCGATAAATTGGAAATCCCGGATCGGGATAGAGAATCTGCGCACCAGGTTAACCAAACATCATGATTGCAGCAAACATGGTCACCTTACCACCCGGCATGATCATTACGTTGTCGCTATCGACCGTGGTGTTGTAACGCTTGCCAAGATCCTCGGCCACAGCTTCTCGCAAGGCCGGGATACCTACTGCCGGGGTGTAGCCGTGATGACCATCACGCAGGGCTTTAATTGCTGCCTCTACAATATTCCGGGGTGTTGGAAAATCGGGTTGTCCGATACCCAGATTGATAATGTCTTTGCCCTTAGAGGCAAGTTCACCCGCTCTGGCGAGAACT
>JBGCEO010000075.1:0-10137 GCA_045106475.1 Granulosicoccus sp.
CGTGCAGCTACGATGCCTACACGAATGAGCTATCAGACTGAGATGTCTCTTTTCATTATTGCAGGTATAGGCGGTAACACCGCGCTCTTCTGTACGACAGCTCACCATCGCTTCTATGGCTTTGATATGCTTCAAAGCCAGCGGCGTTGACAACAACTGGTTTTTATAACAGCGGATAATATTCTGCACGCTGTATTGACTCGATCGTTCCATTTATCTTGATCCCATCCTTGGGTTCAGAGCATCAAACTACATTGGGATCTTGATTGTCAAGTAGCACCCAGCTCCGGCGTAAGCCGGCATGTTCAACAAGTATTAGACTGATTCAAATATCTGCCCCTATCATGACTCCATGCTAAATCAAAGATAGCACACTACTGTATAACCTAATGGTGAGGATTCAGGTATGGGGAATTCTTCATTTTTTGATTAGTCTTAGCGCCTTGACGAAACCAAACGTTTCACCGTATAAAAAAATAAGATATCAGAAAAGCAAGGCAAACGACCCACACTGCCACAATGAAAACAGCTGCAATGCGGCTCACGGGTTGTGCAGAGCTATTCAGAGCTGCTAGTCGAAATTCAGCCATTAGAGGATTGGGAATAAGCCGAATAACTAGAACTATTCCCAAGGGTAAGATAATCAGATCATCCAGATAGCCTATGATTGGGATGAAATCGGGAATCAGGTCGATTGGCGATATGGCATAGGCCGCCACAGCCAGAGCAATTAACTTAGCTATCCAGGGGGTTCTAGAGTCACGACCAGCTAACCAAATTGCATGAACATCACGCTTGAGAGTAACTGCCCATTGCTTAACCGAAGCGATCAGTTTTCTTGTCATGGCTAAATTGATCACCACCGATTTTTCGAACGTTGTTACTTCACTTGCAATTTTCTTACAATCCCCACCTTGAAGTAAGACTTAAACGCACTTCATTCGAAAAGACAGATGGGATCCTTTTGACCTTGACACCTGTAAAATTTAAAACTCAAGCCTTGCACCTATATTGATCCCTCTGGAGTCTTCAAACCGATTACTGAAGTTTGAATTAATGTTTCCGAAAAATTGAATTCCGTGAGGTCTTACCAAGACTAGATCTAAATCTAATTGTCCGTAGCTCCGATCAATTGGTGCGGGATCAAATGCGGCTGTCGAATTCGGGTTAGACACCAGATCCCCAACAATATCGTCTATTTCTGGATCATCACGTACAAAACCAAGTGTAATGGCAGGAACAAATACGCCTATACTTCCGGTATACGTTCGACTTATGCCACCACTTAGCGTCCAGCGCAAATTCTCTCTCGTACTTTCGCGAATGGCGAACTCTGAGTTTGTTGTTCCTTGTTCCGTAAAAGCATCTGTTGTAAAGCGAGAGAAGTCTACCTCTGCTCTTAAGATCAATTGATTACGCGCTCCCAGAGAGGTTCGACGCGTGACATTGAGACCAGCTGACAAAAGGCTGCTATCACTGTTGCCCTGCACTTCGCCTTGATCAACTTCAAGCGTAGAAGGCATATTTGTGTTTATGTTTGAAAATTCAAACGTGCCGGCTTCAGTGAAACGTGTGCTAGAAACATCTGCACTCCCTAGCCCACCATAGGCTGAAATTTCTAAGGAGTTCTTCAATGTAAGACTGGAAAATAGATAAACAGAAAATGAATCGCTGGAAAAGGAAGGTTCTTCAATATTATCAGTAGCAGATGCAGATCGCCTAGACAAATCAAGCAGACTACCTACGACCCAGGTGTCTGATAGGCTTTGATCGTAACCAAGTACCAAATTAGTGATATCACTGTCGCTACCGGTTCTTTCATCACCTGATTCAGACGTACGTTCAAGTTCTAACATTCCCAAAGAGAAGAATATCCCTCGGTTTGGCTGCGATGAATTCCGCCCTTTAACTGTTTCTACGGTGTTGTCCAGATCCTTGTTAATGGTCTCTGCTGTATTTCTATTGAGCAGCCCGGCATCCAAGTTGTCTTGGCCTAAGGGTGTAGTGTCGCTAGGAGGCGGCGGTGGACCAACTACCTCTGTCCCGCTTGACCCTGTTGTGCTACAGCTCGTAACGATAAAACACTGACTCAAGATAAGACACAGAAGCTGTACCCCTGATACTTTGTTCATTGCATTTTCCCAATCCATACTACATAGACCGATATGCCATTCTGGTACATCTTCCGGCTACTAACAGCGCCGCGCTTAATAGCGTTGAGAGCCGCCTGATTTATCGACTCCTCAACAACCGCTCCTTATACCTTATCATTAACTCAAAGCGAAGAGTTTCAAGACACCCTACATAGGCTTTGGTCACGCTGTCCCACTTCAATAGCGAATCCTCGATTCTGATATTGCCGGGTGCATCGACTGCACTGGCAACTGGTACAAACACAACGCTTGATGCCAACAGCAATACACAAGCAATCAGGCGACTGCGAAGGGCTACTCCGTATAGAGCTTTCAATGTTTAAGCCTTGTGTGATAAACGATATGATCTTCAATTGTAGATGAGAATCGGTCTGTCTTGTTCGGTGAGGTTTGACCTTGAGGATCGACTAAACAAACAGGTGGCTGTGTTATCGGAAAAAATCAATGGCGACGACTGTGTAGTACCCGCGCGTCGATGGCCAAAATGTATTACTACCTGGCTCTATTCTTTCGCTACCAGGGGTCTGCAAGTCTATGCAACATACCGCTGAGTTCACAGTGCAAAAATTGCCCCGTTTTGCACGTTTTCGTACACTGTTCTGAACGGAGGAACCGTATGATGAGCCACAGATGAAGAAATTTGCAGTTTACCTGGGGTTTTTTCTAGTTTTGGTTGCCTGTAGTGATCAGACTACAACTGCCAATCGAAGTTTTCAGCTGGTTGTCGAAAGTCCATTTGAAACCAATGCGTCAACAGGTGTCCAGCCGAGAGCTCTTGACCTCGAAAGTCTAATACTGACAGTACGCCTCAACGGCATAGAGGCCCAAACACAACGGTTGGATTCAACGACATTCGAAGTGTCTGGAGAATTTACCGGTAACACGCTCGAAATTGACGTCAGTTGGTCGGAGATCTTCGAGCAAATCCGTTTGCAGCTTGCCACATACACCAATACAATCCAGCTGTCTGATCAAACACAGATGACGATCAGTGAATCAGATTACCTCAATGGAGTATTCGATAACGACAGAGACGGTGATTCCAATCTTCAAGAACGCAGGGATGGGACCAATCCCCTTAATAACAATCAGTGCAGCCAATGTCGAACAGATGTCGATAGTCACATAAGACGCATTTCCAGTTCTGATGCGCCAATGATTGATGGTAGTTACGATGCGATCTGGGACAGTGCCCAATTCAAGGATCTTGACGACGATCTTTTCATCAGAGAGCTGGTTGCTACGGGCGGATCACAACTGGATGCTGCCAGCGTTTACGATGGCGAACCACTGTACCGCTGGATAACGATGCATGATGGTGAATTTCTTTATGTCTTTGTTCTTGGAGAGTCGGTCGATGCAGGCGGACAAACCCCTTTCAGAGATAGCTCGCTTATCATCGATGACGATAGTGTGACTATCGAAATAGAGACACCGGCCGGTAGCCGTGCTTACGAAGTACCGCTGCTCGATACCAACAATGCCCCGAATCAGACCGAAGTGATTCTTTACAGCGATGGGGAGGTAGTCAATACTGCCGATCCGACAGTCTCCGTTGGTTCTTGCATGTGCTCGGGAGCACAGAGCACATGGGAAATACGTATCCCTCTGGACAATGGCGGTGACAGCCTCACAGCTGGCAGTCCTTTCTCTTTAAGTGTTCAAGTGGTCGATGATGTAGACGGCGGTGGCGCTGACTTCTTCTGGGGGTGGCCGCGTTCCGCAAATCAATTCGATGGTACTGTTGTTTTAAGATAGGCCAACAAGACAAGTTTGTAAGCTACTGATGCATCTTTATCGTTGAAGGCTTTCAATACGGGTCTTTTTAACCTCAGGACAATTCAAATTTGGTAGAGATGACCTGACCTTTCCGCGTAAGTAAAGCACGTAACAGACTGGCCATATCACTACTTATTAACCAGGATTCTGTCAGGCGTTAACCTAAGCAAATTATTGAATTTTTCGCCCTGTATGGTGACGTGATCACGCATCAGGTCTGACGCCTTGACTGAGTCACCCGATATTAGGGCGCCAACTATAGCTTCGTGTTCAGCCATTGATTGGGTGAGACGACCTCGCGCTTGCAATTGAATACGCCGGTAGGGTTTGAGTCTTTGATGTAATCGCAGAGTATCAGCCTCAAGCACGCGATTACCCGACTGGCTATAGATTGTCAGGTGAAAAGTCTCGTTGTGATCGTAGTAGGCATTGGGGTTTGCAGCCTCAACTGCCAACTTACATGCCTTGTTGGCTTCTAACAACTCGTCGATTGCTGATTCTGATATGCGCATGGCTGCCAGGCGGGCACATGAGGACTCCAGCTCACCCATCATCTCGAACAGCTCTACCAGCTCCACCGGCCCGGGTTGGCATACATACGCCCCTCTATTGGGTATCTGATCGATCAATCCGGAGCTGGACAGTTTTAGAAATGCCTCTCGAATGGGGGTGCGGGATACCCCGAACTCGTTGGCGAGCCGAATTTCATCCAGCTTTTCACCATCCTGATAATCACCTCTGAGAATAGCTTCCTCTAAAAAGGTGGCAACACTATCTGCTCTTGGAAAATTCATGTTCCAAACACCCGCTGAAAGTTAGATTATACATCTGATTTTAAATTGTATACAATC
This sequence comes from Granulosicoccus sp., assembly GCA_045106475.1. Lineage (GTDB taxonomy): Bacteria > Pseudomonadota > Gammaproteobacteria > Granulosicoccales > Granulosicoccaceae > Granulosicoccus. The sequence goes on from JBGCEO010000075.1 coordinate 4,784, forward strand.
CATCTCGCATTACATACTAATTTCACGAGGAGGCATATCATGAGAGTTTCACGCATTGGCGTTTGCTTACCGGCAGCGCTCATTCTGGCTTGCACGACTGCACAGGCAACAGAACTTCGACTATCACACCAATGGTCAAACAAAGATGTGCGACACAAGGTTGCGCAAATTGTGGCTGACGAAGTGGCAGCAGCAGATGTAGATCTCGACATAAAGATTTTCGGCTCGAAATCATTATTCAAACCGCGCGAACAGTACAAGCCGTTGAGCCGTGGCCAGTTGGATATGACTGTTTTACCGTTAAGCTATGCAGGCGGACAACAACCTGCCTACAACCTCACTCTGATGCCCGGTCTGGTCAAGAACCATGATCATGCTGCTCGTCTGAATGAATCCGATTTTATGGCTGCGCTGGAAGAAAAGATGGCATCCGATGATGTCATGGTACTCGTTCACGGCTATCTAGCCGGTGGATTTGTAGGTAAAGACAAGTGCATAACAAGCCCTGATGATGTGAAGGGTCTGCAAACACGTGCAGCCGGTAAGTCATTTGAACAAATGCTAGCAGGCGCAGGTGCCTCAATAGCATCGATGGCATCTTCGGAGATTTACAACGCCATGCAAACTGGTGTTCTTAATGCTGCAAACACCTCTTCATCATCATTTGTTTCCTATCGTATTTATGAGCAGGTTAAATGCTATACCCCTGCAGGAGACGTTGCGTTGTGGTTTATGTATCAACCACTGCTGATGAACAAATCAACCTTTGATGGTTTAAACGCCGACCAGCAAAACGCGCTGCGTGCAGGTGCCGAGAAAGCGCAGGCTTTTTACTTAGCAGAAGCTAAAAAAGAAGATGCAGCCTCAGTCGATGTCTACCGAAAGGCTGGTGTTGAGATTGCAGAAATGAGCGCTGAAGACTTTAATGCCTGGCGAGCTATCGCTCAAGAGACTTCATACAAAGCGTTTGTTGAAGAGGTGCCTGACGGTCAAGCGTTGTTGGATATGGCTCTGGCAGTAGAATAAGCTGAGGAAATTGCAATGGTCACCGACGATACGGCCACCAATACCAAGCCTCTCTCCTACAGATTCATTCAATTTGTAAGAGGTGTATCTACACTATCAGGCTGGATCGCAGCCGGTATGATTATGGTGGCTGTTGCAATTACCTGTCAGATGATTTACGTACGCTCTGTACTCAATGATTCAACTGTCTGGCAGACCGAAGCCGTGGTGTATCTGGTCGTTGCGGCGACATTACTCGGGCTACCGTACGTACAGCAGTTACGAGGTCATGTGAATGTGGACCTCGTGCCGATTTATTTATCACCCAAACTAAGACGATTCTTGCACCTATTCACGCTAGGTCTATCAATCATCATTATTGTGATTATGGTTTTCTACGGCTATGAATACTGGCATATAGCCTTCGAGCGCAACTGGAAATCAGATACGATTTGGGGCGTACGACTCTGGATCCCCTACTCGGCCCTACCCATAGGTTTTGGATTACTAGCGCTGCAGTTGATAGCAGATCTACTGGCCATCGCCACTAAAGTGGATGAGCCATTCTGGCTCACAGGTTCTCGCTAATGGATCCACTCATCCTAGGGGCTCTGGTCGCCGTCGTCACTATCCTGGTCTTGTTCTCCGGCGTGTCTGTCGCGATTGGTCTACTGATTGTTTCAGCGGGATTCCTGATAGCGTTTGATGGCGTGCGCTCTCTGGAACTGATGCCGGAGATCTTCTTTGGCAAGCTGGATAATTTTGCGCTGCTCTCGATTCCGATGTTCATCATTATGGGTGCGTCTATATCATCCACGCGTGCCGGTGCAGATCTATACGAGGCATTAGAACGCTGGTTAACTCGAATTCCCGGTGGGCTTGTTATCTCTAACCTGGGCGCTTGCGCATTGTTTGCAGCGATGTCCGGCTCCTCACCTGCCACCTGCGCAGCCATTGGTAAAATGGGTATTCCTGAGATGCGAAAGCGTGGATACCCCGATGGCGTAGCTGCCGGATCTATCGCAGCTGGTGGCACGTTGGGGATCTTGATTCCTCCCTCCGTCACGATGATCGTTTACGGGATTGCCACAGAAACATCCATTGGTCGTTTGTTCCTTGCCGGAGTATTCCCGGGATTGCTACTGGTCGGATTGTTCATGGTTTGGTCTCTCTATTCAACCTGGAAGTCCGGTGACAAACAGCGCCTTAATAGTGGGTCATATACCTGGAAGCAACGCTTCGAAATTCTTCCAAGAGTCCTACCGTTTCTAGCGATCATAGTCGGTGTGCTATACGCCATGTATGGAGGTATTGCCACACCTTCAGAGACCGCTGCCGTTGGTGCGCTGCTGTGCTTGCTAATAGCCGTCATTATTTATAAGTTATGGCACCCAAAAGCGCTTTGGGATGTGCTCAGAGACAGCACCCGAGAAAGCGTGATGATCTTATTTATCATCGCTGCTGCCGGAGTGTTTAGCTACATGCTATCAAGCCTGTTCATCACCCAATCAATCGCAGAATGGATTGGTACGCTGGATGTCAACCGTTGGGTTCTTATGGGAGCAATCAACATATTCCTGCTGATTGCCGGTTTCTTTCTACCGCCCGTAGCAGTCATTTTGATGGCAGCACCCATACTGTTGCCCATCATCACCACGGCAGGTTTTGATCCAATCTGGTTTGCAGTTGTCCTGACTATTAACATGGAGATTGGCCTGATCAGTCCACCTGTCGGACTCAATCTATATGTCATCAACGGTATCGCCCCTGATATATCTCTAAAGACGATACTGCTCGGATCACTGCCCTACGTGGCGTGCATGGTCGTTGCTATAGTACTGCTCTGTCTGTTTCCAGGGATTGCAACCTGGTTGCCCGATGCGGTTATGGGTACCAGCCTTTAAAAGCTATTTGATCTGGTTTTCATAGATCAGTATTTAACCCTTATTCGATATACAAACAGTTTTGCGCCACACAGATACAATAACCCCGCTAACATCTGGGATAAACAATGGCTAACCCGCTATATGATTCATTAATCGGTATTCATAAAAACAATTCATCGGATTTCATAGTCGATAAGACTGGCCATGGATTAACAAGCTACACCGCATTCACTTTACGCGTAGCTCAGTGTGCCAATGCAATTGTAGAGTCAGGATTAAAGCCCGGGGATCGTCTGGCCGCACAAATAGGAAAGTCATTACAGTCATTAGCCGTGTACCTCGGGTGCGTACAAGCTGGTGTTGTTTACCTTCCGCTAAACAGCGCCTATACCGCCGCAGAGTTGGAGTATTTTCTTACTGATTCGGCAGCAGCTCTACTTATCTGCGATCCTGAATCAGAGTCAGAGCTTACAGCTATCGCCCGCAAACATAATGTACTGCTAGTAACTCAGTCAGCCTGTGGTGAAGAAGGTAGTTTTGTTGAAAAAGTTAATGCGGCTTCTGATCAATTCCAGACTATTGATAGGGATCCGCATGATCTAGCGGCACTGCTCTATACATCCGGTACAACGGGGCGCTCCAAGGGAGCCATGTTGACTCAGAACAACCTTCTCTCCAACTCACAGGTGTTGTTGCAACTCTGGCAATTTAGCGATAAGGATATTCTTTTACATGCCCTACCTGTGTTCCATACACATGGATTGTTTGTTGCCACCAATATCATATTGCTGGCGGGTGCCAAAATGATTTTTGAACCCAAATTTGATGTTGACAGAGCAATCGAATGTCTACCTTATGCCACCACCTTGATGGGAGTACCAACGTTCTATACACGGTTGCTTGATGATTCGCGATTTACCGGTGAGCTGGTCCAAAGCATGCGTCTATTTATATCAGGCTCGGCACCGCTATTGGCAGAAACACACAAGCAGTTTGAATCACGTACGGGCCACCGTATTCTCGAACGATACGGTATGACAGAAACCAATATGAATACGTCTAACCCCTATAGTGGCGATCGACGCGCCGGTACCGTTGGATTCGCCTTACCCGGCATAGAAGTCAAGATAACCGATCCGGAATCAGGCGCAGATCTTCCCGATGGTCAGATAGGTAGCATTGAAGTTCGCGGCCCAAACGTGTTTAAAGGCTATTGGAACATGCCGGAAAAAACTGCTGAAGAGCTTCGTGCGAATGGATTCTTTATCACAGGGGATCTTGGCCAGATAGATGAGGATGGTTATATCAGCATTGTAGGGCGAGACAAGGACTTGATCATCTCTGGCGGATTCAACATCTATCCCAAGGAAATTGAGTTGTTGCTCGATGAGCAAACCGGTGTAAAGGAGAGCGCCGTGGTAGGTGTACCACACCCCGATTTTGGTGAAACAGTGATCGCCATACTAGTGGCCGACGACCAGAGCATTGATCTAGATGAAATAGATGCTGCGACCAAGACTTCTCTTGCACGCTTCAAACATCCACGTAAATTTATTGTTGTGGAACAATTGCCAAGAAACGCGATGGGTAAAGTGCAAAAGAATATTCTTAGAGACGAGTATTCCCACATCTTCTCGTGAAAATAAAGTCACTGTGTTCCAATCAAACTGCCCCAGTATGCTGGGGATGGCTGTAGATCACCATCGCCGAATCTGTCTAGGTGATTGATCTCAAAGGTTTTGAAATAAATTCGCTGTGCTGGCCCCAGGCAACTGGGGCAGTTAGGGCATATCTGAACAACTGTTAATGTTTGTACTATTGCTATCGGGGCGCGATAGACAATAGTATGGTGACACTTTTTTGACGGTCAGGCCGTTTTTCTTGCCTCTGCCCGTAAGAAACTTCTTGTCCCCAAGATCAGAGCCCAGGTTTTCTATGCTTAAATTTTCATCACGCGTTTTGCTCGCGTGCGTCTTTTGTGTGTCGAGTGTTGCTGCCGATACCTTCCTCGAGAGCGGCGGAATCGTGATTTTCGAAGCCGAATCCTCTGGCCCGGAAGGCGACTGGGAACTCGAAAACTCCATTGGTGGTTTCTCCGGCAGCGGTTATCTTCGCTGGGATGGCCCGGACGGGTTTGCTGTCAGCACGGCAGGAAGAGGCACAACCACATACCGATTTCAGATCGAGCGTGCAGGAAACTATGAACTGCTGTGGCGTTCGCGCATCACGCGAGGAAACAATCGCACTGAGCACAACGACAGCTGGGCTCGTTTCCCAACCGGTAAGAATATACCCGGCGAACAAGGCCTGAACGGTTGGACCAAGGTCTATATGAGCACGCTCAATGAATGGAAATGGCAATCTGCTACTGTTGACAACGTGGGTCGACGCGTTCGTCAGTTCTTCTCTGCAGGCGAGCATACATTCCAGATCTCAGGGCGCTCTAATGGCCATGCCATTGAT
>JBGCEO010000076.1:0-33403 GCA_045106475.1 Granulosicoccus sp.
TCTAATGCCAGTATTCCTTCCTTACGAGCGGTATCGGCCAATCCAATTGCTTCTTCGATCAGGGTTTCAGCAGCAACAGACTTATGCATGAATGCTCTAAGCGTTACCTTGAATGAACCCAGAAATTGCCCCAGCGAAATCTGGCACAGCGTAACCATAAAGGTTCCACCAATAACAACCACCAAGCTGGGTGCGTTTACAAACGTGCTAACACTACCACCCAGAAATATTGCCGAGACTATTACGCCAAGCCCACCAAACAAACCAAGAAGCGTTGCTATATCCATGGCTTAGAGAGCGTCGGCCAGTTGCGGGATTTGTCCACTGGATTCAGCTTTTTTACCATGCAGGGATAGCAGCAGAGCAGCCTCATCCGATGACAAACCATGCTGCTGAATCAACTGGGATAAGCTCTGACCATCCTTAGCAGCCCGGATGGCCAATTGATGACGATCATCTGTGCCCTGATAGATTTCTCTATGCAATACATCCGCAGTAAGCTGTTCAAGACAAGACTGTAATTGCAACTGACCTTGCGCTAGTTCATGCAATTGAACTTCTATTCGGTTGAGATTTTCTTGTTGCAGACTCACACTGCCTTCAGTACCGCTCACCTTTGCGTAGATCAAGCTACTTAGAGCACCCACCAATGCAACAAGTCCTATGCAAAGTAAAATCAGTCCAGTCATAGCTGCTGTGCTCCCTGGTTAACCGTATCCATTAAGGAATCATTCAACAATTGATTCGCAGGCTGAATAAGTTTCTGCAGCCATTCATCATCAGGAGATATTTCCAACCGTCGGCTCATGGCAACGGCAGTTGCCACCAACACAGATGCATCTGCTCGTTGCAAGGGTAATTGCACACTAGGGCTATCAGACCAGTATGCCACCGGTAGATGATGACGAATCAGAGCGTTGAACAGCTCACCCAATCGTGCATTTGTGTCTAGATGAGTCAACACGCACTGCACAGGGTGGCCTGTACAGTAGCGAGATATCAATGCATCGGCCGTGGCGGATTGTAAGGAAGCAGGCATAACAAACAACTGACGAACGCTGTCATCATTCTTGTTTTGGAGTCGATCGGGAAGTTCGATCACACCTTCCCCATCGGGTAAGGTGTAATCAATGAGAACTAATTGCTTGTGCGTGAATGCATCCATCAAACTGTTTAGTTCGCTCGCATCGTGGGCATGCACCGTAGGCACACCCAACAAACGACCATATGCCTGCAGTTCGTCAAAAGCACCAATGCGCCTCGTATCAGCACAAATAATAACGATGGATTGATTCCCGTGTTGCTTAACATGCTGTGTTGCGAGCTTGATCAAAGCCGTCGTTTTTCCAGCACCAGGCGGTCCGGACATGATCGTGACGCCGGGTTCACTTAGAGTCTTGTCATTGCCAATGGGCAGAGTTGATTTGAGCATCGCAAACGATTGCCTTAAGGCATCATCCACGGACATGTCGGCATCTACTCGTTCAACCAGGCGAACTGCCAACTCTGCGCCAATACCCAGGCCAAACAGGCGGCGTAAATGGAGGCTGCGATTCGGTGCACAGCTTCCCCACAAATTGACTTCCAAACCGCGAAAGCGTTGATCTATTTGCGCGCTTTGTTTTTCCAGGGCGAGAAACAGACTATTTGCTTCGACCGTACTGAGTGTTCGATTATTTTCTGAATCATCTGAAATGTTCTTACTCTCAGCGCTGTTATATTCTGCTGCTTGTTGATTCGAATCAGTATGCGCATCGCTTCTAGCCCTGGCTGATGCGGAGAGTTGGACCGTATCCGGTTTTACGCTATGTGGAGCCTGTAGCTTTAGCGCAGGCACATCCACAGAGATGGACTCTATATCCTCGGATAACTGCGTGATCAGAGAATCGGATTGCGCATTGATGGTAGCTGCTCCTGCTGCTATCTGCTCCTTCGCCATACCGTCAGATGATGAATCAGTTTCCGGGGCTTCGTTGGTCAGAGACGAAGTCGTTACTGGACTATCAAGCTCGCTTTGTTCATCTATCAGTTCAGAACTGGCTACTGCCTGACTTAACTCCGCATCGGACATAGAAGCCACATCTTCCATTTGTCCAGTAGCGATGATCTCGACCTGATCATCCAGGCGTCTGTTGGCCAGTATGATTGCATCATCTCCCAATGCCAGTCTAACTGCACTCAGGGCTGCAGGTGTTGAATCGGCTGTGAATCGTCTTAGTTGCATATCAGGTATTAAGGCTCTGCGTCAGAAGCGACGGGGTTGAACATCAAGCAGTGGCTTCGCCACCGATGTTGGCAATGACTTTCAATCGCTTGGTTTCAGCAATCTCGCTATAAGCCAATACTTTTAATAACGGAATGGTATGTCTCACCATGCCGGCAAGCCAAGGGCGCAGCTTTGGACTGACAAGCAAGACGGCCGGTTCGCCGTTGACTTCCTGTCTATGCACACTGTCAGCAAGGGATTGATAAAGCCGCTCGGCTAAGCCAGGCTCAATCCCCAATCCACCACCGTTTTCATTTTCAACAGAATTAAGGCAGAGCTTTTCAAGTTCGGCATCGAGAGTAATAACAGGTAGAGTATCCTCGAATGAGGTTAGCTGACCCGTTATCTGACGTCGAAGCGCAACACGTACAGCCGCTGTCAGGTCGTCAGTATCCTGAGTTGATGTGCCTTTTTCCGCAAGTGTTTCTGCGATAGAACGCATATCTTTAACAGGTATTCCTTCATCAAGTAAATTCTGTAGCACCTTGACCACCGTCGGTAAGGGCAACATTTTGGGAACCAGATCTTCGACAAGGCGTGGAGCGCTCTTGCTCAGAGAGTCCAGCAGTGCCTGCACCTCTTCATGGCCCAACAAACTGCCCGCATGTTGCATGAGTAACTTACTCATATGCGTCGCTATAACCGTGCCCGGATCAACCACCGTGTAACCTAGTGCTTGTGCATTATCGCGCTGATCAAGACCAATCCAGACTGCATCCATGCCATAAGCGGGATCTTTGGTGACAATACCTTGCAACGAACTGCTCTCTACCCCGCTTCCTATAGCAAGCTCCTTGTTCGGATAGAGGTCAGCCTCGCCTTCAGTAACACCCAGAATAGAAATCCGGTATCGATTGGGTTCCAGATCCAGATTGTCGCGTATATGTACAGAATGAATTAGAAAACCGAGATCCTCTGTCAGTTTGCGCCGCACTGCTTTGATTCGATCAGGCAACTTGCCTCCCTGTCGAGTATCTACCAGTGGTATTAATCCAAAGCCTACTTCAAGACCTAGAATATCGGTTGTTCTGACGTCGTCCCAACTAAGCTCGGTTGATTCAGGCGGCTTTGCCTCTTCATCTTCTACTACTACATCTTCCGGCTCCTTCTTGTTTGAGTACCAGGCAAAAGCACCCAGGGCTGCTCCTAATGTCAGAAAAACCAGGTTGGGCATTCCAGGCACAAGGCCTAGCAGACCAATCAGGGCAGCGGTAATAACAAGTGCACGAGGATCCTTAAATAACTGCAGCGAAATCTGCTCACCCATGTCTTCCTCAGCCGAAACACGGGTCACAATTACGGCTGTTCCCATTGACAACATGAGTGAGGGAATTTGTGCGACCAGGCCATCACCGATTGTCAAAAGCGTATAGTTGGTTGCAGCATCAGAAAAACTCAAACCATGTTGACCAACGCCAACAGCCAGACCACCCAGAATATTGATAAACAGCACCAGTAAACCAGCAATGGCATCGCCTTTGACAAATTTACTTGCACCATCCATCGAACCATAGAAATCTGCCTCACGCGAGATGTCTGCACGGCGCTGTCTGGCTTGTTCTTGATCAAGTATGCCCGCATTCAGATCAGCATCGATGGCCATTTGCTTGCCAGGCATGGCATCCAACACAAACCGGGCGCTTACTTCAGAGACGCGACCAGCACCTTTGGTTACAACGACAAAGTTGATGATAACCAGAATGGCAAAAACGACGAGGCCAACGGCATAGTTTCCGCCGATTACAAAATTACCGAATGACTCAATAACCTGACCCGCTGATGCAGTACCAGTGTGCCCTTCAAGCAAAACAACACGGGTTGAAGCAATATTTAGAGATAGACGCAACATGGTTGCCACCAGCAGAACTGATGGGAATGATGAAAACTCCAGTGGTCGACTGGAGTAAACAGTCACTAACAACACAATCAGCGACAAAGCGATATTAAAAGTAAACAACAGATCCAACCCAATAGTTGGAATGGGTAACACCATCATGACGAGCATGAGCAACACGAGAAAGGGTGCGCCAAGCCCCGAGAGCTGCAACTCGCTAAAGAAACGCTTAAGTGCGTCGAGGTTCATGCGTTACGTATCCTGAGGATCCTGAAATGACTTCGGTATAGGCAAATCTGTTGGAGCAACCATGCGCCGCTGATCGGCAAAGCTTGCCTTCTTAATTTGCAGTACGTAGGCCAAAACCTGTGCAACAGCCAGATAAAGATCACCGGGAATGTTATCGCCCACATCGGCATGCCGATATAACGCTCTGGCTAACGGCGGCGCGCTGAATATGGCCACATCAGCATCTTTGGCAAGCTCACGGATACGAAACGCCATATTATCAACGCCTTTTGCAACAACAATAGGCGCGACGGCATCATCATCATATTTCAATGCAACTGAATAATGCGTGGGGTTGACTATCACTACATCTGCTGTAGGCACATCCAGCAACATTTTTCGATTTGCATAGCCCTGTTGCATCTGTCTGACTTTCGCCTTTACCTCAGGATTACCTTGTTGTTCTTTATTCTCTTCGCGAACTTCCTGAAGAGTCATGCGTAGTTTTTTCGCATATGACCACTGTTGGTAAGGAACGTCGACCAGCGCTACCAGGCCAAGTGTCAGCACAAGTATGAGTACAATGATAAACATCAGCCCAAACATGCTACTGACCGCTTCGGCGATTGGCATCGTTGCCAACAACAGGTAATCATCGGTATACAGCTGAAACAGTACAACCGACATAACGCCTAACAAGATCACCTTCATAACTGCTTTGAGTAACTCAGCAAGGCTCTGAATGCCAAACATGCGTTTTAAACCGGCAAGAGGACTGAGCTTCTTCATATCAATCTTCAACGAAGAGGCACTGAATACCCAGCCCCCCATACACATGGGACCAACAAAAGCCGCCAGGAACATGAGCAGTAGAAAGGGCGCAGAAATCCACAACGCTTCAACGAACGGCACCAGAAACCCGTTAAGCAAGGCCTGATCTGAATATAAGTGATCTCTCTCTATGTGCCATTGATTCTTGGCTAGCTGCTTATAGGCAGTCACACCTGTTCCGCCGAGAACGGCGAATCCGACCATTGAAGCCAGCAGCATTAGAACAGTATTAAGTTCTCTGGACCTGGCAACATCACCCTTTGCACGAGCATCTCTAATGCGTTTGGGCGTAGCGTCTTGACTACGCTCCTGCCCTGTGTCTTGTTCAGCCATATCAGTTGCTCAAGACACGCGCTATCGTATCGAGCGCCTGGGAAATCAGAGATTCAAATGAAAACTGAAATGTCGGCAATGTAAACAGAATCGAGGCAAATCCGATAGTCATGGTTATCGGAAAACCCACCGAGAACAGGTTCAGCTGAGGAGCTGCTCGAGTAATGACACCCATCACCATGTTTACCGTCAACATCGCGGCCAGTGCAGGTAAAGCGATAGCTAAAGCACCGCTAAACATCACACCAGCCCATCGAACCAATTGCCAAAGAGCATCGGCACCCAAAGCCTGCCCTACCGGCATTAGATCGAAACTGGCAGCCATCAGTAGTAACACTTGGTGATGACCGTTAAAGGCAAGGAACAGCATAGTAGACATAATCAGATAGAACTGACTGACCGTAGGTACCTGTACTCCGTTCTGCGGATCATTCATCAATGCGAAACCCAGCCCCATGGTTATCGCAATACTCTCGCCCGCGAGAGTTACAGCATTGAATACCAGTAAGACCATCAAGCCCATTGCCACGCCAATAATCAACTGTTGGAAGGAGATAAAAATACTATCTGCTGACAAGGGATCAATTTGTGGCATTGCAGGCAAAGACGGTACGATCATTACGGTGATCATGACAGCCAGACCCACACGTACCCGCACTGGTACTTCCCCGCCGCCCAGAGTTGGCAGTATGGTTAGTAGCCCGGCGATTCTAAACATTGGCCACATAACCAATCCTACCCAGCTATTTATCTGCTCTGCCGTAATAGTCAGTGCTGACATGGCACTTAGACACCTACCATCCGCGGTATAACCTCGGTGATGAGCTGAGAGGTGTAATCAAGCATTACCTGTAAAAGCCAGGGACCTGTTGCCACCAAGGCAATAACCATTGACAGTAACTTCGGAATAAAGCTAAGCGTCTGCTCCTGAATCTGAGTGGCTGCCTGAAACAAGCCGACAATCAATCCGGTTACAAGAGCCGCAAACAACAGAGGAGCGCTTAGCATGACAGTGATTGTCAATGCATCCCGGCCAATATCTATGACATTATCAGGTGACATGTGTTTATATGTAAAAGCTGCCAGCCAAAGTACCGAGAATCAGATTCCAACCGTCAACCAAGACAAACAACATGAGCTTGAATGGTAAAGAGATGATCAAGGGAGACAACATCATCATACCCATCGACATCAGCACACTGGCAACAACCAGATCAATAATAAGAAAAGGAACAAACAAGATAAATCCAATCTGAAATGCAGTTTTAAGTTCGCTCGTGACAAAAGCAGGCAAAAGAATCCAGTAGGAAATATCGTTTATATCCTGAGGAGGTGCTGAGTTGGATATATTGATAAACAACTGCAAGTCGTTATCACGCGTTTGCTCCATCATAAACTTCCTTAACGGCTCACCAGCCACCTGAATCGCAGCCTCTGCCGTGATTTGTTCATTCATATAGGGCTCAACCGCAGTCGTGTAGATTTGCGTTAAAACGGGACGCATAATAAACAGAGTTAAAAATAGAGCCAATCCAATCAAAACTTGATTAGAGGGTGTTTGAGCTGTTCCCATCGCGGTACGTAAAATACCCAGCACAATGGTTATTCGAGTAAACGAAGTCATCAGCAGCAGTATGGTAGGCAGCAACGTCAGAGTCGTCATCAACACCAGAGCTTGCAAGCTCAGACTCCATGTTTCGCCACCATCTTCAGCTGCATCTACGATAATGGCGGGCAACCCACTTTGTGCCAACACCATGCCGGGAAACAGGGCAATGAGCAGGATGAAAAACGTCGATGCGTAAACGTAACGCATCAGCTTGCAACCTGCCTCTTTAGGGCTACGTTAAGTTTTTGTCTGAATTCACCAAGCTCAACCTTAGCTCCCGGAGTGGTCAACGGTTTTTCAAGCACATGAAGCGTATTCACTTGCGTCGATGTGACACCCAGAACGAGTTGCTTCTCGCCTGCCTGAACCACTACTACTTTTTCCCGCTGCCCCAACGACAGCGCTCCAACGATTTTCAGCCCGCTATGGATACCACCTTGAGTTCCCTGTAACTGACGCATAACTCGGGCAAACACATAAAACACGAGCAAAACAATCAGCAATGCGACGGCGAGTTTACCTAGAGTTGCCAGAGGTGATACGACTACCCTGGAGGTTTCTTCAGCATAAGCGACACCTGAAAGGCAGGTAGCTAACAGCAGAATCCAGCGATTCGTAAAGTGATGGAACATGCACTTCTCCTTAAGGGAAAAACCTGCCGCTCTGCAGTCAGGTGTACTAATTCAACTACTCGAACTCAAGTAAACTTACTAAGCCTTTCCTGCGGGCTGATAACATCGGTTAATCGAATACCAAAACGATCACCGACCACAACAGCTTCACCATGTGCGACAAGTGTGCCGTTCACCAGTACATCCATGGGTTCATCAGCCATTCTCTGTAACTCGATGACAGAATCTTTACTCAACTTCAATAGTTCACTGATTGAGATTCGTGTTTGTCCAATCTCCATGGAAAGTGTTACTGGAATATCCAGTATCATTGAGATATCGTTGGAAGCGATACCCCGGGTATCGTTAGTGCCGGAGTTCTGAACAACTGGTTTGCGCGTGGTTGCGTCGGGCGCTGATACCGGTTCGTTGACAGGCTCTGCCGCAGTATCACTACCTATATCTACCTCACCGACACCAGCCTGGGTCGCTGAATCCTCGACCACCTCTGCCGGCTCTTCTGAATCACTCATATCAGGTGCTGTGTTTTCTTCAGCCATGACTCAAGATGCTACCGGTAGGTGCCAACGCGACAAGCTGGCCGATACACGTCCATTCGATACACCAACCTGAGCATCGAACAATGGCATACTGTCTGTTTTGAATGACACATTTTCCACATCCCGTAAAGGGATGAAATCTCCCGGTTTGAGTTCAAGAAGCTTGCCCAAGGTAATTTGGGTCTCTGACATAACACCTCGTACATCTAGCTCACAATTCATCAGCTCACGCTGCATAGCCATCGAAAATTCATCATCTCGCGTAGGATTGCTCATCACTTCATGCAGCAACTGCTCGCTCATCGGTTCAAGCATCTCAAACGGGTAGATCATTGAGCAAGGTAGTTCGACCTCCTCCATGCTGAGCATCAATTCGCTGACAATCATGATCGGTTCTCGAGCGGAGTTGGCGAGACGCCCGACATCTATAGGTCTGACCAGAGCAGGATTAAGATTGAGCAGCATTGACCAGCCTTTTCTCAACCCCACTAGTAAGCAGTTAATTATGTGTTGAGTGACGCGGCCTTCGGTGTTGGATAGAGGGCGTGCTTCTTCAATCGGATGTACCCGACCCTCACCGCCGAAATAGCTCTCGACCACGGCTGATATCACACTGATATCAAGACAAAACCATGCGACTCCCGGCAATGGTGACAAGGATATCTCGTGGACAATCGAGGTTTTCCCAAGTGCGTTAACACACTCCGAATACTTGCCCCGATGTGTGGAAATTGCATCCCCCTTTAATGCTATCTGCAGCTTATCGGCCAACTCTGCGCCAAAGGAACTCGCAACGCCCATCGTGACGAGGTCCAGAACCGGCCAACTCTTATTGAGTTTGTGACCAGGGTGTACGAAATCATACACCTCAGCAGCTTGTGAATTGTTGTCCATTTAGCTCTCGGAGATTGTCAAAATCAGCTACTGCATGACCAGTCGCGTGATATAGACTTCCTTGATCCTCTCGGTTCGGTAGTACCGTCCCACGACCTTGTCTATTCGTTGTAATGCATCATCTCTGAGAGTCTGTTTACCTTCAGCAGTCTTTAATACGTCACTGTCCTGCTCAGAAAGCAATCCCAGCAAGGTATTACGAATTTCCGGATCGTGATCGGCGAGAATCGGTAGTATCTCCTCATCATGTGTGGCAACAACCATTTCTATCATCAAAAATTTAACGCGCGACTTACCCTGGAAATTGACAACAAATTCGGGCTGTATATTGTGATAGAAAACATCGTCTGACAGCGGAGGCGCATGTTCCACAATAACAACAGGCTCAACCGGTTGCCCGTCGGGCGCTGCGCCTTCCAAAGCCGGCTCAGGCTCATCAAAAGCGCCTGTAAAGAACAGCGATGCACCCACGCTGACACCGACTAAGGCCAGCGCACCACCACCAAACATAAGTATCTTTTTTATATTCACGTTACTTCACCTGAAGCCATCAACATGACAGGTTCAATCTCAAGATCATCATTGAACAACTCACTACACATACGCATCAAACAGGCTTTGACCAGACTGACTACCATTGGCCATCTCTATCGCAGTGCTCTGTATCTCGTTCATGCGCTGACGCTCGGTCTCACTGGATTCATGACCACCACTGTTCTGCTGCGCATCGCCAGCGTTGTTTTGATCATTGCCCGAAAATTCACCACGCGCCTGTCCAAACTGTTGACCATTGAAATTGCGTGTGTTCTCTGAACGTCCGTCAGAGATATCTACTCGCACACTTTCAAGATTTTGCGTACCCAGCTGATCACGCAGTCGGGGTAACATTGCATCCAATGCCTCCCGAGTTGCACCTTGTGCCGCTATGATAGATACGTTCATTTGTTTATTCTCAATTTCAACTTGAACTGAAATAGGCCCCATCCCACTTGGAGAGAGGTTAACAACTGCATTCTTTACTCCGTCTGCCATCATCCATTTGACATTGCTAGCAAGCGATTCATCCGCGTCTGGATTCATCAATGGAACCGTGAATGGCGCATTGGGTAACAGGTTCGCTGAAGGCTCGCTCCTTTGAACGACCGGAGCAGTTATAATGCCGCCAGGAAGTGCTTGAAACATGTTACTCGAGGCTTCAGAGGCCATGGCTCCAGCGCCCAGTGACATAAGTTCACCCCCTTGCCCACCGCGAACCGCTAGTTGCAGTGCCTGTTTTGGTAAAAGAGTCCCTTCGACGCCACTATCTAACCCCTGATTCTCAACCAGCTCTGACAGCGATTGATTGGCAGTTACCTCTTTCAGTACTGGCTGGTTTTTCAGCGCGCCTGGAGAAGACTTAAGTGCTACGGGTGCAAGCGGGTTCGATACTGGAGCTGCCAATATCTCTTCAGTACTACTTGCACTAAGTGCCTGGCTTCGAGCTAGATCCGTGGACGATGTAACACCGGTATCCGCTAAAGCTCCCCTCAGGTTGAATGTGTTGACGTCCAGCTTAGGTGTCTGTACGTCATTGATATTGGTTGCTGGCAGCTGAGCAGGAGTCAAAGAGGCCTCGGCTGACTGAGCTACTCCCGGCAAAACCTGAACACTGTTAGTGGGCAACGTTTTAGCATCAGCACTGACAGCTTTAACCTGATTTTCGGGCTGAGTGGTGATAATCGACGACAGATTAGCATCGCTGGAATGCAACCCCGGGTTACTAGACTTGGCGGGTGAAGCTGTTAATGACTTATCGGTAAGCGTTGTTTGTAATGAATCACCATTTTTGTCTAAATTCGAGAGAACCTTGGCATCTTGCGTCAACGCCCGTGGATCAGTCGTCACACGTTTGACATTCTTTTCAACTAGGTCAGCATCAATGCCCTTGGTTTCAGTGGCGGTTTTTTTCGTAACATCAGGCAGCTGTTCGTCCGTTATTGGCAGAGCACTCTTTTTCGCAAGTACGGGGGCATCGCTACGATCGGTATTGACAAGCACATTAGCGCCCGAAGCAATCTCTGTTGACTCTGTGCCATCTCCGGTGTGAGGAGTAACCTGGCCCTTTACAACAGCTAACTCTGCAGCAGCTTCATTTTTCACAGATGAAGCATCAGTGTATTGGGACAAAGGCTCCACAGCCTCAGCTGCTATACGTTTTGGATCGGCTTTGCCTGCAGTATTCAGGACACCCTTTTTATCTAGCTTTTGGCCATCAGGATGACTCTCTACTTGCTTCTGAACATCACTATTCGCACGCTTCAATTCATCGGAAAACGGACTCTCGCTACTGTTTAACCTATCGGAATTACCGGCCAAGGTTGCAGGCTTTGAATCCCGGCCAGAAAGCTTCAATGCCGAAAATACACTGGCTGGAGGCTGATGTGTTTCAGTCATCAATAGAATCCTCGCTGTTGGTTTTATTGGAGATATCTACACTACGGAACGACTCATCCTGCATCCGCTGCTCGATCCTGGCAGCCGCTTGCTGTTCACTATTTTGCTGAACTTGATGAAGTGCGCCAATCGCTGCACTTTGAGCAGTCCTTTCACGAAATTCCTGAACCTGCTCATTCAGAATCTGTTGCTGCTGCTCTCGCTGTGCTTTTAAGACATCCAGCTTTTCAACTAACTGCGAGACGAAAGCTCGTCTGTGCGCAAGTAGCCTGGATGTAAACATGACACCGCTTTCTGGAGTAGCCTGATACTCTCGAGAAATCGACTGGAGTTCATTGTGATGCTGCTCCAGTTGATCAAGCTTTGTACGGCTTTGCCCTACAGAATTTCGACTTTTATCGGCGCGTTTCTCCGATAAACTCTCAAGCTTGGACAGTTGTGCTGATCCCATAAGTCAAGTTCGTATAGCATATTGTTGCATCTATACTCGTATCGGTGATTTCAGCGTTTTGTGCAGTATTTCCTCTACTGATCTGTGTTAGCTGCCGTTACTAACACTCAAAATTTCAGCTAACTGCTTGCGAGAAGCGTCTATAGCCACACCACTGTCCACACTTTGCTGTAAAAAAGGCAATAGTCTCGGCCAAAATTCCACAGCTTCATCTAACAGTAAATCACTACCCTTCTGGTAAAGGCCGACCCTTATCATGTCTTCCTGCGACTTATAGGCAGCGGCCAATTGAAGACAGCGCCTGATAAGACTCTCCTGTTCCTGATTGTTTACTGACGATCGAATACGACTAACCGATGCACCGATATCAATGGCTGGATAATGTGCCGAATCAGATAAAGCGCGAGTTAACACTATGTGCCCATCAAGCACGGCTCGCGCGGAGTCGACAATCGGGTCGTTCTGATCATCGCCCTCGGCCAACACCGTATAGATGCCAGTAATGGAGCCACCACTGGCCAGATTTCCGGCGCGCTCCAGCAATTGAGGTAACATAGCAAACGCCGAAGGGGGATAACCTTTGCTGGTAGGCGGCTCACCGGTGGCAAGTCCGATTTCACGCTGAGCTTGTGCAAAACGCGTTAAAGAATCCATCAATAGGAGCACGTGCTTTCCTTCGTTGCGGAAACTTTCAGCAATGGCTGTGGCCAGCATTGCACCCTGGAGTCGGAGTAATGGTGCCTGATCTGCAGGAACTGCTACTACGATGGCATTTCGCATTCCGGCAGAACCAAGCGTATCTCTTACAAAGTCGTTGACTTCCCGACCACGTTCTCCAATCAGACCAATGACAGTAACCTCTGCTTCCGAATGCTGGGTCATCATACCCAGCAATGCGCTTTTTCCAACGCCACTGCCCGCAAAAAGACCAACCCGCTGTCCACGGCCCAAAGTTATCAGTCCATTAATCGCACGCACGCCAACATCAAATACTTCATTCACCGAAGCGCGATTTAAGGGATTGATAGGTTCACCGAGTAAAGGGACATACCCGCTAACATGCAAAGGACCCAGGCCATCGATCGGGTTTGCATGTGCATCTATAACTCTGCCGAGCAAACCTGCACCGGTGGGTGCCATTGCTTGCTTGGCTATGGGTTTGACCCTGGCCTGAGATCGCAGACCATCTACGCTGCCAGCTGGCATTAAAAGCGTACGACCTCGATTAAACCCAACCACTTGTGCCTCAACCGAATCACCATTTACAGTGTCTATAAGACAACGTGAACCAATTGCAGCCTTACACCCTTCCGCTTCAAGTGTCAGACCGCGCAAGGTGCTCAGATGACCTTCTACCGGTAGTTCACCAATAGACAGGTTCATTCGTTGTTTACGCAAACGGGCTGATAGCGTTGCAGCTGTCATGAATGTGGGTCAAGTCGATCACGGTTATCCGTGCTGCTATCACTGACTGGGCTAAGACCTAATTGAGATGCCATCGAGTCCATCCAGTTATCAACACCAGCGTGCACAACGCTTGACGCACATTCAACAACGCAATCACCCTGTGCCAAAGTCGAATCGTCCACAATCTCAAGCTGGACAGTATCGACAAGTAATTCACGAATAGACAGTGCGTCCAGGGGATGCAACCTTACCTGTCGCATCTGCTCTTGAGAACTAGGTAGTTGCTCCAATCCCAGCTGCACTAGTTTTCCCAGCGCCTCTACATCAACTCTAAGCTCGCGCTTTAACAGCACGCGTGCAATCTCCAACGACAGCGAGGTTACCTCCTGCTCGATCTCACTATCGCTAATGGCAGGTCTAGACTGTTCGAGTGCCGCTATGACGCCGTTGAGCCGCAGCACAGTCTGTTGGTGCAGTGCTGCATTCCCTTCCGCGTAGCCACGTGCATGCCCTTCCTCCAAACCTCGCGAATAGCCTTCGTCATAACTGCTTTGCAGCATATCTGCCGACGGATTTGGCAGCGATATACTTACCGTTGACGCAGCATCAGGATTTATCGGATCCACTGGTGATGTATTTGTGCTGGACGCAGCGATTGGGTGTGATGCCTGCAACTCAGGCGCGGAGGTGTGCGTTTTTGGCTCTGATTTTGGTAACGCTGATCGAATCTTCTGTTTGGGTTGTTTCTGATTAGCAAGCTGTGTCAGTGAAGACACCACTTGACGTGTGTCAGCCACTGGCGCATTGCCCTTACCCAATTCAGGAGCTTGCCAGCGGATGGCCTTGCGTGCCTCCTCTTCAGACAATACTCTAAACATAGTCCTCTCCTTTGCTTCCCAGCGCTATCTTGCCGTCTTCAGCCAAATCCTGAGCAACGGTCAGAATGGCTCGCTGTGCGGTTTCAACTTCCGACAGTTTGACTGGACCCTTAGCACCCAGATCATCGCGCAGCAACTCAGCCGCACGCGATGACATGTTACGAAATATCTTATCCTGCATCTCTTGAGATGCACCTTTTAGTGCGATGATCAGATCGTCGTTAGTCAGATCTCTCAGAAGCGTTTGCGTATCTCGATCAGTGACACCAAGCAGGTTCTCAAAGATAAACATGCCATCCTTGATTTCAGAGACCATACCCTTATCGGTTGCCTCGATTTCAGCCAGGATGCGTTCCTCTGCATCTTTGGATACACCATTGAGAATCTCGGCAACGACCTTTACACCGCCCAGACCCGATAATTCGATAGATGCATTGTTCTCAAAGAGATCGTGAATAATCTCATTTAGATCTGCGAGTGCTGACGGGTGTAACTTATCAAGCCTGACTATTCGCATAACGATGTCTGAATGAATCTCTGGCGGTAATAAGTCCAACACTGCACCGGCTTGCTCAGCTGAGAGCTGACTCAATACGGTAGCAATAATTTGCGGATGCTCATCCAGAATAATTTTGGCCACAACTCGCGGATCCATCCACTTAAGCGCAGTCAGCCCATGCTCGTCTTCAACAAGATCCATACGTGAAAGAACACTGGTCGCTTTTTCCTTACCCAACGCGCGTGTCAGTGTCGATTTAAAGTAACTGGCGGATTCGAGACCAATAGAAGATTCATTGCGCACACGTAGCATGAACTGCTCAAGGGTATGCCCGATCTGTTTCTGCGAGACTCCATTTATCTCGTTCATGGCCTCACCCAAAACCTGAACCTCTTCAGGTTTTAGGTGTTGCAGAACACCGGCAGCCTCTTCCTCGCCCAGCGCCATCAATAGAATTGCCGCTTGGCAGGAACCACTCATCGGTTCCATGTCTGTGTCGGCATTAGCCAGTTCCTGGCTCTCCGCTTCAGGCATTGTCTTCAGTTACCCAGTCTTTAACAACCTTGGCAACTCGCTTGGGATCATCAGCCGCCAACGTTCTGGCTACGTTCAGAATATCACCATAAAGAGCAGCAGGAGGATCTATAGAAAGCGGGTCATCTTCCTCTTCATCGATTAAGCCCTCACCATTCTCCCCCGCATCGATAGGGTTACCATCTTCATCCAGTATGAGTTCAGCCGAATCCGCGGACAATGCCTCCTCTTTGGCAGGCATCAAACGCTTTACTGCCGGACGCAATACCAGCATCACGAGAAGCAATACCGCTAGTCCCACAAGAACCTGGCGCACCATGTTCCAAACCCAACTTTGTTGCCAGATGGGTAGTGGCTCAATGGGGAGCAGTTCCTCTACGGGTTGAAAGGCACGATTAAACACAACAACACTGTCGCCTCGCTGCTCGCTAAACCCGACCGCCTCTTGCGCTAATTGAGTATATTCAGTCAGTTCTTCTTCTGTCAGTGGAGTACGTATCGATTCGCCATCGGCATTAAGCTCCACCCTGTCATCAATTATGACAGCCGCTGAAAGTCTTCGGATGTTTCCAGGTAACTGCCTGACGTGCGTAATCGTCTTATCCAGTTCAAAATTGCGGACTGACGATGCACTTTCGTTAGTGGCCTGTTCATTGTTTGCAGCATCCGCTATCTGAGGGTCAGTCGTACCGTTACCAGGCGGCTGGTTGGTTAAAGCTCCCGGTACACCAATGGCATTGCCCCCTCGATTAACCTGCGTATCTACCTGTTCGCTGCGAAGCTGCGCAGCATCGGGTTCAAACGTCTCCTGAGTTTGCTCGTTGATAGAAAAATCAAGATCTGCAGTCACAATAGCTCGGACACGACCGGGGCCGACAATGGGCGTTAGCAAGGATTCAATTCGCTCCGAGTACAGTTTTTCAAGTTTTCGCGCATATTGATATTGATCTCGGGTTGCGCCACTGGTTGAATCATCTCCCGTAGACAATAGGCGACCCCATTGATCTACGACAGTTACCTGACCGCTTTCCAGATAGGGAATACTTGACGCTACCAGATTGATAACGGCATTGACCTGTTCCTCTTCTATTGAGCGACCCGGTTTAGGTTTGATCATGATCGAGGCAGAAGCCTGTTCACGATCGCGAACAAACACAGATTGTTTGGGTATTGCCAAATGAACCCGAGCAGATTCAACGTTACGCATGCTACTGATCGTTCTACTTAACTCGGTCTCCAATGCATGTTGATAGCGCGCAGACTCAGTAAAATGACTAGTACCCAGAGCGGAGTCACGCTGCAATAGTTCCAGCCCCATCGCCTGCTTGTCTGCGCCAAGCCCACTTGCTGCCAGGCTCATCTGAACCTGAGTGGCCTGATCTTTTGGAACCAGCACTAAACCCGTGGAGGGATCCAATTTGTATTCAACGTTCGAGCTTGTCAGGATATCGATGATCTGCAGAGCATCTTCACGATTACCCTGATCGGACACCGGAACGAATTCAGGTTGCATGCTCCACACGATTAAACCGACGCCCAGAGTGAGCGCGGTTGCCACTACCAGCAGCGCACCAAGTTGCGGTGCGGCCAGACTCCTGGCAACAGCTGAAACCATGGGATTCGCAGGTATCGTTCCAGCGCTTAATTCAGCTTCGCTCATAGACTCATGAACACTATTTTACGTAAACACACAGATTGGGCGCTCTATTTAGTGGGGAATTTTGCTTGTGAAATCACAATGGCATACTCATGACTTCCTTATAGGCTGAGACCATTTTGTTACGTACTTGAGTGAGCGCTTCAAACGAAATTCTGGCTTTTTGCGCCGCAACCATTACATCGGCAAGCTCTACATTCGGATTTCCCGCTTCAAAAGATTCGCGCAACTCCTTGGCTTCATTGGCCCTTTCAGCGACCTGTTTAACGGAGTTTTCAAGTACTTTTGAAAACTCGACAGCATCTGCAGCCGCTGGGGCAGCCTTGGTCTCGCTTGCGGGTACGCCAGCATCCTGGGCCATTGCCCGAAGCTGCAGTAACAGTGCGTTTGTATCTATTGAGTTGCTCATCTCGGCTCCTACCGTGATCAGGTAGGCTTGAGCAAGCGGTGTGCCTCGGGTCTGCGATTTGCGACGCAATCGAACTCGGCGTATGTTACATGTGCGCTAGCATGCCAGCGCCCTGAAAACGTAGCGATGCTATTTTGAGACCAAGCCGGGTTACGTTAGCAACTCTTATGAATCTATGTGCCAGTATTAATGTAACCTTTATGTATCTTCAGTAAGCCGATTATAAGAGAGCGTCAAAAAACACGCAGATCGCGCTACCTGGATCTTACGGGCAACGCCCATCGTTTAATCCATCTTGCGCATTAACGACGATACATCCATTGCCAGGCAGGAAGTCCGGCTCATAGCGCTGCAAGTTCGGATCGTTTAATGCATCACTCACGAAAGCGGTCAAGGCATCCACATCTTCGCTGCTTAAAGACAGTGCTTGAAATCGATAGTCGAGGGAATCTTGCGCGTCCGGATTCTGTGCAATAGCTAAGTTCTTGTACTCAACAACCGCTCTAACTGAATCAAAGCTTGCACCATGTCCAAACACATTGGCGTCAGTCAGGTTATACAGTTGCGGTATCTTGAACTTGTAGTTGTCTGATGCAACACCCGTGAAACCCCCTCTTCCCAATCGGGTGGCTTCATCCACTGTGCCCAGGATTGCCTGACCACCATGATCGATATCTGCAAATCCGATTGAGAAGAAGACGTTGTCGGGCATTGCGCCTATATCAGACCCAAGACCCGGTCCTCGATGACAATCAACACAGCCTGCTGACCCGAAAAACAACTCAGCGCCACGCAGCTGCAGTTCTGTCATTGCCGCAGATTCCCCACGAATCCAACGCTGAAAAGGTGCCTCGTTTGCAATCACAGTTCGCTCAAAAGCTGCCATCGCCTTCGCAGCACCTTCCAGAAAACCGATCGGTTCATTGCCATAGGCATCATGCCAAAGCGTCTGGTACGTGGAGTTGTTTTGCAGTGGCGTATCATCGGAGAATTTCAATCTATGCACACCGGAACCGGCGATAGCCTGTACTTCAACTCCAGCAAGACCCGCACTGTTAGACTCTTTTGGTGTACCAGGCGTTAACAGCCTGCCAGGGTCGACACCGGCATTGATAATGCCATTCTCACTGTTACCAAACTGGCCGTTCCACAACATCACATCCTGCCATGCGCTATGCAGAATGGTAGGTGAGGCAAGTGGTTGAAAGTCAGGCAAGCTATCATCATCTGCCGCAGCAGCATGATCAAAGCCAAGCGCTACTACCCGGTCTGCGCCAATGCTGCCGAAACCGACACCACCATTGCCTATACCTTGTCGGGTTCCAGATTTAAAACCAGCTGCTGCATGATGACAGGTGGCACAGGACCAGGTTCGCTGATCACCTCCACGCCCCTCAAGGGCAAAGGAGGTATCGTGAAAAAGCAAACGACCTAAAGTAACCTTGGCGGGGGTAATGGGATTGTTGGGATCCTGCGGTATCGCAGCAAAATCGCCTGTCTCGGGTAAAGTGAAGGCAGCCAGACCCTGACCCGCAGAGTGCGCGTCAATGAGATTTTTTACACGACCTTCAAGCGAATCATTAAAAACAGTAGGGTTTGTATTTAACGATGTAGGATTGGGTGAACCGCTTCCCAGCTGCTGACTGGAGCAGAACCAAACACCCTCTATCGGATCGCAATCAAGTCGAGGGAGGTTACACTGCTCTGCATAAGCATCACGTGCAGCGCTTAGACTTGCAGCTTGTACGGTACAACTGCCCGCCACAGCCTGGGAATCAGATGAATGGCCTGGCAGTGCAGCGTTATCGACGTTTGATTCAGTTGGCGCACGAGTGCCAATCACATAATTTGCACACAGCCACTGCCCATCAACGGGGTCACAATCACGAGTGCTGCCACCGCACTGTTCGCTGTATAAACGTTTAGCGGCACTTAGTGAGGAGGCAGTTACCTCGCAACTGCTATTGCGAGCCTGAAGCACGTCGCTTGCTTCGTTGCCAGTAACAGCACTTGCATTACTAGCACTATCACAAGCCGTAATAATCCCGACCGAAAGCAGAGATAGAACCATTCCTTTTAGGGTTTGCTTGTTCACGTTCAACCTCGTTTCCTTGAGTTGATGACAAATTCGCTACCTGAGGAAATAGCTTACTAAAATGCCTTCAAAGAACGCTACAAGCCATGTGGGTGAAATTACCGTTACGTTAAAAAAATTGAACTTAAACTATTCGAATGGTTAAAAAATTTGGATAGCCCAAACAACAATGCCCTCACAAGGAGGGCATTGTTGTTTCAGTCGTGGCTGATCAATTATGGATCAGCCTTGTGCATACTCCACTGATGTGGGCATCATCTATGATTCACCGCTTGGCGCACTATCGGAAGATTCGCCGGGCATGCCAACACTATCAAGCAAGCTTGCAGGCACAGCCGCATCTTCCGGCAGTGTGCCCGTTAGCGAAGACTCCTGCTCAATCACCTGCTCAAAAGCCTGATCGATATTCATTTTCGCACGGCTCTTACGACGTTCGTTGTGGAAGGCCAGACCGGTTCCTGCCGGTACCAGGCGACCAACAATAACGTTCTCTTTCAATCCGCGCAGATCATCGCGCGCACCGCGAACCGCTGCATCTGTGAGTACTCGTGTTGTTTCCTGGAACGAGGCCGCAGAGATGAATGATTCGGTTACCAAAGATGCCTTGGTGATACCCAGTAACAGGTTGTCGAACTCAGCCGGTTGCGCATTCGGGTTCTCTGCCAGCAAGGCTTCGTTGATTTCCTTGACACGCAAATAGTCCACTTGCTCACCACGCAACAGTCGAGTATCACCTGCCACACTGATTTCAACCTTACGCAGCATCTGACGAATAATGACTTCGATGTGCTTGTCGTTGATCTTTACGCCCTGCAATCGGTAAACATCCTGTATCTCTTGTACCAGGTAGGCAGCCAGGGTTTCGACACCACGTAAGCGCAGAATATCTTGTGGATTAGGTTCACCATCCGCAATCATTTCACCACGTTCTACGGTTTCACCTTCAAACACATTGATGTGCCGCCACTTAGGTATCAGCTCCTCATAATGTTCCTGGTTAGGACCTGTAATGACGAGACGCTGCTTACCCTTAGTCTCCTTACCGAAGCTAACCGTTCCACTGGTTTCTGCCAGAATTGCGGGCTCTTTTGGCTTACGCGCTTCAAACAGATCAGCAACACGCGGCAAACCACCCGTGATGTCACGGGTTTTGGATGACGCTTGTGGTATGCGGGCAACGATATCACCCACTGAAACCTCATCACCATCTTGCAAATTGATAATCGCACCTGGCGGCAAGAAGTAGTTAGCCGGGATCTCAGTACCTGCGTAGTTCAGATCATTGCCATCCTTATCAACCAGCTTAACCAACGGACGCAAGTCTTTATTAGTACCGCCACGTTGCTTGTGATCGGTAATAACAATATCGGTCAGTCCAGTGATTTCATCAGTCTCAGCCTTGATTGTTACGCCCTCGACGAAATCTGAGAACTTGGCAAAACCAGCAACCTCTGTGATAACCGGATGGGTATGCGGATCCCAGGTAGCCAGAATAGCACCGGCTTCAATCGCCTCGCCTTCCTTGCCCTGGATAACAGCACCATAAGGAATCTTGTAGCGTTCACGCTCACGTCCGTTCTCATCAACAACAGACAGTTCTGCCGAGCGCGATACCGCCATCAGCTTGCCGTCTTTGTTGGTGATCTCTTTCATGTTGTGCAGACGCACACTACCCTTGGACTTAGACTCAACACTACTGGCCGCAGCAGAACGACTTGCCGCACCACCGATGTGGAAGGTACGCATGGTTAGCTGTGTACCTGGCTCTCCGATTGATTGTGCAGCCATAACTCCGACCGCTTCACCAATATTGATAATGTGTCCACGGGCCAGATCACGTCCGTAACATGCAGCACAAACGCCGTAGTCGGCTTCGCAGGTAATTGCCGAACGTACCAGGATTTCGTCAACACCAGCGTCTTCGAGCATGTCCACCATATGCTCATCAAGTAAGGTCCCTGCATCAAGCAGCATGTGGCTGTCATCACCCGGTTTCATGATCGGCGCAGCCACTACACGACCCAGTACTCGTTCGCGCAATGGTTCAACGACATCACCACCTTCGATGATGGGCTTCATGGTGAGTCCGTTTGTAGTACCACAGTTTGGATCAACGACAACCATATCCTGGGCTACATCGACAAGACGTCGTGTCAGATATCCCGAGTTGGCTGTCTTCAATGCTGTATCGGCCAAACCTTTACGAGCACCGTGCGTCGATATGAAGTACTGATTTACGTTCAGGCCTTCACGGAAGTTAGCGATGATCGGTGTTTCGATGATCGATCCGTCGGGCTTAGCCATAAGACCACGCATACCCGCCAGCTGACGAATCTGGGCAGCTGAGCCACGAGCGCCTGAATCGGCCATCATGAAAATCGAGTTGAAAGACTCCTGAGTTACGCTCTCACCTTTCTTGTTGAGCACGTTCTCTGTACCCAGACTCGCCATCATCGATTTGGCAACCTGATCGTTAGCTGAAGACCAGATATCGACCACCTTGTTGTAACGCTCACCGTTGGTCACGAGGCCTTCAGAATACTGATTCTGAATTTCCCGAACTTCACTCTCAGCTGATGCGATGAGCTTCTTCTTGTCATCTGGAACCATCATGTCTTCGATACCGATGGAGACACCAGCCAGAGTGGCGTATCGAAAGCCCAGGTACATTAGCTGATCAGCAAAGATAACCGACTCTTTCAATCCCAAACGGCGATAGCAAAGATTGAGCAGCTTCGAGATATTCTTTTTGGTTAGGTTCAGATCTACGTTGGCGAACTCTAATCCGGCTGGAAGAATTTCGGACACGATGGCACGACCCACTGTAGTCTCAACCCGACGTGATTGTTGCACCCAGCGCCCAGCTTCGTTCTGGACCGAGTCCATAACCCTGACGGTGATCATTGCATGCAGGTCAGCGATCTTGTTGCCATAGGCGCGATGACACTCTGCGATGTCACGGAAAACCATGCCTTCACCTTTGGCGTTAACACGGGTTCTCGTCATGTAGTACAACCCCAGCACGATATCCTGCGATGGCACAATGATCGGCTCACCATTGGCTGGCGAGAGAACGTTGTTGGTTGACATCATCAACGCACGGGCTTCAAGCTGGGCTTCGATTGACAGTGGCACATGCACAGCCATCTGGTCTCCATCAAAATCCGCGTTGAAGGCTGCACAAACCAGAGGGTGAAGCTGGATGGCTTTACCTTCGATCAATACGGGTTCAAACGCCTGAATACCCAGACGGTGCAGCGTAGGTGCTCGATTGAGCATAACGGGATGTTCGCGAATAACTTCTTCAAGGATATCCCAGACTTCGGCGCCTTCACGCTCAACCATCTTCTTGGCTGCTTTAATAGTGGTAGCCATACCACGCATCTGAAGCTTGGAGAAAATAAAAGGCTTGAATAGTTCAAGCGCCATTTTCTTCGGCAAACCACACTGATGCAATCGGAGCGTCGGTCCAACTACGATAACCGAACGACCGGAGTAATCAACTCGCTTACCCAACAGGTTCTGGCGAAAACGCCCCTGCTTACCTTTGATCATGTCAGCAAGCGATTTTAATGGACGCTTGTTTGAGCCTGTGATGGCGCGACCACGACGACCGTTATCCAACAATGCATCGACCGATTCCTGAAGCATGCGCTTTTCGTTACGGACGATGATATCCGGGGCATTTAGTTCGAGCAGACGACGCAGACGATTGTTACGGTTGATAACGCGGCGATATAGATCATTAAGATCAGAGGTGGCAAAACGACCACCGTCCAGTGGTACCAGAGGACGCAAATCAGGTGGCAATACCGGCAGGATAGTCATAACCATCCACTCCGGGCGATTGCCCGATGCAATGAAAGACTCAACCAGCTTCAAACGCTTGGTGAGTCGCTTCAGTTTGGTTTCGGATTTTGTCGCATCGATTTCTTCACGCAGATTTTCTGCATCCTGATTCATGTCAATATCTTTCAACAGATCATGCACAGCCTCAGCACCCATTCGGGCATCGAACTCGTCACCGTGTTCTTCAATGGCCTCCAGGTATTGCTCATCAGAGAGCAACTGACCTGTTTCCAGCGTGGTCATGCCCGGGTCGATCACAACGTAGGCTTCAAAGTAGAGTACGCGCTCTATTTCACGCAAAGTCATATCAAGTAGCAAACCGATACGGCTCGGCAGTGATTTCAGGAACCAGATATGCGCTACCGGACTGGCCAGATCAATGTGACCCATGCGCTCACGGCGAACTTTGGTTTGTGTCACTTCAACACCGCACTTCTCACACACAACACCGCGATGCTTCAAACGTTTGTACTTGCCACACAGGCATTCGTAGTCTTTTACGGGTCCGAAAATCTTGGAACAAAACAGACCATCACGCTCGGGTTTGAACGTTCGGTAGTTAATTGTTTCAGGTTTCTTGACCTCGCCATAGGACCACGATCGGATGGTCTCCGGTGATGCGAGTTTGATACGAATAGCATCGAACTCTTCGGTCTGGCCCTGCATCTTGTACAGATTCAGTAAATCTTTCATTCTTTATTCCCCTATCGTTTGCAGCGGAAAACTAATCTAGATATAGCTGGCGTTCGTGCGCATTGCACGAACGGCCAAGCCACTAAGGTATATTGCAAAGCCTTACTGATCCTGCTCAAGCTCAATATTGATTCCCAAAGAGCGAATCTCCTTGAGCAATACATTGAATGATTCAGGCATGCCGGCATCCATTCGATGGTCACCGTCTACGATGTTCTTGTACATCGTGTTTCTACCTTTCACATCATCAGACTTGACGGTCAGCATTTCACGCAAGGTGTAGGCGGCGCCATAAGCTTCCAGCGCCCAGACTTCCATCTCACCAAAGCGCTGACCACCGAACTGAGCTTTACCACCCAGAGGCTGTTGCGTCACCAGACTGTAAGGACCTGTCGAGCGAGCATGCATCTTGTCGTCAACCAGATGATTCAGCTTCAGCATGTGCATGTATCCGACAGACACAGGACGCTCGAAAGAATCACCGGTTCGACCGTCATACAACAATGCCTGACCGGACTCCGGCAGATCGGCTAATGAAAGCATGTGGCGAATCTCTTTCTCGGACGCACCATCGAACACCGGTGTTGCCATAGGCACACCACGGATCAGATTATGTGCAAGCTCCTTCACCTCAGCATCACTCAAGCTATCGATATCCACGTGCTGGGTGCCGCCTTCATGGTTATAAATCTTATTGAGAAACTCCCTGATCTCAGCCACGGCCTGTTGTGCCTTGATCATTCGGTTTATCTTGTGACCAAGACCTTTAGCCGCCCAGCCCAAATGCATTTCGAGAACCTGCCCGACGTTCATGCGAGAAGGTACGCCCAGAGGGTTCAAGCAGATATCCACCGGAGCACCATCCTCCGAATAAGGCATGTCTTCGGTAGGTACGATCATGGAAATTACACCTTTGTTTCCATGCCGCCCGGCCATCTTGTCACCAGGTTGCAAACGACGCTTAACAGCCAGATAGACCTTAACCATCTTCAGTACGCCCGGAGCGAGATCATCGCCTGAGGTGATCTTCTCTTTTTGCTCCAGAAAGCGCTGCTCAAATGCTTCACGATGATCACTGATGCTTTGTGCAATTTTCTCCAATTGCACATTGAGAGCTTCATCCTGCATCGAAATCTGAAACCACTGTTCACGCTCGAGTGCTTCCAGATAATCCTTGGATACCTTGCTGCCTTTGGCCAGGCCATTCGGCCCTTTATCAACTTCCTTGTTCAGAATGAGTTTTTCAATTCGCTGATAGATATCGTTTTCAATAATGCGAGTTTCATCATCGATATCTTTACGAACCTGCTTGAGCTCTTCGCGCTCTATCTGTTGAGCACGCAGATCCTTGTCAACACCATCACGCGTAAATACCCGAACGTCGATAACTGTACCGTCCATACCAGGCGGCACACGCAGGGATGTGTCTTTAACATCGGATGCTTTCTCACCAAAGATAGCTCTCAGAAGCTTCTCTTCCGGTGTCAGTTGGGTTTCGCCTTTGGGCGTTACCTTGCCAACCAAGATATCGTTGGGTTGAACTTCAGCACCCACGTAAACGATGCCTGACTCATCCAGTTTGGATAGCAGACCTTCACTGACATTAGGGATATCTGCAGTAATATCTTCAGGCCCAAGTTTGGTGTCACGTGCAACAGAGGTTAGCTCTTCAATGTGGATCGTAGTAAAACGATCTTCTTGAACAACTCGCTCGGATATCAGTATCGAATCTTCGTAGTTGTATCCATTCCAAGGCATGAACGCCACCAGCATGTTCTGCCCAAGCGCCAACTCACCCATATCGGTAGATGGTCCATCGGCCAGTACATCGCCGCGCTCAATCTGATCACCAACCTTGACCAGCGGACGCTGATTAATGCAGGTATTCTGGTTTGAGCGTGTGTATTTGGTCAGAGTGTAGATATCGACGCCACCGGCACCCTCATCAGCCTCTGAGTCATTGACTCGTACAACGATACGCGCTGCATCCACAGAATCTACGATACCGCCACGCTTCGACACAACTGCCGAGCCGGAATCAACTGCGACGATCCTTTCGATACCAGTACCCACCAATGGCTTTTCAGCACGTAACGTAGGCACCGCCTGTCGTTGCATGTTTGAACCCATGAGTGCACGGTTAGCATCATCGTGCTCAAGAAAAGGTATCAGAGCTGCTGCCACAGAAACGATCTGCTTAGGTGATACATCCATGTACTCCACCTGCTCAGGAGTAGCCATGGTGAATTCATTA
Source organism: Granulosicoccus sp. (assembly GCA_045106475.1). GTDB lineage: Bacteria > Pseudomonadota > Gammaproteobacteria > Granulosicoccales > Granulosicoccaceae > Granulosicoccus. Next base: position 26,326 of record JBGCEO010000076.1, read on the forward strand.
TGTGTACGTACCGAAACCAGATCGTTGGTCAGGTTACCAGCGTCATCAATAACTGTATTCGCCTGAGCAATGACATAGTTGCCTTCTTCGATGGCCGACAAATACTCGATCTTGTCGGTTGCCTTGCCCTTAACTACCTTGCGATAAGGTGTTTCGAGAAAACCAAAATTATTAGTACGAGCATAAACAGCCAGTGAGTTGATCAGACCAATGTTTGGACCTTCAGGCGTCTCGATCGGGCACACACGACCATAGTGGGTGGGATGCACATCACGCACCTCAAATCCAGCACGCTCACGTGTGAGACCACCTGGGCCAAGCGCTGAAATTCGACGCTTGTGCGTAACCTCAGACAAAGGATTATTCTGATCCATGAACTGTGATAGCTGACTGGAACCAAAGAATTCCTTAACTGCCGCTGCCACGGGCTTGGCGTTGATGATGTCCTGAGGCATCAAACCTTCAGATTCAACCATACCCAGTCGTTCACGAACCGCTCGCTCAACCCGAACGAGACCAACGCGAAAAACGTTTTCTGCCATCTCGCCAACGCTTCGGATCCGGCGATTACCCAGATGATCAATATCATCAACCGTGCCGTTGCCGTTTCGGATATCAATGAGCACCTGCATGACTGCCTGGATATCGTCTTTGTCCAGGGTGCCCGGCCCTTCTGTATTCTCACGCATCAAACGGCGGTTGAATTTCATGCGGCCAACCGGTGAGAGATCGTAACGATCAGGCTCGAAAAACAGGTTATTGAATAAATTCTGGGCTGCTTCCTTGGTAGGTGGCTCGCCCGGACGCATCATGCGATAGATCTCAACTTGCGCTTCTAATTGAGTGCGAGTGGGATCAATGCGCAGCGTATTGGATATGTAAGGTCCTCGATCCAGGTCGTTTACATAGAGAATCTCGATCTTCTTGATGCCAGCTTCATGTATCTGCTCAACCAGTTCAGGCGTAAGCTCAGCGTTAGCCTCAACCATCAGCTCGCCGGTTTCGGGATCAGCGATATCGTGGAACAGAACCTTGCCTACCAGATACTCTGCAGGCACTTCTAATTTCTTGACGTTGGCTTGCTCAAGCTGACGAACGTGGCGCGCAGAAATACGGCGGCCGGTTTCCACCACAACCTCTTTACCTGCCTTGATATCGAATACGGCTGTTTCACCACGCAAGCGCTCAGGCACCAGCTCCATCTCAATCTTGGTTTTGGTGAAAGAGATTTTATGGGTATCGAAAAAATTCTCCAGGATGTCGCTGGTCTCGTATCCCAACGCACGCAGCACAATGGTCGCCGGTAGCTTTCGACGACGATCGATTCTTGCGAATACACAGTCTTTGGGGTCGAACTCAAAGTCGAGCCAGGAACCACGATATGGAATAATGCGCGCACTAAACAGCAGCTTGCCGGATGAGTGTGTTTTGCCGCGATCGTGGTCAAAAAATACACCTGGCGAACGGTGTAGTTGGGACACGATTACCCGCTCAGTACCATTAATGATGAAGGTACCGTTGCCAGTCATCAGGGGCAGCTCACCCATGAAAACTTCTTGTTCTTTTATATCTTTGACAACCTTGCTACTGGCAGGGGCTGTCTTATCATAAATAATCAGACGGGCCAGTACGCGCAATGGAGCTGCATAGGTCAAGCCGCGAATTTTGCATTCGCGCTCGTCAAAAGCAGGCTTACCCAAACGGTAGCTGACGTAATGTAATTCGACATTGCCAGAGTAACTGACAATAGGCATAACGCTATTGAATGCACCGTGTAATCCGACTTCGGCTCGATCATCACCTTCCTTGTTTTCTTGCAGGAAGTTACGATACGAATCCAGCTGCGTTTGCAGCAGGTACGGCACCTCAAGTATGGGTGCGCGTTTTCCAAAATCCTTACGGATGCGTTTTTTTTCAGTGAACGAAAAGGCCATCTACGTTCCTCACAGTCTCGGGTCGCGCGCCGGGCGTGCACGCTGGATCGGTTTTTTTGTCGCCAGAAACAGCGACAGGCCGACAGTCAAAATGACTGCCAGCCCACTGACGTCGCAGCCAGAATTGCTTCTGGTTGAAACGATATGACAATTACTACTTGAGCTCGACAGATGCGCCGGCCTCTTCCAAGGTCTTCTTCAGCTCTTCTGCTTCTGCTTTTGCTACACCTTCCTTGATAGGAGCTGGTGCGCTTTCAACCAAGTCTTTGGCTTCTTTCAAACCGAGACCAGTTGCGCCGCGAACTGCTTTGATAACGCCAACTTTGTTGTCTCCGAATCCAGCCAGAACCACATCGAAGTCTGTCTGCTCTTCTGCTGCTGCACCACCTGCATCACCACCACCTGCGGGAGCGGCAGCAACTGCTGCGGCTGCAGATACACCAAACTTCTCTTCCATTGCGCTGATGAGGTCAACAACCTCCATCACTGACATATTGGAAATGGTTTCCAGCATGTCTTCTTTCGATACTGCCATTGTCTTTCTCCGATCGGTTGTCGGTCAAATGACCTTCAACCTTTGTAAAGTTGAGTAAACCGGTAAGCCGGTTGTATTAAGCTTCTTTAGACAGCCGAACAGCTTCCACCGTTCGAACCAGCTTGCCGGGTACTTCATTCAAAGTACGCGCTAGTTTTGTAACTGGCGCTTGCATGACAGCCATAAGCAGTGAGATAGCCTCGTCCCGTGTTGGGAGGTTAGCCAACTTACCAATATCCTTAGGATCGATCGTTTCACCACCCACTGCACCCAAGGTAATGACCAGCTTGTCATTATCTTTGGCGAAGTCGCGGAAAAGCCGCGCCGCCGCACCGGGATCCTCTTGCGAGAATGCCAGCATCAACGGACCGCTTAAGCGATCATTCATGCACTCGAACTCAGTCCCCTTGACTGCCAACCGTGCCAGGGAATTCTTGACGACTCGCACATACACACCAGTATCACGCGCTTTAGCACGTAATTCGGTGAGCTGCGAAACGCTAAGCCCCCGGTACTCGGCAGCTACCGCCGATAGCGCTGAACCCGCAACTTCTGCGACTTCAGTTACTACGGCTTGCTTCTCTGTATAACTCAGAGCCATAGAGCACCTATTGTTAAACGACCTTTTTGAACACTCAAAAAAGCCATGCCATGTAAGTGATTGCCAATGATCGAACATACATTCGAGCAACGACTACACTTACCCACTCGGTTCTGTTCAAAAACCAGCGATGGTTTGTGAACATCCCCATCTGCGCAGGAAATTAAGTTGATGGCCACTCGTACCAAATACGTACAGTGACATTCTCAACACCTGCGGTCTTCGATGAGACAGACCGAGCGGTTCTAAAATGTAAAACGGCTACACTTGCGAACCAGGCATTTGGATAAGGCTTTCGCCCTGATCCAGTGGCCACTACTGTCTGCTCACTCAAAGTTCTTCTTTACTACGGTAAAACCTTAATCATCGCGGCATAAGCTCTTGCCACGATGTCGTCATGTCTTAGATAAGGCTGGAGTGATCTATGGTCAGTCCCGGCCCCATCGTGGTGGATACCGTTACTTTCTTCATATAAATACCCTTGGCTGCCGAAGGCTTGGCCTTGACCAGGTCGTTCAGTAGCATCTGCAGGTTTTCCTGCAGAGCACCTGGCTCGAAAGTTACCTTGCCCAATGTACAGTGAACGATACCGCCCTTGTCTGCGCGATAACGAACTTGTCCTGCTTTGGCATTGCTAACAGCTTCAGCCACATTCGGTGTCACTGTACCGACCTTGGGGTTTGGCATCAGTCCACGAGGACCAAGTATGGTTCCCAAAGCACCCACCACACGCATGGCATCAGGTGCTGCAATGACGACGTCGAAATCCATATTGCCTGCTTTGACCGATTCAGCAAGATCTTCAAAACCCACCTGATCAGCGCCTGCTTCCTTAGCTGCATCTGCCTGCGCACCCTGCGCAAAAACCGCTACACGAACGGTCTTGCCGGTACCGTTGGGCAGGACACTGGAGCCACGAACAACCTGATCTGACTTACGCGGATCAACACCGAGGTTAACCGCCACGTCTACAGACTCGGCAAACTTGACCTTGGACAATTCCTTGAGCAGTGAGAACGCTTCTTCAACGCCGTACTGCTTTTCGCTATCCACTTTTTCGCGGATCGCCTTCGCACGTTTTCCTAATTTAGCCATCTCAAACGCCCTCTACTTCCAAACCCATACTACGAGCCGTACCCGCTATCGTGCGAACCGCCGCATCCATATCTGCTGCTGTCAGATCGGGATCTTTTGTGGTTGCGATTTCCTCAAGCTGAGCGCGAGAAACCTTGCCCACTTTTTCCGTATTGGGGCGGCCGCTTCCTTTTGCAATTCCGGCTGACTTGCGCAGAAGTACTGAGGCAGGTGGTGTTTTCTGGATGTAGGTAAAGCTGCGATCGTTGTAAACAGTAATTACAACGGGGATGGGAAGTCCTGCTTCCACGCTCTGGGTTGACGCATTGAACGCCTTGCAGAATTCCATGATGTTTACACCGTGCTGACCCAGCGCCGGACCTACCGGTGGGCTTGGATTTGCCTGTCCTGCAGGCACTTGCAACTTGATGTAAGCCTGTACTTTCTTGGCCATACTATTACGCTCCTGATCGGGTGCGAACGCTTGGGTTCAGGCTCTTCAGCCTGCCAAGCTCCCCGATGATTAAACCGTTTATTTCAACAGCCTTTGTAAAACTGCTGGCAAAACGATCGAAAACACAGGCCGGAGCCTGCGATAAAAAAATCAGGCTTTTTCGACCTGACTGAACTCCAACTCTACTGGCGTACTTCGTCCAAAAATCTGCACCGCCACCAGCAACCGGTTTTTTTCGAAGTTAACTTCTTCAACCACACCGTTAAAGTCATTGAATGGGCCATCGGTTACTCGAACAACTTCGCCGACATCAAACAGCACTTTCGGCCGAGGTTTTTCAACCCCATCCTGCACGCGCTGCAAAATGGCATCTGCTTCCTTGTCAGAAATAGGCGCAGGCCTGTCAGCGGTACCACCGATAAAACCGAGGACCTTGGGTACGTCTTTAACCAAGTGCCAGGTTTCATCTTCCATCTCCATACGGACCAAAACGTAACCTGGAAAGAATTTGCGTTCTGAGCGACGCTTCTGGCCGTTTCTGATTTCCACAACTTCTTCAGTAGGAACCAGAATATCGCCAAATTTTTCACCCAGACCAGCACGTTCGATTCGTTCCTCAAGTGAACGTTTTACTGTTCCCTCAAAGCCCGAAAATGCCTGAACCACAAACCAACGCATTGACATGGTTGCCTAGATCCCCGTAATGGCGCGAAAGAGAAATGACAGCAGCATGTCAAACAACCAGAGCAGTATGCCGACAATCAGAACGATGATAAAAACCGTCAATGTCGTCTGTGTGGTTTCCGCCCGGCTGGGCCAGACAACTTTTCGCACTTCTGTACGTGCATCGCGGAAAAAGGCAACGGTTCGTTTGCCCAGATCTGTTTGATAAACAATAAATGCTGCAAGCCCCGCGATAATCAGCAAAGCTATGACACGCATGAGCAGAGACTGCCCTTCGAAATAGTAGAAACCGACCAATCCTGCAAGCACTAGAGCGCCCGCAGCGACAAGCTTGGCTGTGTCTAAACTGTTCGTAGTTGTAACTTCGGCCTTGGAGACCATCTATATGCTCGCGGCAATCTATCTGATGAAAACGTCTTAAACAAAAACCGGATTGGCAGGCCAGGAGGGAATCGAACCCCCAACCCCCGGTTTTGGAGACCGGTGCTCTGCCAATTGAGCTACTGGCCTAATCCGGTCTTACTTTGAGAAGCGCTCAAACTTCCCCGACACGACTTGACAGGTTGACCGAAAGCCAACCCGTCAATCAAACGAATTATTGCAAAATTACTCGATAATTTTTGCAACAACGCCGGCACCTACCGTACGTCCACCTTCTCGGATAGCAAAACGCAAACCGTCTTCCATCGCAATCGGGTTAATCAGGGCGACTGTGATCTTCACGTTATCTCCCGGCATGACCATCTCTGTGCCTGATGGCAACTCCACCGCACCCGTTACATCCGTGGTTCGGAAGTAGAACTGTGGACGGTAGTTGTTGAAAAATGGCGTATGACGTCCACCTTCATCCTTGCCCAGCACATAGATCTCGGCTTCGAACTTCGTGTGAGGGGTGATTGAAGACGGCTTGCACAACACCTGACCACGCTCGATATCGTCTCGCTTGGTACCTCGCAGCAAGATTCCAACGTTATCGCCCGCTTCACCCTGATCCAGCAACTTGCGGAACATCTCAACACCGGTAACCGTGGTCTTCGTGGTATCACGAATTCCAACAATCTCGATCTCCTCGCCTACCTTCACCACTCCACGCTCGACTCGACCCGTGGCTACCGTTCCTCGACCCGAGATAGAGAACACATCCTCTACCGGCATCAAAAAGGGCTGATCTACCGGACGCTCTGGCATCGGTATATACGTATCCAACGCATCAACCAGACGGTCTATAGACGGACGGCCAATCTCCGAGGTATCACCTTCGATCGCTTTCAGCGCTGAACCTGTGATGATCGGTGTGTCGTCGCCCGGGAATTCGGAGCTGTCCAGCAGCTCACGCACTTCCATCTCTACCAGCTCCAACAGCTCTTCATCATCAACCATGTCGGCCTTGTTCAGGTACACAACGATGTACGGTACACCGACCTGACGAGCCAGCAGAATGTGCTCTCGCGTTTGGGGCATCGGACCATCAGCGGCCGAACAAACCAGTATCGCTCCATCCATCTGAGCCGCTCCAGTGATCATGTTCTTCACATAATCCGCGTGACCCGGGCAATCCACGTGCGCGTAGTGACGGTTGTCTGTCTCATACTCTACGTGAGCCGTGGCAATCGTGATGCCTCGAGCCTTCTCTTCGGGTGCGTTATCGATCTGATCGTACGCCTTCGCCTCACCGCCCATCTTCTCTGCCTGGCAGATCGTGAGCGCTGCGGTCAGCGTGGTCTTACCGTGATCTACGTGGCCTATCGTGCCTACGTTCACATGCGGTTTTGTACGTTCGAATTTTTCCTTAGACA
>JBGCEO010000077.1:0-6779 GCA_045106475.1 Granulosicoccus sp.
AATTCCGCCGAGGGATTGGCCGTAAAATGACATATTGCCACCGTTGAGCATCAAACCATCAACCTGAGCACCACCCACACTTGCACCTAATACGAAAAGATCAGCAATGGCCTGACGCAAGTTATCGCGGGCAGTTGGCAGACTGAGCAGGTTGTAGAAGTATTGGCCCGAATCATCTATCAAACCATCCGGCCCTTCTGCCGGGGCATTGGGGTCAGGCTCTTCGCCCTCAGCAGGAGGGTTAACCGCCAGATCAAGATCGAAGGTTCGCTCAGCATCAGTCTCAAAGCTTGATTGATCTGTATGAAACGGGCTGCTGTTGTCTGTGACGCCGTGAAGTGGCATGTCTATTCCAATGACCACCCGTCCTACATCCGCCATGGCGTCTGCAATACTGAGTAGATCAAGCCTGCTTCGGGTAATGCCGTGCTGGAAAACCGTGACTGGCCAACCACCCTCGGGCATGACACCTTGACTCATGGAAGTGCTGTTGGGAACTGACATGAGCACAGGTCCCGCTTGTGTGCTCGTAACCACAGGGGCATAGTCCGGGCTGTTAGCCGAGTTAAGCGTGCCGACTACATTGCCTTCGCCGTTTGTCCAAAATCCTGCGAGTGCAGGTGTTGGGTCTGGACCAGCTGGTGCGCTTTGGTAATAAGGTAGTTCAATGGTGCCCACATAAATATCCGCTTTACCCATGCCACCAACCTGTGCGGTATTGGAAGGCGCTGCTAAGGGTTCTAAAGTCAAATTAACGGGATTAGACAGGTCTTTCACCGCCTGTAGGACATCACGAGTAGATTGCGTTGTGAAAACCCAACTCAAGGCGACTGTCTCGGGATCGATCCCTGCAAATGCCTGTGCTGCCAGAAGGTGTGAGTTTGTTGCCTGGCGCAGAGGCTCTAGCGGACTCGGCTGAGTCGGATCATCAGAGTCAGTTAAAGGTACGTCGCCCTTTAACAGCCCGTACACCAGACTCGGTTGCAGTGGCATCCCATCCACATCCGTAATGCCGTTAGTTAGCATCACAAGGTAGTTTGTTTTGGGATTAAGTGGAAAGCCGGGCAGCAGAACCAGTTGATCTTCTACGGCCTGAGGGATGATCGATCCCGGTGTATTGACTTCGCCGTCAATAGCGGTGACTGCCAGACCGCCATTTGTTTGAGGGCCAAGGGCGCGCTCTGTTTGAACCTCAAAGACTCTGATGGTATCGCCCAGTATAAGGGACGCCTGTGCCAGCGGTTCGCTCATGGCAGTGCTGATGGGGGCGGTGGTAGAAAAACCATCCATCTGATTTAGCGCAACCCGAGGATTGGCCAAGGTCTGATCGTCGTCCGGTGCAACGGGGAAGTTTAATGTACCGTCGGTTTTACCCTGGAACAGCAGATTGGTCGGCACCGGGATTTGCGGTGCAGTAGGGTCGGGATTAAACAACGCTTGAGGAGGGTTCGTTAACCTGTTTTGCTCCGCCAACGCAGCCTGACTGGCTTCAAAATCAAAATTAGAATCGCTGCTACAGGCCGCGAGGGTTAACAGTAAAGGCAGGGCCAGTGTTGAATAATTAGTTTTCATATCGCTTAGCCTCAGTTGAATGCCCAGTTGATTTGTGCGCTGAGAATATCAACACTGGATTCGTATAAACCTTGAACCACCTGACCAGTGCCTTCCGATTCAGGATCAGAGTTATCGATAGGTGTCTCATCTAGAAAGAAGTGCGCATAACCAACATCAAAAGACAGGTTGTTAGAAACTCGATAGCCTGCGCCAAATGTTAACCAGGTGCGATCGCTTCCCGGGATGCGAGCGGTTCGGCGTTGCGGGCTGGGAATGGCTTCTTCATCAAAAGCGAGACCGGTTCGCAGAATCAATTTGTCACTATGTTGGTAGTTTAAGCCTGCTGAAAATCTCAGCACATCTTCCCATTCCTGAACCGATAGCGTATCTGGCTGTACAGGATTGTCGTAAACGACTCTCAGTTCCTGAAAGGAACTCCATCCGGTCCAGGTGATATCACCCAGTAGCTGAAACTTGTTGTTCACTTCCCAGGCAGCCGATACGGAAAACGTGGCAGGTAACTCAACCTCGGCTACGGCCGTGGTGTCGTTAAAAAAGCCTTGCGTCAAGGGTTGGCCGGCAGCAATGCTATTGCTGTCCAGCACTGTTTGCAGAGAGTCGTTTACCGTAAAGTCAGCGTCTCCATCGAGTTCGTGATCGGTTGAGTGGCGATAGGCAATACCAATCTTGAGCCCGTCTTTCGGTACAAACAGGGCTCCGAGATTGAAGCCGAACGCAATGGAGTCGCCCGTTATGGCGCCATAGCCATCATTGTCAACGTCGCCGGGCAGCAGTCCGGCATTGAAGCACTCGGCTTGACCAAAACTTGTTGCAGGACTTGCTGCCAGGCCGAAGCAGGCAGCGCCCGAATCGACGGCACTCTCCAGCTCAGCCGACAATCGCTGCAAGCTGACGCCAAATCCCAGTCGAACCTTTTCTGACACGCGAAAAGCTACCGATGGGTTGATATCGATGACATTGATTCCGCTTTTTACTGTTGTGTAACGACCTTTCCAGTTTTGATCATATTCAGTGGATGAACCAAAGGGCACCCCTATGCTCAGGGCGTAGCTCCACTGATCATTTATGGGTGCGACATAATAGAAATTGGGCAGTAGGGAGGTTGTACCAGGGTTGGCCGTATCCGGACCGCTTGCAGGGCTGCCACCTAATCGGGAGCCCAGGGTGGTTCCTTGATCAGTCCATTCGGTGTCGGCTGTGAGAATATGCAGGGCAGCTGAAAGCTGACGTCCTTCCATCTCAGTTCCACTAGCCGGATTAAACCAAATAGTTGAGGGATCAGCACTGACTGCCGCTGCTCCAGCGTAGGCGTTTCCGAGGCCTGAGGCACCATGCTCGGATAAAAGAAAGCCTCCTGCATGAAGTTGTGAGGCAAACGTTGCCGCACTAACGATACCCGACAGGGCTATTAACGGTCGTCGCCGCAACTGGTGTCGATTCATAAAGTTACCTCGTGGTATTTCGCGCTCTTGTCCAATAACTGGCGCTTATTAAGTGATGTGCCGGTGGGTTTTCACACAGCTCCGGACCGGATTATAGGCTGAAGTGGTGTCAACTAGCCAAAGGTTTGGGTTTCTCCACAGTGTTTCACGATTTTTTCGCTGTTGGTGGGTGTTCACCGATGCCTTACCCAAGCTCTACCATTGCTGGATCGCATAATTCAGATTTGGGATCTTCAATCATTCTCTTCTCTCCAGCAGCACGATTAAGGCTCTTGCACAGAGAATTATGGGTATAGTTGATTCATGAAGTTCTTTTTGAACCTGATTCTGCTAAGCATTGTCTCTCTGTCCTCCCCATCATGGGTTTTCGCCCATGAGTTTTCGTTTGCCCGTATGGTTTATCAGCAAGGCATGATGGATGACTGGCCCCGTTGGCAGGCAGATTGGCCGGAGGCCGAGACTCATTTTTCAGCAGGATTGCAGCGTTTGACTCAAATCGATGTGGCACCGAACGGGGTGCTGCTACGTATGAGTGATGAAGAGTTATTCGATTACCCGTGGTTATATGTGGTCGAGGTGGGCTCATTGAGTCTGTCCGTGAGAGAAGCGTCCCATTTGAGGGAGTATTTATTGCGTGGTGGATTTCTGATGGTTGATGATTTTCATGGCGAATTCGAGTGGCAACAGTTTGAGACCGTCATGTCGAAAGTATTTCCTGAGCGCTCTATTCAGGATCTGGACAACAGTTCAGAAGCATTTCATGTGCTTTATGATCTGTCTGAGCGGGAACAAATACCTGGTATTCGAGCTCTTATGAATAACAGGACCTGGGAAAAAGGAGGCCGCTATCCATACTGGCGCGGCATTTTAGATGACAGTGGCCGCGTTATGGTGGCCATAAATTTTAATCAGGATATCGGCGATGCCTGGGAGCATGCAGATGACGTCAGGTATCCAGAACCACTTACGGCTCAGGCATACCGGCTTGGTATCAACTATGTTGTTTATGCAATGACACATTGAGTTCGGATTGTCGGCACATAGAAAGCCAGGTAAACGAGCTGTTGGCTACAAACTTCGCTAAGAGGCGGTAAACAGATACACACAGATGTTTGAATTTTTATTCAACTATCCGATGTCGGTGTGGCAGAACGCCAGCCTGGTCTTTGATTCCGGCTGGTCTTTGCCAGTGCTGCTTGGCTGCATCGGTCTGGCATTGCTTCTGATTCTGATCAGCTTGTGGTCTCGTCCTCTCAGCCTGCCACGCCGTACTTTGGTGGCGATGCTTCAAGGGTTGGTCGCGGTCATCGCACTAACCATGGTTTGGCGACCTGCATTACTAGTATCAGTGTCTGAACGGGGCGAGAACTCTGTCGCCTGGCTGCTGGATGCATCGCTGAGCATGGACAAACAAGATGGCTCTGTCGGCGCTGAGGGCGGCGCTACCGGTTCGCAGACTAGGTTCGAGGCGGGCATGCAAGCCATTGAGCAGTTCGCTTTGGATACAGATAATGAATTCTCGGCCACCTTGTATACGGTGGGTGATGAACTCGGCTCAGTCGGCAGTCTTGAAGATCTGCAAAGCACAGCTCTTTCTGCGCGCACTCAGCTGGGCTCCGGCCTGGATAACCTGTTGGGAACTGTTAATGAAACTGCCTTAGCTGCGGTTGTTCTGCTCTCTGATGGTGCAGATAACAGTGACCACATTGATGCCCAATGGTGGCAGCAGCTGGCAGCCGCCGGGGTGCCTGTGCATACGGTGGGCATAGGGCAGGCGATTAACCCCCGGGATGTTGAGCTTTCTTCAGTTTATGTGCCGGCAGTGGTGCATTCCGGTGCAACCGTGTCGGCTCGATTGACGATATCGCACGGTGATGGCGGTGGCCTTGCCCGAGTGCGCATAACCTCATCTGGCGATTTGATCGCCGCTGACGATATTGCATTGCCAGTGGGCGTGGAGAAAAGTGTGCACACCGTGTCATTTCCCGGTGGAGAGAGCGGAGTCAGGCAATTGGAGTTTTTTGTCGAAGCACCTGTCAATGAATCCGACCCCACAGCGGTTGACCCGGAGCCTCGCAATAATCGCCAGCCTTATATCATTCAGGTCGTCGATAAGCCCAAACGCATTCTCTATGTTGAAGGCGAACCGCGCTGGGAGTACAAGTTCATTCGACGCGCACTGGATAAGCACCCGGCTGTAGAGATAGTATCGTTGTTGCGCACCTCTCCCAACAAGTTCTACCGTCAAGGCGTCATCGATGCCAGCGAATTGGCACAAGGTTTTCCGGTCACTCGAGAGCAGTTATTCAGTTACGACGCCATCATCATCGGTAGCTTCGAGGCTGCAGAACTTAATGCATTGCAGCAGACGGCTCTGCGTGATTTTGTTAGTGAGCGAGGTGGCTCATTATTAATGCTCAGTGGGCGTCAGGGGCTTGCAGACGGTGGTTGGGGGCGTTCAGTCGTATCTGCTGCATTGCCTGTTGTTTTGAGTAACCGGCTTGATGCTGAAACCTATAGCCGCAGCCGAAGCCAGGTAATGCCCACGCTCGCAGGACTTCGGACACCCTGGCTGCAATTGGATGATGACGAAGCAGACAATTTAGAGGCCTGGCGTGGTCTGCCCGCGATTGCTGATGCTCAAGAAATCGGTTCGCTGAAACCCGGTGCTGTTACCCTGTTGCAACGCAGCACAGAGGGCGTTAGCAGCAGGGGAGATGAGCCTTTACTCGTCTCGCAACGCTATGGCCGTGGTCGCAGCACTGTGTTGGGCACCAGTGGTACCTGGCGCTGGCAAATGGGCTTGCCATCAGACGATGACAGGCATGAGCGATTCTGGAGGCAACTGCTGGGTAACCTTGTTGAAGATATCGTGCCACGCGTTGCCATTGAACAGACTGCTTCCGTTGTCAGAGACGTAGACACAACTGCGCTCTCAGTAGTGGCTTATAACCCCGATTACACAGCATTGCAGGACTCTGTGCTGTCCGTTCAGCTTACCCAACCAGACGGTAGTGTCCGCTCGGTAGATTTGTACCCGGATAATGAAAGGCCGGGGCGCTACTCTGGCGAGCTCAACACTGCCGTTGATGGTCCCTATGCGGTCTCGGTAGCTGCGCCACTTGATGGTGAATCTCCATCGATCCAGCCCGCCGGCGTCGAGCAGTGGTGGGTGCGCGAGTCCGGCAATGCAGAACAGTTCGGCGCTAATCTGCAACAGGGTTTTTTACAGCGCGTGGCCGACACCACGGGTGGCAGTTATCTGCCCATTAGCCGCATCGCCGAGTTAGACGCGCTGCTCGCACAGGAGAATGCTGCATTGAAACGAGAGAACCGCTTACCCTTGTGGAATATGCCCTTCTTTTTCCTGTGCCTATTGTTCGCAAAGGCGTTGGAATGGGCGTGCAGACTTAGATGGAAACGCCTGTGATTAGCATCAGTGCATGTCGGGCTGCGTTCGGCCGTGTTGTGATATCGCAGCGCAACAGCCTACTCGGCCGTCTGTTTCTGATTACTGTATTGATGATCTTTAACGTGTCTGGTATTGCGCAGGCTAAAACACTGGGTCTGGTTGTAAACGGTCTTGGTGGCAATCCCGAATACAGTGAATCTTTTAGCGCCAGTGCAGATACCATTGCAACAGCTCTAGAATCACTAGATGGCGCGCCTGACACGATCGTGAGGTTAGGAGAAGGCGCAACCAGAGAGAACATTCTGGATGCCATCGAGAGTCTGGGATCAACGCTGCTGCCGTCTTCCGAT
>JBGCEO010000078.1:0-8068 GCA_045106475.1 Granulosicoccus sp.
AACTACAACTACAACTACAACTACAACTACAACTAAAATAGCAATAGCAATAGCAATAGCAATAGCAATAGCAATAGCAATAGCAATAGCAATAGCAATAGCAACAGCAACAGCAACAGCAACTGCAACTGCAACAGCAACTGCGCCATGACCAAGACATGCCTCATCATGAATCCAATTCAGTAATAGATACCCTGCTGAAATCGCAACCTGCTCTTTGGCGTGGCCGCGATCGATACAATGATGAAGAATCAATAGCAACCGGATTTGCATCACTGGATAACGCCCTGCCAGCACGCGGCTGGTGCATCGGCGGCGTTACAGAGCTACTGCTTGAACAACAAGGCATCGGTGAAGTGAGCTTATTGTTACCGGCATTACACCGGGTTACCGCTCAGGAACAATGGGTAGCACTGATCAACCCACCCTATATCCCCTATGCCCCTGCTCTCAGCAATGCTGGTATTCGACTTGATCGCCTATTGATCATCAACACTCAAGACGATACCGATGCATTGTGGTCAACCGAGCAGGTGTTACGTGCCGGACTGTTTGCCAGCGTGATTGCCTGGATCGAACGCAGTACAGCTCAGAAACAACGACGTTTGCAACTAGCCGCCGAAACAGGCAATACCTGGGCAACGGTATACCGCCCATTACACTCACAGCAGCAGCATTCTCCTGTATCCACTCGCATGCGAGTCACTGTCGTTAACGGAAAACTAACACTGGATATAATCAAGGTGCGTAATGGCTGCCCGCAAACAGTAACGATCGATCCCGGTGAATTTGATAATTCACAAGGTGCAGAATGGCCAATACCTAGAAACCTACCCTTAGCAGGCAATCTTAAGAGCATTCATCAATCCCAGCCTGAACATCAGCCCTCTGCCAAACATATCTCATCAACCCTTCACACTGGCAACCCACACGCATGATAATTTCCGGTCAAAACGTACTCGATAACATCATGTGCGTGAGCCATTGATAGTATTTAGATATGCTTTGGCTTGCTCTTGATAGTGTTTAGATATGCTTTGGCTTGCTCTGCATTTTCCACAGCTGCCTATCGATCGGCAGAACCATAGTGACGCTGATGAACCGCGCGCCGTTGTGCTACAGGAAGGGCCTCGATGTCGCGTATTAGCTTGTAACACCTGCGCAGCTGCAAGCGGCGTGCGCCCCGGCCTGGCACTGAAGAACGCCTACGCTATTGTTCCTGATTTAATCATCAGCGACTACGATGAATCCGAACAACTGGCCCATCTTGAACAACTGACTCTGTGGACATTGAAATACTCATCATGGATCAGCCCACAGCCCCCCGATGTCATTCTGGTTGAGATAGCCGCCAGCCTCAAGTTATTTGGCGGTCTTAACGCACTACTCAAACGCATATATCAGGAAGTTCAGCAACATCGATTGAGTCTATCTGCCGGAATTGCTCCCACTCCCAGCGCTGCCACTCTGTTTGCACGTTCGGGTATACATTCACCTGTTACCAGCAAACAAACATTGAGCGAAACACTGGCAACTGTTCCAGTGACCTACCTGCCTTTGAATGATTTCACGCTCAAAGGCTTGCGCCAATCAGGTATACGCACATTAGGAGAACTACTTAAGCTGCCACCAGCCGCTCTTACGCGTCGATTTGGCAGTGACTGTACCGAACTACTGTACAAGCTGGATGGCCGCTTACCTGACCCCAAAGCTGCTTATCAGCCACCTGAAACGTTTTATCAGGCGCTCGATCTGCCACTTGAAGCTCCTGATACCCTGGCGCTCACCTTTCCGCTCAACCGTTTACTTGCTGCGTTGGGTGGTTATCTAAAATCACGCGATCTCGGTATACGTCATCTGAATATTGTTCTATTTCACCATAGGGGGCCTGCAACCCGCGTCGCGTTAAAATTTCTGGATGCAACCGCCAACACAACACATCTCCTACGCGTGGCCACTGAAAGACTCGGCAATCTGGAACTCACATCAGCTGTTACAAGCCTGGCACTTGAGTCGGCAGAACTTGCACCGCTTGAACGTCAAGGCAAAGACCTGTTTCAGAAAAGCCAGTCGCAAAGCACTACTATCGAGCAGGTACTAGACAAGCTAATAGCCCGACTGGGCAAAGAAGCCGTGTATACCGCGCTACCCGGCGATGATCATCGCCCGGAAAAAGCGTGGATGTCGGCGCTACTAACCCCCCATCAAGTACCCGAGCAATGGCCTGCCCGGCCTCTAGGGCTGCTCAAGGACCCACGCCCACTAACCGAATCAGTTGAGCTGCATACCTTGCCCGAGCGCATTGAAAATGGGTGGTGGGATGATACCGATGTGCGCCGAGACTACTTTATTGGCAGTACAACATCCGGCACCTATTACTGGCTTTACCAACTACGCCACAATCCAGAACAACTCTGGATACACGGCTTGTTTGCGTGACGCAGTTCAAAAAAGAGCAGCAAACGTTTAAACAGTTCTCATAACGCGATGTATTCAATTGCAACAATTGAGAAAAATTCGCTCAAAAAAGCAATCAGGCACCAGCCCGGAGCGTTAAAAATCAACCAGATACTTTCAAACCTATCCCGATGGCCAGGACACTCGACACCTCAAAGGTTAACTGATTTATAAACGGGCCGATAATAGTCTCAGTAAATTGAACTTCGACTTTGTATGTCGATGTTAGCTATAAAAAAAACCAAAGTGCTAAGGATTTATTGAATGCTACCCACCAGACAACACAATACGGAACATCAAGTGACAAGCTTGACGGGCGCTCCTTGTGTGAAAGGTAGCAATCGAGACCTGTCCGCCACTCAAGCACACTTTTGTCAAACAGTTCAAGGCAGAACTAACCGATAATGAGTCAGCAACACACTCAAATGGATTACACCAAAACCATTATAGGGATTGGCTTTTTAGCTGTATTCTCCCTGATGATTCTGGTGACCTGGTTGTCAATGACGACATTACAGGCCGTCAACACCGGCATGTCGGAATTGATAGAAGACACAGGGTTAAAAACAAGCCGTGCCTATCAAATGCGCGACATTATTCGACTGCGTTCGAGTGCCGTGCGCTCATTGGTGCAAGTCGATGACACCGAAAAGCGGCATCGAATCTTTGAAAAGCTAATAGAATACACAGACGTGTACTACGCATCACGCGACGAACTAAACGCATTAGGTGCAAATACACGCGAACAGGCAATTTTCGAAGAGATTAAAGATGCTGATAGTCGGGTAGAAGATGCCTATAACAAGGCCAACTCACAGATCTATTCGATAAATCAGGATATGGCTGCGCTGAAAGCTGTACTCTATGAAGTTCAGTTGCAAGAGCTTGTATTGCTCAATCACCTAAATGATCTGGTTGAGCTTGAAAAAGTACTAGCCGATGAAGCACTTGCCAGCAATCAAAACACCTACCAGGAAACTCAACGTCTACTGATTTATATCGTTACCGCGGCTTTTGCCTTGTCAATGGCTATCACCGCAACAGTCACCACTCGAGTTGCAAAAGCTAATCGACGTATAGCGCATCTGGCCAACCACGATGACCTAACTGGTTTACACAACCGACGATCTTTCGAACAACATCTCTCACATACCGTTGCGATAGCCGAGCGTAGCGAAAACGCACATGGATTGTTGTATATAGATTTGGATCGATTCAAAATCGTTAACGATACCTGCGGGCATCATGCCGGTGATCAACTGCTTATTCGTTTAACTCAGATGATACAAAACCGACTTCGACGCGGAGATGTATTTGCTCGCGTAGGCGGAGACGAATTCGCCATCATCGCACAAGGCAATACCTTTAGTGACATCCAGGTTCTCGCTGAGGAACTACGCGTTATCGTAAGTGAATATGTATTTCGTTATGAAGAGCAAAGCTTTAAGGTTAGCCTGAGTATTGGAGTCACTCCGATAGACGGGCAGGAAAAAAGCCTTGAGCGTGTACTGGCCGACGTTGATTCTGCTTGCTATATCGCCAAACAATCCGGTCGTAACCGCGTACATGTCACGCAAGACGACGATGCGGAAGTGGTTATGTACCGCAGTAATCTAGCTGGAATACAGGCTATAAGAAAAGCACTGGCGGACGATCGTCTATCGCTGTTCTATCAACCGGTATTTCATATAGACGATAATTCGATCAGCATAGCGCATTGCGAAATTCTACTGCGCATCCGCAGTGAAAACGGAGAACTGTACTCACCGGCCCGCTTTATTCCAATAGCGGAAAAGTACAACATCATGACTGAGATTGATCAGTGGGTGTTTAACAATGTTATAGAGTGGTTGCTTGAACATCAGGAAGAGCACGTTATTCCAAGGCTACTGGTTAATCTTTCCGGGCTATCGTTTGCTGATGATGACTTCAGTTCTTACATAGTAGAAAGACTCAGTCGAGGTGATATAGATCCAAAATATATTGCATTTGAAATCTCAGAACGAGCAGCCGTTAAGAATTTCTCTAAGGTCAGCCTGTTTATCGATCGTATCCGTACCCTTGGTTGCGAACTGGCTCTGGATGATTTCGGATCTGGCTTCTCCAGTTTCTCATATTTAAAACAGCTGTCTTTTGATTACTTGAAAATAGACGGATCTCTTGTCAGCAACATAGCTACCAACAATGTAGATCATGACATGGTTGCTGCAATCAATCAGATCGGGCATACCATCGGTGCGAAGACCATTGCAGAATTTGTTGAAGACGATGCCGTTCTGAATTGCTTGAGAGAGATGAAGGTCGACTATGCACAGGGCTACGGTCTGCGCATGCCTACACCACTATCAGAACTCTCGCAAGAGTTGGAGACAAGGCTCCCTGGAGATACGGGTCATGTCGTTGAGAAATGGATTGAAGAAGCCAATGACGAACGACCACCCGGCCAATCTGCTGCACAACAAATCACTGATACTTCTGATCAAGATTCAGACGCCGATCAAGGCAAAGACAATCCCGAGCTGCCATTGCGCAAAGCTTCCTGATTTGCCTGTCTCTTCCGAAGAGATGATTCACAACTATATTGAGAAGTCTGTTTGGCTATCAGTTCAGCCAAGCACATCAGTTGATCGAGCGATCGAGCAGCTTGGTACTGTAAGAGTATGAATCTGTTATTAGCCTGCTTCTGCATTGACAGAGCGAGCGCAGACAAACTGTCTAACGTGCTCTCTTGTTCTGGTATTCGCACCAACAAACGCGAACTCATAGATTTACAAAGTGTAGCGCCTGCAGACATCGCGCCGTTCGAGATAGTTATCTTAGACAACAGTTTTGATGATGCCGGCCAAGCTGTCGACAACAGCTGTGAGGATCAGACACCGCCCCTTATCGATAAAGTGGAAACGGCATGCAGATGGTTTATCCGACACAAGGCGAAACGCTACCTGATTCACTACCCGTCAGATGAATCTGGCCAGTCTGGGGAATCAAGCCCATTGAGCGAGTTGGGCGAATCACAGCAATCGCGACAAACAAGCGAACTGAATGACAATCTCGGCTATCTATCTAAACTGCTACTTGATTTGATACCTGATAACAGCGTGCAAAAGGCCCTGTACTGTCCGTCTGTTATCAATCAGTCATCACTGCAAGACCCATCAACAATAAGTGACACTACCAGTCCATTACCATCAGAAACAAAAGTACCGGATGTTCATTTTTGCCAGATCTCAGCCAAAACAGCAAAGATAATTAAGGTTCAACTGGACACAGAGGTTGCTGTTATCGAGCAATCAATTACTGCGCAAGGCCCGCTGTCCATACTGGAATCAATGGAAGCATTGACGGTGCAAGGTACACAGCATATCGTCGCTGAGGCTCACGATAGCAATGACTTTATCAATGTAGTTAGAGCCACTGAGCAGATCAAGTTACTTGTGGGCAGCAGCGCTCTGGCCATGCACCTGCCTGCACTATTTCGTATTCGCGGGTGGGTAGACAATGAGGATCAATCCCAGGTAGATAGCTAAGACCACCTGATACAACCCGAATTGCTAAGGCAATGTGGCAGCCGGGCGATTGGGTTCTGTAGCAAAACCCTGCTCTATTTCGGCGGCAGTTGGCTCACGAACATCTACAATGGCAATCATGAAGTTAAGCACCTGACCGGCCAGGGGGTGATTAGCGTCAAGCACGACAGTGTCATCCCGAATTTCGGTAACCGTCACCATCTGCGGCTCACCGTCTTTAACCAATGCCTTGAAGCGCATCCCTACCGTAAGATCCTGGGTCTTCTCGATAGAATCACGCGGCCATTCAGCGATCAGTTGTTCATCCGCATAGCCATAACCATCTTCCGGGTAGATGGTGACCGCCACATGCTCTCCTGCCCTGTGCCCTGTCATTTCTCTCTCGAGCGATGGCAAGAGCACGTTGGTGTTATGCATGTAAACCATAGGTAAATCGCCCTGCGAACTATCTATCAACTCACCAAATCCATTGTTGAGCTGATAGTGCATAGAGACAACGCGATTGTCATCAATAATAAGGTCTGTATCGGGCATGGTTTACACTAGAAGTTACCAAAAAACGCAGGCTTGGTCTGTCGTCGTCTTTGCAGCAATATAACAATTCCCAGTAGTAGAAGCGCCGGAATATAAAACACTTCCTTAGCCATACGCTCTGCCGGTAACTGAACCTTGTCAATTTTGACTAAAGGATCGGCATAAAAATCAAACATCTGCAGGGTCTGAAAAAACGCTGTACCCGCAAAGGGCTCTTCCAGAGTAGCGCCTTCTTCATCCATGATCACAGTCAACCCGGCCTGCTCCAGCCTGGTCTCACCATCACCCGCCTCACCTAGATCGGCCAGAAGTGTTAACTGCGCAAGCTTGTCGGGATAGTCAAAATCCGGTCCGACGACACGTAATCGTAAGGGTTCACCGACAGGATGATTGGCAGCTGTTTCCACCAGCTCTGTCACAGGTATCAAATCATAGGGCGGTTGAAATTTATCCAACCAAAAGCCCGGTCGAAATAGCGTGAACGCCACCAACATCAACAACAGTGACTCCCAGATTTTACTGCGTGCCATGAAGTAGCCTTGGGTTGCCGCCGCAAACAGCATCATGGCAATGACACCCACAATAAAGATGAAGATGGCTTTGGCCAGCGTCACATCGATTAATAGAAGTTCTGTATTGAAGATGAACAAAAATGGCAATAAAGCTGTTCTTATGTCGTACGCGAAACCCTGTATACCGGTCTTGATCGGGTTACCACCCGATATCGCACTGGCGGCAAATGCCGCTAAACCAACCGGTGGGGTATCGTCAGCAAGAATGCCAAAATAGAAAACAAACATATGCACCGCCACGAGCGGCACAACCAAGCCTTGTTGGGCACCGACGGACACGATAACCGGAGCCATAAGCGAGGACACCACAATATAGTTTGCGGTTGTAGGCAAACCCATGCCTAACAACAAGCTCATTATTGCGACCAGCAGCAGCATGATAATCAAGCTGCCACCCGATAAGAACTCTACAAACTCACCGACAACCTGATGAGCACCTGTCAGGGAGACAGTTCCGATAATGATACCCGCAACACCCGTTGCTACACCAATGGGTACCATACTTCTCGCACCGCTTATCATACCCAGGCCAAAGTCAGAAAAACCATGCTTGACGGCACTGGCAAAATCTTCTCTTTCTGCCTGACCAGCACGTAAAACAGACTTAATCGGATGCTGAGTCAAGACGATAAAAATCATAGCAGCTGAGGCCCAAAAGGCTGACAGCGCCGGTGATAGACGTTCGATCAGTATGCACCACAGCAACACAACGATTGGCAGCAAGTAATAAAGCCCGGTCATTGCAACTTCCCCGGGCCGGGGTAGAACCAGAAGGGGCTCATTGGGATCGTCCAGGTGCAAGTCACTGTGTCGCGCGCTGATGCTTATTAGTATCAGGTAGGCAACCATGAAGATCGCCATAGCACCGTACAGAGTCATCCCTGGAAAGGCTGTACTAATCCAACCCAATCCGTAATAGACGATGCCACCCAAAGCGACAAAGGCTAAGAATCCAAAAAGAAAACCAATCAGCTTCTG
>JBGCEO010000079.1:0-48111 GCA_045106475.1 Granulosicoccus sp.
AACCGAAACCTTTGAATCTGTTCCCGTATCGGTAAAAGTATCAAAAGTGAATCCGGTCTACACAGTGGCTTACTACGGTGTTACAACATTGGAAACTAAAGGTGAAGAAAAGACGGCGGTGCGATTTTCATTAACAGCGGACGGCAGCGTAACAAATATAAACCAATTACCCATGCGTCTTGTCCCCAATTAAGCGCAATGCCAAATCGAACCGTTAGAACCATCAACAAGCGCCATAATAAGGAGAGAGATTATTCCTCAACTTGACATAAATTCACTGATCATTGCTTACATTGCGTTGGCGGTGTTGCTACTGGGCCTTAATCTCTACTCATCCTGGAACTGGTTTGTTAAAACAGTGTCCAATATTGTGGTGGTAGGATTTTTCTGGATTACCTACAGCTCATGGCCAGCGTTAGAAGGTTGGCCTACATCACGTGAGCTACCTGATCAGTTCTATCTTCATGCAGCAAATATCGCAGAACCCGAGAGCATCTATCTTTGGGGAACCGAATTTACGCAAGGCTTGGGTAAAACGGTTCCAAGAGCCTATCGATTGCCCTACACTGCAGCCCTGCATGACAAAGTAGACAAAGCAACCCGTAAGCTGCGAAAAGGACTACCAGTCATTGGTCAAATATCTTCAACACCTGGCACAAAAGCAGAACTGACCTCGCTGGAACAAACCCAGGTTAGCGATACAAACGTGGTGTTTATCGATGCACCGCAGGCTCTGATACCAGGCAAAAACTAAAACACTTTAACTAACGCAAACACGCAATCCACTTGAACTAATCTACGAACTAACGATGAGAAACTATTCGAAGAAACTGCTACAAACCGTAGCCCCCTGCCTTCTGCTGCTATTTATGGCCCATTCAGTATCTGCTCACGGGCCGACACGCCAAAAGGTTACCGAAACCATTGAAATCCAGGCATCACCTGAAGAAGTCTGGGCCGTGATGGGAAACTTCGCCACCGCCGATACATGGTTGCCGATGGTTGAGAGCTCTGAAGCTAGTGGTGGCAATGACAAAGGTGCAACGCGAGTATTGAACCTCGGTGGCGGCGCTAAGATATTTGAAACACTCAAAAAACACAGCGACGAGAAAATGTCGTACTCCTACAAAATTCCGAACAAAACGCATGATGTTGCAATACTTCCTGTCAACAACTACTCCTCAACAATTTCCGTCAAAGCATCCGGCGATGCAAGCATCGTGACTTGGAAAGGTGCCTTCTACCGAGGCTACCCCAACAATGACCCACCACCAGAGCTAAACGATGAAGCAGCCGTAACGGCTGTTACGGCCGTCTATCAAGCGGGACTAGCGAATTTAAAGAAGACTGTTGAAGGTCAGTAGTACCCATGAGAAGGTGGGCGATAGTGCTCGGTTCCGTCAAAGCCCGAAACTCGTTCACCAATCAGATGCGAACCGGTAAGCTATCGCTCGCCTGCCTTCTCATATCGCTACTGGCATTGCTGTCAGCACAGAGTTCAAGAGCCCAAGACCGGGCATTTATTACCAATCAGGGTTCTGACTCTGTTTCTGTGCTTGACCTGGACCGGCAATCGCTCATTACCACGATCAGCGTAGGAGAAAAACCTGCAGGCGTATCCGTTTGCACAGACAAAAAGAGCATAGTAATCAGTAATCCGGGCGATGGTTCAGTGTCGATTATTGATCAAGAAACGCTAACGGTGTCTGACACCATAAAGACCGGTGATGGGCCACTGGCAGTTGTTTGCGGTAGCAAACGCTTATACATCGCCGATTGGTACAACCACCAGGTCGCAGCTTACGACAGACAAACCTACCAGCTCATTAAAACCGTCCCAGTAGGAGATTCTCCTTCAGGCTTAGCCTTAAGTCAGGATGAAACTGTGTTGTACGTAAGTAGCAGAGACAATGACACAATCTATGAGTTAAATTGCCAGACACTGGAGATAGTTCGTAAGGCTCCCAGCGGACATAAACCCTTTGGAATCACCCTGGACCATGAACGTAAGCGTTTGTATGTTGCCAACGTTCAAAGTGATTCGGTCAGTGTTATAGATACGCTTGAAATGAAAACCATAGCTGAAATCGCTGTAGGAGAAAGACCCTATGCCATTGCACTTGCGATGGGTGGTACAAGAGCACTATCAACCAATCAATACGACAACACTGTTAGCGTCATTGATACGGGCACACTTGAAGTTATAGATCTGATTGATGTTGGTGAGTACCCTGAAGGCATCTTTACCGATAAAGACGACAATCGTGTTTATGTTGCTAATTGGTTCGACAACACAATATCAATCATTGACTTGGAAGAACAAAAAGTAGTTAATGAGATAGCCGTAGAAGATGGCCCTCGAGCCTATGGCAATCCTCGATAAACCTAACTAGGTTTGACCACCCAACATAGAGATAAATCTGTGTACTCAGAAAACGAACATGCAGATTGGCTAAAAACCGCTCTGGCAATGGAATCCGCCGTAGCAAAAGCTATCATTGGGCAGGACGAAGTCATTCGCCTCATAAACATTTCTCTGTTTGCCAGGGGACATGTGCTACTTGAAGGTGATGTAGGTGTAGGAAAAACCACAGTGCTACGAGCATTCGCCCGCTGCGTAGGTGGAGATTTTGAACGTGTAGAAGGCACTATCGATTTAATGCCTAACGATCTGGTCTACCACACCTATGTTGATGCTGAGGGGCAGCCACGCATAGATCCAGGGCCACTATTGCGACATGGTGAATCGCTCACGACATTTTTCTTTAATGAAATAAACCGAGCCAGGCCACAAGTTCAATCACTTCTGCTTCGGGCTATGGCTGAACGCACTGTGTCTGCGTTCAACCGGGAGTTTACTTTTCCACACATGACTGTTTTTGCAGATCGCAACAAGGTGGAGAAAGAAGAAACCTTTGAACTAGCCGCTGCGGCAAGAGACAGATTCATGTTTGAGTTAAACATGGCAACGCCCCAAGATCCGCAAATACGCCGTGCCTTACTCATCGATACGATCTACCACAATGCCGATACTTTGATTGAGGATATAGATGCTGGCCTGTGTGCCGGCAATGCACTCAACAATATAGCGGCGGAGATTCAGCAATTCGTACAAACAAGCGATGCGATCGAGAAGTACTTGCTGGACATCTGGCAAGCGACTCAGTCACCGAAACAGTTTGGTATTCAGATAGACGGCGTCGACGTGGACAGGCTTGTATTGGCAGGGGCAAGTCCGCGCGGCATGAGTGCGCTGACCAAAGCCGCTCGTGTCGTGGCATGGCTGGACGGCCGCAACCACATGACCCCCGATGATGTTCATGCAGTGCTACCGGCAGCCTTAGGTCATCGAGTGTTTTTCAACCCCATCTACGAGCTACGAAGAAGTGAAATAGCTCCGGCGTTCGTCCATCAAATCATGGATACAGTGGCTTCTCCCTGATGAGTCAGCCCATCACCGAATTTGTTTACAAATTACCTGGCACATCCAGCAGCAGCAGACCAGGCGCTCATCGCAGTCGCAGCAGAGGCTCGGGGATGAGCTTTGCAGCTCACGCCAGACTGTTCGATCAACCTGATCCCCGAAGACTGGATCTGCGCGCTAGCTTGACGGATATTCGCGGTGACTGGCTTGTGCGTACGCATCTGCAACGTTCATCTGTCCCGATTAAAGCCATAGTTGATGTCTCGGCTTCAATGCATTTTGGTGCTCCCGGCAAGTTGCAGGTGGCCACTAATTTTCTGGGTGCACTGGGACATAGCGCGAATGCTTATGGCGATTCTGTTAGCCTGCTTGCTTTTGACGCATCCTTTCGAGAAGATCTTTACCTGCCACCTCGCAGTGGACGGGGCGCTGGTATAGCGTTGGCATCGGCCATTAGTTCTTGCATAGGTAGCGAGGCGAAAGCGGGAAGCTCTAGCGCACTGACACATACCATTGATCAAATCAGCGGAACTTCCGGGCTTGTGTTTCTTGTAAGCGACTTCCACTGGTCACTGCACGAAATCGAACCAGTACTGGACAAACTCAGCAGCGCCATGGTGGTGCCCATTGTGATTTGGGATGAAGCTGAAGTCATACCTCCCCCACCCGGACAACTCCTGCCAGTGAGAGATGTAGAAACAGGAACAGTCAAACGCCTTTGGCTCCGGAACGCTTTACGCAAACGATGGCTCGACAATGTGCAGCAACGACAAATCGCCATACAAGAACTATTTGCACAACATGATGTAGATCCTTTTTTTATTCGAGGCGATTTTAATGCTGAAAATTTGTCGCGTTACTTCATGGAAAAAGTAGCATGAGACCGTATTGCATTTGCTTCTTTCTCTTGATTTTGACAGCGCAGTCAGTCGTTCTCCACGCCAATGAAAAATCTTTGTTTGTACAGCAACCGATTCGCTCTTTTGGCTATACCGTCGGGGATGTACTTGAACAGCGCATCCACCTCAAGCCGGGCTATGATATGGAGCAGTGGCAAGAGCTGTTACCTTTGCAACGGGTCGATGATTGGATAGAACGACAATCAAGCACTGTGGTTGATAATGGACATTGGTTAGAACTGCGGTATCAAATCATCAACTCACCAACCTCAGTTGTTACAAGCACCCTACCCGCACTAGAATTTCCACTAAACAATCAAGACGTGCTGAGCATCGAAGCGTGGAGCTTTAGCATTGCACCATTAATACCCGCCGTATCAGAGCAATCCACAGACCTGCCTCTGATGCAAGCCGATACAAGCCCTACAGCGCCAGCCTCAGATTCGGCTGAGAGAAACCTTATGCGTCTTGCTGTCGCTTTATTAGCCGTCGTAGCTTTATGGCTTCTATGGTGGCTATGGCAAAATCGACGAGACGCCACGCATCTACCCTTCGCTCGCGCTTACCTCGACTTGCGTAAGTTTGATTCTCAATCTTTAAACGAGAACAAAGAAGCATGGATAATTATGCATCATGCCTTTAACCAAACCGCAGGGCGCACAGTAAGCAGCAACTCTGTAGATGAGCTCACAAAGCGAATGTCATGGTTGCAAGCGCTAAGCCCACGAATTAACGATTTCTTTTCTGCATCCGCCCAACGTTTCTTCGCACAATCCAAACAGACAGAATCATTTGATTTATTGCCACTGTGCAAAGCCCTCTATCTGGCAGAAAAGAAGTATTTATCCGGCGTGTACACAAACAACAAGAAACGAAGGCCATCTTAACGATGTCCATAGACTTTAACCTGCCTCAAGTACTGGCACTTCTCCCTCTTGCTCTTCTGCCGCTCATACCACGAATCCGTGATTCAGTAGCATTCTCATCAGTGTCTTTTCTCCCAGAAGATGGTATGGGAAAAATCATCGATGCCATCTGGCGTGCATTTGCCATAATCACCATCAGCGCATTACTTGTGGGAATTGCAGGTCCGGGTCAATCTGAAAGCCAGATAGAAAGAATAGGCCGAGGAGCTGAGCTATCCATATTGATGGATCGCAGTGCCAGCATGGATGCTTATGTGAGGCGAGTTGGGCTAAAACTAGGAGAGCAAGCCCGACCAAGCATATCTAAGAATTCAGTGGTTAGAGAATCGCTCAGCTGGCTGGTAAAACAGAGGCCGCAAAACAGATACGCTTTATCTGTATTCAACGTAGCACCCATTCATGTAGCGCCTTTTTCAGATGACTCAGAACTTGTCCTCGCCGGATTGGAAGCGAGTGGCTACGGTCGCGGACCAAACAAGACCAATATGGGAATGGCACTGCTGTCTTCTATCGAACGCTTTAACGGTAGAAGCTATACCGGTAGTCGCGCTATTCTGCTGGTGTCGGATGGCGGGGCCAAGTTGGGCGAAGACATACAACAACGCATAAGCGAAGGTCTTAAAAGGAATAGAATTAATCTCTACTTCATATACATACAAAGTGATGACAACAGCCCGGATCTGGAATCTGTGGGCGTTGATGCGGACGCTACTTTGGATGAAGTTGCATTGCATATATTTTTTAAAGGTTTGGATACGGACTATCGCGTGTATCAGGCGAACGATCCTGAATCTATGGCCCAGGCAATAGCAGAGATTGATCAGCAGCAAAACCTGCCACTGAGCTACTTTGAAAAAATTCCCCGAATAGATTACAGCCACTGGTTCTATTTAGGAGCGGCGTTAAGTTGCTTGATCTTGAGCGTAATCAGCATGCTAAAACTAGAGCATTTGTAACGATGAGCAGACGACTAATGCACGGTATTTTTATAGCTGCAACGATTTGCCTATTGATTGCTGCCCTACTCCAATGGATAGCAATAAACAAAACACAAGCGATAAACAACGCTCTTGATTCAATACCCAGTCAACTCGGTAGTCGGGATGAGTATGTCATACCAGAATCTGCATCGAACAGTGCCTCAGTAGAACTGGCAGTGGCCAATGCCCTGTCAAGCGGTAACAATCTTGAACAGGCAGAGTTAGTATTCAACGATCTCATTCGTAAACATGAATTTGATGAACTGGGTCAAGCGGCTCAATTTAACCTTGCCAACGCTTACCTGAGACAAGGCATAAAACTAGCTAACGCTTCGACTCAGTCGATGTCAATGCTGGAGTTGGCAAAGCAGCGTTATCGCGACCTGCTACGTGGCGATCCAACTCACTGGAATGCCCGCTATAACCTGGAAAGAGCCCTCTTACTTGCGCCAGAAACCACTGATACAGCGCTTGACGAAAAAAACGAACCTATAAAACGAGTAAGAGTCATCGTACCGGGGTTTGAAAAACAGGACCTACCGTGAGCGCCGTATCCTATTTTAAAAGATCGGTAAGCCGGAACAATCTAGTTCTACTACTTGCTCTGGTATTGCTGTTGGCTGCTGCACTGATGAGACCCATTACTCTCCCTGCTCCTGTTTATAGGCTACAGATCGCGTTTGATATCTCGCAAAGCATGGGTGTTAAAGATGTAATGCATGATCAGATAGTACAAAGTCGACTTGAATACGCTAAAAGTAATGCTCGCAAATTGCTGCACGAACTACCCTGTGGCTCGCAAATTGGCTGGAGCGCCTTTACCGGGCGAAGGACCCTAACGCTCCTGACCCCATTAGATGTATGCGAACACTTTGCCGGTCTCCTGTCATCGCTCGAGGAGATAAACGGCAGCATGCGCTGGTCTAACGGCAGCGTTATTGGCAAAGGTTTGCACCAGATCATAAGAACAGTAAATGATATGGAATATAAAACCGCTGTTGTGTTTATCACGGATGGTCATGAAGCACCGCCGCTGGAAATTGGTCAGCGTGGCATGCCCAACACCGATAAATTTGACGTTGGCGGATTAATCGTCGGCGTAGGTGGCACGACACCTATGCCCATTCCGAAAACAACTGCCGATGGTCAAGCAGCAGGTTTCTGGCAAGCTAGCGAGGTTGTTCAAAGGGTGGATCTACCCGCGGGATCCAGTCAAGAGGAACTATCAAGCAGGCATGATCAGCACTTACAAAAGCTTGCCAGGCTTGCCCAATTAAACTACCTGCCTTTACACTCGGATCAAGAACTTTTAGACGCCATAGCTGACTCAAAATTATCTGAATCCCTGCCATCGAAAAGGGATCTGCGCTGGCTACCGGCAACCATTGCCCTCTTATTGTTGTGCTGGAGGTTCATGCCGGCCTGGCAGGATTTACGAAAATGGATTCACCGAACGCAGGTGAGCGCACCAAAGTAAAGCGGCGGATGCACCAAGAGTACCCGTGACTTCCAAAATACAGCAGTATCCTAGCAGCGCTCTAAGCCGAGCGTTAGTTTTTTATATATAAAATTCAATGTGTTAGATAGAAACTAACCTAGTAGAGAGTTCCGGCACATCAGTTGCCCCTGATGAACAGGCTTCACATCACACCAGGACTCTCTTTTCTAATCTCATGGATTTTCGTTTTTACGAAATATGGCGTGAGCCAGAATATGTAACTCGGCTGCTCGATGGTATCTGGACCAGTGTTTGGCTAACGCTGCTGGCAGGTGCGATCGGATTTTCCTTTGCCATTGCACTAGCAGTATCGAGGCGATCGACAAAGTACCGAACGCTTTCGTGGGTGTCAGCATCCTATATCGAAGTTATCCGCAATACACCTCTGATCGTTCAACTTTTTTTTGTAGCCTTCGGCTTGCCAATGCTACTGGGCTACAGATGGCCATTTGAAGCATCTGCACTATTGGCTTTATCATTAAATTTCTCAGCTTATTACGCCGAAATCGTTCGCGCAGGCCTAGACAATGTTGACGATGGGCAAAGGGATGCTCACGTGGCATTGGCTTTGCCGAAGATGACCGCCTTCTTTCTTGTGGTGCTCCCTCAGGCATTAGCGAAGGTTTACCCTTCCTTGGTAAGCCAATTCATATTTTTATTTTTGACCACCGGCATCATCTCTGAGCTGGGCATTGAAGAGCTGACCTGGAGCGGACGGTTCATCGCCGATCGCACTTTCAGGGACTTCGAAGTATTTCTGGTTCTTACTGCAATTTACGTCTTACTTGCAATGAGCTTCAAAGCCGCATTTCACTTTAGTGGAAAACGATTTTTTCCCTGGATAGAAGCGCGATGACCGAGATACTTCAAATGCTGCTGGGAGACTTTCACGGAAAGGTTCTGGCAACACTGATAAGCGCCACCCGTTACACAATATATCTGTCGCTGACAGCATTTGTCGGTGGTGGCCTGATAGGACTACTACTGACACTCGCGCGTGTATCAGAATCACGCCTACTCAGGAGTCTTGCCAGCTCCTACGTCTGGTTGTTTCAATCAGTACCACTGTTGATGCTGCTATTCATCATAGGGCTTGGTATCCCGGTGTTCTATGAGGTTGATGTACCTGCATGGATGGCAGCAACCCTATCGCTTACGCTTTTTACAAGCGCATACCTCGCTGAAGTCTGGCGGGGGGCATTAGATGCAGTGCCCACTGGTCAGTGGGAAGGGGGCAAGTCAATTGGGCTCTCCTTCTGGGAAACACTGCGTTTCGTTGTTGCGCCACAGGCACTACGAATCTCGACTCCCCCTACGGTCGGCTTTTTGGTGCAAATAATAAAAGGAACATCACTGGCCTACATTATCGATTACAACGACGTCATGCGATGGGGGAAAAAAATCGCTAACTCACAACTGGATGGGGCCGAGCCATTCATTATTTTTCCAATGGTTGCCCTGATCTACTTTTGCCTTTGCTTTCCCCTGTCTTTGTTATCCAGACGATTGGAAAAAACCATGTTGATTCAGAAGGGCATAGAAATGCCCAAAACCCTAGCTCAAGGAGCATAAAAAATGAAATTGTTGAAAACTCTTGCTGTAGCCTTTTCGTTAGCGGCGGTTACCCCGCTTGCTAACGCCGATCAACTTAAGGATGTGCTGGATGCTGGCGTGATAAAAATAGCCGTTCCGGAGAATTTTCCTCCATTCGGCTCGGTAGGAGCCAGTCTCGAACATGAAGGTTATGACGTAGACGTTGCGACTTTGATCGCCGAGAATCTGGGAGTAAAGGTTGAAATAGTGCCGGTTTCCTCCAAGCAGCGAATCCCCTTCTTGTCATCAGGCAAGGTTGATCTGGTCATTTCCTCTATGGGCGCTAATCCAGAACGTGCCAAATCTATCTGGTTCTCATCAGCCTATGCGCCATTTTTCTCTGGCGTGTTTGCGGCCGAAGATATGTCCATCGCATCCCCTGCAGATCTCTCAGGTAAGAAAGTCGGGATCACCGGCGGTACATTGGAAGATCTTGAGCTATCAAAAAGTGCTCCAGAAGATGCTGAGATAATACGATTTGGTGACAATGCTGCCACCATTACAGCTTACGTTTCAGGGCAGGTTGATGTACTCGTCACAGGCAACACGGTGGCTGCAAAAGTGGCTGAAGACAATCCTAAACTGTCACTTAAAACCAAATTCATCATCAAAGATTCGCCTGCTTTTATTGGCGTCAAATCCGGAGAGATGAATATGCTGCAATGGGTAAACGTGTTTATCCTGCACAAGACGCTGGGTGGCGAACTTAACGGCTTGTCAGAAAAGTGGTTCGGTCAATCATTACCACCTCTGCCCACACTATAGTTTAACGCTGAGTCCCAGATAGTGGCTTAGCAAAGTGAGCCCGGCGTGTTAGTAAGAATCTTGTTCTAAATAATACGTCGGGCAACACAACGGGGTATCGCCCTAACTTAAAGGTTAATTGAAAAAAATAGCAGGCACTCTAAACTAAGGATTGGACACACTAAAAAAGCTAAGTTCAGAACTATGAAACTACTTTTTGCATCATCACTAGTGGCAACCCTTGTACTAACCGGCTGCGGTGGTTCTTCTAACAGCGGTACTACTGAAGGTGGTAGCACGGGTGGCGGCACAGGGGGCGGGGGCAGTAGCGATTTAGATCTGCGCATAACAAATCCCACCACCGAACTCGCGGGGTCCTTTAGATACTACGCATACTTTGATCTGGACAGTGATGATCTATTAGAACGTGTCAACTATGAAGCCAATTTTTTGGAAATGGTAGACGTACAGGCAGCGTCGGTTTTCGAAAACGGGGTTCCACCAGCAATAGACTCATGCAATATGAGAGTAACCGATACCATTCCCAGCGATGTCGGGCTGATCGGATTTCCTGATGCTCAATTCAACCTCGTAAGTGCAGGAGAATCTTTTACACTAACCGGTGATTCAGGAACCTATGCGACCATTGTTCGCTCGGAAAGTCGTTTTGATATCGCACCCCATCCCATACCTGAACCGCTGACACTGGATATTCCAGGAGATGTTTTCCCGGCAGTAGCAGACTTAGCGGTGCCTAATGTCGTTGCGATTGAAGGGCTTTCACCCTCAGGCAATTCATCAACGGTTGATCGAAACACAGTTTTTACATGGACCCCATCCGGTATTGCCGGGAATTCAGTCTATATCAGCACGTTCGATTTCCCCGCTACGGGCAGAGTGGTAGACCTACTGTGCCGGATGGCTGATGACGGAGAGTTTCAGTTACCGGACGATATAGTGACTGCTCTGACCGATACAGTAGGAACTGACTTCACACTAACTGGTGTCAGTCAGCTTACGCGCGCATTTAATGTCGTTGTTCAAGGTGACACGCTGGTAGTCGTAACCAAAGAGAACCGACGCTAGCACTTTATAGTAGCGCTTGGACTACATAGGCCACAGTTTGGTATCAGGGTAAAACTGTGACCAGGCAAACCAGAATGCCTGGTGACCGCCCAGATCGTTCCCTTGCTTGTCTAGCGCTTTAACACCACCACCATCCAATGCCAGTTGAATATTGGCATAAGCAACCTGTTCACCCTGCTGCAATGCCTTAAAGGCTTTGTCCTTGTGAAACGCTATCGCCTCGCCGCTGTCGGTAATCACGCCGACAATATCTTCTTGCACAGGCAATCTCGGGTCAACATCTCCGATTGGAAAAATGGGGCCATTGGCATCGCGATTGTTGCGAAAGTCAAAATCACGCCCCAAGGCTAGTGATTCTTTGAGTACCGTAGTTTGCGGATGCGCTGCTTTCCAGTCACCCCACTCTGTTGTGACAACGCCGGCCTGCTTGAGAACGACTTTTTTTTCGGCAAGGGGGCCGTTTGCTGCCTGACCGCGAAAAGTATCCAATACCGAATAGGTATTAAGATCGTACATCACTTTGTTAGATCGAATCAGCAAACCAGAGGTACGCAGAATCGGTCGTTCAACACCCTCAGGGACATCATCGGTAAAGTAGGCTTGTGCAGACCCACACAGTGTGCAATAAGGAATACCCAGATCACGACCGCCCAGTGTGTCGTTGACCATTTCGCGAACCTCCATTATTTGTCTGGGGTAAGCGCGATACTCACCATTGACTTCTATACCGAACACAATGTCATCATCATCCAGCCAATCAGCGTCTTCGGCACTGCTGACGACCGGGTTATCTGCGGCGGGGATACAATTGCAAGGTTCATCCGTGGTATCAAACGCACGATCGTCAATGCGAACACCACCCCAGGATACATGGCGCCAATCGATATCGCCCTCGGTAAACAGCTTCTCCCATTCGGGTACGATAAGCGTATAAACACTGCGCTTGTATTTAAGATAATCAGGCGGCGCAGGAATATCCCAGGCAATCAGATGATCAACGGTATCACCCCAGATATTATTTTTATCAATCGTAATATCGAGCAACTTATCTGCAGAAGCAGCCAATGCCGACATGAGTTCTCTTGATCCGGCAACCCGCATTAGATCGCTGACAAGCCAAGCCAGTCGCGAATCACCCGATTCAGCGATGGCATTTAGAGCATCGACTTGATCCACTCCCCAGGCCCTGGCCTGAGGTCCCTCTATAAACACGACCTCAAGTGCTCGTGCGAGGTCTTCTTTCAAGGGCCCGCTTACACTTTCTGGTGGCGTGCCGAAACGGGCAATCACATGTTCCGAGAGAGATGCTGTTGGAGACGTATTCTCGTCGAGTACTACAGGCTTTTCCGATTCGGCCATCTCATCAGTCTTACCGTCAGAATTCTGAGCATCCACCACTCCCGAACCCAATAGCACACATGCCGGTAGCAATAACGAAAAGACTAGCTTGTTGCCGTTCTTAAATGACCGGAATGCGCCGGGGATTTGCCTCATCGGTAGTAACCTGGTGTTTGCAGATAACGATCAGAGACCAAAATCGGCAAGTAGTTCGACCTAAAATCGCCGACTTCCTAAAATTACTAAACAATACCGCCACCTGACCCACTCACTGCCGGTCGTTCAGCCGCAACTTTTAATCGATAGTTTGATTCGCGGTAGGCCGCAACGGGATCAATGGCACCTGCACTCTGTAGCCGTGCGCGCTCCAGGATCGGATCGACATTGGTTCTGAAAGCGCGCTTAAGAGTTTGTGAAGCCATTAACGCATCGTTGTCTGCCTGATAAGCTGCCAAGGCCTGCCTATCAACTAAGGAGGCCTGGATAAAAGCCCGCTGAACTTCCATGGCGCTGCTCATCAGACTCTCAATAGGATCAGTTACATTGTGAGACTGGTCAAGCATATAGGCTGGACTAAAAGCAGCACCTTGTTGAATTTCGATATCTACCAATTCATTGAATACCAAGAACAATCGATACGGGTCTATTGCGCCGGAATCCAGATCATCGTCACCGTACTTAGAATCATTAAAGTGAAAACCACCCAGTTTTCCAAAGCGTGCTAATCGCGAGACAATCATTTCTATATTCACATTGGGCGCATGGTGCCCAAGGTCTACAAGACAACTCGCTTTAGCCCCTAGTTCTGAGGCAATCAAATAGTTACTACCCCAATCCTGCACCACTGTTGAATAAAACGCAGGCTCGTACATCTTATGTTCAGTGAATAACTGCCAGTTATCAGGCAGGGCTGCATACACCACACGCATGGCATCAAGGTATCTATCAAATTGCTGCCCCATATGCGCTTGTCCGGGAAAATTTGATCCGTCGCCAACCCATACCGTCAATGCTTCTGAACCCAGTGTCTGGCCAATTTCAATACAGCGAATATTGTGTGCTATCGCCTGCTCTCTGGTCGCTTGATCGGTGTGCGAGAGAGATCCAAATTTATACGAATGCGGCTGATCATCCTGATTCTGAAACGTGTTTGAATTCATCGCATCAAACCCTAGCCCCAATTTCCCAGCTTGCTCGCGCAATTCAAGTGGATCTGCATCATCCCAAGGTATATGCAGAGAGACACTGGGCGTAGCCTGAGTCAGTTGATGGATGACACCACAATCATCAAGCTTGTCGAAAATATGTCTCGGTTCACCCTCGCCGGGGAAACGAGCAAACCGGGTACCGCCGGTGCCAACGCCCCAGGATGGAATGGCGACGCCAAAATTGACCGCTCGCTCTGTCAGAGCGTCAATGTCAATAGCATTTCGCTGCAAATGCTCAGCCAATGCTGTGTAGTCAGCATCCAGTGCAGCCAAACGCTGTTGATTGTGCTCGTCGATAAGCTCCGGGGCAATAATCATAGTTGCTATCCTATCGGGTAAAAGACTGAACGTTGCCGGCATCCACATTAATGATATTACCGGTAGATTTAGCCGATGAGTCGCTCACCAGAAAATAGGTGGCTTCGGCAATGTCTTCAGGCAATACGGCACGTTTAAGTAAAGAGCGTTCCAGGTAGTGAGCCTGAAGTTCTTCGGCATCCTTGCCATAAGCATCAGCCCTTTGCTGTAACCACTCACCCGACCAGATTTTTGATCCCTGCAAAACTGCATCGGGGTTGACCACGTTGACACGTATGCCAGCCTCAGCACCTTCTAGAGCCAGACACCGGGCAAGGTGAACTTCCGCCGCTTTGGCTGTGCAGTAAGCCGAGGCACCCTTGGAGGCAGCCAACGCGTTTTTAGACGCAATAAAAACTACTGCACCACCCAGATCCTGCCGCCTGAATAGCTTGAATGCTTCTCGTGATACCAGGAAGTACCCTGTAGACAAAATGTCCATATTCTTGTTCCACAACTCAAGTGTCGTGTCTTCAACAGCTGCTGAGGATGCAATCCCAGCATTAGACACCAGAATATCCAATCCACCAAACTCAAGCGATGTGGCAGCAAACGCTTTACCGACCTCTTTCTCGTTAGTGACGTCCATGAGTAGCTTCCTGACTACATCCGATCCATACCTCTTGCTAAGTTGTTGGTAGGTATTATCTAACAGAGATTCATCGATATCTGCTAATACAACACAGGCACCCTGCTCCAGCAAGCGATGCGCAGTTGCTGTACCAATTCCACCTGCCCCACCGGTGACTAGAGCTATACGCCCAGCCAGACTTTTTGCCTTGGGCATACGCTGCAATTTGGCTTCTTCGAGCAACCAGTATTCGATGTCAAAAGCTTCCTGCTCAGGCAGTCCACAGTAAGTTGATACCGCAGACGATTCGCGCATGACATTAATGGCATTGGTATAGAACTCGGCGCTGATGCGGGCAGTGGCCTTGTCTTTAGCAAATGTGATCATGCCAACGCCGGGGATAAGATAAACCACCGCATTCGGATCTCGCATGGCAGGGCTATCCGCATGCTTACAACGCTGATAGTAGCCAGCATAGTCCTTTCTATAAGTCTCTAGCGCGGCTGGCAGCGTGGCGATTGTATTCTCGATATTGGCAGCCAGCGGATCGAAGTCGACGATCAATGGTCGAATCTTGGTACGTAAGAAGTGATCGGGGCAACTGGTTCCTAGTGCCGCTAACGCAGGCATGTGTACGCCTGAGACAAATTCAAGCACTGCGCTACTGTCATCAAAGTGTCCCACCTTAAACTCATCGCTACTGATCAGGCCGCGGATCTCCGGCATGAGCTGTTCGGCAATACGCTGGCGCTGTTCCGACGGCAAACATTGATGTTTAGCACCACCGAAGGGTTGAGTATCCGCTGTTTTAAGCGCGAACCAACTTATCGCTTTATTGATTATTTCAAGCGTAAGTGCATAACACTCCTCTGCTGTATCTGCCCAGGTGAACAATCCATGACTGCCTAATATGACACCACGCGCCTCAGGGTTTTCTTGACAGAACTGCGAGAGCCAAAGCCCAAGTTCGTATCCGGGTCGTTTCCAGGGCAGCCATCCAATATCTGAGCCGAATATCTCTTGTGTGAGTGATTGACCATCTTGTGCAGCTGCAATGGCAATGATGGCGTCAGGGTGCATATGATCAACATGTGCATGAGGTACATAAGCATGCAATGGTGTATCAATCGAGGATGCGCGCGGGTTTAGGTTAAAGGTGCAATGTGGGAGGTAGGCGACCATCTCATCTTCATGCGCCTCGCCGCGATAGAGAGTGCGTAAGCCGTCCAGTTTGTCTTGATAGAGCGTGGCAAAACCGTCGAGCTTCATTGTGCCTACGTCTCCTCCGGAGCCTTTTACCCAGAGTACCTGGACCGTATCACCGGTCAATGGATCTGGCATGGACACCTTGGCTGACGTATTGCCGCCACCATAGTTAGTGATTCGTTTGTCACTGCCGAGCAAATTTGATCGATACAACAATCGTCCAGGCTCATCGATTGTTGCGGCATGCCCGTCATCCCAAAGGCTCTGCAACAAATTGCTGGTGTGACTGGTACTCATGAGTGCAATTCCTCCATAGGCTCAATAGATTAGAATTGCCTGATTAAGCGCCATTGTCAATCACATTCGCTCTTTTTATAAAATTAATGATCGAAATTGATTGTTTTTGATTGACAGATTCGCGACACTGGGTATTATCTCTCGTGAACAAATAGCAT
This sequence comes from Granulosicoccus sp., assembly GCA_045106475.1. GTDB lineage: Bacteria > Pseudomonadota > Gammaproteobacteria > Granulosicoccales > Granulosicoccaceae > Granulosicoccus. The sequence continues at coordinate 16,286 of JBGCEO010000079.1, forward strand.
CAAGGGCAGCCGTCGGTTCAATGCACGAACTGGAAAGACAAAATATCATCTTGTCCGCCGTACAGGAAAAACCAGTTGCGACAGTGGCAGAACTCGTTGCGCTCACTGATTCGTCCGAGGCAACAATTCGTCGCGATATCGCCTCACTGCATATGTCTAAGCAATTAAGACGGGTTCGTGGCGGCGCTGAAGCGCTGCTTCCGCCCTTGCACAGCTATCTTGCCGGGCGCCCATTCAGTGTTAACGAAAGTATGCACGTGGTCGAGAAACGAGCGATTGCGCGAGAGGCTGTTGCACTGTGTAGTGATGGCGACGATGTCATTATCAATGGCGGTACCAGTACTTATCAGATGGTGCATCTGCTAACCAATAGGCGTATGCAGATTTTCACCAACTCGTTTCCTATCGCTGAGCACCTGCTGCAGCACTCTAAAAATCAACTGACTCTGCCAGGCGGCACCTTATATAGAGAGCAGAACATAATTCTTAGTCCTTTCGAAAACGACGTAACGCAAAATTTCTGCGCATTACGCATGTTCATGGGTGTGCACAGTGTTGGCAGGATGGGCCTGATGGAATCAGATCCGCTTGTGATCCAGAGTGAGCAAAAACTCATGGGGCAAGCTGATGAGCTAGTGGTTCTTGCTGATGCATCTAAATTCAAACGACGCTCATCATTGCTGATCTGTTCGCTGGACCGTATCGATGTGCTGATAACCGATGAACGCATCGATGATGCGTCCGTGAGTATGCTCGAAGCCGCAGATGTACGCGTGATCGTTGCGGAAACTAAAACTGCAGTGCAAGCCGGATGACTATGTATTCAATGCACAGTCAGCTCATACACCACCACAACAAAAGGAATACCAAAGTAATGAAAAAAATAAGCACACTTTTATCCACTGCAGTATTAGGTAGCGCCATCGCGCTATCACCTGCACATGCTGAAGATATGCGAATTGCATTAGTCGTCAAAGCTCTGGGCATTGGCTTTTTCGAAGCAGCTGCCAAGGGAGCAGAAGAAGCAGCCGCAGAGCTTGGTGGCGTCGAAATCATTTACACCGGCCCTACTGACACTACCGCCGAAGGTCAAATAGAAGTAATCAATTCTCTGATCGCACAAAAAGTGGACGCAATTGCTATTTCTGCAAATGATCAGGATGCATTAGTACCGGCGCTTAAAAAAGCAATGAGTCGTGGCATCACCGTTATCTCATGGGATTCTGGTGTAGCTCCGGAAGGCCGTCAGATGCATCTTAATCCATCATCAAATCCTTTAATCGGAAACATGATTGTGAAGCTTGCAGCTGATCATCTGCCTGATGGCGGTGATGTAGCCGTGCTATCCGCTTCCGCTACAGCCACCAATCAAAACATCTGGATTGAAGAAATGAACAAAGTAGTTGGCAACTACCCGGGAATCAATGTGGTTGCTACTGTCTATGGTGATGATCTATCTGACAAGAGCTATCGCGAAGCTCAAGGCCTCATGGCTGCTCATCCGGATCTAAAAGCCATCATTGCACCAACCACTGTCGGAATTGTTGCGGCAGCCCAAGCGGTATCGGACGCAGATAAGATTGGTGAAATCAATGTAACCGGATTAGCCCTGCCTTCTGAAATGGCGGCTCATATCGAATCCGGTGCATCAAAATCATTTGCTATCTGGAATCCTATCGATCTTGGCTATGCTGCGGCAATGATTTCCTACAACCTTGTAAAAGGTGACTCCACAGCTGAAGCAGGCGGAGAGATAGGCATGGGGCGCTTGGGTGCAGTAACTTTGAGCGACACGCTTGATGGTGCGATGGCCGATCCGTTTACCTACGATGCGTCCAACATCAACGAATTCAAAGACATTTTTTAGACACTGAGAGCAAAGTGTCGGCCCTGGTGGCCGACGCTTTAGCACTACTTTAACCTCTCTCCCGGAGCACGCCGCATTGCCCAAGCCCCATGATGTCTCCGAAGAACCTGTTCTATCGCTAGAGGGCATTGTTAAGGAATTCCCCGGGGTTCGCGCGCTCTCTTCTGTGTCGCTTGATCTCTATGCAGGCCAGGTTACCGCGTTGGTTGGTGAAAACGGTGCAGGTAAATCGACTGTTGTAAAAATCCTTACGGGTATCTATCAACCCGATAGTGGTTATATTCGAGTCAAAGGTGAGCCGGTAAAACTGGCTAAACCAGACGATGCAGCACGATCAGGTATCACCGCCATCCATCAGGAGACCGTGCTCTTCGATGATCTTTCAATCGCTGAGAATATCTATATAGGCCACGCACCACGCAATCGATTTGGCCTGGTAGATTGGAAGAAAATGAATGAGAACGCGGCCATTCTACTCGATCGAATTGGTGCATCGATCAAACCTTCTACGTTGCTGCGTGATCTAGGCATCGCCAGTAAACATCTTGTAGCCATAGCAAGGGCTTTGTCTATCGATGCGCGGGTGGTGATAATGGATGAACCCACTGCGGCCTTGTCACATAAGGAAATCGAAGAGCTCTACCAGTTGGTGGAGCAATTGAAATCTGATGGCAAGGCAATCCTGTTTATTAGCCACAAGTTTGATGAAATATTTCGTGTTGCCGATCGCTACACGGTTTTTAGAGATGGTGAATTGGTAGGTAACGGCTTAATAAACGAAACCCACTCAGAGGCTTTGGTCGAGATGATGGTGGGCCGTTCCGTTGATAGTGTATTCCCGCCAAGAATCAACAACCTTGGTGGGGAAATACTTGAGGTCAAAGGCTATTCGCATCCAACTGAATTCGACAATATAAATTTTTCACTACATCGGGGAGAAATATTGGGATTCTACGGATTGGTGGGTGCCGGCCGCAGCGAATGTATGCAGGCTCTGTTTGGCATTACACACGCCAGTTCGGGAGAGTTGCGTTTAAACGGTAAAACACTCACACCGAAAAGCCCGGCAGATGCTATTGCACACGGTCTTGTTTACGTTCCCGAAGATCGAGGTAAGCAAGGTGCAATTACAGCACTCTCTATTGTTGACAACATTGCACTACCATCTTTGCAATCCACTTCCCGAAAGGGTTTTGTACAAATGTCTGAAGAATTTCTGCTGGCTCGAGAATATACGCAGCGCCTGGAGCTTAGAGCCGCAGCATTGGACCAAACCGTTGGAGAACTCTCCGGCGGCAATCAACAAAAAGTTGTGATCGCCAAATGGCTGGCGACGCAACCTACCGTGATTATTCTGGACGAACCCACAAAGGGAATCGACATAGGTTCCAAAGCTGCGGTGCATGCATTTATGCGTGAACTCGCCTCACAGGGACTAGCGGTGATTATGGTGTCTTCTGAAATACCTGAAATAATAGGTATGTCAGATCGTGTCTGTGTTATGCGCGAAGGCCGTCAAGTGGCGGAGTTTCAGAGTGAAGAAGTCACACCTGAGAACCTGGTGCGTGCAGCGGCAGGCATTGATGAGACCAACGCTGCATGAACGGGCTCAAGCTATCACGTGACCTATTACTGGCCATCGCTTTGCTTTTGCTCGTGGCGCTAGTCAGCTTGAGATTCAATTCATTTGCATCACCCGCATCCCTGCTTTCGGTGTTCAACGACTCATCAATTCTGATCATACTTGCGCTAGGCCAAATGGCGGTCATACTGACCCGCTGCATCGATTTATCGATGGCATCAAACCTGGCATTGGTCGGAATGTGTACGGCTATGATCAACGCTACCTTTCCGGCTATTCCTATCCCAGTGTTGGTTCTTTTCGCCATCGTTATGGGCGCACTATTAGGCAGTATAAACGGCCTCCTCGTTTGGAAACTCGACATCCCGCCCATCGTGGTGACCTTGGGAACACTGACGATATTCAGAGGTGTTATCTTTCTGATATCAGACGGGCAGTGGGTCAATGCGCATGAAATGAGCCCGGCATTCAAGGCACTGCCGCGCTTCAACATGCTGGGAATTCCAGTGTTATCCTGGATCGCACTGATCTCTATTTTATGTTTGTATATCCTTCTCACCAGAGCGCCACTTGGGCGGGCATTTTATGCCGTGGGCGGTAATCCCGATGCAGCGGTCTATACCGGTATCGATGTTGGGCGAACCCGCTTCAATGCATTTGTCTTGTCAGGTGCCTTATCGGGGATTGCCGGTTACCTCTGGGTGGCGCGCTATGCAGTAGCTTACGTTGACATTGCGGCCGGTTTCGAACTCGATGTGGTAGCTGCCTGTGTCATCGGTGGCATATCCATAGCAGGCGGCATGGGATCAGTGGCAGGCGCAGTGCTGGGAGCTTTGTTTTTAGGTGTGATAAAGAACGCCCTGCCAGTTATAAATATTTCTCCTTTTTGGCAACAGGCAATCTCCGGTTCTGCAATTATTGTTGCTGTCATATTTAACGCGCGTTCTGAGCGTCGCCAGGGACGCATCATCTTGAAGAAGGCTGAGCGCATATGAGCAGTATCAAGCCCGGTCCGGCAATACCTGATAGACAAAACAACAAATTGGTACGAATAGTATCTAGTTGGGAATTTCTATTGCTGGCTGTTGGAATACTGATTTTCTTTTTAAATGTGCAGGCCTCACCCTACTTTCTAGACCCGTGGAATCTGTCCGACGCCACCTTTAATTTCACTGAAAAGGCCATGATTGCATTCGCCATGGCGCTGGTCATTATCTCAGGTGAAATAGATTTATCAGTGGCCTCCATCATTGCTCTAGTATCAACCTGTATGGGTTTTGCAGTGCAACTAGGAGTCGATACAACTGGTCTGATTGTGATCGCAATTGCAGTGGGCACACTGTGCGGCGCATTTAACGGTTTTTTAGTTGCCGTTATGGGTTTACCTTCTATTGTGGTCACTATCGGCACCTTGTCACTGTTTCGGGGTATTGCTTATATCGTGCTAGGCGACAAGGCCTACTCCGGCTACCCGGAATCGTTTGCGTTTTTCGGTCAAGGTTATGTCTGGTGGGTCATTACCTTTGAAATGGTGCTTTTTGCTGTAATGGCTTTACTTTTTTATGTGTTGTTACACCGTACATCGTTTGGTCGTGCAGCTGTCGCTATTGGTAACAATCCAACGGCTGCGCTATTTTCTGGAATCAGAGTGTCTCGCGTAAAGTTCATACTGTTTGTGCTCACAGGGGTTATGTCGGCTATAGCTGCTATCTGCTTAACCTCACGTCTTGGTTCAACACGCCCGTCCATCGCATTTGGCTGGGAGTTGGAAATAGTCACGATGGTAGTACTGGGCGGGGTTAACATCCTGGGAGGCTCAGGTACCATTACAGGCGTAGTCATCGCAGCAATTGTTATGGGCATGGTGACCTTTGGCTTAGGCTTGTTGAATGTACCTGGCATAGTAATGTCAATTTTTGTGGGCTTGCTGCTCATTTGCGTAATCGCCCTGCCAACAGTTATCCGACGTTTGCGAACACGAGCAAACCTGAAAAAGCATGCCTAAGTACGTTGCTGTCATTGATCTTGGCAAAACCAACTCTAAGGTAGCTTTGGTTAATACGAAGCTGGCACAAGAGGTACTTGTCACCACACAAGCGAATATCGTCAATTCAGCTAGCGAGTACCCATGCCTGGATCACCAGGCCATAAAGGCATTTGTGCTTGACTCGCTGAAGATGCTTGCAAATGAGCATGAATTTGAGGCTATCACTGTAACAACCCACGGTGCTACAGTTGCCTTGCTCGACAAAGATGGCGACCTGGCCTTGCCTGTGCTCGACTACGAGTACGAGGGTGTAGACGCTTTGCGTGCTGAGTATGAACGATACAGAGCACCCTTTGCCAGCACCGGTTCACCAGCCTTGCCAGGTGGACTTAATGTCGGAGCACAGCTGCACTGGCTTGAAAAAAACTACCCAGAAAAATTTGCAAGTGTGACATCCATACTCACGTGGCCACAGTATTGGATCTATATTCTTAGCGGGGAACAAAACAATGATGTTACTTCGCTAGGCTGTCATACCGATCTCTATGATCCTGACCGGGCCGACTATTCATCTCTGGTAGATGCGATGCAGTGGCGGCATCTACTAGCACCGGCCTGTAAACCAGGCCAGCTCAGTGGAACACTGCTTAAGTCACTGACAGATCAACTGGGTCTGCCACGATCTATACCAGTGTTCTCAGGAATCCACGATTCAAATGCATCGCTGGTGCCACATCTACTTACCAATACAGCGCCGTTCTCTGTTGTATCAACGGGCACCTGGTTTATCTCAATGGCTATAGGTGGCAAAGAGACACAGTTGGACGAATCTCGAGACACCCTGATCAATGTGAATGCACTTGGGCAAAGTGTGCCTTCGGCGCGCTTTATGGGAGGCCGGGAACGAGAACTTCTAAAAGTAACTGGTAAAGCCAACGAAAAGGCTTTGCAGCAGCTTCTGGATGATGCCAATCCAGAGCCCGCAATGGTGATGCCTTCGGCAGTTAGAGGCACGGGCCCCTACCCCACAAGTCAATTGCAATGGATCGGTCGCGCGATCGATAATCCAGAGCTTCGCAACTGCGCTGTGACGCTGTATCTGGCTTTAATGACACACGAATGCCTGTTGTTGATTGGCAGTCGGGGAGCAACCTATGTTGAAGGACCGCTTGCCCATGATTCACTCTATGGACAGATGCTTTGCGCCGTTAGCAATCGACAAGTATTGATTAGCGATGCTCAAACCGGAACCAGCGTTGGTGCGGCAATGCTAATCACACCACCTGAAACCCTCCCCGAATACCAACAAGTGACGATTGATCAAACAAGACGTAATCAGCTTCGGCTATACGCTGAGCGATGGAAAAAACAGCTGCAGATTCACGCCAAGTGAAAGACTCGCTCAAGCGATTCAACAACCGGCTCGTTGTTGTCGCTGGTTTTCATGATATCCGCCATGTGTGCCCACCAACGTTGCATGATGGGATCAAGAGGCAAAGCATCCATGGTGTGATCAGAGGTTCGACGCAGTACAGCAAACAGGCTGTTGCTGTCTTCATGCAGGAAAATAGAATAGTCTGACACACCGGCGGCTTTGAGCAGACTCACCAACTCGGGCCAGATTTCATCGTGTCGCCTGCGATACTCTGCAGCCTGTTCATCATTCAATTGCATTCTGAAACCGATCTGTTCCATCTCTTCCCCCTATTGCTGCCAACATGATTCAACAGCTGCCGTTGAAAGAGTGACAAAATTTACAAGTGGACGCAATCCCCAACTTAACTCGCCACTACAGCATCACCTTTGAATAGCACATAGACAATCAAACGGTTGTACCGATCTGGATATGCTTTCATAATGGCAACATCGTTGACATACTAACCCTGTTAAAAACCCTTACCCTTTTTTAAAACCCTCAATATGAACAGTACAATCAACCTTCTTAAAGCACATCGTTCCATTCGAAAATTCACTGATCAAACCCTTGATCAATCTACCGTGGATGAGTTGGTGCGCTGCGGCCAGGCTGCCGCTACTTCGAGTAACGTTCAGGCAGTCAGCGTCATACAGGTGCATGACGCCGATAAACGCGCAAAGCTTGCTGAACTGGCAGGCGGTCAGGCCTACGTGGCGTCAGCAGGTGCCTTTTTTGTATATTGCGCCGACATCAACCGTCCAAAATTTGCCTGCGAGAGTCAGGGGGGTGACTTCGCGCCTGGCATGACCGAGCATTTCATTATTGCAACTGTAGATGTCGCTCTGGCGGCACAGAACACGGTAGTTGCTGCTGAATCACTAGGCCTTGGCATCTGTTACATCGGCGGCTTGCGTAATAAGCCTGCAGAAGTCAGTGCCTTGCTTGGCCTACCAGATCACGTCTACCCTGTTTTTGGACTGTGCATCGGACATCCTGCACAAGACCCGGAAGTTAAACCACGAATGCCACTGAAAGCAGTTTTAATGCACGACCAATACGACGGCAGTGTTTTTGATAGCCAGGTGCAGGCATACGATGCCACGGTCAAGGAATACTACAAGACGCGCACCGGTGGCAAGAAAGACAGCACCTGGAGCCAGGAAATGAAAGCACTGGTGGGTAAAGAATCTCGCCCGCATATGGACGGGTTCCTTAAAGGACAGCAGTTCTTGTTGAAATAGGCTGTTCACGTCCATGTGAAACTACCCTTTTTCCCGTATTAGCCTAAGCCTCTCTAACTGCCCCAGTATGCTGGGGATTGTGGTTATTGACCACTGCTAAGCCTAGATAGGCGATTGATTTTAAAGGCTTAAAAATAGGTTCTCTGTGCTGCCCCCAGGCAAGTGGGGCAGTTAGGAAAACTCTTTTTGCGATCCTTCTCGATATTTGTTTTGCGGAACAAAGCCACTCTTCTGCGCCTCTCTGGGCTCAGGCACCCACAGCACTCTATCCGGGTGCATACCTGCTCCATACACTGCAGAGACAGCCGATAAACGCATCCGATTAAGTAAGCGAGTATTCACTTCACCGCAAAGTGGATGAATTCCACCATTGTCTGCTACGGCTTTATCCCAGCTGGCCTTGCGAGCCTTTAGTGTCGCCGCGTCACTTAGAGCAGTGCAGTTCAATTCATTCGTATCCAGATCTGCGACGATCTCATCACCGTCTTCCAGCAGAGCAATCGCACCACCCAGAGCGGCCTCGGGTCCTACATGACCAATTACCAAACCAACTGAGCCGCCAGAGAAACGGCCGTCGGTCATCAATCCAATAACGATCTCTCGTTCTCGGCAAAGCGTTGTAATTCTGGAGGTTGAATCGAGCATTTCCGGCATACCGGGCGCGCCGCTCGGACCTTCATAGCGAACAACAACCATATCGTGATTCTGAAAGCTATCGGGAGCTGACTCTAATGCAGTAAGAAGGTCGTGTTCGCCATTGAAAATACGTGCACGGCCGATAAAGCGATTATTTTCAAGGCCACCTTCGACACCGGCCAATTTCAGTACTGCGCTGAACTCTGGTGAGAGATTGCCACCTAGCACTCGTAAACCACCGGTTGGCTTATACGGCTTATCCACGGGGTAGACAACGATGCCATCAGGTTCAGATGTATTGAGTCTTGCCACCTGCTCTGCCAGCGTTTCACCGGTGCAGGTTAAGGTGTCTCCATTGAGAAGCCCCGCATCCATTAGCGCTTTGACGATCACTTGTACGCCACCCTTCTCATCTATATCCACCATGGAGTAGAGGCCATAAGGACGAGCATCGGTTAGCACAGGTACCACGTTCTTAGACAGATGGTTGAACTCTTCAGGTGACATGATGTCTTTGGCAAAATCACCAAAGCCTGCAGCTCGTGCAATTTCCGGTGCATGCAAAAGCACATTCGTTGAACCGCCAACGGCCATGGCAACAATCACAGCATTGCGAATCGCATCGCGACTAACGATGTCTCTCGGTGTATCACCGCGCTCAATCATGCCTTGCAGATAATTGATCAGCTGGTCGGGAAACTCAGTCAAACGTTTTGGATCATCCGAAGCCGGCGCAACCATATCCAGTGGTTGCATGCCCAAGACACCGATAAATGTCTGCATGGTGTTGTAGGTAAACATGCCTCCACAGCTGCCGTAGCCAGGACAGGATTCTTTGGCGATACGTTTTTTGAAGTCAGCATCTGTGTTTCCGGCTACTTGAAATGCCGACACGATATCCAATGGTTGCTCGGTAACAGAATCACGCCCTGGACGGATCGGACCGTCTGACATGATGATCGCTGGTCGATTATGCTCAAGAATGCCTGCCAGCGTGCCTACGGGAGGCTTGTCACAAGCCACTACCGCGATAGTCCCCTCTAGACCGCTTGCGCTTAGGTGTTCGCAGACAGTGTCGTGGGTAACTTCACGCCCGATGAGCGAGTAGCGCATCTCGCGGGTGCCGTTGCGCATACCATCTGAGGTGGCCACGGTATATTCGGGTTGAACCAAACGCAGCGACATTTTTCCTTCGCCTCTACCAAGCCGCTCACGCAACCTCTCATGAATGGCCTCGACCTTGCGCTGAACGCCCATATAGCACTGGCTATCACCCTTCGTTCCGATAACGCCTACTGACGGTTCATGGATGAGATCCGGGTCAGCGCCAAGCTCTCGAGCAATCCCGTAGGTTTGAGCATTGCGGCCAGGGTTATTATCGAAAACGACACTTTTCGACTTGTTTGACATGAATTGATACTCGAGATTGGGGAAAAGAGTAATTTTGCCAGATTGCAGACTGCTACGACCAGCCAAGTGTGAAAATACATGCTCCTACAGGCCAACCCACTCAAGCAAAGCCTCTAAACTGCCCCAGTTGCCTGGGGACAGCACAGCGAATTTATTCTTAAGCCTTTGAGATCAATCACTTAGACAGATTCGAACATGGTGCTCTACAGCCATCCCCAGCATACTGGGGCAGTTTGATAGGACTATCGGATTGCGGCTTCAAGGAGCCAAATCGGTCGCACCTAGTGAGTCACACTGCCCCTGTGCCACCGGTATTCAAGCCGATGCTGAGCTGTTTCGACGTTCGCGCCGCCAAAGTGGCCCCTCCTTTTTGTGACGTACTACTTCCAATGACGCTCCGGCTCAAGAACGCAAGAACGCAAGAACGCAAGAACGCAAGAACCCAAGAACCCAAGAACCCAAGAACTCAAGGACTCAAGGACTCAAGGATTCAAGAAATCAACCGATCAAAGGCTTAGCGTATTGCGGTGCCTGCTGTTTCCAGAGAATCAGCGCAGATTTGCGGTGTACCCGTTGGCAGAGGCCAGAGATCTCGACTACATATCTAAGACACGCTGCCGATTGCACGATATGAACACTAGGGCTTTGTTCACTAAACGATCACTAGCTAAGCTTTAGTCACTTATAGACCACGAGCACTTCACGATGGCCAACCAGTCCAACATACCGCTGTCCGTTACAGCCTCGAACTTTGAAACTCTCAAGTTCACGCAGGTTGACGAGCACACCATACAGATCAAACCCACAATCGCCTGCCTGCTGTTTAACCTTGTGTTTTTGTCGATTGGCTTGGGATTAGTCGGTGTCTGGGCTGTTAGTACATTCTCAGCCTTCGATGGATCAAACAGTCTCTTTCTACTGTTTATCGGGGCTTTATTTGCAGCGTTGGGTTTGTTTCTATATCGAACCAGTAACAAGCAAGTGATCATCAATCGTGAAACGGGAATAGCGTACGTTCGTTCGTGGTTACCCTCAGTACCTCTGAACACACAAACCATGTACAAACACATCTTGCCCTCACAAGTAGAAGCCGTTCAATTGGTTTCCAGGGAGGTACAACAGTCATCACGTAGCAGCCGTAAAAACACACGTCGAACAAACAGCAGCTACACCCAATTTCAAGTGAACTGTTGTACTGATGATGAGCGCTCCAACGTTCTGGTCACGCTTAAAGAAGAAAAAGCCAGGACACTGGGCTCAAGCATGTCGCAGATATTTGACGTGCCTCTTCTGATTCTACTTGATGCCGAGCAAATCAAAGAACATGATCATACTGATGAAAATAAAAGTAATAGTGAGCACAACATCGAGGTCAAAGAATAAGACAGCATCGAACAATAAGACTGAAAATAACTATCACATGCGGGGCTCAACAATCCGTTTTGCTAGCTAATTAGTGTATTCATGTTCATCGCACTGGGAAACGTCAGAATTGCCACTTTCTCCTCTCGCCCTTTAACTGTGATTAGCTCGTCTTGTCCGCCGGTAACACTCATTTGGGCAGCCGTTACCGTGCTGCGAGACACAACCAACTGACATCGAAGATCTTTACATGCACTCTCAAGTCTACTGGCAGTATTCACTGTATCGCCCAGAGCGGTGATTCTTTGCGCTGCACCAGAAGCGCCAGATACACCGATGCGACCCAGTATCGCTGGGCCCGAATGAATACCAATACCAATACTGAGAGGTTTATCCAAATCTGCTGCAAGCGATTTATTAAGTGCTAACAACACGCCACTCATAGCCTGAGCGGCGGCCAATGCATCCCGTGCCCCCTGTTCAGAACTTCGATCCATACCGAAGATGGCCATGATTCCATCACCGATAAATTTGTCCACATAACCACCCGCATCAGAAATTGCATCAGACATCTGACCAAGATACTGATTGAGCACAAACACTACGTCGTAGGGTAGCTTGGATTCTGACATCGCAGTAAACCCTCTGATATCAGCAAATAGCAATGTAACCGACTGATCGACTCCCCATAGGTATTTATCTTGTGAGGCCGCATCACTCACCTTTGTGAGCTGTGCCGGCAACAGAGTCGCAACACTCACATCTGCAACTGGTTTTAATTGACATGCAAGGCGGACGTTTTCTCCTGCTCCTACTCGTTTGAGTACCCTGGCCTCCTCTTCACTTGCAGCGGGTAAACTCTCCAATCCATCCAGAATTCTCACTCGGCATGTAGAACAACGCGCGCGCCCGCCACACACCGATGCATGAGGCACCCCATTACTACGGCTTATCTCCAACAGCGTCGGGCCAATCTCACTCGTGACTACCCTCCCATCCGCATAGGTAACTTTGGCTGTAGGGCCAAATCTGCCGCCGATATCACGCATGAGGCGATAAGCTACGGCTGCACCAATTAATCCGATAAGCAACCATTGTGCAATATCATCGTAGTGAATTATCGTCGCAAAATGTTCAGCCGTAAGTGTTTTACTCGTGTCGCCCAGGGCAACTATTTGTCTTCCTGCCACAGCAAAGCCGGCAAACGCCAACACGGGGACAATCACCGCAACGGAGTTCATAAGCCATACCGTTTTGGGATACCAGGGCTTAAGCCGCAACCAGAAGTGCAAACCAATGCATCCATGGACCCAGACCAACACCATTAATACTCCCTGGCTATAGCTTGAGTTTGGCCACATGACCGACAGTATGTAACTGTATCTGTCATCGACACCGAAAATTTCGTATGACAGCCTTGTAGCGAAAATATGCCCCATCAAAATAAAGGGTATGGTCAGACCAAAGACAAGTTGCACTGCTTCCCAAAACGTCATTCGCCAGCTTCGACGCTTGACGAATTTACTCAATGCCAATACAACGTGGAGCAACAGTGCGCCATACAGAACGATAGAACCCGGCAGGCTTCGCCAGATTTTGTATCGAATGTTCTGCATCGCCTCCATTGCTTCAATGGATACCAGGCCCAAGGCGTGATTAACAAGATGAAATCCGGCAAATACAAATAGAATCAAACCAGAGTACAAGCGTAAATTTTTACGCCACGGACCCGCACCAATAGCTATTGGGCCTGTGCTCTGCTCCGAACTCTCACTCGAGGCATGATCGGATGCATCCATTTTGGAGGACGTGTTTCTCAAGAGTTGATATTGCTACTGTTTGATTTGCGCTTTAGGAATTGGCGAGTCTACCACTCAACCATTGCCAGAACCCTACCACAATGAACACTAGCCATTGATCATGAGCCATCCCTAGCGATGAAGAAAGCCCACATCCAGCAGCTCCTGAGTTTCGGGCCACCACATATCTTCAGAGACTCTGTTGTACATGACACTGACAAAGTCCTCACTCACGCCTGATTCAAGAAAGAAGGCCGCATCACGTTGCTGCTCCTTTCCAGAATCAGTGACGATAATTGAATAATCTGCATCGACCCGGTACTGGTGAAACCCGAATCTTGATCCCGGAGCTGCAAGACGATACACACCCCCTACAAAAGCGGTAGTACATGCCGAGGCACAGATGTCTATGTTTTTTGTAGTCAACTCGTTTGCACGGAAGAATTTCGCCAACGCACGCGCTTCGTATACATTACCGCCCGGGCTGTTCAAATTGATCTGAGTAATGCCAGGGTGCTCGGTAAATAAATGCCTGACTGCCTTGGAAATGCCTAACTCGATAGAGCCTTCAAGAGTTAGTTGTGATTTTTTCTTATCGACGGTGAGAGAATACAGGCTTGCACGCTCCTCCTTGATCAGTGTAAATGGATTTTGCTCTTGCCTTTTTATCTGGCTGAGCTGCATTGCTTCAAGTGCATAAACACCAGTAAGAATGAGCGACAATACTGCACCTAACTGTGCGCCCCAAACCAGAGCCATATTTCCGTTCGTTGAAAAATGTACCTCAGCGGATCTGACCACACCCACAACCTGCCAAACCAGTAAAAGACCATGAGCTGCGATAACCATAAGTATCACCAACTCTGCAGAGAAAACGTGGTCGGGCCAGTTTTTTAAATCTAGCGCAGTTTGTAGAGTAAATACTACTACCCTCAGTGCAACAAGATTTATCCAGAATGACCACGCTAACGATAGACGGCCATACCAATGATCAGCTACGTAACACACAGAGACTTTTAGCGGATGAAGTCTACTTAGCATTTATCAAGGAAACAGTAAGGTCGTAGTTTCAGACATCGTAGGGAACAATTGGCGTCTGCATTCTTATACATGCAAATACCAGCTACATGTAAATGCCAGCCAGCAAATACAAATCGTATATTAAAACGCTTTGCCAGATTAGCTTAAAACGATTAATCTACATACATATTGTATTGCCTTCAACAGGGATGAAACTTCACAGACTTTGCTGGTCGATTTACGAAGACTCGTCACTCTTTCCCATAGCTATGCGAGGCTGCTTAGCCGTTGCATTGGGCTTCTCGTTTGGATATTCAAGATGCTAGATATCAAAGCCATTCGGGCAGAAACACCTGCCTGCCAGCATACCTTGCATTTCAACAATGCAGGTGCTTCCTTGATGCCTCAACCCGTGTACGAGGCTGTTATTAGGCATTTGAGTCTGGAGAATGAAGTTGGAGGTTATGAGGCTGAAAGCCGTGCCAGCGCCGACCTTCAAGCGTTCTACACAGAATTTGCTCAGCTGCTCAATGCCTCCGCCAGTGAAATTGCATACGTCGAAAACGCGACACGGGCATGGGACATGGCCTTCTATGGCCTACCGCTACAAGCTGGCGATCGGATTCTAACCCATGAGTCGGAGTACTCGTCAAACTATCTGGGGATGCTACAGCAGGCAAAGCGTAAAAACCTACATATAGATCTAATCCCTTCTGACGAGTTTGGTCAAATTGACGTCAAATCAATTCCGGACCTGATACAGAACCAAACGCGACTGGTTGCCATAACCCATGTGCCTTCGCAAGGCGGCCTGGTTAATCCTGCAGAAGAAGTTGGCAAAATAGCAAAACAACATGGACTCATCTATCTACTGGATGCCTGCCAATCTGCAGGACAGCTAGAAGTTGATGTAAAAAGACTTCAATGCGACATACTCTCCGGGACAGGTCGCAAATTTCTCCGAGGCCCTAGAGGTACCGGTTTTCTCTATGTTAATAGCGATTTTCTTGAACAGATCGATCCACCGTTCGTGGATTTACTCTCTACAGACTGGACCGAAGATAATGTCTACTCACTTGTCCCTGGAGCAAAACGATTTGAAAACTGGGAAAGCTATGTTGCAGGTCGAGTTGGACTCATGCAAGCTGTTCGCTATGCGAATGCACTGGGACTGCACAATATTGAAGCTCGGGTAAATCAGTTAGCCACGCAGCTAAGATCAGCGCTTAGTGAAATTGAGGGTGTAGAAATACATGATCAGGGCATAAAGAAATGCGCTCTGGTTACTTTTACAAAAAACAAAATCGATCCGTCGGTGATTGCTCAACGGCTTCTATCCAAGAATATTAATATTTCAACAACTGCCCTGACACATGCCAGACTCGACCTTGGGCGACGACAACTCAATTCGCTTGCACGAGCATCCGTGCACTATTTTAACACCGATGATGAGATTGATCGTTTTGTAGAAGCCGTCAAGGCACTATGAAGTCTGTATCTTAAGTCAACACGCAATCATAGAGCTTACCCAATCCACTCAGAGAGTCTTCAATACCAGCAAGACGCAGCGCATGCCAGGCCATAGCATGATTTGAAGAGGTAATAGGCAATCCAATTTCCTGCTCAAGGCTTGCACATTGCGCCATCAATCTTACTGACGTGCAGGAAACAAATACAGCATCAATTTCATACTGCAGTTCTATCGATTTGTTGACTAGCGTTCTTACACCAGCAGCAACGGATTCATCAGAGATACGCGATACCCGAGAATCCAATGGCTCATTAAACGAACCGAACACGGGTATGTCGACTCCACCTCTCTGCAGGTAGTCAACGACAATTTCATTAACCGATCTGGAATAGGGAGTTAGCACAGCAATGCGTTTTGCTCCCAGCGCCTTGAATGCCGCAAAGGCTGCGGTAACGGGTGTGGTGCATAGTGCTCCGGGTTTTGCCTCATTAATGTGACTGAACACAACATCTTCACCAATAGCCATTGAGGCAGAGGTACAGCCATAGGCAACAACATCCACTACTGTACCAGGGGTCAGTGTCGCTGCTGTCGCAGCTATTCTAGGAGCCATAGCCTTTAAGGTTTCGGGGGTTACCTCGTCATCGTTAGCTATCCGTGCATGGTAAAGAGCGACACCCGGCAGTTTATTGAACAGTACTCGCCACTCGGCTTCGATGGTGTAATCAGTTGCCAAAACGACTAGACCGACACTGGCGCGCGCACTAAGACCTTCATCAAGGGAATAAGGTAAATTCTCAATGAATTTCGACATCTTAGCTAGCGCCTTCAAGCCACCTCAAACAAACCCGCTGCACCCATGCCGCCACCCACACACATAGACACAACAACGTATTTGACACCTCGGCGTTTACCTTCGATCAGAGCGTGACCGACCAGTCTGGCACCGGTCATGCCGTAAGGATGACCAATCGAAATAGCTCCTCCATTTACATTGTAGATAGCCGGATCAATACCCAGATGATCTCGACAATATAAAACCTGGCAGGCAAAGGCTTCGTTGAGCTCCCACAAGCCTATATCGTCTATTTTCAGTCCAGCGTTTTTTAATAGCTTGGGAATCGCATAGATCGGCCCGATGCCCATCTCCTCCGGTGCATTACCGGCAACAGCAATACCCCTGTAAATTCCTAATGGTGCAAGACCCCGTTGTTCTGCCAACTTACTATCCATCAATACACAGGCAGACGCACCATCCGATAATTGACTGGCGTTACCAGCGGTAACCAGACCACCTTCGATCACCGGGTTTAGCCCCGCCAGAGCATCTAATGTTGTACCGGGACGATTACCCTCATCTTTTGCAAGTGTGACCTCCTGCTCGCTTATCGCGCCGCTTTGCTTGTCTTTAACAAGTTTGATCGTACTGATTGGCACAATTTCATCATCAAAAGCACCAGCCTCTTGTGCTCGCGCAGTTCGTTGTTGGGAACTCAGTGCATACTCATCCTGCGCTTGCCTGCTTATCGAATAGGTATTCACCACATTTTCTGCTGTTTGAAGCATGGGCATATAGGCATGTTGAGCGTGTGCAACCACCGTTGAATCAATTTCATCGGCTACCCACTTCATGTAGGTATTTTGAACTGCTGAGATATTGTCTTGACCGCCAGCTACTGCTACATCTTGACCATCAATGATGATCTGTTTAGCCGCAGTAGCTATCGCCATCATGCCGGAGGAGCACTGACGATCAATTGTCTGGCCAGCGACACTGA
Organism: Granulosicoccus sp.; assembly: GCA_045106475.1. Classification (GTDB taxonomy): domain Bacteria; phylum Pseudomonadota; class Gammaproteobacteria; order Granulosicoccales; family Granulosicoccaceae; genus Granulosicoccus. The sequence continues at coordinate 33,856 of JBGCEO010000079.1, forward strand.
GTGGCAAACCTGCCGCCAGTGAGGACAATCGAGCCACGTTCATGCCGGCTGTTCCCGCCGTTAACACAGTGCCGATTATGACATCCTCGATTTCGGCCGGGTCAATTCCCGCCCTGTCCACCGCATGAGAAATGGCATGCCCCATCATGGTAGGAGATTTTGTATTGTTGAGTGCGCCCTTGAATGCCATTCCAATCGGGGTACGAGCGGTGGAAACTATGACAGCGTCTTTCATGAGCCTAAGTAAACTGGTGAGTTAGGCTGATCATTGTACCTATGTTGGAAGTAATTACTCCGAACTCTTCCACTTACCACTCACCACTCACTACTCTTGCACTCACCTCTCACCTCTCACCTCTCACCTCTCACCTCTCGCCTCTCGCCTCTCGCCTCTCGCCTCTCACCTCTCACCTCTCAGCATGGAGCATGGAGCATGGAGCATGGAGCATGGAGCATGGAGCATGGAGCAATAATGCTCTACCAGATTGTCGCAAGGCGCATTATCTTAGGCACAATAACCGGAATTACACAGCATTTGCTTGTGATGAAACCGTGTTAGTTTTGAACGGGCAAATAAAGCTCGGTTATCAGTTCCTCCTCCTGAGTCGTATCAGGATCATTAAGATAAATCTCGAAGGGAGGCACGGATTTGCGAATCTTTAACTTATTAAATCTTGCTTCACCCATCAGCACATACCAGGCATTGCCCAAATGGCGATAGGGGCCAGTATGAATTACTTTCAATGCTCTGCAGGCGGGTATCGTGGCTGTCACGAATGGCTGCTTGACCGAAACTGGATCAGCGGTGGGTAGAGCCGCTGTATAATGGCAAACACCACGCTTCATATCCATTTTGTTGTAAATAGATAAAGGCACTCCACTTATCTGGATTGATTCTGAATCGATCAATTTAACAATAGCTGAAAAGCTTGCCCCCATTGCTTGTGCAATGTCTGTCATGCTGGTTGAGCCACGACTGCCTACATAATGGATCGGATCAACGTCGCTGATATCCACTAACTGGCTGGCAGAAGGGATTTTTTCAAATTCTAGGTAGTCCTTTAGTAACGTTAAACCACGGGCATAATCCGAGTGAATCATGCCGCTCATCGTAGCTTTCATCCAAAAGAGAAAAAACGGCAGGGAACTCTTCATATGCCAGCTTACTCGAGTATTGCTGTCACCAAGCGCTTGAAGATCAAAGGCAACATCAGCTTCAGACTTGAATGGTTTTAGAAACTGAAGATCACACTCTATTCTGAATTCAGAAGTGCTGGTTAAGGTCATGCCGCCTGAGCCCACCTTCGTTCCGTTCCAGTCATATCCATGATTCAGCTCTCCTGCAGAGCCGCGATAGTTGACTGTGGCTTCAGGTTCCATATACAGCCATGGAGACCATGTAGGCCAGGTATTGAAATCTACCAGTGCCCTGTGAACTTGTTGAATCGGAGCCGCAATATCTCTAGACGCGGATACATTGAGTGTAGGCATAGCGTGATCTCCTCCATCCAGAGTTTGAGACTAACAATTCCCTAAGACAAATTCAAAGCCATAGAGTAATACTTAGAGATAGTATGGACGCGTATCACAATGGATGGATATGCCGACTCCAGGCTTCGGCTTACACCCCGGATCAGCGGTATCTCTGAGCCTCTAAACAGATCAGAACCAACAGCAGCCCAGCTTGGACTCAGCGCTTATATACGCTACCATCGCTTTGGTCTTCCTTATGCCAGTCAAAATACTCGAACGCGGTATCTCTTTTGACGGCGGCCCGGGACACCACTTGCGTGTCAGGTTTGGCGAAACTGGTCAGGTTTTGCATTAACCGCCGCAGCTAATTAATCGAAGACTCTACTTCATCAAGGTTATATCGCCTTGATGTAACAAACAGGTAAGCAATATCAATGAAGAGCGCAAAAAATGTCGGTGTTATAGGACTTGGATCTATGGGATTCGGTATTGCCCAATCCATTTTGCGTGAAGGTCACATCGTTTTCGGTTTTGATATAAATACCGACGCTACAGATCGTTTCATAGCTATAGGTGGCAGCAAAGGTGTGTTGGATGAAGTTGCGCCTAAGCTGGATATTCTTGTTGTAGTCGTGTTGAACGCCGTGCAGACAAATAGCATTCTGTTTGATAAAAATACAGGGGTGGCCAACAAACTGAAACCCGGCGCTGTTGTTATAGCTTGTGCCACAGTGGCCCCTGACTTTGCCCGTGACATGGAAACTCAATGTGCACAATCAGGCGTTTTATACCTTGATGCACCCATGTCCGGCGGTTCAGTAAAAGCTGCCAACGGCCAACTAAGCTTTATGGCCTCTGGCACCAAGGAGGCATTCGCTGCCGCCAAACCAGCGCTGGATGCCAGTGCCGAAGTCGTCTTCGAACTGGGCCAATCTGCTGGGGCAGGTTCAGCTATGAAGGCAGTAAACCAACTGCTTGCAGGCGTACATATTGCCACCATGGCGGAGGCTTTAACTTTTGGCATGACGCAAGGCATAGAACCGAAACAGTTCCTCGACGTTATCAGTCAGTGTGCAGGCACATCGTGGATGCTGGAAAACAGGGCACCACATATAGTTGCCGGTGACTACAAAGCGCATTCTTCAGTTGATATCTGGCCCAAGGACCTGGGCATTGTGTTGGATATTGCTCGTAGCGCAAATTTTTCTGCGCCCATCACCGCTGCGGCGCTACAACAGTTTTTAGCTGCCTCTGGTTCAGGGCTTGGCAAAGAGGATGATGCAGCCGTTGCCAAGGTCTATGCACGTAATGCTAACCTCTCATTACCAGGAGAGAAGTAATGTTATTGGGTTGCATTGGAGATGACTTTACCGGCTCTAGTGACTTGGCCAACACTTTAGCCAAGCAAGGTATGCGCACTGTGCAATACACAGGTGTGCCTCAAACCAACGCTGACAAAGATGTCGAAGCCGGGGTCGTAGCGCTCAAATCCCGATCTAATGACATGGCTGAGGCCGTTGCCCAGTCTTTGGCAGCATTAACATGGTTACAGGCCCAAGGCTGCGAGCAATTTTTCTTTAAGTATTGTTCTACGTTCGATTCAACACCCAAGGGAAACATAGGACCGGTAGCACAAGCTCTGGCAGAGGCACTTAATGCCGACAAGGTAGTTGTGTGCCCTGCCTTTCCAGGAACCGGGCGCTCGATCTATCAAGGGCATTTGTTCGTGAATGATTCCCTGCTTAATGAAAGCGGCATGCAAAACCACCCCTTAACGCCAATGACAGATGCAGATATCCGCCGCTGGCTAAAACCACAAACAACGTTGAATGTCGGACATATCGCGGCAGCGGATGTTCTTGCCGGCTCGAACGCTATTAAACAAGCACTCGAACGCGAACACGCTGCAGACAACCGCTTGATTGTGGTCGACGCACTGCGTGATGAAGATCTAATGCACATCGGCAAAGCACTCAGTGGCAGTGTATTGATTACCGGTGGGTCCGGCATCGCAATGGGCTTGCCTCGCAATTTTGCTGATCAGGGAAGATTGACCGGTACTGCAAATTCATGGCGAGGAGAATCCGGACAATGCGTTGCGCTATCCGGTTCGTGTTCGGCAACTACTCGCGCACAGGTAGAGCTGCATGCTCAATCAAATCCAACTCTGCAAGTAAACGCTGCTCAGATTATCGATGCGAGTATGAAGCCTGCCGATGCAGTGCGTTGGCTACAAGGAAAAACGGGGATTCCGCTTATCTACAGTTCTGCAGATCCGAATGTGGTCAAGCAAGTACAGTCCAGGTTTGGTACCGAACAATCAGCACAGGCGCTTGAACAATTTTTTGCAGAAGTAGCGCAGTTGTTAACAGCAGCAGGCGTTCGAAAAATTCTTACTGCCGGTGGAGAAACTTCCGGTGCAATAGTGGAAGGTTTATCATTAAAGTCCCTTGAAATTGGACCAGAGATAGATCCTGGTGTCCCCGCTCTACGCGCCGGTCCTGAACTGGTCATCGCTTTGAAGTCAGGCAATTTTGGCGCAAGCGATTACTTTGCAAAAGCGGACGCTATCTTGTCCCAATCCGCGTGAGTGTTAGATGATGTCTGAAACAGCCTTGCGAGAACTTATTTGCCTGCTTGCAAAATCACTTTTTGGTCGTGGCTTAACCGGTGGCAGGACCGGGAACATCTCAGCTCGCTTGAACGATGGAAAACTCCTGGTGTCCCCCACCGGCACTAGTTTTGGTCGATTGGATCCAGCACGATTGAGTTTGATTGACAACAACGGAACCTTAATCAGTGGTGATAAGCCCACCAAAGAAATGCCGCTGCATACGGCATTTTACGACACGCGTTCCACCGCGGGCGCTGTTGTCCATCTGCATTCCTGCCATTCCGTGGCCTACTCCATGATGCCAGAAGTAGATCATGACAACTTCCTGCCACCACTCACACCCTATGGAATCATGAAGTTGGGCAAGGTCAAGCTGTTGCCTTTCTACCTGCCAGGTGATCCGGCGATGGGAGAAGCAGTTCGTGGTCTTGCCGGTAAACGATCAGCAGTTATGCTGGCCAATCACGGCCCGGTTGTCGCTTCAAAGGATGTTGAAGCAGCCTGCAACGCCATCGAAGAATTGGAAGACACCGCCAGACTCGCCATGCTCACTCGCGGTCTGCAACCCAAAGCCCTAAGCGAAGATCAGGTACAGAAACTCGTCAAGAAATTTGATGTTGAGTGGAACGCTTAACCACTGCATCGTTAACCTGCAAGCCAGACAAGCGTTGTTAGCATTTAGTGGGGGGAGTTAACCTTTTGGCCAACAAGGTTGATGCCGTTCTCATGTAACCTGTTAGCACCGGGATTCAAAAGCAACCCCCATTAGCCGATACAGTGTTCGTGAGCACACTACCCGACTTCTATCAATTATTGCACTTACAAACTGACGCTCCAGTAGCAGTCATAAAAGCAAGCTATCGAGCGATGATGCAAAAGATGCAGCATCATCCCGACCTGGGTGGAGATGAAGCAACCGCTAAGCTTTTAAACGAGGCAGTTGCCACGCTGTGCAATGAGGATCAACGAACCATTTATGACCTGAAGCTTGCGATACAAAAAAAACGCCATGCCAACGCGGACTCAACATCTGTACATGCTGCTTCTGAACGCGAAGCCGAGAATGCGACGGATTCTCAATCTGAAACCGATGGTGATTCAAATGAGAATGAGGAAAAAGCAACCAAACCAAACAATGAGCCACCTTCCGGGTCTTTCCCGATAAAGCCAAGTTGCCCTTTCTGCCAAACGAGCTATCCGATTTCGGCGGGCCCCGCACCAGCGCCTTATAAACGCGATGCAAGATGTCCGCGTTGCAATGGAGCAGCCACACCACTGGCCATCATTGAAACCCTCGCCCCGGACGAACTTCGAAAAATACATCGTTATCAGCATGTCACCGCCGCTTCAGTTTGGCGAAGCTGGCCATTGGATACACCTGTAGAAGTCACCTTCTGCGACCTGTCTCCAGCAGGATGTGCTCTTCACAGTAATGCGGCCTTCGTCGTGGACAGTGTGGTGTTACTGGACTCTCACATGCTCAATGCGATTTGTACCGTGCGCTATAGCAAGTACATCGAGGAAAAAGAGGTATTTACAGTTGGCCTGGAGTTTTTAACTCTGGATTTGTTTTCCAGACCCGGCACCATCTTTTCATCCTGTGCCTGATGGCCGGTCAAACTCTGCTGGCCACACCCCGAGGAAATCTAATTAAACTGCCCCAGTATGCTGGGGATGGCGGTAATTGACGACTGCCGAACATAGCTAGGCGGTTGATTTTAAAAGCAAAGAAATAAGTTCGCTGTGCTGTCCCCACGCAACTGGGGCAGTTTAATAGTCAATCGATATCGATTTAGCCGGTGTATCATCAGGCGCATTCCAACTCACTTTTAAAATCACACTACTACTATGAGCATCAATCGATTAGAGTCCAGCCCCCGCATGAGTCAGGCAGTCATTCATGGAGACACTGTATACCTTGCTGGTCAGGTTGCTAAAGGAGACTCCGTTACCACGCAAACCCAAGGTATTCTGAGCCAGATCGATACTCTTCTTGCCAGCGCTGGAACCGATAAATCAAAGTTGCTTAGCGCCACCATCTGGCTGTGCAACATGGGTGACTTTGTAGAAATGAATGCAGTCTGGGATGAGTGGGTCGATTCGGCCAATCCGCCTGCACGTGCCTGTGTGGAATCACCGCGTCTGGCTACACCGGATTTTCATGTTGAAATCATGGTAGTTGCTGCCAAGGGGTAATCGCAAAATCACCGCACCATCATCCGGATATAAGGCTAAGCGGCTTGCCCTAACCATCCCAGGCAGCCGCAGAAGCCGCATTCGTTACTGAAGATGGCTCACATCGTAGTGATCGTCAGCTGATAAGAAACAGTTTCTGATCGTCTACACAGATCGTTCACAGAGACGGTGTTAAAAAAATTGTTTTCCTCATCCAGGGTGACGGTCAGTTGCAATGAGAATTCACCAAGACTGGTAGGCGTTCCTTCAAAAATATAGCGCCTGTCATCTTGCCGGGACGTGACACCCTCAGGCAAGTCACCAATCAATGAGAACGAATAGCGGTATTGATCATCGCTGACGCTATTTCTGACAGATGCCCGAATGACGTGCGTGTACTCCTGATTCAGCACGGCTGGAGTGAGCTCGATAGTGTCGAACTGCGGTACTTTGCCGCCAACACACAATATCGAATCAGAACAGCCTGAGAGCACGAGCACCGCCCACACGCCAAGCACTAAGCTGGCGAACTTGCGCAACAAATGGACTAATAAATTGCTCGATTGCGTATAGCGGCTGGAACTGCCTGGGCGATCTGCCATGATCAAACCTCGTGTTTCAATGTATCCATACTAACAACACAAGGGACGATTGATCATGATACTGCCCCGATTTCGCGGGGCGGCTTTTACGCCATACCGCACCCTTCAAAAACGGCCTTAACTGCCCCAGCATGCTGGGGATGGCTGTAATTGAAGACTGCAAACCAAGCTAGGTGATTGATTTTAAAGGCTTAGAAACAAGTTTACTGTACTGTCCCCAAGCAACTGGGGCAGTTAGGTAGCTCTTAGAGCGGAATCCAGCCGAGTTGACGCACAGCAGGATTGTTCGAAGGCAGCGCAGGACCCTTTTCGCCAATCAGGTTAACCATGACCCAAAGGCCGAATTTATTGCACACACAGGCGTCGATAACCTGCAATGTGGCATGCCAGGCCGATTCTCTCAAACGCTCACCGCTGGGCGTGCGATACACCACACCATCCCACTCACCCACCAGTTTTGTCATGGCATTCATTACCAGGAATGCGTAAGGCTTGTAGGCCAGCGTGTCATCATGCTCCACCCACACCAGGGACTCGACAATCGAAGCAGCCTGCTCAGCTGCGGGTCCTTGGGCTCGATTTGACACATCGTTCAGGTACACGCGTTCATTGGGATCAACCTGATAGAAGATCTGGTCCGCCTCATTGTGTTTGAACTGGTACACGGCCTGAGTGAACTCACCTCCTTCATCGGTTCCCTGGAGCTGCCCGACCACGCGGCGCGGTGATACATGCTTCGCATCAAGTTGCACAGGGGAAAAAGGCAGAGAACTTGTCAGTTGAATTTTCATTTTGTAGTTTGCTGATCCTGAATCACATGGGCTGAATGCTATTTAACGACAGCCGAATAGAGTAATGAGGTTTGGAATCGGTTGAATTATGATCAATTGTGTTCTGCGTAACCGCGGGTATAACCAGCAGCAACAATAGTGAGTATTAACAGTCCTCAACATCAACGCTGCAGAATTGCTCAGCCTGCCTGGCAACGCCTTCAGCCTCACTAAATGCGCTAATTCTGGCTTTCGAGAACCACTAGATTTAAAAGTCACGTTAGACTATAGACCAGTATTCAACAGTTTCATGTCTACATTGAATCAACAGCTGGCGTATAACTTGCGCTGGTTGACACCTGGTTCCAGCATCGACCAGTCTTCGCCTCTGGCGCCCACCCTTCGAACAGTAGATTAGCTTGCGATGACCGAGACGGTAGTGCTAACGGTAGAAATGGCGATCGTGCTGTTTTTGCTGGCAGCAACGGTTTATCTATTCGCCTTTTCAGTGGTGCGTGTAGACGTGGCTGCACTCATCATAATGGTCACACTTGGACTTGCTTCCAAAGTCCCCGGTATCGAACCAATATTGAGCTTGACCGAACTTTTCTCAGGCTTTTCCAGTAATGCGGTTATCTCGATAATCGCCGTGATGATAATTGGTCGGGGACTGGATAAAACCGGACTCATGAGTAAATTGGCTCAGCTTATTCTGAGCATTGGTGGAAAAACCGAGACACGCATCAGCCCGATCATGTCGGGTATCGCAGCCCTCGCCTCAGGATTCATGCAAAACGTTGGCGTGGCGGCCTTATTCCTGCCAGTGGTCAGTCGCGTCTCTGCGCGCACTGGAATACCCATGTCCCGCCTGCTGATGCCCGTGGGTTTCTGCATAATTCTGGGCGGCACGGCGACCATGATCGGTTCAAGCCCCCTGATCCTGCTCAACGATTTGTTGGTCTCGTCCAATAAGCAACTGCCTGAATCACAGCAGATGCAGAGCTTTGGATTATTTTCAGTATTACCCATCGGCATCGCGCTGAGCGTCACCGGGCTGCTCTACTTCATGATCGCCGGGCGTTTCATGTTGCCCAAGGCAGACGTTGATGCAGGTCGTACCTCGAGAACGGATGACTACTTTCAAAGCCTCTACGGTATTAGCGGCGAGCTGCTTGAAGCGCAAGTAACCGAAGACAGCCCGATGGTAGGCATGAGCATCCACCAAGTGGAAGAGACTTACGAAAACACGCCTTTCATGCTGGCCTTATACAGTGGTGATGTTGTGAAAATCCCCCCCGACAGAGAAGAAACTATCTGGGTGAATACCAGACTAGGCCTGCTGGGTGATCGAAAACAGGTCGAGAAATTCTGTGAGCAGTACCACTGGAGATTACGTGGTGAGCCAGATCGATTTTCAAAAGTACTTAACCCACAGTACAGCGGCATTGGTGAAATAGTAATTCCACCTGCCTCCACGCTGGTGGGCAAGGCTATCGGCGAGATCAAGCCACGACGTAATTTTGGCGCCAACATCATGCAAATCTACAGATCTGATCAGATTATCAGTCGCGGATTCAGAGACACTGTGCTGCATGCCGGTGACACACTTGTCGTGCACTCAAGCTGGAAAGATCTCAACAAGCTCAAGGGCAACCGTGATTTCGTTGTGGCCACAGATGTTAAGTATGAAGATATCCGTACGGACAAACTTCGTCCTGCTTTGCTGTATTTCGCATTGTCGCTGGCTCTGTTTCTTCTTACGAACACCTTGTCAATCTCGCTTCTTGCCGGTGCATTAGGCATGATTCTTTCCGGCGTACTGACCATTGACGAGGCCTACGATTCGGTCAGTTTGCAAACCGTATTTCTTCTTGCCTGTCTTATTCCTTTGGGTATTGCCGTCGATCATTCCGGGGCAGCACTCTGGATAGCCGATCATCTACTAGCAGTAATCGGCGATGTGCCCATATGGGTTATGCAAACCGTTATCGCAGGGCTTGCGACATTTTTCACGCTAGTGATGTCTAACGTCGGTGCCACGGTTCTGCTGGTCCCCCTGGCAGTCAATATTGCAGTCACGATTGGTGCAGACCCGGCACTCTTTGCCTTAACTGTCGCCATTTCAACTTCCAACGCATTCCTGATACCCACTAATCAGGTCAACGCCTTGCTCATGGGACCTGGTGGTTATAGCGTTGCCGATTTCATGCGGGTTGGTGGCGTCATGACGGTGCTCTACCTGCTGGTCAGTCTATTGGTAATGAACTTCTTCATGTAGTTAGGCAGCTCTGCATTACCAAGCGTAGTTTATTACAAGCATCCGTCACCAAAGACTTCTCCCAAGCTGATTTTAACTGCCCCAGTTGCCTGGGGACAGCTCCGTGAATTTTTTCCTAAGCCTTTGAGATCAATCACATAGACAGATTCGGTGATGGCTAACTAGAGCCATCCCCAGCATACTGGGGCAGTTTGAAACTGATTTTACGCGTTACCTGAACAGAGTTCGTCATATTCGATACGATGTGCAATACTGGCTGGCGACCCACTTGATGACGCTAGCCACTTGCATGATCGCAGCCGGCCAAATTTCTGATGAAGTCAGCGAACGGCTCATGCACATCTGCAGCCGCAATAGCGCCCGCGCATCAATACCCTTACTACTGTCCATTTTTCTGACCTACCTTCTATTCATCAACAAGGTCGACACTCTTCTGTTGCAGATCTGGGCATTGGCTACGTGCATCGTGGTTGTGGTGCGAGTCATAGTGCTGCGCGTTATTAGTCAAAATGACGACATTGCCCAATCTGGAAAACGTAAAATTGCGGTCGTACTTACGCTGATACTTGGGTGTGCCGAGGCGTCAGTGTTGTACTTTTTCCCCGACGTCGGCTCGTATGAGCGCGCCATGCTGACAGCTATCATGCTCGGCCTTTGCACAGGATCGCCCAGTACAAATTTTGGCTATCGTCCTCTATTGTTGAGTTATATCGGTCCGATGCTTGGCGTTCTAGCCGTTCTCTGGATGCTTAACCTTGATCAGGCCCTAAACCCGGCCGTGACCTGGGCTGTGGGAGTGTCGATTCTCGTGGTCGGCTTTACAATGCTGATGAACGGTAAATTCATGTTTGAGGTATTTGCACTGTCGATAGAATCTTCAACCAAGCTTGAGGAACAATCCGATCGTTTATCTGAGGCTCTGCATGAAGCAGAACAGGCAAGGCATGCTGCAGAAACCAGCAGCCAGTCAAAAACGCGTTTTATTGCAGCGGCGAGTCATGATCTAAGGCAACCAGTGCATGTGCTTAACTTGTTTGGCGCAGCGCTCAAACGCGGCAAGCTTGACGATAAATCCATTGGAATTGTCGACAATATGAACGTAGCCATCACCTCATTGTCTTCACAGCTCAACGCATTGCTGGATATATCTGAATTGGATTCAGGCTCCGTCACACCAAAAAAAACCAGCGTTGATCTCTCACTGCTTGCCAGCAACCTGATGCGTGAGTTGGAGAAACTGGCTGAAGATAAACACATTCGCATCATCAATGAAGTTGGCCCATCGATTTTTGTACAAACCGATCCGCGCATGCTTTCGCAGATCATCAGAAACCTGTGCGGCAATGCCATCAAATACACACATACCGGTCATGTCACGCTGCGAGCTAAGACTAGTGGCTCTGCTGTTGTTCTGTCTATTATCGACACGGGGATCGGTATCGAGGACGCCGAAAGCGTCAAGGTTTTTGAAGAGTTCTATCAGGTATCAAACCCCGGTAGAAACAAAAATCGAGGTATGGGGCTAGGCTTGTCTATTGTTGATCGATTGAGTGGATCACTTGGACACAAGCTAGAGTTGCAATCCGAAGTGGATGTCGGTACATCGGTATTCATTACCATGCAACGTTGTACGCTTGCTCAAATGTCTACGGCCCATACACCCATTGCACTGGAAAGCACTAACGTCATTTTACCGGAGGGTTTCTGGGTGCACCTGGTTGATGATGATGAAGCTGTACAACACAGCGTTGAGGCGCTGATGCATGCAAGCAATTGCAAGATAACAATGACACAAACTTCGGCAGACACAATCAATTTCCTAGAACATGCCTGCCCGTCTGCTCTGCTTATTGATCTGCGTTTACAAGACTCTGACAGCGGTCTGTTAGTTGTGGACTATGTGATGGAGAGATACCCAAATCTTCCCATTGCGCTTATCACTGGAGAATCGCTGTCCGATGGCAGGCTCGCTCAGCAGTATCCGCACCTATTGATGCTGCAAAAACCTGTATCAGAAGAGTCTCTACTCGAACTGCTTGACTACATGGTGGTTAACACTCTGGAAACTACTGCACCTACCGTTTCAGAGCGCGAACCCACCCACTGAAGCGATCAGTCCAGCGGTGAGTTGGCTAGGTGTACCGGGAAAAACCTAACCGCTTGCGCTTAGTGCATCAAAAAATACAGCTATGATCCAGAGGCTGATGATTGCTGGCAGGATTACACAGCGCCTGCACATACAGGTAGCTCCAAATGCTCTCTATAGATCCATCCGCACCAATATCACGCTCTCGTCTGACTACCCTGCCTTCATCGTCGTAAACAAAATTGATGCGTACATCAGTAGCGGAATCACTATCGCTATCAAAATCAATCGTTGATATTCTGCCAGCAGTATTGTACTGATAGCTCGCAACTTCATCGACCATCGAATCACCGTCGCTATCAAGCTGTGCACCTGTCAGCCTGCCGTTATCTCCTAAAAAATAATCTATTCTACTGGTGCCTGAGTTGCGGTTAATCGTTAAGCTCTGCAAAAAACCTTCCGCGTCGTAGGTAAAAACTCGGGTGACATTAATGGTGCCGTCGTCATCTTCATCATAGCTTGAACCCACCAAACGCCCATCAGCATAGTCGTATGTGAACCGATGATCATCGATACCATCTGCGTTATCGTCAATCAGTTCACTAACAGCAAGGCCAGTTTCGTCATACATCAATTCAAAAAACTCATCGACTACCAGATCGTTGTCACTATCAGCATCTATCCGCTCAAGCCTGAAGCCGATCCTGGAATCAGTAGACGAAGGTTGTTCGCCCAAAGAGCCAGTCGCCGCACTTGATGAAGTTGAGGAGGATGAACACGCGCTGCAGCTCAAGATCAGCAGCGCGCCGATGCTTGTTAAATAGAGTGCCCTGTTAGTACTGATGTGGCCCATGAATTAGCATGTGTTGTTGAAGGTCGATCAGTACATACTACATGCCAGGGCCTGATCCGACTGCGACATCCTAGCCAAAGTACGCTTGGGTAAAATTTTCAAGTTAGCTATATCAGGGCTTGACCCTCACGACACAGCGCTTCATTATCCGCGGATTCAAAATTTACGAGAATTCTGCCATGGGTATGCCACGACTTGTCGATTACACCAACAACGGCGACAAGGTAAATTCGACGTTTTCTCCTGCTGAAATGCTCAGACGGCAAAACACTCTGCGAAGTGCCATGAGCGATCTGAACATAGAAGTTGCGTTGCTTACGTCCTACCAGAACATTTGTTACTTGTCAGACTTTCTTTATTGCCGCTTCGGCAGACGCTATGCACTGGTGATTGATGCGAGCACAGTAACCAGTGTGAGCGCCGGTATTGACGGTGGGCAACCCTGGCGCCGAACCGCAGGCAACAACGTGACTTACACCGATTGGCAGCACGATAACTATTTTCATGCGTTGAAGGGGTTGATCGGCAATGCTGTTCGCATCGGTATAGAGTTTGATCATGTCGATCTGGAGTTAAAAACGCTGCTTGAGCATCATTTCCCCAAAGCCGAATTTGTCGACATTTCGGCAGCTGCAATGAAACAGCGCATGATCAAATCCGACGAAGAAATCGCGCATATCACGCAAATGACGCGTATTGCCGATCTCGGCGGGGCAGCCTGCGTAGAGGCGATCGGCGTGGGCGTACCGGAACACGAGGTAGCATTGGCAAGCACGTCTGCGATGGTAAGAGAAATAGCGCGCACCTGGCCGGACGCAGAGCTGATGGACACCTGGACGTGGTTTCAGTCAGGCCTAAACACAGACGGTGCGCACAACCCGGTAACCAGCCGTCGAATCGAACAAGGCGATGTGTTGAGTCTCAACTGCTTTCCAATGGTGGCGGGTTATTACGTGGCACTTGAGCGCACGCTATTCGCAGGCGAAGCTGACGACGCATCCAGACGGATCTGGGAAATAAACTGCGAAGTACACGATCGAGGTAAGGAGCTACTGGTGCCCGGCGCTCGTTGCAGCGAGATCGCGAAAGAGCTGAACGATATCTACGCCAGTCACGATCTACTGCAATATCGCTCATTTGGATATGGCCATTCTTTCGGCGTTCTTTGCCACTACTATGGTCGCGAAGCTGGACTGGAATTACGCGAGGATTGTGAAACAGTGCTAGAAGCCGGTATGGTTGTGTCCATGGAACCGATGCTTACCATCCCTGAGGGGGTGCCAGGTAGCGGCGGATATCGTGAGCACGACATTCTGGTCATCGACGATCAAGCAAACCAGCCGCGAAATTTGACTGGCTTCGCCTATGGTCCTGAGCATCTAATTGTTAACAATTGAAATTTAAG
>JBGCEO010000080.1:0-15395 GCA_045106475.1 Granulosicoccus sp.
CCGAAGCCGAAGCCGAAGCCGAAGCCGAAGCCGAAGCCGAAGCCGAAGCCGAAGCCGAAGCCGAAGCCGAAGCCGAAGCCGAAGCCGAAGCCGAAGCCGAAGCCGAAGCCGAAGCCGAAGCCGAAGCCGAAGCTGGCACCCATTTATCTGAGGTCGAAACGGTTAAAAATGACTCGTCGCCCAGAGAGCCACGCGAGATTTCCGCGTATGACGTGGTAAGTGAAGAGTGGAAAGAACCACTTAGGTCAAGCGAACCCTCTGATCGTGACGTAGAAGTTGAGCAAGCCTTAGATGACTCTGTCTTAACTGATTCTAAAGGTCTCTCTGAAGTGCATCCTGTTGCGGCTGAATCTGAATCTGAATCTGAATCTGAATCTGAATTGAATTCGGAGAATGAATCTGATGCTGAATTCGAGTTACGTCGCGTTATCGATGATTTCGCTGAAGAGCATAAGAGAGAGCTTGACGCGAGAGATGAGTTTGAAGCTCGCACGCTACCTAGTGCGGGCAACCCAGAAAAGACTAAGCCAGCATCCGAATCCAAAATTCAGGGCGGTAGCGCAACGGCTACATCTACAGAGCTTAAAAAGACCGCTTTATATGGAGTTCTCGGTGCAGTTGAAACCGAATTGAATGTGCTTGATGAATTTGATGAGGTGGTAACGTCCGATCTGCCTGAGGGTAAAGATTCTGAACCCTGAATAGCTAGGGGGGACGAGGCAACGCGATGGAACGCGGATAATCAACAGGACGATGCAGTTGCTCAGACTGAAGCACATGAGAATGATGTGGCTCTTGTCGAAAACAAATCGAAGCCCCCGGTTCTGTCCTCGTCTCAAGAAGTAACAAAAGTTCTCGCATCATTCACAGGCGCAGATACAACAGACTCTGCGGTTCATGAATCTGAAGCGCGACACGGAAGTGAACACATCGAGGCTAGTGAATTTCCCAGCGAAGAAACAGTGATCGACGAGAATCTGAGCCAATCAGAAACTACAACAGTGGTTACTGCTCAGAGTATAGATATCGATCTTGATTCAGAACCGGTTGGTGATGGGCGCGAGCTTGCTGTATCAGAGGCAGTTGTTGATATCGATGTAGAGGGTTTGACTTCTAACTCTGAGCCGCATGCTGAGAACGAAGTCCAAGAAGTCCAAGAAGTCCAAGAAGTCCAAGAAGTCCAAGAAGTCCAAGAAGTCCAAGAAGTCCAAGAAGTCCAAGAAGTCCAAGAAGTCCAAGAAGTCCAAGAAGTCCAAGAAGTACAAGAAGTACAAGAAACAACTTCACCTGTTGATTCTGATATCAAAGTTGATGTTGAGTTACAGGACGGCTTGGAAATACCCCGATCAACTGAAGGTAGGCAGGTCGAGCCGAGGGAGATTGGTGACTTTAGCATCGTCGAAAATCGTGATGAGCTAAGTCGAAATTTAGACGTTGAAACAACTGAACCTGAAGCCGACACTATTGGCGAAGCAGAAGCAGAAGCAGAAGCAGAAGCAGAAGCAGAAGCAGAAGCAGAAGCAGAAGCAGAAGCAGAAGCAGAAGCAGAAGCAGAAGCAGAAGCAGAAGCAGAAGCAGAAGCAGCGTATTCGTCCGAGTTAGCTGACGATACGAATTTGCCTGTTCTTCGGCAACCTGAGCATCTGGCTAGTCGTAGTGTTGATACTGTGGCGATGTACCCAGATGATGAAGTGGTTGAGTCTGAACTGGATATTCCAACGCAAACTTCAGCGCGAGGATTTGTAAAGCGGTGGGCTGTTAGAGTCGTCTCCTGGGTCAAACGTCTGTTTCGATCGAAGTGACTGTTAGGTATATCGCAAGTCCATTCTGTTGATTGCCCACTGCAGTAGAGTTATCTTTGAATCATTCGCACTATCTAGCAAGAATGACGATACGGCAACCAGTACAGCAATGTTGAAATGAGCAAACCAATTCAATTTAACTTAGACAAAGCGAACACTCCCGCGGCTTCGTTTGATCATGAATTTATCGAATGCTGCTCGAATCAGCTATGACGGAAACCGGCGTGAAGTTACTGGTCGATAGTGGCGCTGACAAAAGGCAGTTCATGTCAAATGATAGCAAGACCGACTTTTGGTCGATTTGGTTAAGCCGCAGAAATTTGAAGACATTGCTTTCATGTTTTGCAAAATTAACGACGTTTAGCACTCAGCCACATTGCTTACCCATAGGTTGCGTTGAACGTCGAAAAAGCTCTCTGCTGCTCTTGCTGTAAGGGCAGAAAAACTATCGACATGCTTTACGAAAATATAAGTAACTAAACCAGAAGGAAGGTGAAATGTTAGCCCGCTTTGTTAACAAGATTGCGCCAAATGTCTCTCCACTTGAGGGAAATACTATCGAGAATGATGAGCGAATATCATTCGGTGTCATAGCGGCAACTAACATAGGGGCGCAAGTTGATGCGATAGACTGGTCAGACTCGATTATCGAGCGGTGTCGTTTCGATAGCACAACGATTTCCAATGCCAGCTTTGAGAGAGTGGTGATACTCGACTGTGACTTATCAGGCGTTTCATTTAGCAACTGCCTTTTGCGTGAGTGTCTTATTGTTGGCGTAAAATCAAAAAGCCATTTTGCTCTGGACAACTGTATTCTGGACAGAGTAATGATAGCCAGAAGTCGCACTGATAGAATTGAAATTGTAAATTCGAACATCACTGAAATGGATTTTCTTGGGGTCGAGTCAACGCAAGTTAGTTTTCATCAATGCAAAGCACACAAGCGAATAGGGCGAGTATCATTTGAGGAATGTGAATTCGAAAAAGTTGCCGGGCTTGAATTCATTGTAAAAAATGGAGTTAAGGTATTTGTGGACAAGTTAATGTGGCGCGACCTAGGTGATTCTTACCTCAGGGAAAGAGGATTCCAACAGTTGGAAAGTAGCACCACAGCTAACTACGCATTACTCGATGAGATTGGTTCTAATTCAAGCAGTTGATCAAGTTAATAACAAATGTAAGCTCTTAGTAGGATACCTGTTATAGATGGCGAGCAATATAGAAGTCAAAGCCAGATTAAATGATCTATCAGAGGCAAAGAAGACTGCGGAACGTTTGACTGATTCAGCTGGACAAAAAATTGTTCAAAGAGATACCTTCTTTTACTGTGAATCAGGACGCCTTAAGCTGCGTGAGTTTTTGGATGGTAGTGGTGAGTTGATCTCATATCACCGAGCGGATACTTCAGAAGCTGCAACCAGCGATTATTTGATTTATCAGACTGAGTCGGCAACATCATTAAGAGAAACCTTGGCAAAGACTCTTCATGTGAAGGGTGAAGTTAGAAAATCACGTTACCTATATTTGTCTGGACGCACACGCATCCACTTAGATAGTGTTGAAGGGCTTGGAAGTTACATTGAGCTTGAAGTAGTGTTGGAACGTGATGATGATCAGAAAGTCGCTACCCAAGAAGCGACTGGGTTGATGAGGCAGTTTGGTATTAACCAATCCGATCTTGTAGACGTTGCCTATATAGATTTACTTATAAACGCTACTGGCTAAAGCTCGATCTCTGGCTACGATAAATAGGTATCGGCTTCTGAGGAAATAGTTACCATAACAGGTGCCTTGGTTAACTCGGGTAAGACTTGTTGTTGCCGATAGTTAACTCAAAAATGTTGCATGTACTCTGCTAGTGGAGCTACTGCGTAGCAGGAGCTGTGATTTGATCCAATACAATAATATCGTCGTTTTTTAAACCAACCACTAGAATGTCGCCTGAGCCAGTGCCGCGACCTGTCAAAGCGCTGATATTCACTTGGTGAGTCACAAGCACACGGATAGTGTCGGCTTCTTCGAGCCATTTTCGAATTGAGCGTTCCAGGGCTTGAGTCTGGGATTCTGCATTACCGCGATTCTGGAAGAAAGAATTCAGCATTGGCGCTGCCGCAGGCACTCCCAGATCAAGGTTTGTGGCAGTTTCACGGCAGCGGCACCACTCGCTGGATAAAACTGTTGCCTGCGTGATACCTGCCGTACGAAAAATGTTACCAATCTGTTTTGCCTGCTTTTGTCCTCCATCTGATAGATTTCGCTGGGTAGAACAATCAGAAACATCAAATTCAATTGGATCCCCAAAACCGGGTGCCAATGCGTGGCGCATAATGGCAATAGCCTGACCACTTTTGAGCGCATCCCATGCAGATGGTTTAACTGCTGATGTATCGTTGGCCTGAGATGTGCTTATTAGCACCATCAGGACGATATACGTGAAAACAAGTGCTCTCATCAAAGCCGTTTCTCCAACTTAGTTGCAACAGCTGCTAAAAAACGGAAATCAACTGTCTCATGTGTAGCTAGTTTATCTAATTTCTAGACTTTCCAGTCTGGTTTCAATAAAAGCCCCGTATTCGCTGTTTGTGTGTCGCAACGACTGTTGCCCACCGGGAAACGTGGCATGAAACCCCCATCGGTCTATTGGATCCGTGCATGAGTTCACGAAAGTTCAGAAGAATTCGTCTGCAATGGGTTAACGTGCCACATTGTGCTGAATGAATGGAACAGAGCTTGCGTACACGAGGTCTCTATTCATGAGACCTCAATCCATCGGTGTTTACGTCTAAATACAAAGGTCGAAAGGCTGTTGACGCTATCATCTCGCTATGCCTGTTATGGTTGTTTTCGATTTCGACAGCGATGGCAAACTCAAGTGAGCCGTTGGAGTGTCTCATTGAAGCGTTTTCTCTAGTCGAGGTCAGCAGTTCTGAGATAGGCGTTCTTGCGTCGGTAAACGTTAGGGAAGCAGACCTTGTTAAAAAGGGCGATATCGTTGCAGCCCTACGCACTGACGTGGAGCGAGCTGCGCTTGACGTATCAGCTGCTCGTGCTCAGGCAGAGAGTGAGATTGAACTACTCCGGCGGGACTATCAATTTAACCTTAGAAAGCGCGACCGTGTTGATGAACTTCAACATGAACAGGCTGTGTCTATCCAGGATTTGGATGAGGTAAGAACGGCACAGGATGCGGCTTGGCTTAGATTGCAGGTAGCAACAGAGCGTCAACGTGCAGCACAGCTTGAGGCTAAGAGAGACGAGCTAGCTCTGGCTAGGCGCACGGTAGAGAGCCCTATTGATGGCGTAGTTGTGCAAAAACACAAGAGTGCTGGAGAATATGTTGATGGGAATCCGATTGTGCAAATTGCCCAACTCGATCCTCTGCTTATTAGAGTGGTGGTGTCTATGGACATGTTCGGTCAAATACAGCCGGGTATGCATGCAACCATAGTTCCGGAGCTGCCCATTAAAGGGCCTTTTGTTGCAACGGTTACAAGTATTGACCCAATCATGGATGCAGCAACAGGAACGATTGGTATTCGATTGTCCTTGCCCAACCCTAAACATCGCTTACCTGCTGGCCAGAGATGCTCGCTAGTATTACATCCGCAGGATGCCGACTCGGCTGATGCAGTAAGCGGTTCAAAATCTGAGACGATCGCCGACATTCAAGATGATCAGCAGCAGCCCGATTCTGATCTAAGCTTACAACTCGGAGCTGCCAGTTCGAGTGAGTCGCCGACAGCGACAGCGCTTACAGCTGATCCAGTAGTACATGAGCGAGCGCTTGGTGACATGCAGCACGCCAAGATGAGTGTTTCCGAAGCAAAACAGCTGTTGCCTGCTGGCAAAGAGTGTCTGTCTATCGGACCGTTGAAAGAGAATGATGCTGTAGATACCGTTACGGCTGTATTGGGCGAGAGCGATATCAACTTTACACGACGATATGAATCGGTGGAGGCCGAAAATGGCCCCTGGACTGTAGTATCAGCACATGGTTTTTTAGATGTAATCGAACTCAATGAAAAACACAAATTAGCTGGATTGACAGATACTCATTGGTTAAAGAGCGGACAGTGGAAAGGGCGCGTGTCATATGGACATTACCGAAATTTACCCAATGCGCAAAATCGATTGAATCACGTCCGTAAGCAAGGTTTTGATGCCAGCTTAGTTTCGCATGCTAGCAATGAATCTGTGCTTTGGCTTGATCTGGTCGATGTGGAGAATGGTTCTAAGCACAAAGCTTTGATGTCAAGTATTCAAGCTTACTATCCAAAGCTTCAGGAGGTTCCATCTGACTGTCCACAACTTGTGAGCCGGTAGTGGCTTCGCACTCTGCAGCTGAGCGCTTGCCTAATGAGGAATCTGAGGGAGCGTTTGAAAATGACCAAAGGTCAGAAACAAGGCCGCAGGCGGCTATATCTAATGGTGCGGATGAGGGTATTCAAACTGATCCAGCACAGCCAGCGATTGCTGTTACGCTGGCAGAAAATGCTGCAGATGAAGTCATTCAAATTTGGTTGAATGCTCAGTGTGACATGATAGCCGGCGCTACATGCGGTATCGTTGTGGACGGCAGTAGTAAAGCCGCAGAGCCTACGTTGCGTGCGAGCTGGCCGCTTGAAAAAACAACTTTTTCCGGCGCGATGATCAATGCGGCACTTAGCGCGATGGTCGAACGAACTGTCGTAATTGTATCAGGCGAAGGGCTTGCTAATCCGGAGGGCGAGACTGAGCCGGTTAGCTGTCTCGTTGCCACACCACTGCAGCGGGATAACTCCTCAGACCTTATTGCTGTTTTTGAGCTACCGCATTCAATTCGTCAGCAGCGAGAGGCAATCACACAGCTACTGCAATGGGGGGGAGTCTGGTTCGGATTGCTGAGTAGTGAACGACCATCATACATACCTAAAGACAGATTGGTTACCGTCGTTGAGTTACTTGCCACTAGCCTGGAGCATGATGAATTTGATGCTGCAATCACAGCTACGGTGACAGAACTGGCAACTTGCCTATCATGCTCAAGAGTTAGTTTAGGTTTGGTTAAGGGTAGCTCGGTGACAGTCTGTGCATTGTCTAATAGTTCCAGGGTGGACGCGCGTCAAAATTTGTTGCGTGATATTAGTAGTGCCATGAATGAGGCCGTGGATCAAGACGCAACGGTTACATGGCCCACTCAAAAGGGCAGGCTCCCGCATATCACTCACGCTCAGGAAGTTCTGGTCAGACACGGTGACTCCAAGTCAATCCTCAGTACACCCTTGTACGACGGTCCCCTGGCCGTTGGGGCTCTGACACTAGAGTTTAGCAATGCGGACAATGTCACGCAGGACTGTATAGAAATATGTGAAACGCTAGCAAGGCTGTTAGGACCTGTGTTTTCTCTCAAACAGGACAAGGAACGCTCTATCGTTCTTAAGATATGGGCAAAGCTCCAGGACGTGGTAGCAACCTTGTGCGGCCGCGAAAAAGTGGCATTAAAGCTCTATTTACTGTTGTTGCTTGGTAGCCTGGCGTTCTTTAGTACGGCAAGCGGAGACTACCGCGTTACTGCTCAGGCTCGCTTGGAGGGCAGCGTTAAGCGTGTTGTCACTGCACCACTGAATGGATTTGTAGCAAGTACTTATCATCGTGCCGGTGATCTTGTGAAAGCTGGCGATCTATTGGCAAAACTAGATGATCGTGACTTACTGCTTGAACGAGTTCAACTTAGTAGCCAGCAAGATCAACTGGACAAGGAACATCGAGCGGCCCTGAGCAGCCATGATCGTTCAGCCACCGCGATTATTAATGCGCGCAGCCGGCAAGTGGCTGCACAGATCTCGCTGATTGATCAGCAGCTCCTCCGTATTCGATTGCAAGCTCCATTTGATGGTATGGTGGTTTCCGGAGACCTGAGTCAAAGCATCGGATCCCCGGTCGAAAACGGTCAAGTGCTTTTTGAAATAGCGCCATTGGAAGACTACCGTGTGGTGCTTGAAGTAGACGAGCGCGATATCGGTAATATTCTGGAAGAGCAGTCGGGTGTACTCACACTCACCGGATTACCTGACTCCAAGTTGCCTTTCACAGTTGACCGAATTGTCCCGCTATCGACTCCGAGAGAAGGGCGCAATGTCTTCGAAGTACAAGGTGAATTAGACGAACAATCTAATTCTATTCGCCCTGGCATGGAAGGTATCGCGAAGGTAACAGTCGAAAGACGCAAGCTCATATGGGTGTGGACGCACGAGCTGATTGACTGGCTAAAGCTCACCCTATGGGCATGGATCTCTTAAACGCTCATGTCTTCCCTGCTGAGTTCCTCATGGTATCGAGTGGCCTCCCTGAAGCCCAAACTACGCGCGCATTTTGAGGTGCATCGGCAGCCTTCGGGTCGGCAGTTGGCATTTCTTTTACAAGATCATGCCTTAGGCAAATTCTATAGATTTGATCTTGGTGCCTACGACATTCTCGGGCGCATGAATGGCGAGCGAACGGTGCATGACATTTGGGAAGCCTCGGTTGCCTGCCTGGGAGACAATTCGCCAACCCAGGATGACATTATCGCTTTACTGGGTAGATTGCATGCGGTTGACGCGTTACAAGTCAACGTATCTGCAGATTGTCTCGAGTTGTTCAGACGTTTTAAGCGACAGAGAAAGTCTCATCTGAAGACGTTGCTTCGCACCCCGTTGTCTTATCGGATACCACTGTTTGATCCGGAACGCTTTCTGAGTGCTGTCATGCCGATTGTTGGGCCTGTGTTTGGTCGTGCCGGGTTCTTCGTATGGCTGCTGATGCTAACTTGGGCATTACTTACGGCCGGCGCGCATTGGCCAGAGCTAAGTCGTGGAGGCGTTGATCAGATATTCGATCCGGGCAACTTACTGATGCTGTTATTTGTCTATCCCATTGTAAAGGTGTTTCATGAGTTCGGACATGCGATAACAGCTCGAAAATGGGGTGGAGAGGTACATGAGATGGGCATATCGTTGCTTGTTTTTGTACCCGTACCCTACGTTGATGCATCGGCAATGTCCGCCATTCCGCAAAGGCACAGACGTATGCTGGTTAGTGCATCGGGCATGATGGTTGAGCTATTCCTGGCTACTATTGCACTGCTTGTATGGATTAATGTAGAGCCAGGCCTGATGCGATTGATCGCATTTAATATCATGCTGGTTGGCGGGGTGTCTACGTTCTTTTTCAATGGCAATCCATTGTTGCGTTTTGACGCTTACTACATTCTTAAAGATGCTATAGAAATTCCTAATCTGGCGTCACGATCTTCTCGCTACCTGACCTACCTTGTACAGCGCTACCTGTTTGGTTTGGAATCTGCAGAATCGCCAGTGACCAGAAACAGAGAAAGGTACTGGTTTGTATTTTATGGAATTGCCGCCAGTGCGTTTCGCATTTTCATGACCTTTACTATCGTACTGTTTATTTCAGGGCATTATTTTGTTTTAGGTATTCTGTTTGCACTTTGGGCTCTGGCGTTGTTGCTGTTGATTCCTTGCTCAAAGGCTTTGATGTTCCTTTTCTTTAATCAGGCTCTGGCTGAGAGAAGGACTCGTGCATTAAGCACTAGCGCAGCCTCAATAGCACTAGTGGGTGGATTTATTTTTCTTGCGCCTATACCCCTTGTTACACAAGCTCAGGGCGTACTCTGGTTGCCTGATCAGGCCCAGGTGAAGGTCGGCACTGATGGAGTGGTAACAAAGATTTTGGTGTCACCGTCTGAACGCGTGGAGGTGGGTCAACCTCTATTGGCAATTTCAGATCCTTTGCTTGATTCTCGAATTGCGCTATTAGAAGCCGAGCTCTCTGAGCTAAAGCTTCGACATCGAATTGAAATTGTTAGTGATCGCGTAAAAGCAAACGTGATCAAGGACCAAATTGCCAGCAAGCAGGCACAGCTTGATCGTGAGAAAGAGCGGGCCACACAATTGGTTGTACACAGCAGGAGTAAAGGGGAATTTGTATTGCATGCTGCGAATCAATTACCTGGGCGGCATGTAACACAGGGAGAACGAGTTGGATTCGTACTAGAGCGTGGCGAAATGACTGTGCGCGTGGTGGTGCCTCAGAATAGAGTTGGCTTGGTTCGGGAATCGCTGTACGACGTTCAGGTCAAGCTGTCAGAGTCCCTCGATAAATCGATTCCTGCGACACTCACGCGAGGCATACCTGCTGCCCAACAACGCTTGCCAAGTAAGGTCTTAGGTACTGACGGTGGAGGATCCATTGCAGTTGATCCGAGTGATAAGCAGGGTCTTACACCGTTAAAAAGCGTGTTCGTGGTGGATTTAGCTTTGGAGGATGATCCCGGTGCATGGCGTATCGGTCAAAGAGCCTACGTGAAATTTGATCATGGTAATGAACCATTGGCAAACCAGTGGTTTCGCCTTGGGCGACAGTTGTTTCTTCGCCACTTTGGGGTTTGATTTCAATGACTCTAATCGCCGATAACATCCCCCGTCCCGGTCTTGCCTTAGGCCATTATCCAGAGCGTCGTCATAGACGTCTAGCAGCATTAGACGAAATAGTAGGCCGCTGGGTAACAAGGCTGACCTCACGGTGGGATTTCAGAGATGACTCTAGAACCAGGCTCATTGCGAATATAGAACGTGAGGGAAGTATGCTGGTTGCCTTCTCAGACGAACAACTTTTAACGGAAGTTACCGAATTACGCTCGCTACTTGTCTATAAAGGCTGGGACGATTGTTTGGCTATGAGAGCATTTGCAATCGTACGAGAGATGTCTGGACGAGTCCTGGGAATGCGTCATTATGATGCTCAGATACTTGGCGGCTGGGTGATCTATCAAGGAAAACTCGCCGAAATGCAGACAGGGGAAGGTAAAACGCTTACAGCAACGCTGCCCGCTTGCACTTCGGCTTTCTCAGGTGTTCCGGTGCACATTATTACGACTAATGATTATCTTGCCAGGCGCGACGCGACTAACATGCGTCCATTGTATGAAGCACTAGGCCTTTCAGTCGGTATCGTTAGCGACGAGATGGATTTTTATGAGCGCCAGATAGCCTATGCCTGCGACATAACCTATTGCACCAATAAACAGGTTTGCTTTGATTATTTGCGAGATCGTGTAGCGCGTGGAGCCTCTACAAGTGCCCTTCATCAAAGTATTGAACGGCTAGTAGATAACACGGAGCGCCAAAGAAAACTGATGTTGAGAGGACTCTGTTTTGCCATTGTTGATGAGGCCGACAGTGTTTTGATTGATGAGGCACGAACGCCTTTGGTCTTGTCGCAAAAGGCAGATACAAGTGAGTATTCACAAACAGTCTGCAAAGAGGCATTGGAGCTAGCTGAGAAGTTAGTAGAGGGTGTTCATTTTCGTTTTAGCGAAGTGAACCGTCGGGTAGCATTCACCCCGGGTGGCCATACTCATCTTGCGCAACTTGCTTCACGATCCGGCTCTGCTTCTCATTCCGGGCGACAGCTCGAGGAACTCATTCAGCAAGCTTTATCCGCTCTACACCTCTTTGTTCGTGATCGTGACTATGTGGTGTGTGATGGAAAGGTTCAGATAGTTGATAGTAATACAGGCAGGGCAATGAATGATCGCTCTTGGGGGAAGGGCTTGCAACAGATGATAGAAACCAAGGAAGAATGTACCTTGAGTGGCAACCTCGAAACGCTGGCGCGTATCAGTTATCAGAGATTCTTTCGTCGTTATCTGAAACTAGCTGGAATGACGGGGACAGCTTGTGAGGTTGCGTCAGAACTGTGTGAAGTATACGGGATATGCGTTAAACCTATTTCTCCCCATCGCACATCTCGGCGTGGTGTTGCCGCGGAGAGTATATTTGTAAGAGCTGATCAGTCGCGTGCGGCATTGCTTGATAGCGTACTTAGACACTCAGCAATCGGCCGACCAGTATTGATTGGTACGCGTTCCGTAATAAATTCGGAACAGATAGCTCAACTACTTAGGGCGGAAGGTCTGGAAGTACAGGTACTCAACGCTAAACAAGACTCTGACGAAGCCGAGATCATCGCGCAGGCTGGTGAGGCTGGCCGAATCACCGTGGCAACAAACATGGCAGGACGCGGTACAGATATCCTCCTGGGTCCTGACGTTGAAAGAAAGGGTGGATTACATGTGATTGTCAGTGAGCGCAATGATTCAGCCAGGGTGGATCGTCAGCTCATTGGTCGCTGCGCCCGTCAAGGGGAACAGGGTAGTGCGGAGCACTTCGCATCACTGGAAGATGAGCTTTGCAGACTTTCCTACCCACCGACCTTATTGAATTGTATTTCACTCTTTGCTCGCAGTGAGAAGGGTCAGATACCTAGTTGGATAGGTACGCGCGTTTTGAACATTGCTCAAAAACGCCTTGAAGCACGTCACCGATTTATGCGCCGTCAAACTGTTCGTGAAGATGAGCGGCTTGATGGTGTTTTGTCATTTTCTGGCGAATCGGAATGAAAACACAGGTAGGCACATGTCGCAAAACTCTGGAGGAGAGAGGCAAGCGCTTCCTGTTTGAGTCGTTAGAGGAGCATATTCTCTATTCTGCCGATGTAGTGGGTGGACTTGATACATCCATTACGCCAGATAAAAAAGATGACATAGTTTTAGGTCATGCACTACCCACGGCGAGGCAGTATAGCGATGTGAGCATAGGGACGGCACATACTGACTCTCTTAGTGATTCAATTCGCATTCACGAATTGGTTTTCATTGATACAGATACCAACCATTATCAGCAGCTAGTAGACGATTTACTCAGCCAGCGAGCTGATAAGCGTCAATTCGA
This sequence comes from Granulosicoccus sp., assembly GCA_045106475.1. Taxonomy (GTDB): domain Bacteria; phylum Pseudomonadota; class Gammaproteobacteria; order Granulosicoccales; family Granulosicoccaceae; genus Granulosicoccus. Next base: position 12,575 of record JBGCEO010000080.1, read on the forward strand.
AATTTTTATTCTCGACAATCAGAGCGACGGTATTGAACAAATCAGTGATGTCCTGGCAGGCTATGACTCTCTGGATGCTGTGCATATTATTTCGCATGGGTTTGATGGGGCTATTAATATTGGTGCCACGCGTCTGGATACTGAAACACTTAACGCTAATAGAGCGACGATCTCTACATGGGGTGATGCTTTTGACTTAAGTGGTGATCTGTTGATTTATGGCTGCGACCTTGCGAAAAGCTCATCAGGACAGAGCTTTGTTAATGCTCTGGCAAGTACCACTGGCACCGACGTAGCCGCTTCACTTGATTTAACCGGCTCTGCACTGCTAGGAGGTGACTGGGATCTGGAGTACCAGGTAGGAAGCATAGAAAAAGCTGCTGCAATTAGCGAAAACGTTCAAAGGAGCTGGATGGGAATATTGGCACCGACTATGACTCCAGTGGGCAGTGAAGCCATGGTTAATACTCTAAGCACCGGTGTACAGGCAACGACTGCTTTTGGTGGTGGTAACGTTGCTATGGACGCCAATGGTAACTATGCCGTTGTTTGGCAGGACCTGCGCAGCGGAAATTACGATAGCTATCTGCAAATCTATAACGCTGATGGGAGTATTCGGGTTTCTGATATTCAAGTTCACTCCCTGAGCCTTTTTGCGCAGGATTGGCCAAATGTCGCGATGACAGCCGATGGAAATATTGTTGTAAGTTGGGGGGATCAACGCTCGGGACTATACGAAGTCTACATGCGCATGTACGACATCGATGGAAACGCTCTAACTGGTGAAACCCAAGTCAGCACTATTGTGGGGAGTCAGGATGCAAGCTCGATTGACGTCGCAGCGGATGGTTCGTTTGTTGTTGTATTTCTGGATAGTACAAACACTGATATATACATGCAGCGCTATGATTCTGCTGGCGTTGCGCAAGGTGTGAATACCATTGTCAACTCAACCACCGCTAGTGACCAAACTCACCCCGATGTGGCCGTGGCCGATGATGGAAGTTATGTTGTAACCTGGATGAGTGTCAATCAGGATGGCTCTGGTAGCGGTATTTATGCACAACGATTCAACGCATCAGGTATAGCGCAAGGGTCCGAGTTTCGAATCAATCAGTTCACTGTTTACGATCAAGCGTACGCAACTGTAGATAGCGATGTTGCAGGGAATTTTGTGGTTAGCTGGATGACTGGCGCTCAAGATGGTTCGGGTAATGGCATTTATGCAAGACTCTATAACGCAGCTGGCATTGCCCAAACGAATGAGTTCTTGGTCAATACAACAACTGCTGGTGAGCAGGGCAGTCCTAATATCAATTTAAATGATACAGGCGACTTCATTGTGACCTGGCACGACGCAAATGCATTAGATGGATCAGGGTTTGGGATCTTTGCTCAACAGTTTGACAGGGCTGGAAACCAAATAGGTAACCAGATACAAATCAACACCACGACATTAGGTGATCAGCGGGACGCGACTGTCGCATTTTCAGGCAGTAAGGCGGTGATGGTATGGAGTGGCAATGGTACTGGCGATACCGACGGTGTGTTTGCACAGCGGTTCAATGTCAAGGTCGCATTAACAGATATTCTTGCGACTACAACCATTGAGGGTGGATTAAGTATCAACAACGATGGTGGGAGTGATGTATATCTGCTGGTAGATGACGCTGACGCATTATTGGGAGGGCTGACATCCCTGAGTGGAGAAGTTCAGTTTTCATCAGTAGACAACACATTTGATTCGACGTTGTTTTCGTATGCTACTGCAACTAGACCCGACGAAATGACACTGGAGCTCAACGCTGATGGCTCCGCTGATTTGAATATTGCTGGCGGTAGCGTAAATTCAACCGCAATTGACTACGAAGCGCTGCGCGATGGTTCACAACATACAGTTGGTTTTAGCTGGGATGGGTCCAACGGTCATTGGGCTATCTATGTTGATGGCGTCGAAACAGATAGTACGGCCATTCGAGGTGGTTCATCTCTGCTAGCCAATGGTTCTGCAATCGCTAGTGGCGGTTTCCTGCTATTCGGTCAGGAACAGGACAGCCTGTTGGGTGGTTTTGACGTACAGCAAACATTTTCTGGCACGCTCTATGACGCTCGTTTCTTTGACCATGTGAGAACACCGACCCAGATGGCCGCCAGCTACCGAGGTGACCTTCCCTACGACGAGTTGGGTATGATCGCCAACTGGAGGTTTAACACGCTGACAGCGGCTGGAATTATTGTAGATCGGGTAAGCGGTAACAATCTGACAGTAACTCACATCAGCGAAAGTGGCTTTTTACCCAGCGTGGCCGCGCTCACTCTCAGTCTTGAAGAAAACGCCGCAATAGGCACAGTAGTGGGTGAAGTGTCTGGAATAGATGCCCAGCGTGAAGCTCAAATCACAACACTGCTAAGCCTTGATTCTGATCTACGCTATAGCGCTGAAACCGGTAAGTTTTACAAATTGGTCGATGTTTTTGTTTCTCCAGATGATGCGCGTACTAGTGCCGAAAGCACTGCGCTAAACAGCATCAACGGGCAATTGGTGACCATTCGAAGTGCCTATGAGAATGCGTTTGTAGCTGATTTGTCTGCTTCCGCCTCTAGCAATAGTGTTTGGATTGGCGGAACTGATGCGAACGTGGAAGGCGAGTGGCGCTGGATTGAATCAGGTGGTGAAGCAGATTTGTTCTGGACAGGAGATGAAACCGGGTACGCGCCGAGTGATGTATATCAAAATTGGGTGCCGGCTTCTCAGCCCAACAACGATGGAGGTGTTGAGCCCTACATACGTTTGAACATTACTACTGGCCAGTGGTGGGAC
>JBGCEO010000081.1:0-59309 GCA_045106475.1 Granulosicoccus sp.
CACGACAGATCATCACGCTTCAGAAGCGCCAACCAAGCCCTAGGCCTAAGGTCACGGGTTGATAGTCGATATCAGTCACTCTGCCGCTGCCGCCTTCTTCTTCCAGGTCGATACCAGTATGATTGGCATAGCGGATTTCACTGGTAAGGTAGAGCTGGTCTGATAAGTTATAGTCGATGCCTGCCAGCAGTTGCAAACCCACTGAACTTGAGTCGGAAAAAGAACGTTCTCCCTCAGAACCCTCGCTATCCAAATCGACCTCCTGTAACCAGCTCAGTCCAGCGCCGACCCAGGGTGTCCAGGCTGATCCTTCAGTCAGGGCATAACGACCATTCACATAGAATGACGTACTCGCGTAGTTGCCGCTTGGCAGTTCTGTGCCATCCGCTGCAGTTATCGTTGAATCATTTGAACGGTACTCCCAGCCAAATTCTGAAGTCCATCGAGAGTTTTCGTAGCCATAGCGTAGCCCTAAGCCGGCAGTAAAGCCTGAGTCCACTGCGATATCCAGATTGCCGTTGGCAATTCCGTCAGCGCCGGCCAGCTGTGGAGACTGGTCGCCGAGTTGGCTAATTCCAATATAGGGCACCAGCGACCATCCCTCGTCAGCAGCATGGGTCACGCTGCTTGCTTGAAGTGACCAGGCAAAAGCCAGCGCGATGGTAAGAGGACGAATTCTGTATTGAATACTCATGATAGTGCTCCTGTGTAATGTTCTAAGTGAGTGCTAACTATCGGACAGTACGCATGGATCCACTAGCCCCAATGTCATGGGTGGTCAGATGACTTCACGAGTGGTAGAAATGGCGCTGGAATACCGTTCGTGCGATAAAGTTGCCGTTCCCGCATCGCACCTTTAGAACTCTCTCTTGACGGTCGTATGATGTTGGCACATTAGCTAATCTCAGGAGTTTCACATGATTGATAGCTCAGGCAGACGACTGCTTCGCGCGAACGGTACAGTCTTCGATATATTACCGGTCGGCCAGACCATACTTATCACGGGCGTACTCTTTGTTGCGCTGTTTTCATTGGCTAAACCCGAGGCCAGCTTCGGGTTAGGGCTTGCCGGGCGAATTCTCTTCTGGACAGCCCATGTTGGGCTTGGTTTGGGTGCGCTATGGGTTGCGAGCCTGTGGCTTGCCAGCGGGAAGCGTCTGCCATCAGGCACCTTACCAGCGGTCTTGCTGGCAGGCTGCGCAGGTGTCGCAATCGCAGCGCCAGGTTATCTGCTGTTGGATTATCTATATGCGCCCTACATCACCGATGTGGACCCTGATCCACCAGCAGGCTCGTTGCTTGCGCAGATTGTCGGTGAGATCGTCGAATTAGCGCCATGGTTTCTTGCTGTGTGGTTTTTGATCAATCTACCGGTGTTGCTTCCGCGTCCAGATCCACCTACACGAATGAACGACGCTGTGGAGCCTTTAGTTGCTGACGAATCCAGTTCTCCCGAGCAACCGGGTTCCGCAGATTCAATCAAGACTGATGCAAGAAGATTGCAATTGGTCAAAGATAAGGTTCCAGAGTCTGATTCAGATACGGGGTCGGATGCTAAGCTGGAAATCAGTGCGAATCAGACAGACACAACTCGCCAGGTTAATGAAAGGGGCCAACGGTTGCTGTCCAGCTTACCCGGTATAGTCGGTACCGATGTCGTGGCTGTGGCAAGTGATCTACATTATCTCAATGTTTGGACGGTAGCGGGCCGAACGACGGTTCTGGGTAGTTTACATACTGTGGTCACTGAGCTGGGTGATGTCGGTATGCAGGTGCACCGTTCGCACTGGGTCGCACATGCACATGTCAGGCGCATTGTCGGAAATTCAGGCAGTGCATCGTGCATATTATCGAATGAACTACGGGTACCGGTTAGCAGGAGGCGCTGGAAGGCTGTCCGTGAGCAGTATGGAAGAGGTGTTGTACATGGCGCTGAAGGCGTGGATAGGGTGAGAATCCAACGCTAACTGTTACTGCCCGGTCGCATGCCGTTGCTCTCTGATGAACACATAAAATCCGCTGAGAATAATCACAACAATTCCCAGCCACGATAGTGCATCGGGCCAATCCCCAAACACCCAAAGCCCCAGTAGGGTTGCTGCTATTATTTCAACGTACCCGAAAGGCGCCAGCAACGAAGTGGGTGCTCTATTCACAGCGATGACCACAAGCAAGTGGCCAACCGCCGCGATAAGCCCAATAGCCGCTAGCAGTGCCCATTGCGAGAGGGTTGGAAGACGGGCAGTAAACAACGGGTGGCTTAGCCAGAGGCTGGGCAGTAGCGCAAAACTCAGCGCTATCGTTGCTCCGACACCCGATGCAAATTGCATCGTCATGGGATGATCGATGTTAGCCACTGAACGAGTCACAGCTATATAGCCTGCATAAAAAAACGCAGCACACAGCGGTAGGAACGCGGCCAGGGTAAATGAGTCACCACCGGGTTGGATGATCAGTAAAGCGCCAAGGAATCCAGCAAGTACAGCTAACTTTCGGTGCCAGCCGATAGTTTCACCCAGAAACAGGGCTGCCAGTAAGGTCAGAATCATCGGTTGTACAAAAAAAATCGCTATCGCGTTCGCTAACGGCAGATATAGAAGAGAAAAAAAGAAAAAAGTAGTAGCAATCGCGAGCAGCAAGCCTCTTAAAACATGGGTAAGCGGACGCTTTGGCCAAAGGGTTCGCATGCCATAAATTACTATGATTGCCAGTCCCATCAGGCTGAATTGAAAAAAGAATCGACCCCAGGCTATCTGAATAGGAGACAGGCTACTCCCCAGGTATTTTGCTATCGCATCCATGACCGGCACTATCATTGTGCCGGACACCATGAATAGAATTCCCCAGCTGCTTGATTGAGTGTTTGCTTGCAGTCGTGCTAGTAATTTGCTCATAACACGCGATTGTTATCCGACAATCGGCCACCGTTATCATGTTGTTGGCGCACTTGCATGTTCAATAGTTTTCGTTCTCTAGTGTTTTGACTTTTTCTAATACCTCAGCGTTAATAAATCCCTTTTGTGCGGCGTGAGTCGCAGCCTGTAGTGTGTTGTCTATCAGCAGCATGTCTATGTTTTGTGAGGCCATTTGCTCTGCCAGTTTCTGCACCTTGAGGCGCGCAGTTGCTTGGCCTACGTCTCTAATATAAATTGTCTTGATGCGCCCGGGGTATTGCTGCGCAATATGGGTATATATTTCTGCGTCATCCTGTCCGCTGTCGCCAGATAAAATAAATGAAAGTTCAGGGTAGCACTCGAGTACACGTTGTATCTGCGCCAGTTTGTGATCCTTATGTGATCCCGCTATAAACTTGCTCTCATCTAGACCAAAGTCGCGTAGCATAATCGGGCCGGCTTTAAAGCCATGGTGCTGCATGAATTCCATTAAAAAAATGTATAGATTCCAGGGGCTGCTGGATACATAGAAGATCGGGTTAATCTTGTTGTGCAATGCGGCATATAAATCAGCAATGCCCGGGTAGGCCTGTCTGGACTGCGCTGATCCGAACAGTGTCAGCTTTAACATGCTGAGCAGAGATGTCGCCTTAGTGATTAATAAGGTGTCGTCTACGTCACTGATAATGCCAAATTGTGCTTTATCCGTAGGCACTATGATTTCAGGTATTCCCTCGATAGACACATCGGGAAAACCCGGCACGCTAAGCTCAACGGGGTAACTGGGAATCACGGTCAAATCATTGTTCTTAATTAGCGCCTGTTGCATATTTAGCAAGACATGTGTCGTATCAAAGCTCAGGCTGAAATACCCTTCTTCATCGCTCTCTGCAGCCGCTAGAGACTCGCCTAAGCGTCCCTGAACGGTTACTCCTTTTACTTCATCGGTGTTGAAGTGAGCATAGTTATTACGAAGATTCCGGTATCGACTATTGCTGCTGCCAGTCGATCGTTTTTTTCGCAGTAATACTCTGCCGGATAGTGTGGCTTGTTTGGAATTACCAAAACCTAGAAAGGCAATAATATGTAACGGTTGATCTGCGCCGAGTGGTTTTTTGAACAAAGCGAAACAATCATCGAGCAAAGATTCGATACGCAATGCGAGGCGTAAAACAATATTAGGTGGGCGATGTGTAGCCACGTGCCATCAAACGGTTTTGCGTGTTCGGCCTGCTGTGCCGGCAGAGACTCTCTTTTTGGTTTCGGTTGTTTTCTTTTGAGTCTTGCCTGCAGCCTTTTTCTTTGTATCCGGCTTTTTAGCGTCGGGTAGCTTGCGTGCAAGCAAACGTTTTAAGTATTGCCCCGTGTAGGATTGCGCACATTCAACGATACTCTCAGGGGGACCGGCAGCCACGACTTGACCTCCACCCTGACCACCTTCGGGTCCCATGTCAATTATCCAATCTGCCGTCTTTATCACGTCCAGATTGTGTTCGATGATAATGATTGTGTTGCCAGCATCCCGTAGTCTTTGCAGCACCCGTAGTAACGCTTTGACGTCTTCAAAATGCAAGCCGGTCGTAGGCTCATCCAATATATATAAGGTATTGCCCGTATCGCGCTTTGATAGTTCTCGAGCCAGCTTTACGCGCTGTGCTTCACCGCCGGATAGCGTGGTGGCGTTCTGCCCAAGTGTTATATAGGACAAGCCTACGTCCATCATGGTTTGGAGTTTGCGGTTCAACACAGGCACAGCAGAGAAAAAATCGTTAGCCTGTTCGATGGTCATGGACAACACCTGATGGATGTTCTGCCCTTTGTAGCGAATATCGAGGGTCTCGCGACCGTAGCGCATACCTTTACACACATCACAAGGTACATAAACGTCGGGCAGAAAGTGCATCTCTACCTTAATTAAACCATCACCCTGACAAGCTTCACAACGCCCACCTTTGACATTAAAGCTGAAGCGGCCTGTTTTATAGCCTCGAGATCGAGCCTCATGCGTGCCGGCAAACAAATCTCTTATGGCTGAAAACAAGCCTGAATAGGTAGCAGGGTTACTACGCGGTGTACGCCCAATCGGGCTTTGATCTATAGCAACAATCTTGTCAAAGTTCTGCAGCCCCTTGATAGATTTAAGTGGTGCAGGCGAGTGTCGTGATTTGTTGATGACGTTTGCAGCGTGCTTATAGAGGGTGTCATTAACCAGCGTTGATTTTCCTGAGCCCGACACTCCGGTGACAACGGTGCATAGGCCCACGGGTATCTTGACATTGACCATCTGAAGATTGTTTCCCTCAGCACCGTTCAATGTGATGAACTGTTTTCCGGGTTTTTTTCTCTCTGGGATATCTATTGCTCGTTTACCCGATAAATACTGACCGGTAAGAGAGGCCTTGCTTTTTATAATCTGTGCCGGTGTGCCGGAGGCCACGATTGTTCCGCCATGAATACCGGCACCTGGACCAATGTCCAGCACATGATCAGCAGCGCGAATAGCATCTTCATCGTGTTCTACCACGATGACAGTGTTGCCAAGATCGCGCAAATAGGTCAGGGTGCCCAGTAATTTATCATTGTCGCGCTGATGCAGTCCTATTGAGGGTTCATCAAGTACGTACATAACGCCTTGCAAACCGGCACCAATCTGACTCGCTAAACGAATGCGCTGCGCCTCGCCCCCGGATAAGGTATCAGCACTCCTATCCAGCGACAGGTAATCCAGACCCACATTGACCAGAAAACTCAATCGCTGGAGAATCTCGGCTGTTACCTTGTCAGCGACTTCACGGCGTTGTCCGCTGAGCTGCAGAGATTCAATTAGATTTCGTGAATCACCGATAGCCAGACCAACAATAGAGGGCAGGGAGTGTCCATCGACCAGAACATGCCGGGCAGCTTCGTTGAGGCGCGCACCGTTGCATTCCGGGCACTGTTGCGAAGACAAGAGCTTCCCAAGTTCTTCTCTGACCGAGTTTGATTCAGTTTCTTTATAGCGCCTTTCGAGATTGGGAATTATGCCTTCAAAAGGGCGTACAGATATACGCTTAGCACGCCCTTTCTCGCTTTGGTAGCTAAACGTGATTTCTTCCTTACCCGAACCGTACAGTACTATTTTTTGTATAGATTCTGGTAACTCCTCGAACAGAGTGTTGACATCAAACTTGTAGTGTTTTGCCAACGACTTGATCATTTGAAAATAATAGGGGTTGCGTTTGTCCCAACCGCGAATAGCGCCTCCGGCAAGACTAATGGTGCGATCGCTAATGATCATGTCGGGATCAAAGAACTGACTGACTCCCAGGCCGTCACAGTGGCTGCAAGCTCCATGTGGGCTATTGAATGAAAATGCTCTGGGTTCGAGCTCGGCTATGGAATAGCCACACTGGCTACAAGCAAATCGAGTAGAAAAAACAGTATCATCACCGCTGCCATCGAGCAGAGTCACAATGGCGTTGCCCTCTCCCAGTTGAGTGGCTGTTTCGAAAGACTCAGCAAGTCGCAAGCGCAGATCATCCCTGACTTTGAATCGATCAACCACAACATCTATAGAGTGTTTCTGCTTTGCAGGTAAATTGATATCGCCCTCAAGTTCGGTGATGACACCATCAATTCGTGCGCGTAAATATCCTTGAGTACGAAGTCGCTCGAGTAGGTTTGCATGATCGCCTTTGCGATCCCGCACAACAGGTGCTAGCAGTGCGAGCGCAATACCCGGTTGCATGGCAAGAACATGATCAACCATTTGACTGACCATTTGCGCTTCCAGCACTTCACCGTGTCGCGGGCAAGTCGGGGTGCCAACGCGTGCATACAGCAATCTCAGGTAATCGTGGATTTCGGTGATAGTGCCAACTGTTGAGCGCGGATTGTGTGAAGTGGACTTCTGTTCGATTGAGATCGCCGGTGACAGGCCGTCTATCAGGTCTACATCGGGTTTGTCCATGACGGATAGAAATTGACGGGCATAGGCCGACAGTGACTCGACGTAGCGGCGCTGCCCCTCAGCGAACAGCGTGTCGAAAGCCAGGGACGATTTACCACTCCCGGATAAGCCCGTGATGACGATCAGGGAGTCGCGCGGCAGATCGGCATCAATGTTTTTTAAATTGTGAGTGCGCGCGCCTCGAATTTGGATGGTATCCATCGCCTGGGTGTCTGTGCTCTGCCGTGATCGCTTATCGCCTGCTACTATACCGGCTGAACAGGTCTTTCAGGCCAACGAAACACAGCGGCCTGCTGTTTAAGCTATTGTCGACTATGAAACAGAACACCAGCACTACATCGACAGGCTTGCTGCCAAGAGAACGGCGTGCAGCCTGGTCTCTTTCATTAATCTACATGGTACGCATGCTGGGTTTGTTCATCGTATTGCCGGTGTTCAGTCTGTTTGGCGATCAATATCAGCACAGCACTCCGTTTTTGATGGGGCTGGCCATTGGCATCTATGGTCTTCTGCAAGCCTGTCTGCAAATACCCTTTGGCATGTTGAGCGACAGGATCGGCCGCAAGCATGTGGTCACCATCGGCCTGGTAATGCTCGCACTGGGCAGTGTGGTGGCTGCAACATCCGATTCCATTTATGGTGTGATCATTGGACGGGCGCTGCAGGGCGCGGGCGCTATTGCAGCGGCCTTGATGGCGCTGGCTGCCGATCTGACCCGCGATGAGCAGCGCACGAAAGTGATGGCTAGTCTGGGTATGAGCATCGGTTTCGCCTTTATCCTGGCCCTTATCCTGGGGCCGCTTCTGGTCGGATGGTTTTCGATAGACGGGTTATTCTGGCTGACGGCAGTGTCGGCGGTAATAGGTATTGTTTTACTGCATACCATCGTGCCCAATCCGGATCGCTGTCAGCACAGTGCTGATACCGGTGCCAACTTGCAAACCATGAGAAAGCTGTTTCGGGATGGGCAATTGCTTCGGCTGGATGCCAGTATTTTTATCCTGCACCTTCTTATCACAGCAGTATTTTTTGCTGTGCCGCTTGCACTGCGTGATGCCGGTATCAGTAGCGATAAACAGTGGCTGGTCTACTTACCCGGTGTACTGCTGTCTATCGCCGTCATGATCCCTCTGATTATCTGGGGGGAGCGCAAAGCGATGCGGGCAGTTTTGCTATTGTGCGTGGCCGGAATGGCTGTGACTCAGCTGGTTTTTGCAGGTCCCTTACTTTTTTCGCTGGATTCAACAGTGGCAGTCCTGTTTCTGGGTATCACGATTTTCTTTACTTTTCTCAACACGCTTGAAGCACTGTTGCCATCGTTGGTGTCCAGATTGGCACCAGCGGCCGCCAAGGGCAGCGCCATGGGCATTTATTCCAGTAGCCAGTTTCTAGGGGCCTTTGTAGGTGGCGCTGGTGCAGGTTGGCTCTATGGCAGCGTCGGTGCTGTGGGCGTCTACAGCGCGATGGGCATGCTGTGTCTTGTCTGGCTGGTGATTTTGTTTGGCTTTAAATCGCCACGCAAGATGAAAACTCACCGACGCACACTTAGCATTGAAGAGCAGAACCGTGCTGAGGGTGTTCTAGCAGAATTGCAGGCCATTCCGGGCGTAGAGGAAGTGGTCATTGCACTTGACGAAGGAGTGGCCTATCTCAAGGTCGACAACGCTCGTTATCAAGGTGTGAGCTAGTTGCACAGTTGCTGTGTAGAATCAGTGATTTGCACTGTATGTAAAGCCAGTTAATTGCGTAAAATATACAAATTTTGACGATCAGCTACGGTACACTGATGGCGTCCGCGTCACGGACTGGTGCGGCTAACTAAACGAGGAGAAAAACATGGCACGCGGTGTTAATAAGGTCATTTTGGTTGGCAATGTCGGGGCAGATCCTGAGGTTAGGTACATGCCCAGTGGGGGCGCTGTCACCAATATCAGTATTGCCACATCAGAGCAGTGGACGGACAAAACCTCCGGCCAGAAACAAGAGCGAACCGAGTGGCATCGCGTTACGCTTTTCAATCGCCTGGGCGAAATTGCCGGTGAGTACATCAAGAAAGGCTCACAGGTCTATATCGAGGGATCGATCCGCACTGACAAGTATCAAGACAAGAACACAGGAGAGGATCGTTATTCCACCCAGATCATTGCTAACAATATGCAGTTGTTAGGTGGTCGACAAGATAGCGCGGGTGGAGGTGATTACAATCCGGCACAACGCGCTGCTCCGCAGCAGCAGCCCGCCAGTAAGCCCGTCGCACCTATGGCCACGGCCGCCGGTGCTGAATTTGACGACGATATCCCTTTCTAGAACGTCTGAGCTCACTGCCTGGCTGAAGAATTCATTTTGCCAGGCAACAGTGACGAGAGTCTCTTTTTTCAGGGAACTGGATGCTTCTTCCAATCTCAAAGTCTGATGTGCAGCTCTCAGTCACAAACCAGCTTAGCGTGCAATGATGCCCGCTACCGACGATCAGGCAAATCCATGCGACAGTTACTCAGCTCCGTTTTACTGACAACAGTAATAGCAGGAGCGGCCGATGCTGCCAGTTCTAATGATCTGTGCGAGGGATTGTTTACCGGTGGTGAGCGTGTCAGGGTGCCGGCAGTGGCAAAGCCACCTTTCATGAAGTACTACAAAGACCCGGCCTTCGGTTCCAAAGTCATACGTATCACCAACGCCGGTGACGGGCAGGTAATGAAGCCTGCCTACAGCTCCATGCAGGCATGGAATGCGGATGAATCTCTGCTCTTACTCTACAGAGGCGGTAAAGACTCAGCACATTTACTGCTTGATGGTAAAACTTATGAGCCTGTTCAGGAGTTGGACATCATCCCGTCTGACCTGGAGGAGATCTATTGGAGCCACACTGATCCTGATACATTTTTCTACGTTAGCAAATATTCTCAAGATTACGGTCACTTCAATAGCTTCAGTGTAAAAGCAAACAAAACGACCAAAATAAAAGACTTTCGCGGTATCTGTGGTGATCGAGGCCTGCCCACAGGCGGTAACGATGCCCAGATGCAATCATTGGATGACGATTTGTTTGGTTTTCGTTGTCGGCAGGGTGGCGATGGCGAATATCAGATGTTCACCTATCGCATCAGCACAGATGAAATAGTACACAGACCCTTGTCTGAGGAAGCTGGATGGGAGCCCTGGACTGCACCGATTCCAGGCCCGTCCGGACAACAACTTTGGTTGCAAGGCAAGGTGCTTGAGTCGGACCTGGAAACTGTCAAGCATATTCACGATATGCGTAAGCACAGCGAGCATGCCAACATCGGTTTAACCCACGATGGACAGGATGCTGTTTTCCAGGTGGTGTTTGATCCTTCCCCCGGCGGTTGTAACGATGACCTCTGGCAAGGCGTTGGACACCTGGTCATTCATAACATGGAAACAGGTGAATGCCGACCCGTTATCAATGAAGCAAAAGGATACCCTTATACAACCTCTGGCACCCATGTATCGGCGCAAGCATGGAAAAAGCCTGGGTGGGTGGTGATGTCCAGTATAGGCTATGGCTCAAATGAGTTCTTTACCAACAAACGTAAAGCGCCCGTGCTGTTTTCTGAAATCTATTTAGCGAACACTGACCCCGACAACGAAGTAGTGTGCCGTCTGGCGCATCACAGATCGTTTGGTAAAGATGCAGTAAGAGGCGATTACAGGCCTTACTTTGGTGAACCTCATGCAACCATTAGCCCTAGTGGTACACGCATTGTCTTTGGCTCAGACTGGTATGACTCCGGATCTGTTGATACCTACGTTATAGAACTCCCATCCTATCAGCCCTGAGTTCCGATTTACTGAGTAAGCGTCCCGACTGATCGTCACTTGAGTGGTTCGGCTTACCACATCAGATCATCGGGCACTGCATAGTCAGCGTATTCGTCATCGGCAGCGATTTCTTCGCTTCGGCTGTTGAGCAGTACTTGCCAACGCTGATCGCGCTCCGCTATCTTCAGGGCAACCTTTGCAGGTACCACCGATAGCTCATCGTTGAGACCTACTATTGCCAGAAAGCCGTTTATCAGTGCTTGCCGTAATTCCTTAGTGAGCAAAAGAGTCTTGATCGTGCCGGCATGATCAAATCGAAATTCAATATCGCCCCGTTCTGTGATGGCGTTTAGTTCAATTAACTGCCTGATTTGAGCTTGCAGAGCCTTTTCCTGAGCAGCCTTGTTTTTCTGCTCATTCAGCGCGCGATCGCGATTGAGTTTTTCGGCGTCACGCTTCTTAACCAGCTCAGCAGTTTCATCAACAATGTCTTGGCCTTTGCGCTGCATCTTTTCTTTGGTGTTTTTTGCTTTTCGCGCTCTCACAACTTGCTTTTGGTTGGCGATGCCTGCCTGGCGCAACTGATCTTGTAGCGATTTGGCCATGCGAAAGTTCCTCGAATCTAGTGATAAAAATCTACGTATTTATATGTGTGAATCGCCATAGAAGCGCTGCCCACACCTATTCTCTGGGAGGCACCAGCAAGCCGCGTTGCACGGCCGGGCGCGCCAGACATCTTTCCAGGTAACTCATCGTATAGTTAAAACTGTGCATATCAAACGCCTCTGTCGCCTTATAGAAAACATCTGCACCGCGTAACCAGGGAAATATCGCTATATCGGCAATTGTGTATTCATCACCTTGCACAAATTCCTTGTCTTTTAGCTGACCCTCTAATATTCCGAGCAATCGCTTGCACTCCTCAATAAATCTATCTCTGGGCCTGGGGTCCTCTATTTCCTTGCCCGCAAATACAGAGAAATAACCGTATTGACCAATCATCGGGCCCAGACCGCCCATTTGAAACATCAGCCACTGCATGGTTTGAAACCGGTCCGAATAGTTCTTGGGTATCAGTTGCCCTGTTTTTTCAGCCAGATAGAGCAGTATTGCGCCTGATTCCCAAAGTGAGATAACAGTGCCGCCAGGTCCATTGGGGTCGATAATGGCCGGAATCTTACCGTTTGGGTTCAGGCTCCGAAACTCGGGCGTGTGTTGCTCGCCACTGATCTTGACTGTATGCGCCTCGTAGGGCAAACCCAACTCTTCCAGCGCGATGGATACCTTAACGCCGTTGGGAGTGGGGAAGGAGTAGAGCTGCAGCACATCTGGCCTGGCAGGCTTCCACTTTCGGGTTATCGGATGATCTGATAGCGTTTTCAATGGGCTGGCATCTGCTGTTTGGACACGGTTACATCAGCATTATAGGGGTGTAAATCTAACTGAATTGACCAGAATCTTGACTCAGATCACGCAGACAGAACAGTTCATGCCGATAATGCAACATAGATATAAACAAATCTTTATGTGTTTATAGGTACAATGGCGGCGTAATTTAATCGAGACATTATGTGTAATGGCGCAAGACTACATCTTTACCTCAGAATCAGTCTCTGAGGGGCATCCCGATAAAATGGCCGACCAGATATCAGACGCGGTTCTGGATGCAATCCTCACGCAAGACAAGGGTGCGCGAGTAGCCTGTGAAACCATGGTCAAAACCGGCTTGGTTATCATTGCCGGCGAGATCACCACGTCAGCTTATGTCGATCTGGAAGCGCTGGTCCGAAAAACAGTCAGCGAGATTGGATACAACAACTCCCAGGTTGGATTTGATGGTGAAACCTGCGCAGTACTGAATGGCATCGGCAAACAGTCACCGCATATCGCGCAAGGTGTGGATCGAGCGGCACCAGAAGAACAAGGAGCGGGTGATCAGGGTTTGATGTTTGGCTACGCGAACAACGAAACTGATGTTCTGATGCCAGCCCCCATTACCTACTCGCACCGACTTGTTGAGCAACAGTCAAAGGTACGCCGCGATGGCACACTGGCCTGGCTGCGTCCTGATGCCAAGAGCCAGGTCACCCTGCGTTATCAGGATGGCAAGCCAGTAGGCATTGATGCATTGGTCTTATCTACGCAGCATGGTCCTGACATTTCATTGTCAGACCTGCGTGAAGCGGTCATGGAACATATCCTAAAGCCAGTACTGCCGGCTGATTGGCTGGCTGCCTGCCCCAGCGAGAACATACACATCAACCCGACTGGTAATTTTGAAATTGGTGGTCCTGTGGGTGACTGTGGTCTGACCGGCCGTAAAATCATAGTGGACACTTACGGGGGAATGGCCCGGCATGGCGGTGGGGCGTTTTCTGGTAAAGACCCATCCAAGGTAGATCGGTCTGCGGCTTATGCCGGCCGTTATGTTGCCAAGAACATTGTTGCTGCCAAATTGGCCGACAAATGTGAAATACAGGTGTCCTACGCTATTGGTGTAGCAGAGCCAACTTCGATCTCGATTGATACATTTGGCACTGGAAACATCGACGATCGTCGGATCGAAGAAATAGTGCGAGATGTGTTTGATCTTCGCCCCTATGGCATCGTGACTATGCTCGACCTGATCCGACCCATATATCAGCAAACTGCGGCCTACGGGCACTTTGGTCGCGAGCTCCTTGATTTTTCCTGGGAGAAAACGGATCGTGCAGATGCTTTACGCCAGGCCGCCGGCCTTACATAAGCGGAACATAATAGATCAAGCCTTATAGATCAATCGTAAGAGACTAAAGATAGAACTGTCCAGTTCAAGCTCTAACAAATACTGACTGAGAATCAAACACTATGAATGCATCTGCAAAAGAAATTGGAGGCGACTACAAGGTCGCAGACATCAATCTGGCCGATTGGGGTCGTAAAGAAATCGCTATAGCCGAACACGAAATGCCGGGTTTGATGGCTTTGCGAGAAGAGTATGCAGGTAAAGCACCATTGGCAGGAGCGCGCATCGCCGGTTGCCTGCACATGACTATACAAACTGCGGTTCTGATAGAAACATTAACAGCCTTAGGTGCTGAAGTACGTTGGTCTTCTTGCAATATTTTCTCAACTCAAGATCATGCAGCAGCGGCAATCGCCGCAGCTGGTGTACCTGTTTTTGCTTGGAAGGGTGAAACTGAGGAAGAGTTTGACTGGTGCATTCACCAGACCATCAAAGGACCGGAAGGCTGGGTTCCCAATTTGATTCTGGACGATGGCGGTGACCTGACTGTCATGATGCACAACGACTACCCCGAATTACTGGAGGCCGTAAAAGGGTTGTCAGAAGAAACTACAACAGGCGTTCATCGTCTCGTTGAGATGGCCAAGAAAGGCGAGCTTAAGGTGCCTGCTATCAATGTCAATGATTCGGTTACCAAATCAAAGTTCGATAATTTGTACGGTTGTCGTGAATCACTGCTTGATGGTATCAAACGCGCAACCGATGTCATGGTGGCCGGTAAGATTGCAGTGGTTCTGGGCTACGGTGATGTTGGAAAAGGGTGTGCGCAGGCTTTCCGTGGCATGGGTGCAACGGTATGGGTAACTGAAATCGATCCGATCTGCGCATTGCAAGCTGCGATGGAAGGTTATCGTGTTGTGGTTATGGATGAGGTGGCTGATCAGGTCGACATCGTCGTGACAACCACCGGCAATGTGAGTGTTGTTACACATGATCATATGAAGGCGATGAAGAACGAAACCATCGTTTGTAATATTGGGCACTTTGACAATGAGATCGATGTTGCAGGTTTGCGTCAGTACACTTGGGAAAACATCAAGCCACAAGTCGATCAGGTGATCTTTCCAGATGGCAAGCGAATCACTCTGCTAGCCGAAGGTCGACTGGTCAATCTCGGATGCGGTACCGGTCATCCAAGTTTTGTTATGTCGGCATCCTTTACCAATCAGGTGTTGGCGCAGATTGAATTGTGGGAACGTGCTGATCAGTATTCGATCGACGTTCACGTATTGCCAAAAGAGCTTGACGAAAAAGTAGCGCGACTGCATTTACAAAAAATTGGTGCCAAGCTCACTATATTGAGTAATGAGCAAAGCGACTATTTGAGTCTAGCCACAGAAGGTCCGTACAAGCCTGAGCATTACCGCTACTAGTATCTGGCCACAAGGACTGGCTGCAAGCTTAGCTGGTCCTGCAAACATAACGGATGCGTTTCAGTGTAGAGAACACTGGAGCGTGTCCGTTTTGCGTTTGACCCTGGCAAATATCCCATTGCTCACCTCCTCACGTTTTTTTACAATTCAGCAGTTTAGAGGCCTTGACTTACTGGAAGGTATGCCTGGTCGTCAACTTCGTCACACAAGCTGCATTCGGCAATTGATAACGAGTTATTCAGACGTCGCTTTAAAGCAGGTTTGAATGGCGCAATCTGGTATGGTTATGTTCTAGAGGCGACAAAAAGCCTTGGAAGACTGCCCTTCATTCACAGATTTTTGGCCGTATAGGCCAAAAGCCGGAAAAGTAGGGGCGGTAATCTGATTCTAATCTAATTATCTCTCGGCACTGATTGTCAGGTTTATATTGAACACCTCTATCGAGGTTGCTAGAGAGTAGACACGAGGAAACCTATGTTAAAGACACGTTATTGGGTCGCTGCAGCACTTACCGCGGCATCATTTGCAGGTAACAATGCTATTGCGGCAGATGAGTGTGGTGATGTCACCATCGCCAGTATGAACTGGGCATCGGCAGAAGTTATTGCAGAAATTGATAAATTGATCTTATCCGAAGGCTACGGTTG
This sequence comes from Granulosicoccus sp., assembly GCA_045106475.1. GTDB lineage: Bacteria > Pseudomonadota > Gammaproteobacteria > Granulosicoccales > Granulosicoccaceae > Granulosicoccus. The sequence goes on from JBGCEO010000081.1 coordinate 15,432, forward strand.
CAACGCCGAGCTGGTCGCAGGCGATACGATGCCAACATTTACGTCTATGAATGAAAAAGGTGAGCCAGATCTAGCGCCCGAGCTATGGGTAAATGCTGTTCGTGCTCCACTGGATGCTGCAGTTGCTGAAGGTGAAATGATCATTGTCGCTGAAGTTCTTTCCGATGGCGGTGAGGAAGGCTGGTGGATTCCAAAGTACCTGGCCGATGCTAACCCTGACATCAAGACGCCGGCTGATGCCCTGGCTCGCCCTGATCTATTCCCGGCTCCAGAAGATGAATCTATGGGTGCTGTCCATAACTGTCCATCAGGTTGGAACTGTCAGATAAGCACAGGTAACCTTTTCGCAGCTTACGGTGGTGAAGACAAGGGTTTTGAACTGGTCGATACGGGTTCTGCAGCCGGCCTGGATGGCTCAATTGCGAAAGCTTACGAGCGACAGGAAGGTTGGTTGGGTTATTACTGGGCACCCACCGCTATTCTGGGCCGATATGAAATGGTCAAACTCGATATGGGGCCTCATGATAAAGAGCAATGGGACAGCTGCACCGCTGTGCTTGATTGCGAAGACCCTAAAGTGAACGGCTGGGCAAAGAGTGAAGTGTTCAGTGTGGTAACCAATGAGTTTGCTGAAAAAGCCGGCATTGCCATGGACTATGTTGGAACACGTCAGTGGGATAATGGCACAGTGAACAAGTTGCTGGCCTGGATGGCAGACAATCAGGCTACTGGTGAAGAAGCCGCTTACTACTTTCTTGAGAACTACGAAGATGTTTGGGCTTCCTGGGTGTCAGAAGATGCCATGGCGAAAGTCAAGGCTGCCCTCTAATTGACGGGTGAGTTGTTGTATTGATGAAAGGCGGCCTAGGTCGCCTTTTTCTTTTTCTACTTCGGAGAACTTTCTGTGGAATGGTTGACTGAATTTCCAGCGATGGAAAAATCCGCTCTGCGTGCGCTTAAAAAAGGTATTGACGGTGGTTTTCGGGCCTGGACCCGTGAACACGGAGATACGGTCGAAGCCTTTTTTGAGCCCATCAAGCAAATGCTTATCTGGTCAGAAAAATTCTTACTCAACACGCCTTGGCCGATTATTCTGGCCGGCATTGTGTTGATTGCCTGGTTCGGCAGTCGCAGTTGGAAAATAACGCTGATGACATTGCTAACCATGCTGGCTATCGGTTACTTCGATATGTGGGACAACACCATGCGCACGATTTCAATCATGTTGGTGTCTACCTTCGTATCAATCGTACTAGGTATACCCATTGGTATTGCCATGTCTAAATCGGACAAGCTGCAATCATTGATCACACCGATACTCGATGTTATGCAAACCATGCCAGGGTTTGTTTATTTAATACCGGTAGTCATGTTGCTGGGCATTGGTAAAGTACCGGGTTTGCTTGCTGTAGTGATTTACGCGATTCCGCCGATTATCCGATTAACCAATCTGGGTATCAGAATGGTTGACAAAGAGGTACTTGAGGCGGCCGATGCGTTTGGTTCTTCTGCCTGGCAGCGTTTAAAGAATGTACAAATTCCGCTTGCAATGCCCACCATTATGGCTGGTATCAACCAGACCATCATGATGGCACTGGCCCTGGTGGTTATCGCATCAATGATAGGTGTTAAAGGTTTGGGGCAACCCGTGTTGCAGGCAATTGCCAACCAGTACTTTACGCTAGGTATGTTCAACGGTTTAGCCATTGTCGGTGTCGCTATTATTTTCGATCGTGTCAGTCAGGCATATGGTAAAAGACTGCAGTCTCACTCGGAGGAAGTTCATGGCAAGTGAGGCAAGCGAAACTAATTCGAGCATTGATGTTCGTGGTCTGTATAAGATATTCGGTAAGCGACCGGCTCATTTCATGGGCGCTGTCAAAGAAGGAATGTCCAAGCAGGAGTTGCAAGAGAAGCATGGGCATGTCCTGGGTCTTAAAGACATCAATCTGTCGATGCCTGCTGGCTCGATTCAGGTTGTCATGGGGCTATCAGGTTCTGGCAAATCAACCTTGATAAGACATATCAATCGATTGATAGATCCCACGGTTGGTGAGGTCATCGTTGGTGGTGATGATGTCTGCAAAATGGGCAAGTCTGCTTTGAGAAATTTTCGCCGACATCAAACAGCGATGGTGTTTCAAAAATTTGCTCTGCTACCCCATCGCACCGTGTTGAACAATGTTGTCTACGGTCTCGAGGTGCAAGGATTGCCGCGAGATCGGCAGGAAACTGAAGCCCGACGTTGGATTGATCGCGTTGGTTTATCCGGCTTTGAAGATAATTATCCAAACCAACTCTCAGGTGGTATGCAGCAGAGAGTCGGACTGGCTCGGGCGCTGACCAACGATGCACCTTTGCTATTGATGGATGAAGCATTCTCTGCATTGGATCCACTCATCCGTATGGATATGCAATCTGTACTGCTAGAGTTACAGAAAGAGCTGCACAAAACTATCGTGTTTATCACCCATGACGTTGACGAGGCGCTGCGTCTTGGCGACCGAATTGCGATTCTGCGTGATGGTGAAATTATTCAGGAGGGCACGGGGCAGGACATTGTGCTCGAACCTGCGGATGAGTACATCCAGAATTTCGTTAAGGACGTAAATCGCGGACGAGTGATACTAACCGAGAGTGTCATGAAGCCGGGTGCAAGCTCTGATGCGCAGGTCAGTGTCAGCGCCAGTGAGAACCTGGAGAACGCCGCGCGTATTATTTCCGATGCGGGAGCCAAAGCGATAAATGTGACGGATGATAACGGCAACGTTGTTGGACACTTGGATCTTGAAACAACGGTGGCCGCGATTGTAAAACAGGAAAATCGTCACTCTAAAGAGGCAGATTCGATCACTGCCTGATCTGGTTCGTCCTGACGCTGTATCAATGCGATTTTCGTTGATCATACCCGCCTGGAATGAGGCGGCGTTTATTGGTTGCACATTGCAACATATGAGCGCTGTGCTCGCCCAGGTGCATGAAAATACCAAGCACCTGGGTGAACTGATCGTTGTCGACAACAACTCGACAGACAACACGGCAGAGATAGCCGGATCCTTTGGCGTTAAAGTCGTATTTGAACCGATAAACCAGATTGCCCGTGCTCGCAATAGAGGCGCTGCCGCTGCAAAAGGGCAGGCCCTGATCTTTCTGGATGCAGATACACAGTGCAGCTATCAGCTATTGGTTCTTGTGTTAGCGCGTTTGGGATCCTCCTCCGTTGCCGGTGGCGGATCATCTATAACCCCGGACAGGCCTGTTTCACGCTCAGCCATGCGCGGGATATCGGCATGGAATTGGATTTCATCACACGCAAATCTTGCTGCTGGCTGTTTTGTTTACTGCCGCAGAGATGCCTTTCATGCGGTCGGTGGATTTAACGAGCGCGTTTATGCCGGTGAGGAGTTATTTCTATCACGCGCCCTGAAACGGTGGGGCAAGCAAAACAGTATGACATTCGATATTGTTTCAAAGTATCCAGTAGTAACGTCTGCGCGAAAGCTGGATTGGTACAGCCCATCTCAGTTGGGTGGTCAAATGATCATCATGCTTATACCTGGAGCGGTGTATTCAAAACGCTTTTGCAAGCTGTGGTATGACAACAGGAAGCGGAGAAATACATCGAAACGAGCAGGGCAGATACGTTATTGAAAAAATCCTAAAATCCTAAAATCCTAAAATCCTAAAATCCTAAACCCATAAACCCATAAACCCATAAACCCCGATCGACTGTCTTACCGCTATCGATCTGTTTAGTTGTACATCTGTTTAGTTGTGTCAGGTTGGGACAGGTCCAGGTAACGATGCGCTTTTACTGCAGCAGTTGACAGGCTTAACCCGGTTCAGGACAGTTCGAGTGATCTTCTGAGCAGCTCTTTCCAGCGTGAAGTATCGATGGCAAAGCAGACTTCGGCATTGGGTTCATTGCCCGTTACATGGTTCTTGTCAACCACAGTCATTCCGCGAGTCAGAGCGCTGTTGGTTTCGATATCAACATAGTGGCGTGAGCTATTAGTGGCGATGGATGGATCGAGAGCCACCGCCATCGCGACGGGATCAGCCAGAGCAAGCCCTGCCTGTCCTTGCAATTGCCTGAGTGCATCAACTGCCGTGCAGTTGCTCTGTATGGCGAGTCGTGCGCGATCGGTGTCAAGTGCAAGAATATCTGCTACTTCAAGATCATCCAGTGTGGCCTCTTCGCAACTTAACTCCCAGCCAAGTAGTGTTATTGACATGCCTGATTGCAACACGCGTTTGGCGGCCTCCGGATCGCACCAGATATTATATTCGGCTGCAGGTGTTACATTACCCAATGTGGCGGCCGCTCCTCCCATTACATAACAGTGGCGAATCCAGCCAGCCAATTCTGGCTCGACTGCCAAAGCGGTGGCCAGATTGGTAAGCGGGCCAAGTGTTACAAGATCGATTTGATTTTTAGCTGCGCGAAACCGATTGATTAATTCGGGCACCGCATGTTTGTTTTGTGCGGGTTGTCGTGGTGTTGGGTACTGCATATTGCCCATGCCATCATGACCATGAAACCACTCAGCAGTAGAGGGGGCACGTATCCAGGGGCGATCGCAGCCCTCGTATACCGGTATATCTGCTTTACAAAGTTCAAGTGTATAGCGTGCATTGATACTAGCTTGTTTCAGGTTGACGTTGCCGGCCACGATAGTCAGCGCTTCAACAGTAACATCGCGTTTGGCCAGCGCCATCATGATGGCAACCGCATCGTCTGATGCAGTGTCAGTGTCTATGATTAGTCGTTGCATGCAAGTAACAGTATCTCAAGAGGGTAATAAAGCCAAGTTATGTGAGTGAGTGCGATTATGCGTACATTGCTTTGTAACGTGTGTATCTGTGGCTCTGTACACGGCACAGAAATAGCAGCCTAGGTCCGTTTAGTAGAAGGCAGTCATGTGAACCTGCCTTGTATAACCATTATCGGAGTTAGCAGTATGGCGGCATTTAAAGAGCCTCATGGTGGGGTACTTGTCGATCTTTACCTTAGCGAAAAAGATGCTGAAGCCGAGCAGCAAAAGGCACTTGAATATCCGGTTTGGGTGTTGAATGAAAGGCAGCTTTGCGATCTTGACTTGATGGTAGACGGCGCATTCTCTCCATTGAAAGGATTTATGACAGCGACTGAGTTCAAATCTGTCTGCGAAAGCCTTCGATTACCAACAGGAGAAATCTGGCCCATACCCATATGTTTAGATGTTAGTGAAGAGTTTGGTGAACCCTTAAGAACCGGGCAACGACTTGCGCTGCAGGATTCCAATGGATTACTGCTTGCGACATTGGATATAGAGAATATTTTCCGCCCTGATCGGCAGCAGGAAGCCATTGATGTGTATGGCACTGATAGTACAGACCATCCCGGTGTCAATTACTTGCTCAACAAATCGGGCCCGATATACGTAGGCGGTCGAGTGAGTGCCCTGGAACCGCAAACACATTTTGACTTTAAACTACTACGTGATGTTCCATCGGAATTACGAGGCCGTTTTCGTAAGCTGGGAGCACGCAAGGTTGTGGCCTTTAATACGAGAAGCCCGATGAATCGTGCACATCAGGAGTTAACCTTCCGAGCAGCGCGAGAAACACAGGCCCATTTGCTTATTCAGCCAACGGTGGGTACCACGGCACCGGGGGATATCAATCACTATAGCCGCGTGAGATGCTATAAGCATGTGATTGATCAGTTCCCGGCTCAATCTACCAGCCTGAGCCTGCTGAACCTTGCCATGCGTTTGGCAGGTCCTAGAGAGGCTGTCTTACACGCAATTGTTCACAAGAATTATGGCTGTACACATTTCATAGTGGGGCGAGACCATGCGAGCCCCGGTAATGATGCCAGTGGTAAGCCCTTTTATACTCCGTATGCAGCACAAGAACTATTCAAGGAGCATGAAGAAGATATTGGCGTGACCATGCTGCCTTATAAGATGATGGTCTATCTTGATAATAAAGCGCAGTACGCATTGGAGGATGAAATTCAGCCAGAGGATCGCGTTATGAATATCTCCGATGCCGAACTTCGGCGTCGCTTGAGAGAAGGTGAGGACATTCCGGAATGGTTTGCGAACCCGATGGTTGTTGAGGAATTGCGTAGCTCCTATCCGATGCGTAGTAAACAGGGATTTTCAATACTGCTTACGGGCCTGTCCAGCTCGGGAAAATCTGTTCTGGCAACTGCACTGGTGGCAAAGCTACTTGAGCATGGCAGTAGACCCGTCACGCTGCTTGATGCAGCTGATCTGCGAAATACGCTATCGGCTGATCTCGATTTCACCAAGGAAGATCGCGAGATGAGTTTGCAGCGTGTTACGCATACTGCAAAGGAGATAACCAGAAATGGCGGTATTGCCGTTTGTGTGGCAATCGCACCCTATGAGGAGTCCCGACAAGAAATGAAATCGCAGATTGAAGAGGTAGGCGAATTCGTCGAAGTGTACGTGTCCACACCATTACAAGCATGTGAAGAACGGGATATCCAAGGCTTGTATCGTTCGGCCCGCTCCGGACAAACTGTTTTATTTACCGGCATCAGTGACCCTTACGAGGAGCCTGAAAACGCAGACATGAGTATAGATATGTCGGAGCAGATACTCGACATTGCGGCGCATGGCATATTAACCAGGCTTGAAGAATTGGGTCTGGTCGTCGTCTAGAGACTCGTAGCTACTAATGTTATCAACAGGGGGCTGCAACGATGCAGCCCTCTGTTGTTATGACAGTGCCGATTAGTCCGGTGGGCTGAGAACTCCGCGTTTTCGAAGTTCTGCAATGACTCGTTCAGCAGCTTGTTCAGCACTCAGGGTTGAGGTATCTACCATAATCTCCGGCTGCTCCGGTGGTTCATAGGGCGAGTCTATTCCGGTGAAATTGCTTAACTCACCACGTCGCGCTTTCTTGTAGAGCCCTTTCGGATCTCGATCTTCCACAACGCTCAATGGAGCATCTACATGCACTTCAACAAACTCGCCATCGCTGACCAGTGAGCGAGCCAGTGCTCGCTCTGATATGAACGGCGATATAAACGCGGTTAGTACAATCAAACCAGAATCAACCATCAGGCTGGCAACTTCTCCGATGCGGCGAATGTTCTCGACCCGATCAGCATCTGTAAAACCCAAGTCGCGGTTTAGTCCGTGTCTTACATTATCGCCATCAAGCAAATACGTATGATGCCCTTTGGCCGTTAGTTGCTTCTCAACGAGGTTGGCAACTGTTGATTTGCCAGCCCCCGAAAGACCAGTAAACCAGACGATGGCAGGTTTTTGATTTTTTTGCTTTGCCCTGACGGTTTTGTCTACATCCACAGCTTGCAAGTGAATGTTATCCGCACGCCGCAGTGAGAAGTGCAGCATGCCTGCACCCACGGTTGCATTACTGATTCTGTCTATCAGTATAAAACCACCCATTTCGCGATTGTCTTTGTACGCATCAAAGGCCAGTGGTTGATCAGTGCTGATGTTGCAAATACCGATGGCATTGAGTTCGAGCTGCGTTGCTGCGCTCTCTTCCAATGTGTTTACATTGACTTGATGCTTGATGGTTGTGATGGTTGCATTGATAGTCTTGCTTCCCATCTTCAGCAGATAGGGTCGACCAGATAACAATGGCTCATCATGCATCCAGACAATCGTCGTTTCAAACTGATCGGCGACACTGGCAGGTGCGTCACCTGCAGAGATTACATCACCGCGTGATGCATCGATTTCATCGGTCAGAGTCAGAGTTACCGATTGACCGGCAACCGCTTCATCCAAATCTCCATCCATTGTTACCACGCGCGCTATCTGACTCATGCGTCCGGAAGGTTGTACGCGTATTGCATCACCTGGTGCTACGCGACCGCTGGCTATAGTGCCGGCGTAGCCTCGAAAGTCCAGAGACGGTCGATTGACCCATTGCACGGGCATGCGAAAGTCTGATTCCTGCATTCGCTCATTGTCAATCTTGACCGTCTCAAGCCAAGAGAGCAGGGTTGTACCGTGGTACCAGGGCATTTTTTCACTTGGTTCGGTGATGTTGTCACCGGCTAAGGCAGACATCGGAATGGCTGTGATGTTTTCTATTCCGAGTGATTGCGCAAACTCGTTGTATTCTTCAGTGATGCTCTCGTATGTGCTCTGATCGTAGTCCATCAGGTCCATCTTATTAACTGCCAATACGACGTTTCGGATGCCGAGCAAAGAGACCAGATAACTGTGTCGCCTTGTTTGAGTCAGTAGGCCATGACGTGCATCGCAGAGTATTACTGCAACATCAGCGGTAGATGCGCCTGTCACCATGTTGCGTGTGTATTGCTCATGGCCGGGAGTATCGGCCACAATGAACTTACGACTGTCAGTGGAAAAAAACCGGTAGGCCACGTCGATGGTTATGCCTTGTTCGCGCTCGGCAGCTAAACCATCCACCAGTAATGCAAAGTCGATATTCTTGCCCTGTGTGCCCCATTTCTTGGACTCTTGCGTGACCGTATCCAGCTGGTCTTCAAAGAGGGTTTTAGATTCGTAGAGCAGTCGACCGATCAGCGTACTCTTGCCGTCATCGACGCTACCGCAAGTTATGAATCTAAGCAGGCTCTTGTGTTCATGGCGCTGCAGGTAAGCACTGATGTCGTTTGCGATTAGATCGTTGGATTCGGTTTGCATCAGAAATAGCCCTCCTGTTTTTTCTTCTCCATCGATGCGGCAGTATCGTGATCAATCATGCGACCCTGACGCTCGGACGTTCGAGTCAGTAGCATTTCCTGAATGATGCCCTCAAGTGTGGTTGCACTGGACTCGACTGCGCCGGTCAATGGGTAGCAGCCCAGTGTTCTGAAACGCACACTGCGCATTTCGGGTACTTCGCCCTCCTGCATAGGCATACGTTCATCGTCCACCATTATCATGGCTCCATCGCGCATGACGACAGGTCTTTCCGCCGCCATGTACAACGGGACGATCGGAATGTCTTCGCGATAGATGTATTGCCAGATATCAAGCTCGGTCCAGTTAGACAATGGAAATACCCTGATAGATTCATCGCGCTGTTTGCGTGCATTGTAGAGATTCCACAACTCAGGGCGTTGATTCTTTGCATCCCAGCGATGCTGCGCACTTCGAAACGAAAACACACGTTCCTTAGCTCGTGATTTTTCCTCATCTCGACGTGCACCTCCAAATGCAAAATCGAAACGATGTTCGTCCAGTGCCTGTTTGAGGCCTTGAGTTTTCATGATGTCAGTGTGCAGGGCAGAACCATGTGTAAATGGATTTACCTTTTGGCGTAGGCCTTCTGGATTGATGTGGGTCAGTAGCTCAAGACCATATTCCTTAACGATGGAGTCGCGAAATTCGTACATCGCTTTGAACTTCCATGTGGTGTCAACATGCAGTAGTGGAAACGGCGGTGGCGCTGGATAAAATGCCTTTCGAGCAAGATGCAGCATGACTGCGCTGTCTTTCCCTACCGAATACAACATGACGGGCTTGTCTGCCTCGGCAACGACCTCACGCATGATATGAATGCTCTCGGCTTCCAATCTCTGCAAGTGGGTTAGTAGGCGAGGGTCACCGGGGGACGGATCAGCGGACGCCGCTGACTTGTTTTGATCACTCATTAGTGTCCTGGATTTAGTGGGTTGATGGGGTTGCGTGGCTGGTTCGCCAACAATGAGTAGTTCTGTGTTGCTGTTGTCCAACCATTGGGACAGCAGTTTGTCTCGGGATAGATGCGCGCCAGCCAGCACCAGCGAGATACCAGCGCTGTGATGATCAGCGAGAGCGTTGAAAAATTGCAGATAATCCGATGCTCCTGGTGCACCGTGCGTCAGGCACCAAACCGCATGACCGCGCAAGTCATGCGCAAACAATTGATGGCGTTGATCATCAATGGGGCGACTGCCTATCCAGTAAACGGGTGTATTGCGCCGTCGTGCCCGACGTGCGAAACGCTCATGTTCGATCATCCAGCTTGTGGCGTTTTCATCAGTTTCATTGATGGCTCGCTCTTTGGCTGACTTATAACGATTCTGTGGTAGCAATGACCACTTACGGAGCCACACAAGCAAGGTGGATCTGCTGACGCTGATGGAGCGAGTCTTCATCCAGCGCTCAACTGTTTCCGTGCTCCAAAGCACAGTGCCAGAGGGGGCAGCTTGCGATAGTTCGGAAGGTGCAAGCGGTGACAGCCGGTCGGAGGTATTACCAGGCTTTGACGCTCTAAGCGTTGCAGCCTCAATAAGAGAGAGCTTTAGAGCCTGCTGGTTTTGGGCGTCAGAGTCCGCTCTCGGTCTGCCTCTCGGACCCACTGCAACGGCTTCCCAACCTCCCGATTTGTAGGCTTTGACGGCGGCGATAATGGTAGGGGCGCTCAGACCCACAGCTTCTTTAGTCTGAGCCAACGTTTTACCAGCCAGGCGTAACTCAACGGCCTGCTGACGCAGGGCATTGAGTTTCTCAACGTTTTTTCGGTTGGCAGGGACGTCAGACAAGGTTTGCAGGGACTATTAAAGTTTTAACTCGTTATGAATGAGATTATTTCATGTATTATGCCGTTAATTGCATTTATATAAACTTTTATAGTTATTTCTCGACCTCTGTCACTCTTTAGCGCCTCCTATCTGCTTCAACTCCACGACTCAGTTCGCGAGCCAAGCCTGGCGCACCAGCGTATACTTCAGCTTTGTATACTCCCGATTAGTGATTCATGACACGCAAGGTATTCATCAAGACACACGGTTGTCAGATGAACGAATACGACTCTGCCAAGATGCTCGATGTCTTGGCAGAAGATGGGCCGGTTGAGGCAACAACAGATCCAACGGAAGCCGATATCCTGTTGCTCAATACTTGTTCAATCAGGGAAAAGGCGCAGGAAAAAGTTTTTTCCGAGCTGGGCCGATGGCGTCCCCTCAAGGAAGCACGTGATGGGGTGGTTATTGGTGTGGGCGGGTGTGTGGCAAGCCAGGAGGGTGATGCCATTCATCAGCGCGCGCCTTTTGTTGATGTGGTCTTTGGCCCACAGACTCTTCATCGTCTACCGCAGCTGCTAGATCGCAGCCAGTCCTCGCAGAAATCGGTGGTTGATATCAGCTTTCCTGAAATCGAAAAATTCGATTGCCTGCCAGAACCAAAAGCGGATGGCCCTTGTGCTTTCGTATCTATCATTGAAGGTTGCAGCAAGTATTGCAGTTTTTGCGTTGTACCTTACACACGAGGAGAAGAAATAAGCAGACCCTTGGACGACATCATCGATGAGGTAATGGCGCTGGCAGAACAAGGTGTGCGCGAGATCCATCTCTTAGGTCAAAATGTCAACTCCTACCGGGGTGCCATGCACGAGGGTGGAACAGCCGACCTGGCTCTGTTGATACGTTACGTTGCGGCAATCGATGGTGTAGAGCGCATTCGCTTCACGACTTCGCATCCCGTTGAGTTTAGTGATTCTCTAATTGAGGCTTACGCCACCGTGCCGGAACTTGTTAGCTTCCTGCATTTGCCGGTGCAAAGCGGATCAGACCGGATCCTTGCAGCGATGAAGCGTGGTCATACTGCCATCGAATACAAATCCAAAATTCGAAAGCTTATGTTGGCGCGCCCTGATCTTACGTTGTCATCAGACTTCATCGTTGGCTTTCCGGGAGAGACTGACAAGGATTTCGAGGACACCATGAAGCTGATAGAAACCGTGGGTTTTGATCACTCATACAGTTTTATATTTAGCGCTCGCCCGGGCACGCCTGCGGCATCACTCGAAGACGATACACCCATGTCAGTCAAGAAGGAGCGCCTGGCGCGTCTGCAGGCTGTGATCACTGAGCAGGCTGCTCAGATAAGTCGTTCTATGATAGGTTCTGTACAGCGAGTTCTGGTTGATCGACCTGCCAGAAAAGACCCACGTGAAATCAGTGGGCGCACGCAAAACAACCGTGTTGTCAATTTTGCCGGAGATCAAGCCCTGATTGGCCAGTTTGCCGATGTTCAAATAACCGAAGCATTACCAAACTCGTTGCGGGGCACATTGGTAGATGCACCAGAACAGGCAGCCGCTGCATGCCGCGACTAGAGTTTCGAGTTGCGCCTGCCGATAATGAACGACTGGCCCGCCTTTGCGGCCAATTCGATGAACATCTGAAGCAAATTGAGCAGCGTCTTAGCGTTGAGATAAGCAATCGCGGAGATCAGTTTTCCGTTGAGGGTAATAGTGAATCGACAGCCAGTGCCAAGGCACTTATTGATCATTTGTATGACATGACCGAAAAAGAAGCATTGGAGCCCGAGGAGGTACATTTGTCTCTGCAAGAGTCTGGACTACTGGAAATGCAGGCACCCGCCGCGCCAAGAAACACGGCAATCATAAAAACCCGTCGCTCCACTATTCAATGTCGAGGTCCACGACAAACTGAATATGTTCAGAGTATCAAGGAGCGGGATCTGACATTCGGTATTGGCCCCGCAGGTACCGGCAAAACATTCTTAGCTGTTGCTTGCGCGGTTGAGGCTTTGGAATCGGATCAGGTCCAGAGGCTGGTTCTGGTCAGGCCTGCCGTTGAGGCGGGCGAAAGGTTGGGTTTTCTGCCAGGCGACATGATGCAAAAAGTCGATCCCTATCTGCGGCCCATTTACGATGCGCTTTATGAGTTCCTGGGCATTGAGCGCGTTGGTAAGCTGGTTGAGCGCAACATCATCGAAATTGCACCGCTTGCCTACATGCGAGGTCGAACCTTGAACCATTCTTGCATCATCATGGACGAGGCGCAGAATACGACGGTTGAGCAAATGAAGATGTTCTTAACGCGAATCGGCTTTGGATCTAAAGCGATTGTCACGGGTGACATATCGCAGGTGGATCTGCCCAAGCATCAGCTTTCGGGTCTCAAGCATGTGCAGGGTGTTCTTCAGGGGGTAGATGGGCTGGGTTTTTGTGAATTTTCATCGACTGATGTGGTCCGCCATCCACTGGTTCAACGAATTGTTGCCGCCTACGAGGATGTGGAGAAGCGTGACGACCCCGATTGATGGTGATTCAGCCTGCCGCATTCTGTTTGACAAAAGCACGCTTCCGAACCCGGGCGATGCGCCGGGTGAATCATTTATACAGTCCTGGTGTGCGGCAGCATTGCAGGCGCAGCCACTGTTGGATTTATCAGCAGCGGAAGCTATCGAAGTATCAGTAAAATTGGTTGACGCAGCTACAATACAAGTACTGAACCAGCGTTACAGAGGCAAGGATTCGTCCACCAATGTGCTTAGTTTCAGGTCAGATATGCCACTTTTGCCCGATGGCCTGATGGCGCTTGGTGATTTGGTGCTTTGCCCTGAGGTGGTGCATCGAGAGGCGAGCGAGCAGAACAAAGCAATTGATGATCATTGGGCGCACATGCTCGTTCATGGCACGCTACACCTGTGTGGCTACGATCATGAAGAGCTTAATCAGGCGGAGGCTATGGAGAGCATGGAAATTCAGATATTATCGGGGTCGGGCATTTCCGACCCGTATCGGGTGTAATTAATTTAATGAGTGATGACACACCGGATGGTGGATCTGGCCGGACCCTTATGGATCGACTGGTCTATGCCATTGGCGGCGAGCCCAGAGATCGTAATGAGTTGCTGGAGCTTTTACGCGATGCACAGGCTAGAGAGATATTTGATGCCGATACCCTGCAAATGGTGGAGGGTGCATTTCAGGTAGTTGAAATGCGTGTCCGCGATATCATGATTCCGCGCGGACAAATGGTCGTAGTCGAATACGATATGCCTTTGGAAGAAATCCTGACGGTGGTTATCGAATCCGGCCACTCGCGATTTCCTGTTATCAACGAGGACAAGGATAACGTTGTCGGGGTGGTTCTGGCCAAAGATCTGCTGCGCTACTCAGGAACCGGCGCTCAGAGACGCTTCCGGCTGGACGACATACTGCGAAAATGCACCTTCACACCTGATACCAAACGGTTGAATGTACTACTAAAAGAGTTTCGCTCGGCACGCAATCACATGGCCATTGTACTGGATGAGTATGGCGGCGTTGATGGTCTGGTCACCATCGAAGATGTGCTTGAGGAAATCGTAGGTGAGATAGATGATGAACACGACACTGAAGAGGATGTAGACATCAGAGATCACGGTGATGGTCGCTTTTCAGTACGCGCACTGACACCGATTGATGAGTTCAATGAAAGATTGGCTACCCAGTTCAGTGATGAAGAATTCGACACGATTGGCGGGGTGTTGATGCAATACATCGGGCACATGCCGAAAGCAGGTGAAGTTGCCGTGATAGACGGCTGCCAGTTTCGGGTCTTGTCAGCAGACTCGCGACGTATGCACTTACTCCAGGTAACGCCTCAACCATCGAGTGACTAAATTGCCTGTGCCGTCAAGACACATGACCACTGTGCTGGCCCTGATCGGTGGACTCGCGCTGCCTTTTTCTTTTGCCCCGACATTAATCTGGCCACTGGCTTTGCTCAGCGTCGGTGGGTTGTACTTCCTGATTCAAAGCGCTTCGCCCAAGCAAGGGTTCTGGATCGGTTGGGTATTCGGTCTAGGCTATTTCGGTATTGGTGTTCACTGGGTTTATTACAGCTTGCACCTTTTCGGCGCGGCGATTGCGCCGCTGGCAGTTTTGCTAACTTTCGTGTTTGTCTTGGTGATGACAGTGTTTCCGGCAGTATCAGCCTCGCTGTGGTGTCGATACAAATTGGCTCGCTCACCTTATTTAAACGTATTGCTGTTTGCATCGCTCTGGGTGTTGTCCGAAATTTTGCGTGGAAAAATCTTGGATGGCTTTCCCTGGATCTTACTTGGCTACAGTCAAACTTCGGGTCCGCTCGGGCACCTGGCACCTTTCATGGGCGTGTATGGCATTAGTTTTTTTATTGTGCTCGTTGCTGGTTTGTTAGTTGTATTAATGCAACAGACAGGACGATCTCGCGTAGCAACATTGATGGTTCTGTTAGTTGGTGGCGGTGTTGCCTTGTCTCTTAAATCGATTAATTTTTCTGAACCGCTGGGGTCGCCGGTTACTGTTCGTATGGTGCAGGCAAACATTCCCCAGGAAATGAAATTTAGTCGGGAGCGACTGCAAAACGCATTGAATCAATACGTTGGCATGAGCACAGGCAAAAGTTTGCAAGATGTTGATTTAATTATATGGCCTGAAACCGCGATTCCCACCTATTTTGATCGCGTCGATGCAGCGCTTGAACCTTTTATTAATTCGATGGATGCACAGGGCGTGGATATTCTATCGGGCGGTTTTCAACGAGACGGAGATAATATTTATAACGCTGTCAGACAGTTAGGAGGTGATCGGGCGGTTTATCGCAAACGTCATCTGGTTCCTTTTGGAGAATACATGCCGCTGAGATTTATTTTGGATTTCGCAGCGCGCTACATTGACATTCCCATGTCTGATCTTGCCGCAGGTTCAGGGCCTCATGTGCCTTTGCAAATGCAGGGCACTTCTATAGGTGTATCAATCTGTTATGAAGATGTTTATGGCGAAGAGATGCGTGCTCTGTTACCGGCATCCGGGCTGTTGGTTAATGTTTCAAACGATGCATGGTTTGGTGATTCATCTGCGCCTCATCAGCATGAGCAAAAGGCTCAGATGCGAGCTCGAGAGTTTGCACGGCCGCTGGTAAGAGTAACCAATACCGGTGTGTCTTCAGCTATTGATCATAACGGCAATATCCTAGGTCGAATAAAACACAACGAAGCAGGCACCTTAGATATTTCTGTGCAACCACGTAGCGGCCAAACCCTCTATGCAAGTACGGGAAACTGGCCTGTAATAGTCGTTGCTTTAATGTTGTTGGTGTTTGTTGTTTTTAAATCAAAAGTGTTTGTTGTTATTAAGCCAAAGTGATAGCTGGTTCACACGCTTAGTGTGGACAAACTGCTTGTACATCAATACAGTGATCGCCAATTTCAAGTAGCGATCTATACTGACTTTCATCTTCCAAAACTAAACTAAGTTAGTTAACTTATGTCTGCTTATGAAAGCAGTTCGGTTACTATACTTAAGCTGTACAAATCGTCAGGAGTATTTGCACTGATGTGCTGTTAACGTATAGTT
Source organism: Granulosicoccus sp. (assembly GCA_045106475.1). GTDB lineage: Bacteria > Pseudomonadota > Gammaproteobacteria > Granulosicoccales > Granulosicoccaceae > Granulosicoccus. The sequence continues at coordinate 31,515 of JBGCEO010000081.1, forward strand.
ATGTGATACTGCATTGATCGGTATAAAACAGGATAGTGAGCAAGGAATGTTTTGCTTAAAGGAAAATGTTGTTAGGAGATGTGCGTCAGGAGACATGGTTAAAAAATCCCCCCTATACGAAACACAAGTGCAAGCCGCAGCTAAGTTCGTTGACTACGCAGGCTTTTCATTACCAGTCCACTTTGGTTCTCAACTGGCCGAGCATCAAGCAGTAAGAACATCTGCAGGTATGTTTGATGTATCGCATTTGTCGATCATTGACTTGCAAGGAGATGAGACCACCAGCTGGCTTAGAAGAATGCTCACCAACGATGTTGGAAAGCTAACCGACGGTATGGCTCTCTATACCTGCATGTGCCGTGAGTGTGGTGGCGTTATTGATCACCTGATTGTCTATCGCTTGTCCAGTGATCGCTACCGATTGGTTATTAACCCGCTAAACCGCGAAAAGGATATGAAGTGGCTGGAAGGCCATCGCCCGGCAGGTGTGCAGATGCACGAGGTTGATGGCACAGCGATGCTGGCAGTACAAGGGCCCGATGCTGTGAGATTGGCAGAGGCAGCCCTTGCCGAGGTTGGTCAGGTGCACGATCTTATTTCCATGGGGCGATACACAGCTGTTGAGTCCGGAGACTGGTTGATTGCCCGTACAGGCTATACCGGCGAAGATGGCGTCGAGATTGCGCTACCAGAGTCCAAAGCCGTAGACCTGTGGCAGGCATTGTCTGCACAGGGTGTGCATGCTGCCGGTCTCGGAGCCCGCGATTCACTTCGGGTAGAAGCCGGTATGTGTCAGTATGGCGAAGATCTGGACGAAGACCACACGCCGGTGGAGTCTGGCATACCCTCTACGGTTGATATTCTCGATCCCGATCGTGAATTTATCGGTAAAGAGGTTCTTGAAGACCACAAACTGTTTGGCGGGCGCTATATGCAGGTCGGTATCATCCTGGATACCCGGGGCAGGCTTCAAAAAGGCCAAAGTGTTGAACTTGTTGGTCGATCAATTGGTACAATCACTTCAGGCACCTTTAGTCCCACCCGAGAGGTATCTGTGGCTCTAGCACGGGTTGAAAAGCGATTTACAGGTAGCTGTGATATCAGTATCAGGAACCGCTTGTTGCCGGCGCATATTGCTTCTGTGCCCTTTGTTCCACACGGTCAGGCTCGCGACTAGCGAGCTTTCTGTGTTCCAATGGTGCTGTTCTTTTACTTCAATCGTCAAGGCGAGAGATCAGCACTATGGAAATACCGGGCGACCTTAAGTTTGCACCTTCACATGAGTGGGTGCGAGTGGAAGATGATGGCAGCATAACCATTGGCATCAGTGATCATGCACAAGAGCAGCTAGGCGACCTTGTGTTTGTCGAAACGCCAGAAATCGACAGCGTGTGTGATGCCGAGGACGGTATTGCTGTTGTAGAGTCTGTGAAGGCGGCTTCTGACATATACGCACCAGTAGCCGGAACCGTCATCGATGCCAATCAGGATCTGGCCGACAATCCGGAGCTGGTCAATTCTGATCCCTACGGATCAGGCTGGATCTTCAAGATGCAACCAGAAGATCTTGAGGCGGTAGAAAACATGATGGGCCCCGATGATTACGAGGCATACGCTGAGAATTCGGACTAATCAACTGCAGGCGTTAAGATAGCGTTCAGTATCAGAACGCTACGCTACTCTGGAATTTCATCTGGAGTAGATCAATGAATTATGCAAAATTCGTCGCCGTGGTGCTGTTGTCGCTAGGCGTGAGCATGTCTGCGCAAGCCAGTGGCTACATTGGTGTTGATGGTACTTCTCTGGCTTTGGACAATCAGCTTGATAAGGACCTCAATCCCCGCGGTATAAGGCTCAGACTGGGGATGAGGCTCGATGATGTGTTTGATGCCGAGTTTCATCTTGGCGGTGGCAGCGATCGGCACACCGAGGCGTTCGATGATTTCAGCACAAGCTACATGGGTGGTTTTCTAAAAGCCTATTTACCCATCGGGCAGCGCAGCGCTCTTTTTGGTCTAGCGGGTGTCTCGGGCGTAGAGATTTCTCAGACTATCAATGGCAACGAATTTTCAGATAGTCGATCTGGCTTTTCTTATGGTTTTGGACTGGAAACCGAGTTGTCTAAAAGACTGGATCTATCAGCTGATTATGTTCGTTATGTTGGTGACGATGGCGAATTTTCTGACATCTCCGCATTCAGTTTTGGTGTGAAGTGGTATTTCTAGCTATCACAGAGCAAACTCAAAAAGCGCCTCGTAGTGCGGGCGGCATTGCTGGGCAATGGCCGTTTGGTCGTTAGTCAGAGAGGCAGGTTTGTTGTTGTTAGATCCAAATCCGGTGGATTTGCGCACGGCATCATACCAATGGCTTTGCCATATCCCGTCACTTTGACGCGAACCTGCAGGCCAACTTAGCATTGCACCCTGAAAGTTGATACCCAGCAACTCGCAAAGGCGTATCAGTTGTGCCTCCGGGTTGTCTAGAAATCGCCTGCTGTCGATGACAGGCGGTCTTTTGCCACTGCGTTCGTGAATATGCTCGAACAACCATGTTTGTTGAGAATAGCCCAGGTCATGCATGGTCAGCTTGTCGCGTTTGTTCGCGTACGATGCCACGACAGGCTCCGGTTCGCGAATCAGAAACACATGCTCAAGCTCTTCCAGCCAATCGCTGGAAAAGTAATCCATCCAGTGAGTACTGATGTGCTTTTGGTAAAAAATACCTTCTTCCGGTGGTTGCGCCAGGGTTTGCACAACGCTTTGCCAGTTTGTTTCGCTATCGGCAATGATCTCGCTTGCCATCGGATGTTGGATGCCGGTGCTCTTCAGATAGTGTGCATAGAAGGGTTCGTCAACAACGACGGTATCGCTTCGATTTTCCCAGGCGCGCATCATTGCTGTGGAAATGTTGCGGGGCCCTGACCACATGGCGATGCACTTACCCATCACCCAGAGCTCGCTATTTTTTCAAAGGCCTGTTTAGCGGCAAGGATTGTCTGATCAAAATCTTCTGCGCTATGCGCAGCACTCGAGAAACCAGCTTCGAAGGCAGAGGGCGCCAGATACACGCCTGCATCCAGCATGCTATGAAAGAACTGCTTGAAGTGATCGTTGTTGCAAGCCATGACTTGATCAAAGCTACTGACCTTGTCAGCGTCTGTAAAAAAGAAACCAAACATGCCCCCTGCATTGGCTGTGCAAAAAGGTACCCCGCACTGATCCGCAGCTGCCTGCAGTCCTGATAGAAAATCAGCGGTACTCTTGTGCAAATTAGCGTGGAAACCCGGCTCGGAAAGAAGTTGCAGCGTCTTTATTCCAGCACTCATCGCTATTGGGTTGCCAGAGAGGGTACCGGCTTGATAAATCGGACCCAGCGGTGCTATTTGTTCCATGATGTCTCGTCTTCCGCCAAATGCGCCAACCGGCATCCCGCCACCGATGACCTTGCCCAAGGTGGTCAGATCAGGCATCACACCATAGATTTCCTGGGCACCGCCTAAGGCCACGCGAAAGCCTGTCATCACCTCATCAAAAATCAGCACAGTGCCATGTGCAGTGCACAGTTCTCTCAGTGTTTGCAGGTAGCCTTCGCCGGGCTCGACAAAGTTCATGTTTCCGGCAATAGGCTCAACGATGATGCAGGCAATGGAGTCACCGCGTTGGGCGAAGAGCTCTCGAACAGCCGTGTCGTCGTTGAAGGGCAATGTCAGTGTGTGCTTGGCGAAATCCGCAGGTATCCCCGGGGAACTTGGAACGCCTAATGTGAGGGCTCCGGAACCTGCTTTGACAAGCAGTGAATCAGAGTGGCCGTGATAGCAGCCTTCAAATTTGAGTATATCGTCACGTCCGGTAAAACCTCGTGCAAGCCGAATAGCGCTCATAGTGGCTTCGGTGCCAGAGCTGCACATCCGAACAGACTCCACGGATGGGACGATATTGCAAATCAGTTCCGCCATTTGTACTTCAAGCTCGGTGGGCGCACCAAAGCTCAGACCACTCTCAGCCGCTAACTGAACGGCTGCAATAACTTCAGGATGCGCATGACCTAACAGCATGGGTCCCCAGGACCCTACATAGTCGATGTATTGTTTTTGTTCTGTATCAACAATGTAGGCGCCACTGGCGTTGGCAATGAAGCGCGGAGTACCGCCGACGCTGCCAAACGCCCGAACAGGAGAGTTGACTCCCCCGGGGATTACCTTCTGGGCGCGATCAAATAGCTGTTGCGCGGCGTTGGGTTGTGTTGGCGAATGGGTGTCAGACACTGAATAACTCCGAAATATTTATGTGAACGAATTGCCAAGCCTTCCATATTACGGCATGTAGGCCGAGTAAATGAGACAATGTCAGCATATCAATTAAGGCGTGAGTGGCAGTGGAATTCAAGAAATATCTGTGCATCGTATGCGGACTGGTGTACGACGAGGCTGCAGGCTGGCCGGATGAAGGAATTCCGGCCGGCACTCGGTGGGAAGATGTGCCATTGAGCTGGAGCTGCCCCGATTGCGGCGCTATAAAAGACGACTTTGACATGGTGGAGATCTAAATGCATCAACCCGGTATAACGCTCACCCAGTACATCATTGCAGAGCGCGTGAATGAACAGGTACGGCAAACAGTGGGGCTCTCAGAGCATGACAACGGTGCGGCTTTCACGGCTCTGCTCAATGACATCGCTACAGCGTGTAAGCGTTTGTCCAATCTGGTTCGTCTGGGCGAACTGGCAGGTGTTCTCGGTGCTGCAGGGCAGGAGAATGTTCAGGGAGAAGAGCAAAAGAAACTCGATATCATTGCCAATGATGTGTTCCTGGAGTCGATGGAACGCTCTGGCCTGTTAGCAGGTATCGCCTCTGAGGAGATGGACGAGCACTATGCTATTCCCAGCGGCTACCCCAGGGGAGACTACCTGCTGGCTTTTGATCCTTTGGACGGGTCTAGCAACATTGACGTCAACGGATCGACCGGTACGATATTTTCAATTACCCGGCACGATGACTCATCAGCGCCTGGCGATCAGCATTTTCTGCAATCAGGACGCAAGCAGGTGTGCGCCGGCTATTGCCTGTATAGCTCTGCGAGCATGTTAATTCTCACCGTTGGCAATGGTGTGGTTGGTTTTACGCTGGATAACAGTGTCGGGGAGTTCATTCTGACTCATCCGCATATTGGCGTTCCTGCCAGCACCAGTGAGTACGCTATAAATTCGGCTTACACGCGGCACTGGCTTGAGCCTGAAAAACGTTATGTAGAAGAATGCAATGCGGGCGAAGAAGGTCCGCGTGGAAAAAACTTTAATATGCGCTGGGCGGGGTCTATGGTTGGAGACGTGCATCGGATTCTTTGCCGTGGTGGTGTTTTCATGTATCCACTGGATGCGAGAATGCAGCAGCAAGGCAAGAGCGGGAAGCTTCGCCTGCTTTACGAGGCCAATCCGATGGGTATGCTTATGGAGCAGGCCGGCGGACGTGCGCATACTGGCACTCAGCCCATTCTGGATATCGAGCCTGAATCCCTGCATCAGAGAGTGCCTGTGCTGATGGGCTCGTCTGATGAGGTAGATCGCATCGTCTCTTATCACCGGGAAATGCAGCGTGACTGAAAGCGCTCGATTCTGGGAATTTAAGTCGCTGGAAAGCATGAGTGATCAGGAGTGGGAGTCCCTGTGCGATGGCTGCGGTCGCTGCTGCCTGCAAAAGTTGCAGGATGAGGACACCGAAGACGTTCACTTTACGAGAGTAGCTTGCAGGCTTCTGGATACCAGTAATGGTCGGTGCCGGGACTACGCGCATCGTTTTGCACAGGTACACGATTGCCTGGCAGTGCGGCCATTGACGCCCGAAAAAATCTCATGGTTACCAGAGAGTTGTGCGTACAAGAAATTGAGCGCCGGTCTACCGCTGGAAAATTGGCATCCCTTGATTAGCGGTACCCCTGAATCCGTCAAAACGGCAGGCATATCGGTTGCGGGTCGCTGTGTTTCCGAGACGCAGGTCCCAGTCTCAGAATATTTTCATCATTTGATCGATTGGGATAAAAACCACAAGGAGTAGTTCAGAACCTGAATATGTCAAGCAGCAATTATTATATTAATCATTCGCTTGCATCACTAAGCGAAGAAAGTATTTGAATAATATTCGTGGTATAACTGCAACAGTTGTGGTTAAATTGACGCGAACAATGGCAGCATCCTTGCTTTACCCAAAATGCCGCTAACCCCGACGTTTTTTTCATTCAACAATTTGCTGGAGATTCACATGACGACTGCCAACGCTGAAGCTAATGATGCGATCGCACCAAGTGGTGTAGAACGTCGGGCTCGTTTGCACAACACGATTGAGTCGCTGGTCAAGCTTAGACAGAAGGTAGTAGTGAGCTACTGCCAACTGGCAGGCGTCAGTTCTTTTGCTGCCCGTGAGATTGAAAACCATTCGGTAGAGGCAGATCAGTTGCGCGGCTTTTGTCAGATCATGGTTGACTACACTGCCATGGGCCACTTTGAAGTCTACCAACGTATTATCGAGGGCAAGGAGCGTCGCCGTGCGGTCAAAGAGGTTGCGGCAGAAGTCTATCCGGCTATCGCAGAAACAACAGATTACCTGGTTGATTTCAATGACAAGTACGATGCCTTTGAAGGCACCGGCGAAGACATCGAAATGTTGGCAGGTGATATCTCCCGACTTGGTGAGATCATCGCTATTCGTGGCGATCTTGAAGACCAGATTCTCTCAGCATTAGAGAATTAAAAAAATCTGTAACGATCGGAGCATAAGTTCCGAGTAGTTTGTTGCGGCCTCCTGTACCCTTGGCCGCATGCATAAAAATCTTTCTATGCCGCGAGTCGGCACATGAACACACTGCGCTTGAAAAAGCGCGAAGAACGGCGTGTGCAAAGTGGGCATGCGTGGATATTCTCCAACGAAATTGATACGGCAACAACGCCGTTAAAAGGTCTGGATCCAGGGTCTGCGGTCACGATAGAAACGGCCAACGGTAAGTTTCTCGCACATGCCTATGTCAACCCCAATTCCCTTATTGCAGCCAGGGTCACAAGCCGGCGTGCCCATCAACCCTTCAATGGCACCGCATTGCGAGCCAGGCTCCAGACAGCGTATGAATTGCGCCAATACCGCTACGATAAACCTTTTTATCGGCTGGCTCACAGCGAAGGTGACTACCTTCCCGGTCTAACCATCGATCGTTATGGCAACGTGATGGTTGTTCAAATAACAACGGCAGGAATGGAGGTTTATCGTGATGAGATCGTCGATGCCTTGCAATCGATTAGTGGTGTCGCTGCCGTGTATTTGCGCAATGATGCTCCGGTAAGAGAACTCGAGCATCTGCCCAGTTATCGAGAGTGGGTAGTTGGCGATCCCGTTGACGTGCTGCGTATCGAGGAGAATCAGTTGGACTTTGAGGTGCCGGCTGAGCTAGGTCAGAAAACCGGTTGGTTCTATGATCATCGGGAGAGTCGGGCATCCCTGGCGCCGTGGGTGAAAGACAAGCGAGTGCTGGATGTTTACACCTATCTTGGTGGATTTGGGCTCAACGCCGCAGCTTTCGGCGCGAGACAGGTCCTGGCCATCGATGCATCGCAGATGGCTGTCGCTGCAGCCAACACCAATGCTTCTCTCAACGGATTAAGCAACAAATTCCAGGCAACATGTGATGATGCTGTCGAAGCTATGCGCACGCTTTATTCAGAGGGTGAGCGCTTTGATGTCGTCGTGCTCGATCCGCCTGCGTTCATCAAGAGGCGCAAGGATCGTGAGTCGGGGTTACGGCACTATGCCCTGAACAATCGGCTTGCCATGCGCTTGTTGCAACCTGGCGGTATTATTGTCAGCGCTTCCTGTTCACAGGCATTGAGTCATGAAGAGCTGCAGCAGCAAATGAGGCAAAACACGCCGAAAGAGAGCATGGGTTTACAGATCCTGGCGCCGCTGCAGCAGGCTGCAGACCATCCGGTAAATGTGTCGATGCCTGAAACACACTATTTGAGCGGTGTTATAGGCCGGGTTGTTTAGCCCGGGCGGTGCTACTGATTGCGCTAATCAGGTCTTCCTCGGGCTATAATTGCGTTCCCTCTGTGGTGACCTAATGCAATGCTGCAATACCCTAATATCAATCCGGTTGCACTTGAGCTGGGCCCGCTCACCGTACACTGGTATGGCGTAACCTATCTGGTCGCGTTTATGGTCGGTTGGTGGCTGGCCAAGCGCCGCGCCAGTAAGCCAGGTTCTGGTTGGGTAGCAGACGAGGTAGGCGATGTAGTTTTCTATATCGTGATCGGGGTTATCGTGGGTGGCAAGCTGGGTTCTCTGCTTTTCTATCAAACCGAATTGCTTTTAACTTCACCTCTGCAGGCCATCAATCCCTTTAGTGAGTATGGCTGGCGAGGCATGTCCTTTCACGGTGGTTTTCTGGGCGTGATTGCCGCGTTTTGGTTGTACGCCAGGAATACGGGCCGAACCTTTTTTCAGGTGGCGGATTTTTTTGCACCGGCGTTTCCGTTTGGTTTAGGGGCGGGGCGAATTGGCAATTTCATCAATGGTGAGCTCTACGGTCGCGTCACCGATGTGCCATGGGGTATGGTATTCCCATCGGCACAGGCAGGACCGCTTCCGCGCCACCCCAATCAGTTGTATCAGTTTTTCGGTGAGGGCGTTTTGCTGTTTATCATTGTCTGGTGGTTCTCCTCCAAACCTCGCCCACAACGGGCGGTCTCAGGCGTATTTGTCATGTGTTATGGCATATACCGGTTTTTTATAGAGTTTGTGCGAGAGCCTGACAAGGATCTGGGATTCATAGCCTTTGACTGGTTAACCATGGGGCAGCTACTCTCCATACCGATGATTCTGCTTGGTCTGTTACTGCTGTATTCAGCTTATCGTCTCGAAAACAACACAGTCAAAACTTGAGCGGTATCGCATGCAAACTTACCTCAATCTGCTGCAACATATCTTGGATAATGGCGTCGACAAAGGCGACCGAACCGGTACTGGCACGCGCTCAGTATTTGGTTATCAAATGCGTTTTGATTTAAACGCAGGGTTTCCGGTGCTCACGACCAAGAAGCTGCATCTAAGATCTATCATTCATGAACTGCTCTGGTTTCTGGCAGGTGATACCAACATTGCTTACCTCAAGGCTAATGGCGTGAGGATCTGGGATGAGTGGGCGGATGATCAGGGCAATCTTGGTCCTGTTTATGGCAGTCAGTGGCGCAGCTGGCCCACTCCTGATGGCGGGCACATTGATCAGATTGCTCAGTTGATAGAACAGATCAAAAACAACCCGGATTCCAGACGTCATATTGTGAGCGCCTGGAATGTAAGCGATATAGATAATATGAAGCTGCCGCCTTGCCATGCGCTGTTTCAATTTTATGTTGCGCAGGGTCGCTTGAGCTGTCAGCTGTATCAGCGCAGTGCTGATGTGTTCCTGGGTGTACCATTCAACATAGCCTCATATGCGCTATTGACCATGATGGTGGCCCAGGTCTGTGATCTGAAGCCGGGCGACTTTGTACACACACTGGGCGATGCACATTTGTACAGCAATCATTTTGAGCAGGCCAAAACGCAATTACAGCGCAGCCCCGGCCCCTTACCCAGCATGCACATCAATCCGGCTATCAAAGATTTGTTTGAGTTTACGTTTGATGACTTTACATTGGGCGGTTATGAAGCTGCCCCGTCAATTTCTGCCCCTATAGCTGTATAAGCAAATGTCGTTGACGAAGCCCGTTACAGCCATGATGTTAGCCATGGACAAAAACAAGCTCATTGGCAGTCAGGGTGGAATGCCATGGCGAATTCCAGGTGAACTGGCCTACTTCAAACGCGTCACCATGGGTAAGCCTGTGATCATGGGGCGAAAGACGTTCGAATCGATGGGTAAGCCGCTTACCGGCCGCACCAACATTGTGGTATCGCGCAACACTCAATGGCAAGCCGATGGTGTCAGTGTTGTAGCCAGTGTTGAATCGGCGTTAACGTTGGCTAGCGACATAGCGATGCAAGCCGATACACTGGCAGATGAGATTTTCGTGATCGGCGGAGCGGGTCTATGCAGAGAAGCAATGCCGCTTACGCAGCGTTTCTATCTGACTGTGATAGATCATGAATTTGAAGGTGATACCTGGCTCGACAGTTTCAGTTGGGATGACTGGGAAAAAATTTCTCATGAAGTACGTGATCCGGAAACCACTGATGGCTTGCCGGTCACTTACTGGGTGTTGGAAAAAAAACAGTAGATCGTCATGAACCAACTCAAGTATCGGCCTGAGATTGACGGTATACGCGCAATCGCTGTAGTGAGCGTGCTGCTTTTTCACCTGGAGTACAAATTCATACCGGGTGGTTTCGTCGGTGTCGATGTATTTTTTGTCATCAGTGGGTACCTGATTACTCAGTTGATCTACAAAGATGCACAGACTGACAGCTTTAGCTTCAAGCGATTTTATGTAAGGCGGATCAGGCGCCTGGCACCTGCACTGATAGCAGTGCTGTGTGGAACTTTTGCAATCTCATGCATTTATCTGACGCCTGATCATTTTCAGAGATTTTCGGGAGCCTTGCTGTCGTCTCTGTTTTCGGTATCCAATATTTTCTTCTGGCTGGAGGCGGGATACTTTGATGCCAGTGCCGATCTCAAGCCACTACTTCATACCTGGTCCCTAAGCGTAGAAGAGCAGTTTTACTTTCTTTGGCCGGCGTTGATATTTGTCTGTCGACGACAGTCTCCCCGGACGCTGGTGTTTGTCTTTATCGGATTGGGTGTTATGAGTCTGGTAGCTGCAAAACTGTTCAATGCGCACCAGCCAAGCGCAACGTTTTTTCTGATGCCGTTTCGCGTGTACGAATTTGCAATTGGTGCCGCCCTGGCTATGTTGCCATTGGCAGGTGTCATTCAAGGGCGTGCGCGAGAGCCCGCCTGCTTGCTTGGCTTACTCCTGGTGATTTACAGCGTCCTGTTTTTTGATAAGACAACCCCGTTTCCCGATCTCTATGCCTTAGTTCCGTGTGTGGGTGCAGCATTGCTGATCGCTGGAGGAGGGGCCCGCATCTGCGGCGTGCTATTGCGAAATCCCTTAAGTGTCTGGCTTGGGAAAATATCTTATTCTCTTTATCTGGTTCACTGGCCCATAGTGGTCTTGTACAAGCACATAACCTTTGAAGATGTTGTTGTTGGCAAAACGCGTATAGCCTTGTTGCTGATTACCCTGGTTGCGGCTGTTGTGCTGTATCTGAGTGTTGAAAACAGATTCCGTATCAGCAGTGCTCAGCGATCAGGTTCAGCGCCTCGCACAGCAGTCTGGTTTGCCATTCCTGTGCTGCTGATTGTGCTCGCGGGTCATGCCTATGCTTTTAATGGCTGGAGTATCAGGTTTGATCAAGCAGTCATAGCTGCCATAGGCAATATTGAAGAAAAACAGCAAATTCGCCGTCAGTTCATCGAAAACCCAGACTCTCTGTCTAACCTGCCTTTCGATGATGGCGATCGTTTGAAGCTCCTGGTCATGGGAGACTCCCACGCCACGGATATCTTTAATGCGTTGTATTTTAATCTTAAAGACAATGCGGCCGTCTCCCTCAGACGATTGGAGATTGACGACACCTGCCTGCATTTGTTTGCGGGTGAGAAAGCACCTGAACAAAGCCAAAACGCGCAGCTTCGCTGTGAAGCACAGTTTGCACAGGTACAAACCTCTGAACTATTGACATCCGCCGATCGCATCATTGTGTCAACTCGATGGGAGAGATCATCGCTCCAGTATCTTGATGAATTCTCCGCCTACCTGCAACAAGATGGACGGGATCTGATCATCATGGGACGCACTGCTGAGTTCAAGAATGTGCCTTCACTGGTGTTGAAGCACGGACTGACTGACAACATCACGCAGCAATTGGCTCAAGCGCGATTCAGCAATATCGACAAGCTTAATGAAGAGCTGAAACTGCAATCGAAACAGTTGAATTTGAGCTATGTAGACAAAGTACCTTATTTGTGTGATCTGGCTAATAGCCAGTGTGATGTTATCGATTCTGCCGGTTTGCTTCTCTATTCGGATTACGGCCATTGGAGCATAGAGGGGGCAAAGTTCTTTGGTCGGCGAATGATTGAGGACAAGCTGTTTTTGCAGCAAATGCTCACCGGTGCTACTCCGTAGCCAGCTGCTGAGTAGTCATTGATTTAATCCTTAAGAATGTTAACGCTCCGGCAAACCTTTGTAGGCATACAGTCAGTTACAAAGACACTAATTTACTGGCCACGGAGCGTTGGCTTAGTTGCTCTGCTTAGCTTGCCTTTTAGCAGAACGCCTTTCATTGTCTAAAAGCACACGCTTGCGTTCTACATCCCATCGGTAGCCTCCCAAAGCACCATCAGCTCGCAGCACTCGATGGCAAGGAATATAAAGCGCTATTTTGTTTCTGGCGCAGGCTGAGGCCGCAGCTCTAACCGCGTTTGGTTTTTCAATGCCGGTTGCAACATCGGTATAACTCACCACATCTCCCTCCGGTATGGTTAATAAGAATTGCCACACTTTTATTTGAAAGGCAGTGCCTCTGATATCAAGTGGCGTGTCGGGTAAGGGGGTGCCATCACTCAGGTGTTGCTCCAGTGCGCTCATCCATTGTTCCAGTTCGCGACCATTGCTGGCTGCTGTTTCAACCAGAGATGCGTTTGGAAACTCCGCCTTCAATTGCAGCAATAAGCTCTTGGCGGATTTGCCAAACATAACAAAGCAGATGCCACGATCGGTAGCGGCCATCATCAATGGCCCCAGTGATGACTCACGATAGGCATAGCTGATATGTTCACCCTGACCACCTGCACGATAGGCTTTGGGAGTCATTCCAATATTATTGCCAGCCTTCTCATAGAGCCTGCTGGATGAACCATAACCCGATTCATAGATCGCTGTGGTGATCGAATCACCAGACTTTAATCTGGATTTTAGAGATTTCATGCGAGCGGCATCCTGATAGGCCTTGGGAGATACGCCAAACACTGCTTTGAATTTTTTTTGCACATACGCAGGCGACAGGTTCATTTTTTTTGCCAGAAAGGCCAAGGGCAGTGAGTCATCAGCATGGTTGTCTATGTAGCGAGCCAAATCGATAAACTGACTGACATCGAGCTTGTGATCATCGGGTTTGCAACGCAGGCAAGCTCTGAAGCCTGCAGCTCTGGCAGCTTTTGCGCTGTCGAAAAACCTTATGTTCTCGGCCTTTGCTGCTCGTGAAGAACAGCTTGGTCGACAGTAGATGCCGGTAGTGACGACGCCAAAGATAAAGCAGCCATCAAATTTTGCATCACGTGCGGCTACTGCCGCACGCATGATGGATTCGTCTATTGCCATGGTAACCTGCATAAATGAAGTCTAAACAAACTCAATAACATAGTAACTCTGATTCTTGCGTTTGAATTACAGATCAGCACAAGATCGCTTCCTACACGTTGTTACAGTTCATTTGCTGAATGTGGATCGATAGAGTAAGGGTAAACCTGCGCCAGATATCCAGGCTGTGATTTAACCGCGTCTATCCAACGCTGAACATACTGATAGTTCTCCAATGGTAAGTGTGCCTCCTGCGCAAGGTGAACATAGGCAAAAACAGATATGTCAGCAATCGAGTAGTTTTGTCCGCAAAGGTAGGTATTGCTTTTAAGCCGATGGTCAAGAATTGATAACACCTTGAGTGAGGCAGAACGTTTGCTCTCCAGCATGTCGGCTGATCTGTTTTGATCCTTGGCTGTGAGTATCCAATGACGCAGCGTGGCGACGCTGGCTTGTACATAGTCTGCTTCAAAAAACAGCCATTGCATTACTTGCGCTTGCTCCGTGGTGTCAGTGGGCAAGTACTCTGTTTCTTGCGCAAGGTAGACAAGAATCGCGTTGGATTCTGCAATCGTGGCACCGCTGCACGTTCTCAGCGCCGGCACAGCGCCTGTCGGGTTAATGGCAAGATAGTCTTCAGTTTTGCCCTGTGCTTCGAAAATACTGATAAACACCTGTTCGTAGGGTTGTTCGAGATGGTTGAGAAGTTGCCTGATTTTCCATGCGTTTTGCGACGGTAGGTAGTCGTAGAGAGTCATCATGTATTGCCATTTTCATGCTTGATTACACTGTGGCTCACTGTAAAGAATGCACAGTCTTCGATCTTCCCGTTTCGTGTTTGCAATTAATTTTGAGTTTGTACAGTTTCGTGATACCGTCAAACCCGATGAACCTATCAAACTTCACCATGACCACACTTAAACCGCGCGTTATAAAACCTGCAGGTAAATCTGTGCGCGTGTAAGAACTCCCGGTCATCACTTTAAAACCTCGGCAGTCCTTCGCGGCTCCCGAGGTTTTTTTATTTCTGGATGCTGCGTTGTGTTGCCTTAACAGGACACAACCTTATGTTTGCAGGATCTTTAGTAGCGCTTATTACACCGATGGATTCTAACGGCAAGCTCGACGAAGCTGCCTTAAGATCGCTGGTGCACTGGCACCTGGACAACAACACAGATGGCATAGTGCCGGTCGGTACAACCGGGGAGGCGTCTACGTTGTCAATGGCCGAACATTGCCGGGTGGTTGAGCTTGTCGTGGAAGAGGCTCAGGGCAGGATTCCGGTTCTGGCAGGTTGCGGATCTAATAACACTGCTGCCGCCATCGCTTTGCATGAACATGCTAATCGGGCAGGAGCGACGGCCGCCTTGCATGTAACAGCCTATTACAATCGCCCTAGTCAGGAAGGTATTTACAGACACTTCGAGGCAATTAGTAAATCGAATGACCTGCCGATCATTGTCTACAACATTCCTGCTAGAGCGATAGTGGATATTTCTGTGGAGACGATGATCCGTCTTGCTGAGCTGCCGAGTGTGGCAGGGGTCAAGGATGCAACACAAAACCTCACAAGACCCAGTTTAGAACGCTTGCAGATAGACAAGCCTTTTAGCTATTTGTCAGGCGAAGACATGACCGCCGTTGCCTACAATGCCTGTGGAGGTATGGGCTGTATTTCGGTTACGGCCAACGTAGCACCCGCTTTGTGTGCAGCCATGCAACAAGCCTGCGCTGACGCTGACTTTGTAACAGCGCGTCAGATCCAGGATCGACTCATGCCTTTGCATAGTGCGTTGTTTATCGAACCAAGCCCGGCTGGTATAAAGTACGCTTGTTCGAGATTGAAGCTTTGCGAGGAAACTCCACGTTTACCGATATTGCCGCTTGGTCGGCGCACCCGATTGCAGATCGATAATGCCTTAAGCGCCTTAGAGTTGATTTGACAGGGCTCAGGTCGAGTAAGAGCTGATCAATTGCAGCTCACGCATTTGTTTTCACCGGTTTCAATGGCGAACGCGCTAAGCGCTCCTCCCCAGACACAGCCTCGATCAGTGGGTACTACATGATCGGGGCTCATACCAGGGTGACTGGACCAGTGTCCGAACACGACCCGCGTTTGCAAGGGTTTGCGATCGGGCAGGGCGTACCAGGGATAGAGACTTTTGTTAGCTGAGTGCGGCGGGCCACTGTATTCAAAATCAAGACTACCATCGAGATGGCAATAGCGCATTCTGGTAAAGGCGTTTATGGAAAAACGACGCCGTTTTCTTGTGCTTAGATCCTTACTCCATCGGGCCGGTGAGTTGCCATACATGTACCAGAGAAAATCCTCGATTTCTTCGCTTAGTACTTGATGCAACTCGTCGGCTAGCTTGTGCGCCCGCTTCAGAGACCAGTGTGGATGGATACCGGCATGAACAAGTGTATAGCCCAGTTCCAGATCAGTATGTAGCAAGGGTCTCTGACTAAGCCAGAGGCAGAGTTCTTGCCGATCCGGGGCTCGCAGTAGAGTTTGCAAGGTATCTTTGGCGGAAGGCTTACGAACATTGTGATGCACGGCTAGCAGGTGCAAATCATGGTTACCCAGCACGCTGATTGCGCTATCACCCAGGTCTTTGACATAGCGCAGTGTTTCTAGCGTTTCCGAACCCCGGTTAACCAGATCCCCCACAAACCAGATCTTGTCTGACACTGGATCAAAATTAATATGGTCCAGCAAGTGTTTTAGTGGCGTTAGACAACCTTGCAAATCACCGATTACATAGGTGGTCATTGACGCCGAATGGTGAGTATCGCAGCCACTGTATTAGTGCAATGTGCGGGGAGCGGAAAGTAAAAAATCGTCGATGGGTGCTTTGAATTCCAGGCCTTCATCGGTGATCAGCATATAGCTACCCCCCATTGTGCCCATGGATGTTTCCAGCATGGTTCCGCTTGTGTACTGAAAACCCTCACCGGGTTTCAGGTGCGGTTGCTCACCGACGACGCCATCGCCCTGAACTTCCTGCACCTTGCCATTGGCGTCACGAATGACCCAATGTCTGGTGAGCAGGCGGGCAGCAGTCTCGCCAACATTACGAATGGTGATGGTATAGGCGAACACGAACCGATTGTTATCCGGGTCCGATTCTGATTCAACGTAGAGGGTTTCTACATCAACCTGGATACCATCGCTGATATCGAGCTCCATGTGGCTGGTTCTGTTTGCTGGGTGCCCTATGGTAGCACTGCTTAGAGCTGGTTCAAACGTTTTGCCAGTCGATGAAATGCATCTAGATCTAGAGTTTCGGCACGTGCCTGTGGATCGATTTCAATGGCGCGTAGCGCTGCCTCGTTCAGATGCGGTTTGAGGTTGTTACGCAAGGTCTTTCGCTTGTTCGCAAACGCCTGTCGAGTTGCGGCCTCCAATGAGGCCAGGATGGCTTTGTCGGGTATGCTCGCTTTGGGCTTTAGCCGCACTACGGCAGATTGTACTTTGGGTGCTGGATTAAACGCCTCAGGAGGTACGGTAAAAAGAGCTTCGATATCAAAAACGGATTGCATCATGACACTCAAGCGACCGTAGGCACGCGTATTGGTCTGGGCATGGAGTCGATCAACGACCTCTTTTTGTAACATGACATGAATGTCCTTGATCAATTCATGCGAATCAAGCAGACGCAGCAGCAGCGGTGTGCCGATGTTGTAGGGTAGATTTCCGACAATGCGCAGTCGCCTGCCTTCGTGCAGGTCGTTGAGATTGAGCTTGAGCACATCCCCGGAGAAAATCGATAAGCCCGGTAGTTCACGTGCGTGCAAACGTTCGATTAAGTCGCGGTCTATTTCAACCACTGTCAAACGGTCCAGCCGCTCAAGTAACGGCAAGGTCAGAGCGCCGAGTCCGGGTCCTACCTCGATAACCGGGTCATCGTTTTCAAGACGCAAGTAATTGAGCATGCGTTCGATGACGGATTGATCCTGGAGAAAATTCTGGCCAAAGCGTTTTCGGGCCTGATGTGTCACGAAGCGATCTGCCGTTGTCGCTCAGCAGTGCTGAGCTGATCTGCAAGCTTTAGTGCTGCCTTGAGGCTGCCACTGTCAATGTTGCCGGTGCCAGCCTTATCCAGAGCTGTGCCATGATCCACAGAGGTGCGGATGATCGGGAGCCCAAGTGTAATGTTGATAGCCTCGCCAAAGCCTGCGTATTTGAGGACGGGCAGGCCCTGATCGTGATACATCGCCAGCACAGCGTCTGCATGTTGCAAGTGTTGCTGGGTAAACAGGGTGTCGGCGGGTAAGGGACCTGTCAGATCCATGCCTTGAGTACGTAGCTGAGCCAGTACAGGTTCGATCACATCGATTTCCTCGCGTCCCATATGCCCGCTTTCTCCGGCATGAGGATTGAGACCTGAAACCAGTAACCTGGGATGTTCAATGCCGAATCGCTTGATCAGATCGTTATGCAAGATGCGCAAAGCCCGGGTTAATGCTTGTGTTGTTAGCGCTGCGGATACCGCAGCTAGTGGCAGGTGTGTGGTCGCTAACGCTACGCGCAAAGGGCCGGTAGCTGTATCTGCTGCCAACATCATGACAGGCTCGCTGTTGGTTCGCTGTGCCAGATACTCGGTATGACCGGTAAACGCTATGCCGGCATCGTTGATAACGCCCTTGTGCAGAGGGGCAGTGACCATGGCGGCAAAGTGTCCGTTGACGCAGCCATCTGTTGCTGCATCCAGCGTTGCTAATACATAACTGGCATTACGGGGATCAAGAATGCCGCATTCCACTGAAGCTGATGCCGGCACGCTTAGCACAGACAGCTGGCCTGGCTGCAGAGTCACTGCCTGTGGTGCAGACGCACTATAGGCTTTAATCGCTAAAGGTAAACCGAGTTTGCGGGCTCGCTCCAGCAGCATGTCCGCATCAGCTATGGCAACGATAGGGGTGCTGCGACTGTTCTGTGCCAGAATGACGCACAGGTCCGGTCCAATACCGGCAGGCTCTCCCGGTGTTAGCGCTATTGGGGCATTCAACTGCGAATTTCCACAAAGGACTCATCGCGCAGTTGGCGGGACCATCGCTCGGTTTCCTGTTCAACTTTTCGTTGTCTGAGTGCATTGCTGGCCTGCTGCCGCAGTGCATCACCGTCGATACTGGTCGTGCGCCTTTCAAGAATCTGCAAGAGATGCCAGCCGAATTGGGTTCGAAAAGGGCGACTCAATTCGTTCAGCGCTAATGTGTCTGCCATCTCTTCCATGGCAGGAGGCATTTGTCCTTGGCTAAACCAAGGCAACTCGCCGCTGTTTGACGCACTGTTTGGATCCTCGCTCACCTCCGCCGCTATGGCTTTAAAGGATTCGCCGCTCTGTATTCGTTCACGAACCCCGTTAAGTCGCGACTCAATATTTGCGTCATCGCCTGCGATGAAAATATGCCTTGCCAGCGTTTCGGCCTGTTGTGTCTGGTCGCCACTCTGTCGATCGGTCAACTTGATGATATGCAAGCCATTGCTCGATTTCAAAGGCTCGCTCAGATCACCAGGGTTCATGCCGCGCAGGGCCGCTGCAAGAAAAGCGGGTACCTCCTGCAACGTTCTCCAGCCCAGATCACCTCCTTTCAATGCTCGCGCGCCATCTGATTCAGCCGCTGCTACTTCGCTGAAATCATCGCCGTTGTTGAGGCGCTGCAAAATAGCCTGAGCACGAGCTTGTGCCGCTTCGTTGTCCTGAGCAGAAGCCGACGGTGGAACTGCAAGCAGAATATGTTGAATTCGGTAGCGTCGCTGATCTTCGACATCATTCTTGACCGAATCGACATAGTCGTCAATTTCCTGAGCTGAAACGCGAATTCTTGCCTGAACGTCTCGTTCAATCAGGCGCTGAAACAATAGCTCTTGCTCGATGTTCTGTCGAAACTGGTTGTAATTGAAACCCTGTTGCTGGATGGTTTGACGAAACTGCAAGCTGTCCATGTTGTTATTGCGTGCAATTTGCTCCACAGCTCGATTAACGCTGCCAGGGTCAACCGCCACGCCGAGCTTTCTGGCATGTTGGCGGCGAATTTCCTCATCGATCAACTGTTCCAGCACTCGCTCGGCGAGTACATTATCCGGGGGAAGCGCTTGCCGGTTGCTCTGAGCCTGTTTTTTGTAAAACTCGGTTGCCGCGGCTATATCACTGTCCAGAATTACGCCTTCATTGACAACAGCTCTGATTCGATCCAGTACGACATCCTGAGCCACAGCAGATTGCCAAAAAAGCATGGACAGGATGCAGCAAAGCAGTAGGGGGCGGACTGGTTTTTTACAATCAATCATTTAACATTATCTCTATAGCCAAGAATGGCATTCTCCAGCAGCGCGCCGTAATTCTGTCCCAAAGGAGCCAGCCCTTTGAGAACCAACTGAAAATACAGACTGGAATCGTGATCATCACCATTATCAGCGATATAGCGTCTGGCTGCGAATCGTATTGCCCAGCAGCAACTGTCGTACTCCAGTCCCAATAGCGATTCGATACTTTGATCCGCATCCAGCGAGTAGTTCCAGCGACCTGCAATTCTCCATGAGTCACCCAGGGTCCACAATGCTGACAGATCGATCTGCTCTGAGCTTAGCTGCCGCGCTTCACTATTAACGATGCGGTGAGTCACATTTACTATTTTGTTAGGGTCGGGTCGGTAACCTAGGGAAAGAGCGCTGCGCACTGTGCTTTGCTCGTCGGGATTCCATTGAATATTACCCTTGCCCAACCATCCCTTTCCCAGAGTGGCGGATACCTCGCCCACCAGATCCGAGCTATCTCTTGTGGCGATTGTGTCTGAAGGTGGAAGAGTGACGCGTCGATCGTCAAAATACTGAATCTGACCAATACTGGCGCGAAAACGCTCGCTTCCATCCAGGCCATTGATCATACGAGTTGTCAGGGCAACAGAAAGTTGGTTGGCGTCGGCCACCCGATCAGCACCGCTAAACCGGTTGTCTCTGAATAGCTGACTGATATTGAAATCGAAGGCACTCGAATCAAAGACCGGAATGTCTGATTGATCTGCAAAGGGCACGCGCAAATAGAATATGCGCGGCTCAAGTGTCTGCACTGATCCATTAGAGTCAACGATGCGATCAAAAAACAAGCCGCTATCCACACTGACAGAGTTAAGGTTGCGACTGCTTGAGCGATCTATCAAATCATCGGTATTGTTAAGATGATAATAGGTAAAGCGGTGAGAAACACTGGGCTTGAAAAACCAGGCATCTCGCACAACAGGGAGTGTGAGCCGTGGCTGTACATCAACGCGGGATCCTGTGACGGCGTTGTCCTTGTCGAAGTACACAAACTCGCCCGCCACATCGCTCCTCAGGCCGAGAGGGAGTCGCGCCGATTCTGCGTATACCTTGAATTGAGGCAGGCGGCTATGCGGTCGATCTTCTGCAACGATTGCTTCATCTACCGTTTGGAAGCCTTGCAGTCGAGCTAATGCTTTCACTTTGCCGCGCTCGTAGTTCAAGTCTGCGCGCTGCTCAAGGTGGGTTATGCTTGCAAGCTGAAGACTGTCGCCAAGATCCTCCAGATAGTCTTTGTCTGACACCCGTCGTGCCACGATAGTGGATGTCAGATCGGCATTGAAGCTGCCTTTTTGCCGCAACTGAGTAAAGTATCTGGACTCGCCGTCCAGAGTTCTGTCTTTCAGGTATTCATGATCCAGAGTCCACAGGCCCTGGCGATTCAGGTAGCGAAACTCCGAATGAAGCTGTGTGCCACGCTTGCTCATAAATCGAGGCGTAAAGGTAGCATCCAAATTTGGCCGGATATTCCAGTACCAAGGCAAATGCAGTTCGATGCCAGTGGTTTCTCCACGCGCGATAATCGGCGCAAGAAAGCCGGTTTTGCGTTTATCACTGATGGGGAAGCTGAAGGCAGGTAATGCCAGTAAGGGCACCCCTTTAAATACCAGCCTTAGATCGCGAGCGGTGCCAATGCCTTCCTCTGTATCAAGATCAAGGCTATCCGCCTGCACAAACCAGCTTTTATCCCCGGGCGGACAGGTGGAGTAAGTGGCTCCGTTGAGCACGAAGTGACCATTGGCCAGGCGCGCCATGCCGTTCGCCGAGCCGGTTGCCCGCTTACCGTTGAAATCAAGTTCATAGATGCTCTCGCCGGTTCGAAAAACATCGTCGTCGATATCAATGAATGCATCACTGCTTTCAAGTTGTACGCCTTCGCCTAAAAAGCTTAACGAGCCCTTTACCGACACTTCACCCGTGATGGGGTTGTAGCGAGCGTTTTCCGCTGACAGAACACGTCCCTGATAAGTGATCGATGTATTTCCATCGAGCAGAAACTCCCCGTTTTCTGAGCGCACGCGATCCGCTTCAGCGACTACCGGAGCACCGGGTTGACTGGAGAAGGTTCCTGGGTCGTAGACAAAACGGGGGGCTGGACACTGTGCGCCCAAAGCTCTACCAGTGAGAAGCAGCGCGCCCAGCATTCCTGTCCCGATAAGGTGCAAGCGCCTGATGTTGGTGTTCCGACAGTTAATTAGATAGTCAAATGATAGTCGGCTTTGCACCGCGTCTCAATCAATCAGCGTTCGATAGCGGTTAGACTCTGGTTTCAGGCACCCGTAGCCGACAGAAAGATTTCCGATAGAGTGGCCAAGAAGCAGATATCAGCAGCGCTCCACCCGAGCTGGCAAAGCAGGCTGGAAAAGGAATTTGCCGCCGATTACATGACCGAACTTCGACAGTATCTAGCTCAGCGCAAAGCCCAGTCGGCTATCGTTTTCCCGCATTCCAGTGTCTGGTTCAATGCGTTTTCGAAGACCGGGTTCGACGATGTGAAGGTCGTGATCCTCGGCCAGGATCCCTATCATGGGCCCGGTCAAGCGCACGGACTCAGTTTTTCGGTGCCAGAGGGCGTGGCCGTACCACCATCGTTGCTGAACATTTATAAGGAGATCGAAAGCGATCTGGGAGATGACGATTCTGTGCTCGTGGCGCAGCGCAAGGGCTGTTTATTGCCATGGGCCGAGCAGGGCGTATTCTTGCTCAATAGCGTTCTGACTGTCGAAAGCGGCCAGGCTGCCTCTCACCAGGGGCGCGGTTGGGAATTGTTCACAGACAATGTCATTCGCCAACTGAGCGATGAGCGAGAGAATCTCGTCTTTTTGCTATGGGGCAGCTACGCACAGAAGAAAGGCCAGGTTATCGATGATAAAAGACATCTGGTTCTGCGCTCACCACACCCATCACCACTCTCTGCCCATCGTGGTTTTCTGGGTTGCAAACACTTTTCCCAGGCCAACACATGGCTTGAATCTCATGAACAAACGCCGATTGACTGGTTTGCTGTGAAATAGATCGCCAGCGTCAACTAGACTCTGGTAATGACAGCTAAAAATCTACTCTGCCTGGTGTCTGCCTGTGTGGTTGTGCTAGGCGCCGGCCGTGCCTACGCGACCGAATTGTTCCTCGAACGAGAGAGCGTTAGACAGTATATAAAAACACTGAGTGTCGAGCGTGATCTTGACGAAGCACGTATTACGCAGTTGTTCACTGACCTTGAAAGTCAGGATTCAATCCTGGAAGCGATTTCACGCCCCGCTGAACGCAGGCTGACCTGGCGTGAGTACCGCCCAATATTTATCAAGCAAAAGCGCATCGATCTGGGGCGACAGTTTCTGGCTGATCACAGCGCTTTACTGGCCCGGGCTGAAAACGAGTACGGCGTGCCTCAGCACATTATTGCAGCCATAATCGGTGTAGAAACTTTTTACGGTCGAATAACGGGTAAACATGGGGTACTTGAATCGCTGGCGACACTTGCCTTCGACTACCCGCCGCGTGCCACGTTTTTTCGGGCGGAGTTGGGCGAGTTCCTCGCGCTTAGCGAATCTGAAGGATGGGACACTGCCTCGCTCAAGGGGAGCTATGCCGGGGCCATGGGTTTGCCTCAGTTCATCTCATCCAGCTATCGAGAATACTCGGTTGATTTTGATGGAGATGGCCGTCGTGATTTGTTCAACAGTACA
Source organism: Granulosicoccus sp. (assembly GCA_045106475.1). Classification (GTDB taxonomy): domain Bacteria; phylum Pseudomonadota; class Gammaproteobacteria; order Granulosicoccales; family Granulosicoccaceae; genus Granulosicoccus. Next base: position 54,870 of record JBGCEO010000081.1, read on the forward strand.
GCAGATGCAATAGGCTCTGTTGCTAACTATCTGGCCAGACACGGTTGGGTGGAAGGCGCACCGATAGCGGCTCGCTGGTCTCAGGCCAAAAAGGGCTCGACTGCGTTCAAAGCACTGCTAAGCGACTCTCTTAAACCGTCTGTCACGCCTGAGTCTGTAAAAAAACTTGGGTTCGACTCGCCGTCTCTTACGGCCGGTACCGCTGATGGCCGATTGTTAAGTGTAATGCTCTTGAAAGGCGCTAAGGGTGAAGAGGCCTGGGTCGGATACAAAAACTTTTATGCCATTACGCGTTACAACCACAGTCGCTTGTATGCGATGGCTGTAATTCAGTTAGCAGATGCATTGCGTGAGTCATCATCGTGATGCAGATCCTTTTTGGCTTTGGAGCGGAGTGAAGCTCATGAACTTGAAGTGTTTAACGACGTTGATACTGTTTGTGCACATGTGCCTCCTATCGGCGTGTTCCTTATTGGGCAGCCCCGAACCTCCATGGGTTGCGGCAGTTGCCGGTGATGGACCAGGTGATCCTGCCTTGCTCCAAACGCAAGCCATTGAGGTTAAAAATCTACCGAAGTCTCGCAGCGGCAATCGCTCACGCTATTCTGTATTCGGCCAGGAGTATGAGGTGATGGATACAGCCAAGGATTTTAAAGAGTGGGGTGTGGCGTCCTGGTATGGCAAGAAATTTCATGGGCGTGCCACGTCCAGCGGAGAAATTTATGACATGCATCAGATGAGCGCTGCACATAAACATTTGCCATTACCGACGTTTGTTCGTGTCACTCGAATTGATAATGGTGAGTCAATCATTGTCAAAGTCAATGACAGAGGCCCTTTCGTGGAGGATCGAAGTATCGATCTGTCCTATGCTGCTGCCGTGCAGCTAGGTATGCTCAATAGTGGCAAAACAGATGTCTATATCGAAGCGCTCAGTACGCATGAAATCGATAGTCCCGATTCCAATGCGTCGCCCATTACGATTGTTCAGGCAGATGACGACGCGGCGAGCCTGGCAATTCCGGTAAAAAGCGGTCATTTTGTGCAGGTAGGTGCCTACTCGGACAAAGACAACGCTGCTCGTATGGTGGAACGTTTGCGAGAGTCGGTGTCAGAAGACGCAGGCGTTAATCTGGATCCCGATCGTCAGCTTTACCGTGTACGCATTGGCCCTCTGGCCAGCGAGGATGTGCTCAGCGAGACGCTGGATTTGTTGGCATCAGCGGGCATTGATGGCTATAAAGTGATTGTAGCTGATCCTTGATAGCGTCAAATCCCTTACACTCTTGTGCAGTACTCTGTTCGTTCTCTTTTTCAGGTTTCCATATGAAGTTCCCAGATAGTAGGTCTTGCCGTCTCATACGCATTTTTTGGCGGTTTGCCGCTCTGACACTGTTTGCATGGTTGCTGGGCGGTAGCCTCTCCGTGTTAGCCGCGCCTTTACCGGCTCCGCCCCAACTCTCCGCGAACAGTTTTTTGTTGTTTGACCACGTAAGTGGTGAGGTGCTGGCGTCAAAGGATCCGGACAAGCGCATAGAACCTGCCAGCCTTACAAAAATGATGACAGCCTATATTGTGTCTGCCGAGATCAAGCGCGGCAGCATCACGCTGGACGAGCCAGTCATCATATCGGCAGAAGCTCAGTCAATGCCGGGTTCGCGCATGTTCATCGAAGCCGATACCGTTGTGCCCTTGCGAGACTTGCTTCGTGGTCTGATCATACAATCGGGCAACGATGCCAGTGTGGCCCTCGCGGAGCATATTGCTGCCAGTGAACTGGGCTTTGTAGACATGATGAATCGTATGGCTGAATCGCTGGGTATGGAGTCCACAAACTACACCAACGCATCAGGTTTGCCCGATCCCGACCACTACACAACAGCCAAGGATCTTGGAAAGATCGCCAGCGCAATTATTCGGGAGCACCCGGATACGTATAAGTTGTATTCGGAAAAGGAATTCACCTACAACGAAATAACCCAGAAAAATCGTAATACGCTACTTTGGCGTGATGAGTCTGTTGACGGAATGAAAACCGGCCATACCGAGGCGGCAGGTTATTGCCTGGTTGCATCTGCACAAAGAGATGGCATGCGACTGATCAGTATCGTGTTAGGCACTGCCAGTGACAAAGCGAGAATTTCCGAGAGTCAAAAACTGCTGAACTACGGATACCGGTTTTTCAGGACTCGAAAAATTTATGCAGCTGGCGAGCAGATTAGCCAGGCGCGAATCTGGATGGGAACGCAGGACTCCATTGGTCTGGGAGTTGCCGAAGATCTCTACGTTACTTTGCCTAGAGATGCCTTCGATAATCTACAAAATAAAATCGAGGTGAGCGAGTACATTCGTGCGCCGATGCGAATTGGTCAGGAGATAGGGCGCAGCGTATTGATGGCTGATGATCAGATTGTCCACGAGGTACCTTTGCTGGCCTTGCAAAAGGTTGAAAAGGGCAGCATCTTTGTGCGAATGAAGCATTCTATACAACGATACCTCCAGTGAGTGACGATACTCTTATTGAGTTTCCTGCAGACATCGCAGTCAAGGCCATGGGATTGAATACCGACGATTTTGAATCGCTGGTAGCTTCCCTGGTTGTGCCTTTGATAGAACCGCAAGCTCACAGCGTGACAACGTTGCCAAGTAAGGAAGGTAAATACCTGTCGGTCAGTGTGCGATTCACCGCTAACGATCTGGAACAATTGCATCGGGTGTATGCAGTACTTCGTGCCGAAGACAGGGTTTTGTATACCCTGTGAACGTCCGCTATCTCGGTGTTACGCACTACCCGGATACCCTGGCGGCAATGCGACAATTTACCGATACGCGCACCTCTGATACCGAAGATGAGCTGTGGGTTTGCGAACATCAGCCTGTCTATACATTGGGCCAGGCAGGGCGCCGTGAACACATTCACAACCCGGGTAACATTCCCGTTGTTCAATCCGATCGTGGTGGACAGGTCACCTATCATGGTCCCGGTCAGGTTGTGGTTTATACACTGGTCAATCTTCGCGTGTCTGGCATGGGGATAAGAGACATGGTGATTCGTCTGGAAAACAGCGTAATAGCGCTGCTGGGCGAATACGGGGTGCATGCAAAAGGGCGTCGCGATGCGCCCGGTGTCTATGTGGACGATGCGAAAATTGCAGCGTTGGGATTACGTGTTCGTCGTGGCTGCACATACCACGGGCTTGCCATGAATATCGACGCTGATCTGGCACCGTTTTTGGGTATTGATCCCTGTGGTTTTCAAGACCTTGCCGTAACCTCAACTCGACTCAACGGCATCGAATTACCCAATGATGTGCTGGTAAATCGACTTGTGCACCATGTTCATAAACAATTGGCATCTGCAAGCGATCAGCTTCAGAGCGTGGCTAACTGATAGACTGGGCTTATGGATTACACTGCTCCCTCCCGATACGATCCGGACGGGCACCAACGAGGTGCCGATAAGCTTGCGCGTATACCAATAAAAATAGCGCCGCAAACGCAAATGAAACGAAAACCTTCCTGGATCAGGGCGCGTGTTCCTAGCGACCCTCGTGTGCAGGAAATCAAACAAATGATGAGAGAACTCAATCTCTCCTCAGTATGCGAAGAAGCAAGCTGCCCGAATCTGGGTGAGTGTTTCAGTCATGGCACCGCTACGTTCATGATCATGGGCGACATATGTACCCGACGCTGCCCCTTTTGCGATGTTGCACACGGCAAACCAAAGCCTCTGGATGCTGATGAGCCTGAAAATCTGGCCACTGCTATCGCTCAGCTAGGCTTGACTTATATCGTTATTACCTCCGTTGATCGCGATGATTTGCGCGACGGTGGTGCCGGTCATTTTGATGCCTGCATAAAAGCGGTGCGAGCCAAATGTCCCGGCATTCAGATAGAGGTTCTGGTGCCTGATTATCGTGGACGCATGGATAAAGCCCTGGAAGCCATGGCTGGTAACCCACCTGATGTGTTCAACCATAATCTGGAAACAGTCCCCCGTCTGTATAAACAATGCAGACCTGGCTCCGACTACGATTGGTCGCTTGATTTGTTGCAGAATCACAAACAGCGCTTCTCTCACGTTCCGACCAAATCGGGCTTAATGTTAGGTCTGGGTGAGACGATAGAAGAGGTAGAGGCTGTTATGCAGGACCTGCGCGACCATCAGGTGGATATGCTGACTCTGGGGCAATATTTACAGCCCAGCTTGTCCCATCTGGCGGTAGAGCGTTTTGTTCACCCCGATGAATTTGATGAACTTGCAAGGGTGGGCGAGCAAATGGGTTTCTCTCATGTTGCCAGCGGTCCGATGGTGCGCTCTTCCTACCATGCAGACAGGCAAGCTGCTAACGTCATCACAAAATAGCCTGTTATAGGTTACCTGTAGTTAATGCTGTACCCAGGATGTCCGTTATCTGCGTAGCGACAACGGAAACTGGT
>JBGCEO010000082.1:0-8528 GCA_045106475.1 Granulosicoccus sp.
CGCTGAAATCGGCGACAGGTTCTACCAGGTATCCGATGTCTGACAGAAATTTCTTGTATGCAGTCGGTTCGATAGGACCTGGATTGGCCTTGTGCCAATCATCCAGCTGTGACTGAAATACATCTCGCGCATCCAGCATGGCTTGATTTTTCGGGCCAAGATCTTCAATGATCGAAGCCATCGCGCCAAACAACGCATCTGCATCAAGCCCGGTACCTGGCAAAGCTTCGTTAACAATAAAATCATGCAAAGGTTTCGCTACGGTTAAACCGCCTGCTGTCTTAAGACTCATACAAGGGACCTGTTATTCACTAAGGGTAGTCGCCACCACGAGATGGCGTTAGGTTGATCACGACACCACCAGCCAATGGCTCAGGGGTGATATCTTGCCGCGGGCAATTTTAGCAGAGCCAGGCCTCTCAGGCGATCCGCGAGTTAGATCATTGCCCCGGTTTGAGGCATATTAGCCATCAAAACCCACCTCGAGCCGACAGAGACAGCCAGCTAAACACTCAAAGATGCGATTACAGCAGTATCAGGGCGACTAAACGGCTGAATCAGGGCAACTGCTGAAGCAAGGCTTTAGCCTCTTTAGACCCTGCCTGCTCCAGCCGCTGCAGCGCTTGTTTGCCGCCTGCAGCATAGGCGGCAACGGCATTTAACAGCTCTCCAAGCTGTCTGGCTGATGATTCATCAAAGCGACAATGCGCCCCGCCCGACAACTGAGCGATCTGAGAAAACGCATAGCTTGCGTTGGCGTCAAAACCCTCCTGAAAGACGAATATCGGTAACCCGAGCAGATTGGCTTGGCCTGCAAGACTACCGAGCATGTCCACGTCTTCCTCAACGCAATCACCCACAAAAACTAATGCCTGTACCGGTGTCTGCCGACACTCGGCAATTGAGTGTTTCAATATACGATTTATTTGGGTTCTACCTGCCTGACAGTTAACTTTGCGCATCAACGCCACAACTTGATCAGCATTGGTCAACCATTTGGATGCCCGGCACTCAGCATGGCCCCGGTAGTAGGCCAGTTGCACATCCAGAGATCCAATGCCACGCGTATGCACAAACATATCGGTTTGTAACGCCATGGCCCGGTTCCAGGTAGCCTGACGGCTGGCAGTGGCATCAAGTGCGAAGATTAAGCGACCGCGTCCATCCCCGCTTGATACCGGGGGAGAACCTTTCACCGCTTGTAAAAATGCATCAACTTCGTCAGATGAGCTTAACTCACCTGAAGTCCGGCCGGCATCTAACGCTGAAAATGTGCTTGCACTATCATCTCCAACCTGCCTGGAGCGGCTCGGAGTTTTCTTGGTCATGCTGGTGCACCGTCAGAAAGATCTATCTACACACCAATGTTGGACCTATATTACGATTATTCAAGTCTGCACTGCAGCGCACTTTATAGGCTTAGCGAAAAATTCTGGCTAACTCTCATTGCGCAAGCAAAGCTAGTAGGTAACGTTTACTTCCGCTCGTGTGTTTTTGACTCGACCGGATTCAGTGTCATTACTGGCAATAGGTCTGGCATCCCCATAAGCTTTGCCAGACAATCGTGATTTCAGAATACCTTGTTGTAACAGAAAACGTAGCACCGCGATTGTGCGCTTTTTGGATAAGCTTCGATAAGTTTTTTTATCTCCACTGTTGTCAGTATGCGTAGCAACAGCAACTTTAGCGGCCGGATAAATTGCCAGATCTCTAACCAGTGTCTGCAGGATCTGCTCAGCATCGGGTGTTAATGAAGCTGAACCTGAATTAAAGCTAACACCTTGCAACACCCCGGCATAGACCCTGCACCCGTCAACGTTAACTTGATCTCTCGGCTGGCTTTTTGGACACCGGTCTCTGCTGTTAACAATTCCATCACCGTCACTGTCCTTGGGTACTTTACGTATACCTAGCAGAGGAGCCTCGACTGCAGCGGCCCTCCTCGCCTCACTATTGCCAAATGCCGAGTTAGCAACACCATCTCTATCGATGAAGATACCAATGCCATCACTAAATTCAGAATAGACAAATTCGGGATATTCGTCTGACCCGAATACGTACTCTATAGTGACAAAGTCACCATCAGGAACGAAATCGAACTGTAAAATAGCGGGATCAAACCCATCTTTACCGCTAGGAATAACAGTAAGTAGTTCTGGGTCGAACGTTTGCACATTCGGCTCATTACCTAGATCAAGAGCCTACACCTAGAAGCTTATTGACAACATCAGTACTGCTTATGGTATCCAGCGTATCAATACTTAAATTACCAGCACTGTATACGGCTGGCGTGCATAAGCCAGCTAACAACTTAGCTAATACAGAATTGCTTCTAAAGCGCATACTTGCATGCCTGAATATAACTTGATCGAGTACGCCACTGAGTACTCGGTAAAATTACATGTCATGCAAACAACTTGTCCAAACGCAAAAATCAAATACGCCCTTATGCTACATGCAAGCAGATCAATTCAGCTTTCAAGCTACCTTACCTATCTTTAAAAATGCTGCTCAGCACTGCGCGCTGACAACTACACTGATCCGTCATAGATGACTATTTTTTAGCTGCCTGACTTAGATGACGCTCAAGTAGATGCATAGCACCTACCGTTGCAAGATCAGTGATTCGGCCGTCCGTGATCATGTCATTGCAATCCGCCAGAGAGAAAGTTTCGCTAATTAGACCTTGCTCTTCTGACTCAGGCGTGGCATCCCCACTCTCTAGATCGGTTGCTAGAAATATATGTACTGCCTGATTGGAGTAGCCATAGGCCTGATGGAGCTTGCCTAGCTTAGTGATGTTAGCAGCCTGCAAGCCGGTTTCCTCAGCCAATTCACCTGCGGCGACTTTGACAGGATCTGCGTCGGGGTCCAACTCCCAGGAGCCCTGCGGGAATTCCCAGTACCTGCCATCAACCGGGTAACGGTACTGTTCAACCAGATGCACTTTTCCAGCCTCGAAAGGGATAATCAGAGAGAAATCAGGCTTATCGACTACGCCAAACAGACCATGATCACCATTGGGCCGCCTGACTCGATCCTCCCTGACGCTCATCCAGCGATTCTTGTAGACGATTTTCGTATCGATGCGCTTGATTTCAGGTTCTGTCATGGTTTTAATCCCAAACATTAATTGAGCAAACTGTTGGGCCGATAATATAAGCCCTAGCAGTCTGATTCGCAAAGGTATTCTTGAATTAAAAAGCGCAGCTTCACCCATTCGCTCTGCGTTGAGTATTATTCCTCGGGTACTTGTAAATTTCACTACCTGGCTCAGGAGCGGACATTGTGTAACCCTGCAGCGTTGTACATTCCGCATGTAACCATAACACTTGCGATTTACCATCTCCGGGCACTGCACTCAATCATTTCGTAAGCTTGCCGAATACAACAACAGTGTTCGGTGATGATTTCCTGTGTACAAACACAAAGTAAAATCAAAGTGGTACAAGGTAGCAATTGAACTGCGTGGCATACTTATGGGCGTTGTGCTGCTGCATTGTTCACTTGCACCAACTGTCACAGCGGATGACCATTCGCGTTCGACTATTGAAGTAACCTGGGTTGAGCGCTTTGGATTTATCATTCACGATTCCATCTGCGCAGATCACGATGCAGGTTCGATCGAGCGAAGCAACTGCCAACGAATCGCAAAAAAAATGTTCATTGAACAATGCGAGGTGAGGCTACACAAAGATGAAACCGACGAACAACGAGCAAAATATTGCCGCGCAGCCAAATTCTACAATCCAGATTAAGCCGATAGGCTGTTAACCAAGCCTTAAACTGACGCGATCGAGCACACAGCTTAACCTAGGCCATTTGCCTTGGGCATGAAGGCACAGTTTTGGTCGGAGTCCGGGTTTGGGCTAACTCCGAGTTGAAAGATGATCAATCGCTGCACTCACCCCTAGCCCCGGGCTTGCCAGCAGCTGACACCGCTCAGTCACAATACGCGTTGCAACCGGTGCCATGGAAGCTTGTGCCAGAATCACACAGTCATAGTTGTGTTGCTCTACTTCAATGAAATCCGCAATACGCTGATAAAATTGCTCTAGATTACCCGCCAAAAAGAAAGGCCATGCGCCTTCGATAAGCTGATAGGAAATATCGGGATTTTTTTTAGCCATCGCCGAGGACTGCTCCAGCAGCACCCGTGTGGGCTCTAGCGTACTCTCAAGTGCAGCAACAACCAGAATACGTTGGTGATTTTCAACAGCCTGATCGGCCATCGGCCTATCTACACGCATTGAAGTAGCTGCATCACTAAGGATCGTGCCCTCTGCCATACCACCGATCGACGAACATGTGCATACCACGATCTTAGCGCCAGAGTTCGATGCTTGTTGCATCGCTGCATTAACCCTTTTAGTCAGCTCAGGAGAGACACCCCCGGCTATGGCATCCTCCAGCAAACTTTCATCAACCTCATGACGGACTCGCAGTGTTGCGTCGATTTTATCAACCAAACCTTGGAAGGTAGGAAGGTGCACTTCTGCCGTGTGCAAGAATGCTATGTCGTGCTTGACTTCACTAACCGTCATCTATCGCCCCTTACAAAAGCCATTTCAAGCCTGAAGCCTGAAGCCTGAAGCCTGAAGCCTGAAGCCTGAAGCCTGAAGCCTGAAAAGTGTAACAATACACTACCAAAAAATACCAAGCTATCCGGAAATCATGTAACAGGCATCATCGGTTTAAAAAACATACTTAGATAAACCTAACCTCACCCGAGACGCGGATCGAAGCACCCGGGTTATCGTCAAACTCAGCATGTATAAGGGAACGCGAGCCCATATCTTCTCCTTGCACAATATTTATTGCGCCACCGTGAGGCCAGGCTATATCACGCAGGTAGCCTGCAAAAGCCGCTGTTGCTGCGCCAGTTGCCGGGTCTTCATACACACCGCCAGAGGCAAACGGGTTGCGTGTGTGAAATAACTGCGATGACTCAGAATACGCAAATAACACTGTGACCAGTTGCTCGGCGTTCATGAACTTGCGGCCACTATCAAGATCATAATGCATCGAAGACAAAGAAGGTCTTGATTTTAGAGCGATAACAAGGTGGTTAGCACCACCGTTTGCAAAGGCCGGAGGAATTCTTAGATCAAGGTCATCTTGAGAATATCCAAAAAGCGCCAATGCTTTGGATACCACACTCCTTGATGCACGGCTTGAATGCGTTTCAGGTGATTGTAGCGCCGCCGAATACTTGCCAGCCTCAACAAAACCCTCAACGGTAATGACGGATTCGTTAAGAACAAGCGTGTAGACGCCAGCCCCACGCTCTTTGGCTAAAGCAGCACCTAATGCGATTGTGGCATGACCACAAAAGGGTACTTCTGATTCTGGAGAAAAGTACCTGACACGCCATCCCTGTTCATGCGGTTCAGCGAAAGCAGTTTCTGAGTAGCCGACGTCTGCAGCTATCTTTCTCATGTCAGCTACTGAGGGGTGATGCTCGGCTATGTAAACACCAGCTGGATTACCACCGGAATTACCAGCAGAAAATGAAGCAATTTTGATCAAGCTCATACAGTTTAATTCCTTGAAATTCACTTTGATTGATAATTGGGGATACGGTAGTGCACACACTCTGCGCTAAGAAGCTGTCAGAAATCGAAAAAGTCTTTAACCTGCTGCAGTACCAAACCGGGCGTCTCCAGCGGGGCAAGGTGCCCGCAGCCAGGAAGAATCTCGAAACTCGAATGCGGGATCGCGTTGTGCAATTTCAATCCCGAATCAACTGGAATCCATGTGTCATTTTCTCCCCATAAAATGGATACCGGACATCGTATCGCTGAATAAAATGGTTCAATGTCATCGGTGTATTTCTGATCTGCTTGAGCTATTTGTCTGTAAAAGGCAGCCTTGCCTTGAGCCGTTAGCCACGGTTCAAGCAATTGATCAAACTGATCATCTTCGAGGCGCTTATGCAACGCAGTGCCAATATAAGCGCGAACAATAGCACGATGTATGTAATCCGGTACTCCAGCAAATGCCTGTTCAAATTGCCGCACGTGAGCAAAAAAAGGAGATCCCCAGGGTGCGACTGCTACCACATCAATTAACTGGAGACGACTGAACTCACAACCATGCAAAAGGTGCGCTCGCAAAGCAGTTGCACCACCATAGTCATGTGCGATGACACTTGGTTTAGTTAGTTGCCAATAGTCGATAAGTTTGGCCAGTAAATTACCTTGCACGTCCAGGGAGACAGATTGGGATGCCAACATATCAGACTGGCCATAACCAATTAAATCATAGTAGAAAACCCGATAACGTTTTGAGAGCTCAGGTAGGAGTAAATGCCAACTATAAGAAGACCAGGGAGTTCCATGAACTAATACGACGTCTTTACCGGAACCAAGCACACCGTAACGGACTACACCTTCATCTGTTTGAAATGCTCGATTCAGAGCCCAATGCTTCACAATTCAGCACCTTGCCAAAATAGTCAGGCAATTGTAACTCCCTTGATCATCCTACTCTGGTGAATTTTTTTGATCCTAACTATCAGTAAAACTCATGCAAGATTTTTGGCAAAGTAGTCCTTCACCACTTACCCTGGAGGGTTTGAACATTGGATAAAATGACGAAGGCCACACTAGAGACAAACACCAAGAATCTGTAAAAATTCGTTATACCTTCTGAGCAAAGTAAGCCATTATCTCTGCTCTGCTGAGTTCTTTGGTTTTGTTTTCAAAACAGTAATAGCCGGGTCTTTGATCACTGAAGTACTGCATATCCATTTCTAGATCGCTCAGATCTGAGAACAGGCCTACCGGCATGTTGTACTCACCGCTTTCGTCAAACTTATAAAACAAGTGAGTACCACAATCTGCACAAAATCCCCGAGATGCCCAAGACGATGACTGGTAGGTTTTTATCTTGTCCTCACCAACAAAGCTGACATCTGTACCGCATTTAACAGCAAAGTATGGAGCACCACCCCACTGACGGCATGACTCACAATGGCAAACGGTAAATTTTGGATCGATCTGATTAGCAGTAATTTTGATAGCACCACAGAGACAGCTTGCACTTGCACTGGACATATTACTTTGACCCTATATTAAATGAAGAAATGACCAACAGCTCTATGTTGCCGAATTATAGAATCGACTTACTCATTGATAACACAAAACCCGTTGCCAAAAGGGTCTGCACAATAGGCAATTGAACCCCAATCACCCTGCTCTCCACCTTCATGCTGTCCACCAAACTCTAGTACTTTGGCCACAACATCAGAGACGTTTTCTTGAAGGAAGTCCAAGTGGATAGGGGTCCAGTGACGTTCGTAATTACGTGTAGCCTTGCTACCTTTTACTGCCACTGACCCCTCTTCTCGCTCCTGCAAATACAACTCGGCATTCTCTGTGGATAACACAACCATCTTGTCGCCTTGGTCGCGTAGTTTTTTACAGCCAAGCGCTTCTACGTAAAACGCTTCTCCTTTTTTAAGGTCTGGCACATCAATACTTACGGATAGTTTAATCATGTGCTTTATGTAGTGGGTGTATGACAGTTCACGGCATGCTTTATGATAAAAAGCTCCATAACTGTAATTATATACAGCTATACTGAAAATGACAAGCAATGTAGGAGCAAGAAGCGTCTGTTGCGAACGCTGACGGCAACTAGCAGAGAAAACTACAGACTGTTTATTTCAAGTCACTCAACTGTGCGTTAAATTCGGCCACGTCACCCACTTTGATCTCACCGCCCCTCACTACTTCAGCATACACACCCATATCCCGATGGCCGTATTTTTCATACAACAACTTCGGCAATTTAATGTTACGTTCACCAGTATTCAAATCGACTTCTGTGGCTGGGCAACGTCGCGTGCGCTGGACAATCTTTAGTCGAGCAGTGCCAATGGTTATAAAGCGCCCGAGCATGTCGAACTCCGAAAAGGCAGGCAAACCAGACAAATGAATATTGGCTCTAAATCGAGCCGGGTCTATCTCGAGCCCAGTGGTTCGCGAAAAATCCTTAACGCTTTCCAGATTGATGATCGATACTGCATTCATCATCTCCACTGAATCTACAGAGACGTCGGTAAATTTATGGGGAGATGCTTCGTACAAGGTTGGTGTTTCATCGCTTGGCAACTCCAAAAACGATTTAACAAATTGACTGGCGTCTAGTTTGCCATCGGTCGTTACGATGGAAAACTGACCGGATGCTGAAGCCGAGGACATTGTAAGTACACCATTCGACTCATCAAATTCAGTATTCAGCAACGCTAGTTTTGCATCACGAGCCAACACATAAAATTTAGACTTTGGAAGTGGCTTGGGGTGCTCCGGATCAAACCCACTGTTGGGACGTGCAAATCCGAACCTGCGATCACTGGGAAATCCTTCACCGGGCTCCAGATTCACGGTAGTCAATACCTGCCCGCTAAGGCCCTTCACCGGGTAACGGTTTAATGCTTCGATGCTGGTAGCCACTAGAGGGCCTTTTTGCTGTTTCATCTATAGTGCCAATAGGTCTTTACGATCATGTTGTTGTAGAGTTGC
>JBGCEO010000083.1:0-16756 GCA_045106475.1 Granulosicoccus sp.
ATTTCTTGAGCGCTGCCTAGTTGTTGCAGCTCGCCGGCAGACATAACGGCGATACGATCTGACATAGTCAGCGCTTCCTCCTGATCATGCGTAACAAAAATAAAGGTTATTCCAGTTTCTCGTTGGATTTCCTTTAGCTCGAATCTCATTGCCTGTCTTAGTTTCAGATCGAGTGCGGACAGGGGTTCGTCCAGCAGCAAAACTTGAGGCTTAGGCGCTAGTGCTCTGGCCAGAGCTACTCTCTGCTGCTCACCACCGGAAAGTTGCGATGGTTTGCGGGATGAAAATTGAGACAATTGGACCAGCTCCAACATTTCTCCAGCGCGATTGCCGGCTTCTGCCGCTGAGTGGCCCTGCATTTCCAATCCAAACATCACATTCTCCTGCACACTCATATGCGGAAACAAAGCATAATTCTGGAAAACGGTGTTTACCGGTCTTTTGTTGGGTGGCAGTTCGGCTATTTGCTGGCCATACAGGTAAATGGTCCCCTCAGACACAGCTTCGAAACCTGCAATCATGCGCAGCAACGTCGTCTTACCACAACCAGGCGGGCCAAGTAGCGTGAAAAACTCATTGTCCTTGATGGAAAGTGACACTGTCTTTAATGCTGTGAAATCGCCGTAGCGCTTAACTGCCCCTTGAACGTCGACAGCAATTTCAGAACTGTTTGTCACTACTATCTCCGATGATCGATCCGATCTTTACGTGCCTGCCCCATCACCATGAGAACAAAGTTCCGCATCTTAAATTAGGCGTTGCCTAATCCCTCCCGCTCGGAGGCTGAACTAATTGAAATATCAGGGGAGCTAGACCTATCACACTACACCGTCGAAGCCGCTCTTAAAATACAACATCTCGTCATAAATATTATTTGAAATAAAAAGGTAATTGTTGCCAATCGGCGAAAATTAGTGAAGCATAAGGTTCAATCTGAAGCAAATGGCGTAGTCGATTCCTATTCCAAATGACAAGCAGTTTGACACGCATACAAAAAGCTGGAGCGCTGAAAGATGGCCCATCGCCGAATCCGTAAATTTAATACAGCCGATACCTATCCTGAACAGAATTTGGACAACGACCTATGCCAGGCAGTTGTCACACAAGGTGGCAGGACTGTCTATCTGCGAGGACAATGCCCCCAGAATCTTGATGATGCTCAAAATCTGGACAGTCATGACCCGGTTGAGCAAACCCACCGGGTCATGCAAAACATCAAGCAACTCATTGAAGAAGCAGGTGGCAACATGAGTCACCTGGTGAAGATCGTTGTCTACATCACAGATGTAAGGCATCGCGAAGCTGTTTATCGCACCATGGGTGGATACATTAAGGATGTTTACCCAGTCTCTACCGGCCTGGTCGTGCAAGCACTGGCCCGTCCGGAATGGCTTGTCGAAATCGATGCTACGGCCGTTATTGCGGATTAGCCTATGACATTTTCCCTGGTTGCACGCTGCGCTGACACTGGTATGTTCGGCCTGGCTATCTCATCATCATCCCCGGCGGTAGCGGCCCGTTGTGCGTTTGCTCGCGCTGGTATCGGGGCTGTGGCCACCCAAAACGTCACCGACCCAAGCCTCGGTCCCGCTATGCTGGATTTAATGCAATCAGGGTTGTCAGCTGAACAGGCTATAACGCGCCTGCAGAAAATCAGCCGCTTCATGGAATATCGTCAAGTATTGGCGGTGGATCACACCGGGCTGAGCGCCATTCACTCAGGAGAAAAAGCTCTGGGGATCTGGACACAGGCTAATGAGCGCAATGTCGCCTCCGGGGGTAATCTTCTAGCCAATGATCGGATACCGCAGACGGTTGTCGATGGCTTTCTAAGTACCCCCGGTCATATTGGTGATCGCTTACTAGCGGCAATGCAACGGGGATTAGAGGCTGGCGGTGAAGCGGGCCCCCTGCACTCGGCCGGTATGTTGATCGTTGATAAAGTTTCCTGGCCCGTTGCAGATCTTCGATGTGACTGGACGGAGGCCTGTCCCATAGAGAACCTGGCAACCGCCTGGACCATCTATAAACCTCAGCTATCCGACTACCTTCAACGCGCCCTTGATCCTAGCGATGCTCCCTCTTATGGCGTACCCGGTGATCAGTGATGATTAAGCAGATAAACTCAGTGCTTCTGGATTTCATTGGTTGCGCACGACCATCAATTGCAGATCCATTCTTACCGAAAAAAATCAAGGAAGGTCGCATAGAAAACATACGAGAGTGCATCGGTTGCAGCGCTTAAGTGCCACTGCGATAGTCCAGATACGAACGCTGCTTGGAAATAATATCAGCCAGATACTTAGCATCGTGCCATACGCCCCAGATAAAGGAAGAACCCCGGCGCGACTGCCAGGGCAACCCAAGAAAATACAAACCGTTCTCAGGCGATACACCTCTTTGGTGTATCGGTTTGCCAGACTCGTCAAAGGCGTCTAGTGACAACCAACTGTAGTCACAGGCATAACCGGTTGCCCAAATGATAGTGCCGATTCCCGCATCCGCTAGATCCAGTTCAAGCGTAGGCTCGATGAGACACGAGGGGTCAGGATCAATCTTACGCGCATCGGGTTCCAGAGGAAGATCCAGTCCATTGCGCAAGATGTAGGCGTCTGCCTCATCAAGAACAGACAGGTAATTAGCATCTCCGCGTGAAACGTTTTGTGCTAAATCCGATGCGAAACGGAGCACCCCTTCTTGGCACGATTCAGTCAAACCAAGAAGCTTGATACCCCGTGCCGAAAATTGTCGAAAGTCAATGGTCTTACCGCCCCCGGCACCACTGACTGCAATCGTGACGTGTTCAGTCCCGGGCGTGGGTGCTGCCGCGTCCCACTTGCCCAGCACTCCAAGCCACCAGACAAAATCCCGATCTCGATAACTGCGTGGTGGTCGATCGTGTGGTCCTACTGACAAGTACACCTGCCGACTGGCGTTGTTGAGTTCGTCTGCTATTTGAGACCCTGACGAGCCCGCGCCCACTACCAGAACTGCACCGGCAGGCAGCTGTTCGGGATTTTTGTAGTCGCTGGAGTGAATCTGCTTCAGACCCAGATCCTTTGGTATAACCGGCGGGATAACCGGAATCTGAAAAGGTCCGGTTGCGGCAACGATATTATGAGCATCAATGCTGCCCTCGCTTGTTTCAACAGTGAAGCCCGGACGCCCATCATTTCGTTGCACGTTCAGTACCTCTACACCGCAGTGCACCGGAGCCTTTATATGCTTTGCATAGGCTTCAAAATAACGGGTGACACTCTGCTTGGAAGCAAAATCATCCGGACCAACATCTGAAAACTCCATACTCGGGAAGCGATCATGCCAAGCCGGGCCATTAGAAACTAAAGAATCCCATCTCTGAGTACGCCAACGCTCAGCGATACGATCGCGCTCCAACACCAGATGAGACCCTCCAGTCATGCTGAGATGTTCGCTCATCGCCAAGCCTGCTTGACCAGCGCCAACTATGACCGTTTCAACGGAGTCAATCAGCATGCCTAGTTTCACTCATGTTGCCGGCAAAGATGTGGACACGCGGCTAGTCCGCAAATGAGTATATTGGATGCGATCGAATGAGTGTACTGAGTTCAGTCGATCGAGAAACTAATTCTTGATAAACCTCAACTTTCGCTTTTACAGATCACTAGCAGGCGCTCTTACAGATCGTCAGTCAGATTTACGCGCTTAGGGCCACCTTCGAGTATCCAGAACTATCTAAACCAATCCAGAATTCTACCGCCTGTTTTGTTCCATGCCCATTCACCCAGATCCGAGATCGCATCCGCAGCAGACTCAAGGCCATCCTGAGCAAAATCTAATCCTGCATCAGCCAAGCCCTTGAGAGCATCACGCCCTGCCTGCCCCACATCTGCCAAACCATTCAGCACCGACTTGAGCCCTGGTCCGATATTGTCACCCAATGCTGTCACGACGTTACGAAAAGCTTCCCCGCCTTCAAGCAATAGCGTTTGCACCGCATCCTTGGCTGTGTCGTAGCCATTCTCAGCCAAATCAATAAGCTCTTCACCAGCACGTTCTGCCGCATCGCCAATGCCACTGGCTATGTCTCTAAGTCCCTCTACAGCAAGATCAGCAGCTTCACCCGGGTGGGTTACTATGAAAGCGAGCATCTCGATACCGTCTTCACCCAGCTCGATCAGTTCGTTGGCAACCTCTTTTGCAAGCTCAACGCCTGCCTCACCAAGATCAACTATTTCCGCGTAGGCTGCCTCGGCAAGTTCACCACCTTGCACAGCTACATCGACAAGGGCTCTTTGCGCTATATCAGCGGCTTGTCCGGGATTACTTGCAATCCAGCCTAGAGCTTCAATGCCTTGCTCACCGAGCTCAATCGCTCTGTTAGCCACATCGCTAACGACCGCCTCAACATGCTCAGCCAATGCTTCGCTGAGATCAGCGAGTTCATCGAGCTTTTCTAAAGCTTCCCGTGCTACTGCTCGCGCAGCGGTGTTTCCAAGCTCTAGCGCATCACTGGCAATATTGCCGATGGCCTCAACAGCAAGTTCCGCGGCTTGACCCGGGTTCGATGCAATCCAGCCTAACGCTTCTATGCCATCTTCTCCCAGTTGCTTAAGATCTGACACGACATCTGCCAACTCCTCAGCGGCGGCTTCGGCCAGATCACCCACACCTTCAGCTAACTCGTTAAGTTGTTCAACAGCTTGTCTGCCAAACTCTACCGCCTTGTCACCATAGACATCCGGGTTTCTGATGATGTCTGCCAGTAAGTGCAAGCCATCGGCTGTCAACTCCAGTCCTTCGCCAATCCCTTCAGCGCCAAGTGTCAAGAGCCCTTCAGCCCCATGGATAGCTGCAGTTCCACCGGATTCAATCGCTATACCCAGAGCCGCAATGCCATCATCTGCACCGTATATAGCCCAGTATTCAACCCAGCCACTAGGACCCTGAGCAGCAGCTAAGGTGACATTGGCAGTTGTCAGCCATGCGGGAGCTGTATATTCCTCGCCTGCTGCCTGAGCCTGTTGAAATTTATCGAGCTGATCTCCTACGATCAAATCTGTTATCAGCGCTGTTATGCCTATTCCGACGTCAACTACAACACTGACACCCGTCCACGCAGTAAAGGCTTCAATAACACTAACTGCTGCATCGCCCGCATTGATCTTGACACCCAGCCCTGCTAGAAATCGGATATCGGGCGGCAGTGAGGAATCGGCTGCTATACTTCCCAATCTGCCCGCATCATAGATCGCCGGTATTATTCCAGCAGCGGGAATGAGCTTAGCCGCATTACGCAGTAACTTAGCAGCAACGTCAGATGTAATTTCTACGCCGGCTTTTGACAGCACAGTGTCAATAAGTCCTAGCACCTGACCTACTCTATTCGCAGGTAGCTTTGAGGCAACTGACAGAAATTCACCCAGAACGCCAGCATCAACCTTGCTGCTAATCCGAAGCAGAAATTCTATAGAGTCTGCATCGAACTCCTTGATCAATTTACGGAGCGCTGCCTGATCATCAGGGTCCAACCTTACAAGTGTGTCCCCAAGCAGCGCAGCACCGTTTCGTCCTCCAACGCTACTGGCTAACAGTTCATCCAATCTACCTGGCTTGAGTTCACCAAGTGTCTCGACAAGTGCTTTTCTCGTAGCGGTATCACTTTGAGAATCTAAAGCATCAAGCAAACCGGCAATGGAATCCGGACTCTCCACATTTGAGAGTAATTTGGCAACAATGTTATCTGCACCCTCAACGGCCAATTCGGCATTGAGTTTGTTTATCCGGGAAATATCTTCGGGCGACAAGGCATTACCTAGAGCCGGACCTATTGAGTCAAGCACTGCTTCAGGGAGTTCGAAAGCTATGTCAGCGTAATTGCCCAGAATCTGATCAATTAGTCGCTGACTAAGTTTGCCAACATCATCCTTTACATCCGGCACATTGGCAAACAAGTCTGCTACCGCTTCTAAACGGTCTGTTTTAGAGGCACTGCTGTCAAATATCGTTAAAGCCGCAGCAACGCTATTACCCAAGGAGTCTAGTCGACGGAGTTCCCGGGCCAAATTTGGGGCTAGCGTACCCAGACTGTCTTTGGCCGCCACTGCGAACGCTAGAATTGCTTCTGTCTTTTCGAGGGCACTGGCATCAGGGTTGCGAAATGTTTCTATCAGCGTGATCAGTTCCTGACCGGCAGAAATTGATGCCAGCGGGCCTTTCAGCGCAGCTTCAAGACTGCCACTTGCTAAATCCCCTGCTGATTCAACCAGCGTGATAGCAGCGGATATTTTGTCGGTAGCTGAACTATCGGCATTGACCAAGGTGGCAACCGCCTCAATGGCTTTGGTGTCGGTCAGAAATTTAACAATCGCTTGATCTTCAATGCCTAACTCTTCAGCGAGATCGCCGATTTCGTCAGGCTGTAAGTTCTGAGCAAGTGAAAAAACAGCCTGAATTCGATCTGCCTGGCTACCCTCACGAAGCGTATTTATATCAGCGAGTATCTGGGTGACTTCTTCATCGGTGTAGCCTTGGTCGCTTAGGGCTTCAGCGCGTTGCTCTGGAGTCTGCTCTCCTTCATCCGCAAGCTCAGCGCCATCAGTTTGGGCGCTAACAGCCACATCAATAGACGTGGGTCTGGGAATCGCCAAAGGATGCCCACTTTGCAAGACGCGGTTGGCATTCGATGGATCGACCACCGGTCTATTAGCTTGTAGCTGGTCGAGCGGGGAAACCGTAGCCAGCAAATTCTGGGTAGTGTTTTTTTCCTGCGCAAAACGCTCAGCCCAGCTTGGCTGCTCAAGCGCAGCTGTAGCAGATTGCACACCCTTGGCAACACCTTGCCCGACCGCCGATTGAACAGCAGTACTGGCAGCCTTAACCTTGGCAAGCGAATTATTTGGAAGCGTATTCGACGGTCGCATGGCAGAGATCCAATCAGGTTCTCCGCCACGATATAACAATCAACTACCCAGGCATATTAGGGAAAACCCTAGGTCTGACGAATGCCAAGCTGTGATTTGTGCCGAACTATCCCTGTAACATCTGGGCGATATCGCTGGCAGATTCAGATGAGCGGCCTGCCAGAGTCCGCACTTCACTCGCCACGATGGCAAATCCACGACCATGCTCACCAGCCCTTGCGGCTTCTACAGCTGCATTGAGCGAGAGTAGATTAGTTTGAGTTGCCAAGTCGTTGATCGTCGCAACGGTGGTCTTGATACGACTCATGGTTGTGTGCTGCGACGTTGTATCCCGGGCGTACATTGATACCTTGGACACATTGCCATTGACATCTTTCATGAAATTGAATCGTGCCTTTAGCCAGATCTTTTCATTTTTCCTGGATAGGAGCTCGATGGCCTGCTCCATAGAGGAATCATTTTCAGGTTTTCCATCTTGTCCCTCCTTTGCTCCAATATGAAAACAGGGCTTTAGTGCTTTTTCTGCTTTTTCCAGAGAATCGTATCCGAGCAATGTCAATAGAATAGGACTCGCATCAATAAGCTCGCCGTCTGTTGACCAATCTGCAGTCGGCATTGACGCCCGAATAGTCAGTAGCCTTGAGTGATCTTCCATCGCTTGCAACTTCACATCAGTAATGTCTGCCTGCACCGAGAGAAAACGATCCAAGTTACCGTCCTTGTCATAGATTGGATTAATGGACAATGAAATCCAATAGGGCTCGCCCTCTTTGGTGTAGTTGAGCAATTGTTCATCAAAAGGTTCACGTAACCTGAGTTTTTCTCTGATTCTGGCAACAGTATCCTGATCAGTATTGGGTCCCTGCAGCACCGAACCAGGATTTTTTCCAAGAATTTCTTCTGACGAGTAGCCAGTCAGTTTCGTGAATCCAGGATTAACGTATTGCGTCAGGCCATTTGCGCCACAGATCAATACTGAGTTGTCCGTGCCATCAGCAACAAGCGATAAAAGCTCGCTGGATTTTCGTTGAATGACAACATCAGTTATATCGGTGGCAAATTTAACGACCTTGCAAGGATGCCCTTTGAAATCCAATATCGGGTTATAGCTTGCTTGAATCCATATCTCGCTTCCATTTTTATGAAGACGGCAAAACTCCGCTGATTTAAAACTGCCTGCTCTCAGATCAGCCCAGAATTGCTCATACTCAGCACTGCGTCGTTCGACAGGATCTACAAACATGCTGTGGTGTTGCCCACGAATCTCATCGATTGAGTAACCTAGCGTGTTAAGAAAATTATCATTAGCAGATTGAATCGTGCCATCAAGGTTAAATTCGATAACGGCTTGGGATTTTCTGATGGCATCAACCTGCCCCTCGAAATCAGCATCACGCATTTTTCGCTCAGTAACATCCTGGGCAAACTTCACAACCCGGGTGACCTGGCCAAATACGTTTTTTACGGGGTTGTAACTTGCCTGCAGGTAAATGGCTTTCCCTGATTTGGCGTAACGAACAAACTCAGCATTCTGATGGGCACCGGCTGCCAGTTTTCGCCAGAAGCTTGCGTATTCTTCGCTATTGGCATAGCCAGGCTCCACAAACATGCTGTGATGATTGCCCTTTATCTCAGACAGCGTGTAACCCATGGCGTCAAGAAAATTCTTGTTTGCAGTGCGTATCTTTCCGCTTGAATCAAATTCAATATAAGCTTGTGCTTTAGCAACGGACCTGAGACTACGAGCCTGAGGAGAGAGGTAATTAGTTAGACCTATCAATGGATTTTCCCCTGTTTGATACTTGCGTATCGGCAAACAGAGACTGCTCAATAGCGGATCTAACACAAAAGCATCAGTTTAGCAGCTAGCTACACTGTTGCTCTGATGTACCTGTTTGTTGAAAAGGGGTTTGATCTAAAAATATGGAGCCGTTGTTTGGTGTTACATTGAACACGAAAGTACCCTGATCAAAGCTATGGAGCGACAACAACTGATTGCCTGCGAAATCCACTTGGGTCGCTAACATGCCCTCATGCTCAACAGACTCGGTGTTACTTGCACCAGCCCCGCCATCGAAACTAATAAAAAATGAGCTAGTCGATGCAAAACGGTAACGGCCATCGGTGCAGGTTACAAGAAAACTTTCATCGCCCCCTGTCGTACTGCCGGAACCATTAAAATTGGTATTTGATGAATTAGCCTCAAGCACAATCCCAGTGATGTTGGTGAGCCCCGTTGCTGGTGCTGGTGCGCTAAAGACAACACTACCGGACATTTGTGTAATCAGAGAGCTAAGTTCCGATTGATCGTTGAACATGCTATTACCCAGGATAGCGATATAGTTGCCGCTAGTGCCCATATGTACATTCAAGTGCATAAATACCTGATTACCTGCCGCGTTAACAGCGCCAAACTGAGCAGATGTCGAACCATCAGGGTTTACACTGTCATCAAAGACTTGAGCTATTTCCAGCTCAAGCAGTGGTAGTAGCGTTCTAATGGCTCTGCTTGCACCTGCTTGAACCCCTCCAGCCGAGCCACCAAATATAAATCCGCCTAGTGTATTTTGTGGATTTCCGAAAAACAACGTGCCGCCAGTGGCGTCAAAGCTTCCGGTGATACCCGCAGGCATTCGTAGCTGCACACCCACTGAATCTGAGACAAATTCACTACCCGCTGCTACGGTGACTGAGGCTGCAGGATCGTTAGCAAGACTAGCACTTGACCCATTCCCCCCTGTTGCACCAGATTCGGAGCAGGCGCATAGAGTAAGAACTAATGCACCAACAAGCAGTTTAGTGTTAATTGAAGCGATTGTTTTGGACATGTTGAAGGTTTCCATCTGGCGAACAATAAACAGAGCTTTAAAGGTGCTCTTAATATGCCTTATGGCTACTATCGCTTTTGTGAGAAATTAACATCTCGATCGGGCAATATTCTGGGTCGGCTAACTATCCCTGGCGCGGACTTCTGACTTCTGACTTCTGACTTCTGACTTCTGACTTCTGACTTCTGACTTCTGACTTCTGACTCTTTAATCTCGCTACAAACTACTGATAACGATCAGAGCGCGGTATGGTGTATGCAATATCCATAATAACTGCACATTTCTTAGGTCTAATGAATCGCATATATTAAGGGCATTAGGTGGAGCGATCAGTATCATGAGTTATACCTCGATATTAAGAGACAGAATCATCAGTCAACTAGCAACATCAATCCTTGTAGGTTTTTCATGTTTTACTTTTGCCAATGCTCAAACAGGTACAGTATCTATCGAGGCTGATATCTGGGCCGATAACTGGTTTGCGATGTACATTGGTGAGAGGCAGATTGTGGAAGATAGTGTCTCAATCACGACCGAACGCTCTTTCAACGCTGAGAGCTTTACGTTCGATCTCGAACCTCCCGGCCTAATCAGTTTTGTTATCAAGGATTTCAAGGAGAACGATACGGGACTGGAATACATCGGAACCCGGAAACAGCAAATGGGGGATGGCGGATTTATTGCGCAATTCAGGAACGCCAGCACTGGCGCGACGGTATTAGTTTCTAATTCAGACTGGCAATGCCTGCCCATCCACATAGCGCCGTTAAACAAACAGTGTGAAAAGTCAGAGAACCCTGCTAACAGCTGTGAATATGAGCTACAGCCGGAACCCACAGGATGGAGAGATGATAGTTTTGACACATCAGAATGGCCTCAGGCTATAGAGTATTCTGAACGATCAGTTAGACCGAAAGATGGCTACGATAAAA
Organism: Granulosicoccus sp.; assembly: GCA_045106475.1. GTDB lineage: Bacteria > Pseudomonadota > Gammaproteobacteria > Granulosicoccales > Granulosicoccaceae > Granulosicoccus. The sequence goes on from JBGCEO010000083.1 coordinate 10,663, forward strand.
TAGACTGGCATAACGATGCACAGTTAATATGGACCTCAGATATCGAATCCGATAACACCATCCTATGCCAAACAACGCTTGAGATTGATTAGTATCAGCGTTTGTTGAAAGGAAACGTTTTAATGTATCGAAATACGAACTTAAAATGCAAAGGCAAACGACCCAAGCTCAGTAAGCGTTGAATAAAAGGCATCTCCCCCTCACCACGCCAATTAACCATGCTTGTCACCATCATTTCCGGGTGTTTAATGGAGGTACCCTATTTGCATTCACTCCGCCAACATTCCAATCAAATCAAACGCAAGTGGAAATACCCATTCACCACCGCTGCTTGTCAGTATTACTAAACCAATATTACGCTCCGGTGAGAATATATAAAATGACGCATATCCGTCAGCGTCACCGTCATGACCATAAAACATCCCGGTGGGAAGTTGTATTTGCATAAGGCCATACCCGTATCGGATATTCTCTTGAGGACCTTTTTCTGTGTTTTCGGTTAGTAGAAGTGATTTATTTGCGACTGATGAAAAAGGAGCACGATAAGCCTTCATCTGCTGGATCTGCAATCTAACCAAATCAGACACGCTGGAATAAATAGCACTCGCGCCAGATGCAATTCCCATAACGGATACAGCTGATAATATGTCTCTGTCTGACTTTAAATAAGGCATTGCGACACGCTTGTCAGATGTTTTTTCAAGGAACACCTGTGTGCTCGATAGCCCTAATTTATTGTCTACCAATTCATCAAGCAGCTCCTCGTAGGTTTTTGCGGCAGCTACCTCAAGAACGAGCGCAAGAATGGCATAGCCACAGCTTGAATAATGAAAGATACCCGATGCCAATTGAGATTGCGGCATGCTTTGAATATCGTCCAGCAATAATTCTCTACTATATCCGGCTGTCCATGCTCGACCTTCCTGGCGAGATTTGTAAAGTGAGCAAACATCATCAGTTATCCCGGATTGATGTTGTAGAAGCATATTGACCGTTACGTCATGGAGTATGTGATCGTTAGTATTAGCGCGTTTCTGATCGAGATAATGTAATACAGATTTTTCCGGTTCAAGCAGACCTAGATCAATCAAATGATTGGCGATAATACCTGTGAATAATTTGGAGAGTGATGCAACCTGGAAAAGCGTATGTTCATTAATTTGTATTGCAGATTTGCGTAATGTGTGCCCTATTGAATGCACGTAAAACAACTCTCCGTTACGGACAGTGCCTATTGAAATTGCCGGAATATCGTTTTCTTCAGCAACACTCAATACCACATCGGCAATTTGCTTTTTAAGCATGTCGTGCTTAGATAGTTCTGCTGCCCACGATACTTTACAGAGCACTATTTGCATGGCGAAGAGCAACGACTGCAGGACTTTATTAGCACGCATTAAATATCTTCTCGAGATTCTGGGAATACAATAAATTAGAGAACGGACATTAGCTGAACCTTGTAGTTCTTACGTAAATCAACTACTAGTGCATTAGAGCCAGATAATCCTCCACCGCCTTTGAAAAACAGTGACTATGAGGTGCTAATAAATACTAAGATATTTTGAATTGTTGAGGATCTACCGGGTCCTTTCCATAAAGACTATACGTAAACGAATAAACTGTTTGTAACCAAGTGTATAGAGCTGCTTTGCAGATTATTCGTAATTGCTGGAGAGATTTTAAGAGGATGGTATTTGTATATCTTTTTCTAACAAGCTCCTCTGGATATGCAAGCGAATTAGTTCTCATATTTGAATTAGGCCATTGGAGTGGGTGGTTGGAATAGGCCGAATAACTAAAACAACACGCAAGGATACGATAATCACCTCATCCAGATATCCTACGGCTGGATAGACGTTTCGCTTTTAATACACTGAAACAGATTGGCAAAATGCTGTGTACGAAATCCATCCATACTGATATCGGGTGATATCTATTTCTGATGTTCTACCGGATAACAACGAGGCTCAGAATATTCGCGTGCTTTGTGACTAGGCGTACATGAAGTATAAGTTGTAGTCTTATCTTTAGTATGCTTTCTCTTCGACAGTTTTTTCCAAGTAGCTAGCCTTAAGGGATTTAGAGCTCGGATTCAACATAAATTATGCTTGTACCAATAATTAGCGTCAGTGTGGATGGTGTTGCGCATGCGCGGTAAGAACGTGCTACTTAAACCCAAAGGACCCTGCTAAATATGATTATAAAAACCGCTCGCAAGGTGGATGAAGAATATTCTGACAAACAAATAGATAGTTCAGAAATTAAGGTATCTGGAAAAAGTATGTCGATAGTTGCCATGTTGTGCATACTATTCACCATTTCATCGTTACCCACGACGTCGTATGCGCATGGCTGGGTAGAGCAGTCACGTAACAAGCTTTGTGCAGAACGCAAAAACGTGAACTGCGGTTCGATCGTGTACGAGCCTCAAAGCGTAGAAGGTCCAGACCGGTTCCCTGAAAGCGGACCTGAGGATGGTACTCTGGCTGCTGGTGGTTCTGCCGCTTGGGTACCGCTAAACGAGCAAAGCGCCAACCGTTGGACCAAAGCGCCGATTACCGCTGGGAGAAATATCTTCGAATGGTTTTTCACAGCCAATCATGTTACCGGCGACTGGCGTTATTTCATCACCCGTCAAGGATGGAACCCGAATCAACCATTAACACGCAGCCAATTCGACCTTGCTCCGTTTTGTGTCAAGAATGGTGGATTCATGAGGCCTAACGTCAATACTGCCCATGAGTGCTTTGTTCCTTCAAGAACGGGTTACCACGTTGTCCTGGCCGTCTGGGATGTTGGTGATACTACTAATAGCTTCTATAACGCGATCGATGTCAGTTTTGATGCTGGCGAAACGGCGTTTGGTGGAAGTGGTTCAGTACCCGATTCACCTGAACAACCCGTACCCGCACCGGCACCCGCACCCTACGATGACTATGTAGATATCGGCAATATTGAAGCGTCCATGGATCTGGATGCGGCTGACATCGTGCGGCTGCGACTATTCAGTAACGCTGGCGAACTATTCGGTCGGGAGTACGAAATTACTGTTGGCAACGTGTCAAATGGCAATAGAAACGACTGGCCAGCGGCGCTTGCTCGATATATCAACGCACAAGGTGGACAATTGATAGCTGGCATATCCAGCAGCGGTAATGGAGAAGATGCCATCCCCACTCAAGGACGCAATGATGTGTTTGCCAAGCCGTCAAGCGGTGTGGTACGAACAGAGATTGAGTTCATACTCGCAGGTACTTCCGCCACACCGACGCCACCGACAGATCCGGGTGTTTTAGTGGGCAATTATCCTGACAGACTCGGTAGCTATAAAGGTAGTGACAGGGTGGTAGGTACTGATGGAAATCAGTATGAATGTATCGTTGCTGGCTGGTGTAACATTGCCCCGCCTTACTATGCGCCTGGTACCGGCAGCGATTGGCAAGACGCATGGCGCCTCACCGGGATGGGTAATCCGGGAACTCCAACGGTGCCAGATGACGGTACAACAGATGCACCTGTTTACCCGGATGGTCGCGGCAGTTACACAAATGGTACAGTCGTTTTTGGTGTTGATGGTGCAGCTTATCAATGTGATATAGCTGGTTGGTGCAACAATCCAAGCGACTTCTACTATGCCCCGGGGGCTGGACTCGCTTTTGGTGAAGCCTGGACGAAACTTTAGTTCGAGAAGAACACGCCTGACTGGAAGTACACAAATAAATGAGTGTGCTCCCAGTCAGGCATGTAGCACAATAATCAGGTGAAATAGATTGTTATCAATGCGCAGTTGATCATCGACGGTGTATACCGTAGCAGAGAACATTCACGCTACCGGTGTAGTGGCAATTCGGACATATAACGCCAGTGTCGGGCGCGGTGTATGTGGGGGCGTATTACATGAACGAATATTCATGCAATTCTTTCAGCGTCCTTTCCTTCGAGCGCTAGCAGAAAAATATGAGGTGCATAACTATCATATTCATCATTCCATTCATTTTCGCCATCATTAATTCCTTTTACGTGCTATTTACTGGGCCTCCGCGGACCGCTTTGTGCCGAGGCTGTGTGAAAAGTCGGATTTAGGTATTTTTCGGGGATACCTTAATTCTTGCTCGCACAGAGATCGTGGCTTAGAAAAGAACTGACGCGTTCGATTTTTTTGAATTCAAAATTGAATTGTGTTTTCACACAGCCTCTGCCTAAAGCTACCAGCCGGCAATAAATCAGAAATGCCTGCTTTGTAGAATCGGTACAAGCTTTTTCTTTTCTCGAACTGGTACGCTCATCATGTTTATGGGTACCTAAGCTTTTGTCCGATTAAAATTAATAGGAACAATACAGAAGTGAAAAATCAAAAGACTCGTCGTCAAAACCCTGTAAGTTTGTAAAATCGAGAAACATTCCCGAGCTCTCAAAAGATTCCCCAGCATCGATCGGTGGAAATCCGACATTAGCAACATCAAGTATCACACTACCAAGTAGCGCTTCCACAGTGCAGTACAATATTTCAGCTGAGCTTTCAGAATTATTGGTTCGTTGTAGATTGACGCTTGCATATCCGTTGTCCGAGATAGTGTATCCAAGAAATTCAATTTGCTCAGTGGAGTTTGGAAGGTCAAGACGTGCGCCATTATCTGCATTCCAATTGCAGTCAAATCGTAATTCGTTGAAACTATTGTATCCGTTAACCAGATCATCAAAAAATCTAACTTTTCCAATCCCACTTTTACCAGGATCAATAACACCAAGACCGGAAAAACTTAACCACCCATCGCTTACATGAATGCCGTCCTGCAATGCGTCAACATCGCACCTGACAAAATCCACCGATAAAGCACCTCGATTATCCAGTCTGACAGTAATTCTCGGATCTCCGAAACTTGCGGAAAACTCACGCGTATCAACGAACCCAAAATTTGTTATGGCTATCGAAATGCCATCCCTTTCAATGAAAGAATTGTAAGTTAAGTCTCCAACCAGCTCTCGCCCTTGTATTGAATCAAAACCGCCTGTTGGCAGATCGATACTGCCGAATGGGTCCAAAGGTAATTCGTCAGAATCAAAATTGGTGTCTGGAGCATCTGTGCCAAAAACTTCGTTTAGTTCTTCTTCGGTTAAGCTTGGTACATCAACTACGATAGTTTCCGAAGAGGAGCATCCGATCGATATCAACACTAGAAAAGATAGCAATAATTTATTCACAATTATCTTCTAGTTATATTGGTTCTGGCTGCTTAAACTGATCGCATGCCGTGTTCACAAAGCAAAGTAAACTGAGATGCATTTTCTCATTAAAGCTGTCGTTTGAGCAACAATCAAATCCAGCCGCTACTGGACGGAAACGATAGCTCATAATATCAACTTTCAATCCTGCAAGAAATCCCTAGTAAATAGAACATTTGCCAAGAGCCGCAGTGGACTAATGAGCAGGTTGTAGGCAGAGCCTACGTTCCGATTGCTTGTCCACTGTCAGCTCCATGGCTGCGTTAGACAGCAACATCAGATCTTAAAGTTGATCTGTTTCATCTGGCTGAACATCAGGTACTTTACGTAAAACATGTTCGAAGCCTTTGCGACTCGCAAGATTCGCCTCTGACTCAAGAAATTCAACAGTCTTTAGAGCAGACATTTTTTCGGCAGCCGCAACGACTAAGAATTGATTGATTGAAATGCCTTCGGCTTTGGCTAAATCTTTAAGTTGATCATGTAACGATTCTGGAAGCCTTACAGTCATCGTACTCATTTATTTATTCTCCCTATTTCTATAAGAAATTCTTTGGCGTTGACGGGCTTGATACCAAATGATTTTTCAAGGCCTTTGCCTACGAAGTCTTTCGTATTGTATGTAACGATGTATTCGCTTTGAGAGGCGAATGCAGCTTCAAGTACCATGTCGTCCTTGGGATCTTTTAGCCAAGGTCTCCACAAATAGTAAATCTCTTGTTTGTGACTGATGCTTGCTAAGTATCGAGTCAATTCTTTTATGTCGTTTGCTGTGTATCCCAACTCCAAAATCTCTGGCCTAGACAAGACGTCCTGATACTCTGTGTATAGAGGTATCGTAAGCACAATCTCAAAGTCTTTCGCTGGTAGT
>JBGCEO010000084.1:0-23805 GCA_045106475.1 Granulosicoccus sp.
GTCGTTTGTACCATCCGGATGCGATGGATCGTAAGCCGCTACTTCCATAACATTGCTTCCTCAGCGCTACCGTTTTGCACGTATGAAGTGATGCCTGCCTGTCTCACTCATCTACCGCTGCTAAGCAAGCAGGCTCCTGCCACAGGCTCTAACCTGCCTTGCGTTGAAAGGCATTTGTCGGCCCAACCGCTGTTGCTAATGGCAGTGATTGTCCTACCACCTCACCCAGCATCTCAGCAGTCGCTGCGGATAGTGTCCAGCCAAGATGACCGTGCCCCGTATTGTAGTAAACACCCGGTAACTTACCAGCACCCACCTTTGGCATCATGTTAGGCATCATAGGCCGCAGACCAGCCCAGGGAATGACATGTTCTGTATCAACTGAAGGAAAATATCGACGGCACCAGCCAATCATGGGTTTGATCCGATCGTCACGGATATCATAATTCACACCATTGAACTCAGCAGTACCGGCAATGCGAAATCGATCAGTCCCCAGGCGACTGGTAACCACTTTCGCATCATCATCCAACAGGCTTACCCAGGGTGCAGAGGCTTGGCTTTGCTCATCCGGCAAATTCACGGTAATGGAATAGCCTTTAACCGGATAGACATTGATTCGATCACCCAACTGAGCACCCAGCTTGCGGCTTTCGATACCCGCACAGATTACAACGCCATCAAATTCGGATCGTTCTGTATTAGCACTGCCCGCTTGTGTGAAATCTACTTGAACCTTCTTACCATCGTGCCGAAGTTTTTGCGCTGTTGCATCGTAGACAAACGATGCACCGAGCCGTGAACATGCTGCTGCCAGGCCTCTGGTGTACTTGTGAATATCGCCCGTGGAGTCGCTCGGTGTAAAGTAACCACCGTACAACGGACCACTCAAAGAAGGCTCGATTGATTTCATCTCTTCAACCGTTACTGCCTCACGTACAAGACCACCCTTGGCCAGCATGCCATTAACACGTGTCGCGTGATCAAACCCTTTCTTGTTCTGATACATGTGCAGGATTCCGCGAGTCTCGTGGTCAAAATCTATAGACTCTTGGCTCGCCCATGAGAACAGATACTCACGCGCAGCTATAGCCAGCCGTGCGCTCTCAACCGTATTTTGCTCGTAATTTGAAATGTTACCGATGAACTCGGCCATCCAGGAATACTTGTGCCAATCGGGTTTGGGGTTAACCAGCAGAGGAGCATCTTTTTTAAGCATCCATTTGATGCCTTTGAGGATAGTGGAAGCTTGTGTCCAGACCTCGGCATTGGAGGCAGATAGCTGGCCGCCATTTGCAAACGATGTTTGCATAGCTGCATAGCGATGTTGATCAAATACGGTAACCGAGTAGCCGCGTTGCAAGAGTGAATAGCAGCTGGTGACACCCGTGATGCCCGCGCCAATAACAGCGATATGCTTCATAGTCGTTTACTTCCCAGGTCGATAGACCAGACAGATACAGCATTAAAGATGTGAGCCAGTACTACGACTCGTTCATCCCATCTGTCTTGGAACCTGAGAGCTTACGTTTGGCCTCTGAGCAAAAAAGACTCAGACAAACAAACTACCCCTTCGGTGGACGCACCGTGTTCATGCATCTCTCTCCAGATGTGTCTATCGGGTGTAGGGTCCTTTTGCCTGAGAGTTTCCTGGGCGTTGCTCCTTCGGCGTCAGCCTCTGATGGCTGATCTCTCCCCTACACCGTATGAAATAGTGCCTACAAGAGGCGTATTTCATGACATGCCAACTATGGATCAGATAGCGCACAGATTCAAGTGACAGAACCCACTTTATCGGTCTGAATTACGGCCAGCTAAACACCAGATGTTTGGAGCGTTTGGAACCAGTTTGCCCGCCAATTCATGCAGCCGGCGGAAATTGCGTCAGCGTTTCAGATAAGGGGAGAGCACGGCTAACCAGCCTCTGCGAATGCGTTCGTATTCGTACTCACACACTTCAGCTCGCTCTGCCGACAACCCGTACTCATCATTGACTAGCGAATCATGTGCATCTGGATCACTGCCGTACACATGGCAAAGCGCCGTGTAATAGCGTTGTATATCCAGACTATGCTCGCTCCAGAAATCAGACTGATAGAACCATTCGGAATCCTCACTCTCAAGTCCGAACATATCGGCCGCATTCAAGACCACATCAGCGCCATTTTCAACATACTCCAGAATCAATACGCTTGCCAAGGCATCGGCAGCATCCTCCTCCCGAGCCAGCAAAGGTAGATCGTATTGCGAGAAGAGAACATGCCCGACCTCGTGCACCAGGGTGTGCAAATACACATCGGCCACGGGTGCTTCTTCATCTTCAAAGTATCCGCTGATGATGTCGGCAAAACTTCCCGGCATCCAGATCTCTTGTGTATCGGGATCAAACAGAGGTCCTTCCTCGACTTCACTCAGCACCGTTACCCTCTGATCAAAGCGCAGCAACTCGTCGAGGAATTCAACTTGCTCTGCAAGCATCTCGTCTCTGGTATTCAGCGTTTTTAATACGATACCGGCATCGCCGGGAGTGTCTTTTTTTATACCAGCGCTTGCAGCTGTATCATCAGCGCTTTCTAAGGTTTGATCAGTGTCTATCTGCAGTTTGTTGGCAACTGCCGCTGCTGTTTGTGCCTGGGCAGTCACTGTGCCTGTAAACAACGGGGTGATGCCGATCATAACCGATACCAAACATCCAGCACGCAACAAGCTTAAAGAACTCACTTTAGCCAGGCTCATTGGCTGCGACCGTAGTCTCTTGGTGCGGGCTTAAATACAGGTTTGTCCCAACTTCCCGTCAAGCTGTAATCGCGCAAACCGATGCGATCAAAGTCTATCCCCAACGCTTTTAGAAAACCCGCTGCAACCAAAGCGCCTACGCCTGCACTGGCACCACCTGATATCGCACCGATAATAGGCAGTGCGGCACTGACCCGTGGTAATACCGTAATCCGCTGATCAAATTGACGGGTGTTAAGGTCAGAGCTGCCGGATACGTCAACGACACCAACCGGGCCGGTTAACTGAATCAATGACGTACTAGCCACACCATCTTCAATGTTGATATCACCCGTGATCTGCTTGAAGGCCAAACCGTCATCGGTTAAGTCTTTAAAGTCTAACTCCAACCGTCGAGGTAGCGCCTGCAAGGCGAACAGGCCGATGATACGGCCACCAGCAGGCTCAAGAGGTACGATGTTGCCTCGCTCCAGCAATAGCTTCAACCGGCCGTCCAGCTGCTCAAGCTCTGGCTTGTAGGCCGGACCCGGCCAGGAGACTTGCAACTCAACATTGCCCTGCCCGTCCGAAATTACATTTTTCAGACCTACCTCAGTGAGCCCTGCACCCAGGTCATCACTTTGCAGGAAGAGATTCAGCTGCGTGACATGCTGACCAGACAAGTCGCTGTTAACACGCTGAGGGTCGACAAGGCGCCAGTGGCCGCGCCCAACCAACTGCATGGTTTGATAGGCAAATCCTAACGTTGTGACATTCAAGCCGCTAACGTCCGGCTCTGCTCGCAATACCACATCTTTGAACGTCAGCTCTTTACGCGTTAGCGCTCCGATGCGCGCATCAATCGGAGGCAGCAGACGCGGATCAAGTGCAGAAGTACTATCAGCATACTGCTGTGTGGGTGATTCTGAATTCAGCGCATCAATCACAGACCAGTCTACTCGCGCCAGGCGAGCCTTTAACGACACATCTTTTTTCCAATGCTCTCGCGGATAACGAAGATTCCCTTGCAGGGCCTGATTGGAGACAACAACATTAAGATAGGTGGGGTCGCTGTTGACGCGTAGCTTGGCAGCCCCTAACGAATGGCTTCCCAAAATCAGAGAATCCGTGGTGAGGTTGCTCGATACCGGCATGATCTGTGTGGGCTGAGCGTCCTGGTCAATTCCTGCATTGATAAATCGGCTGATGCTGTTAACCCAGCCATCGGCTGCCACAGCGGGCGCATGACCCTGCACACGAATACCGGCAGTGTCGCTGTCAACGACGGATTGATCGAGCTTTTTGTCTCCTACATTAACCAGGAGTGAATATAAAGTGCCAGCTTTTACAGCTGCATGTGCTTGAAGCTCATTCGAATACTCAACCCTCCATTGCTGTTTACCGGGTTCATCGTAAAAAGCTGCCACCACTTCAATGGATTGTGCCTTTGCAGAGGTCTTATGCATCGGCTCAGGCAACATCAACTCAGTACCCACCAGATCACTGGTCAGCGTCAGTTTCACACCTTGGCTGACGATGCGATCGCTGGAATGCGGCACGCTAATGTCTGCATTCCATTGCGAGGCGCCGCGAAAGAACTGATCCATCGGATTGCCATAGTGCGCAAGTACATCATTGGCTTCTAATGCACCACTGATAGATACCGTCGTCTCTCCAGAAGAACCCTTGCCAACGGTTTGCCCTTTAATAGACACGCGCTGATCCAGCATCGTTGCTCGCAGATCATTGATCCGAATCCCGTAGCGGTCAAAACCGACTGCCCCTACAACGTTAGATAGCTCCATTTGTGCGCGCCCGAACTGCAGATCGTTATCACGTAAAAAGACAGACCCTTCAATGGACAAGGGCAACCACTTACTGCGGCTCGATATTGGAACGGCTGCCACCTCGCTATTTGCCGTAAGCTGTTGACCAGACAGCGTTGCGGGTTTTTTAAACAGAGGAGCCCGCACCTCGATGTCCATTTCAGCCCTTCCTGTACCTGTCACATCATTAAGCGCAGGTTGTAAAATGGTCTTTAACGGCCCCTTGTTTCCAAAATCGACAAGCTCCTGAAAAGCACCGTTGGCAGTTCCGGCTACTTCCAGAATGGGAGCAGTCAGATCATCAATTCGAAAGCTGGATTGTGTCAGTTCAAAGTCAGACATCCTGGCAGGGCCGACAGTACGCCCTGACAGGCTCAGACCAGAGAGTTCCAGCTTGCTGTCCATACCACTGACCGAAGGCCATGTACGCAGAAAAGCCAGCTGTCCGTCCCGAACATCAACGCTGGCTCGAAACACCCCTTCGCCTTGATCGAAAGGAAAATCAGCCACATTGCCAAAAAACAGCAGAGACCCGTTTTCGGCGCTACCAGCTTCAATAGCACGATCCAGCCAACTGATAGTGCCCACAGTCAATTTCTTACGCGGCAACCAGCCCTTCAAGCGGGTCACATCTTCGGCAGCGAAACGGCTTTGAATATCCAGGTGAGGTGATTGCCCCGCAAGCAGAGTCGCTTTGATTCTGGTTGATGTGTCGATGCCATCATCTACCAACGCCAGATCCGTATCCACCAGCAAGCGGTTCGGTTGTGTGCCATCAATGTTAATAGCAGCATTCAGGGAATCAATATCCAATTCGCGATCGGTGAAGGCAGGCCAAGGCAAAGGCATGGACTTAGCGCTGAGCGATATGCTCCCTATAGAGTCAACGATATTGATGCGCCCGCTAATCGGACCAAACCCGGGCATGGCACCCACCGACTGAGCAGCAACATCATCCAGATCACCGGTAAACGACACAACCGGCTGCTGTGCATCCCGCGCAACGTCCAGCGTCCAGTTAAGTAGACGACCTTGCAAATCGGCCTGTAGCAAATGATCTGCCCGAGCAGGCTTGATACGCGATAGCAAAGAGCCGGCTAAGCGTGATACCAAACCCAGCGGAAACTCAGCACTCTGAGCCGTTGCGCCAGAGAGGTATGTGCGCCCATCTAAGGCTGCCGCTGTTAATTGAACTTCATCAATCGTTGCGGCATCGTTACCCAGCCTCAGTGATAGATCCTTTACGGCAAGCGACGATCCGGCGCTGTTCTTTTCAATGACCAGCGATGCACTCAGCTCATCTAAGACAGTTATGTCTCTTTGTGTATCAATAATAGAGCTTGCAGAAACAGGTCCACGTGCGGACACCAGCTGACCATCCTTCCATTGTCCCCACATTTCAACCGATACGCCCGTATCAATATGCGAAAGCAGATTTCGATCAAGATCAAGTATCTGGCTAAGGCTCAGCAACTCTGAAAACATTTGTATCTGTAATGAATCAGCCTTCAGATACACATCGCCATCCGAGCTACCTAACTCATCGGTCTTGCCAACTAGATCAATACCCGCTTCCAGAGAACCGCCCAGCTCATCAGGCAGTTTCAGATCAATGCGCAGCTTATGCACATCACCCTGGTTTTCGGCACGAATGTTCAGATCTTCCATGACCAATCGTCGATCGGCACGCATGTCTATCAACGTGACCTGGGTGTCAAGCAAACCGACCTTGCGGGCGTTTAACAACCAGGCAACAATATCAACACCGCTTTCAGACTGGCTGGCCTGCATAGCCTTAGCGGGCGATCTAGCGGTGACGGATTCCATGCCATGCAATCGCAACTGGCCATGCTGATCCGCCTCTATTGCAAGACTGGCACCGACCAATGTGAGCTCATTGATTACCGGGACCCCGCGCATGAGGGATTTGGCGAGGTTCAAATCAATGAGCAATTCATCCAGTGTTACCTGGCGTTCCACCGATTCAAAAACCGCGACATCCTGAGCTCGCAGCAGAGGACCAAAACCCTCCCATGAAAGTGACAACTTGCCAATTTCTGCCGGACTACGAAGATAGTCACTCACCCGGGACTCGATGCTGCCTTTGTAAGATGACGCCATCGGCAAACCCACTCGCGCTAACAGAGTCAGCACAGCGAGCAGGATCAGCAATACGCCCATCAGAAATAGACAGGAGCGAGCCGTAGTTTTGGCAGCCTTAACTAGCATGGAGGCTGGTAGTTACTGTAAGACAACGTCGTAATGCTCACGGGTATAAAACTGTTCTGCCTGTAGCCGGATGGGAACCTCTGCAAAATCTTCCAGCTCGGCCAGATCGTCAGAGCGCTCCTCGGTAAACCACTCCACTATCTCACTAGAAGCCAGAACAGTGACTGAATGAATGTCAAATTGTCGTACTTGTCTAATAATCTCTCGTGTCACTTCAAAACCAACCGTTTCCAGCGTTTTTTGCATGCCACGGCCTCCACAAACCGAGCACTCCGAACAAAGCACTTGCTCCAAACTCTCGCGCGTCCTTTTTCGCGTCATCTCCACCAGACCCAATTGAGACACCTCATTAACCTGGGTACGCGCGTGATCACGCTCCAGCGCTTTTTCAAGCGCTCTGAGCACCTGACGGCGATGATCCAGAACCGCCATATCAATAAAATCGATAATGATGATTCCGCCCAGATTTCTCAGACGCAATTGCCGGGCAATCGCCTGCGCTGCTTCAAGGTTAGTCTTGAAGATGGTTTCTTCAAGGTTACGTTTTCCCACGAAGCCGCCGGTATTTACATCGATCGTGGTCATTGACTCGGTCTGGTCAATGATCAAATAGCCACCCGATTTCAATAAAACCCTACGATTCAATGCCTTGTCGATCTCATCTTCAATACCGTGCAGATCGAAAATGGGTCGTTCACCGGGATAATGTTCAAGACACTTCGATAATTCCGGAACGTATTCGTTGCAAAAAGTCACACACTGATGGAAGGTTTCACGCGAATCGATGCGGATTCGCTCTATGCCACCCCGATTCAAATCACGCATCATTCTCTGCACCAACGGCAAATCGCGGAAAATAACCATGCCGGGTTTGCTGGACTTTCGGCGCTCGAGAACACCTTTCCAGACCTTGTTCAGATAGCGCATATCCTCCTCAAGCGCCTCCTCAGGGGCACCTTCGGCAGCCGTGCGAACGATATAGCCATGCGACTCCGATCCACGCAATTGCTCCACCGCAGTGCGAAGGCGTTCGCGCTCGTCTTCATTCTCTATGCGCGTGGAAATACCGATGTTGTCCTCATACGGCATCATCACCAAATAGCGACTGGGCGCTGTTAATTTGCTTGTCACACGAGCGCCTTTGGTGCCCAGGGGATCTTTGGTCACTTGGACAGCGATAGTCTGCCCTTCGTTAAGCAGGCGGGCGATGGGTTGCTCTATGGCTTCCCCCTGTTCGTCAAGCTGGGTTGGCGCTTGCACATCTGACACATGTAAAAAGGCTGCCTTTTCCAATCCGATGTCAACAAAGGCAGCTTCCATACCCGGCAGAACGCGTTTGACTATGCCCTGAAACACAGTGCCGACCAGACCGATTTTTTGCACACGTTCGATCCATATTTCGCTGAGCATGCCATTTTCGACCGTCGCGACCCGCGTTTCCTGCGGCGTCACATTGATCAGTAATTCTTCCGTCATGGTTCGTTACGCCTGGTGTTCATCTAGATCGAGCAGCTCATGAGTTCAGCGCCGTACTCAGCGCCAGTTAAGGTTTTCGCTTCAAACTTAGCTCAACGAGTTGCTAGCACTTAGCAGCGGCGACAGACCTGCCCGTTTGAGCATACTTACTGTTTCGTAAAGCGGTAAGCCCACTACATTACTGTAGCTGCCTGATAGATGTGCAACAAACTGAGCGCCCAATCCCTGAATGGCGTAACTACCGGCCTTACCAACAGGTTCGGAGCTGTTCCAATAGTCCCTGGCGATTGATTCGCTTATGGCGCCAAATTGCACCATAGTGGTCACCACACAGCTCCAGGAGCCACCAGTGGCAGGCGCCAGGACGCAGACGCCACTGCGCACCGCGTGGGTTCGGTCCGACAAACTGAGCAATGCGTTGATACAGGCATCCCGATTATCCGGCTTTCCCAGCACCGCTCCATCCAGATCAATCACGGTATCCGAGCCTAGAATCAGGCAGGTCCGCGCAGATTCTGTCGACACCGTCTCCAGATAGGTGCGTGCTTTTAAAACGGCCAGTCTCTCCACCAGCTGCTCTGGCGACTCATTGGCCTGCATCGATTCGTCGGCATTAACAGGGCAGCAAACCGGTTGATAGCCTACCTGCTCCAGCAACTCACGGCGCCTGGCAGACTGCGAAGCCAGTATCAGGCGCAGTGACCCGCCCGAATCTCGGCCGGCAATCGAGGCGGCTTGCGTCGCGGAGTGCTCAGAGTGCTCAGGCACGATGATAGGGATGCTTGTCGAGCACTGACTGTGCCCTGTACAGCTGCTCTACCAGAATCACCCTGACCAGAGGGTGCGGAAAGGTTAGCGCTGACAGGCTCCACAATTGATCGGCACGTGATCGAAGCCGCGGGTGCAATCCATCAGCTCCACCAATGAGAAAGATCAGATTTTTGCCTAATTCCTGCCAGCCTTCCAGACGCGTGGCTAGCTGTTCAGTGGCCCAGTTTGATCCCCGGTTATCCAACGCGATGACGTGCGCTTTATCGGGAATGGCCGCCAGCAGAGCGTCAGCCTCACGCGACATGATGATATCGCCGGAATCGCCTTGAGCCTGCGCAAACTCGCGCACCTGAAACTGCCAGCGCTTGGGTAGGCGTTTAACGTAGTCATCTGATGCCTGCTGGACCCAGGCAGGCATCTTTTTCCCTACGGCAAAGACACTTATCTGCAATGCCTTGAGCTATTAGTAAACGAACACGAAGGCTTATACAGAACCAGCCAAACTAGCTGGCTGCTCTTCATTGTCAGGGCCCACAGACCAGAGTTTTTCTAATGAATAGAACTCTCGCTTTTCTTCTGTCATGACGTGCACGATGACATCACCCAGATCGACCAGAATCCAGTCGCTGGAATCCCCGCCTTCGATACCCAGAGGTGGATGGTTGGAATCCTTGGATGTGAGCCTGACAGACTCAGCCAGCGAACGCACATGGCGCTGAGAAGAGCCCGTTACTACGATCATCGCATCCGCGATGCTTGATTTGCCGACAATATCGATAACAACCAGATCGATACCTTTCATATCCTCGAGTGCCTTGACCGACATCTCGATAACTTCTTTGCTGTTCATACTCAGAACGTTGACTGCTCCCGTCGAAAAACTCGCCCAATGCGATATCGACTATTTGCTAATGCGA
This sequence comes from Granulosicoccus sp., assembly GCA_045106475.1. Classification (GTDB taxonomy): domain Bacteria; phylum Pseudomonadota; class Gammaproteobacteria; order Granulosicoccales; family Granulosicoccaceae; genus Granulosicoccus. The sequence goes on from JBGCEO010000084.1 coordinate 9,935, forward strand.
TACAAGCGCTGGTGCACAATATACTCCGATACCTGTTCCGGTAGCAAAAAACGCACGCTTAGATCCTCGTTAATGCGACGTCTGACATCAGTTGCCGATATTTCCAGCTGAGTAACGTCACATTGTTGGATGACACCAGTGCTACCGTTCACGATTTTCTGGCCTTTGGCATCTTGTTGTTTCTGTACCAGGTTTTTGGAGAATTCGGAATGAGTGGCACCCGGTCGATTGACGACGACCAGGTTGGCAAGCGCTAATATGCCTTGCCAATCGTGCCAGGTATCGAACTCCGCGAATGCGTCCAATCCCATAAAAAACAACACGGTTGCCTGTGGATTCTCTGCGCGTACTTCCTCTACAGAGTGCAATGTGTAGCTGGCAGTTTTGCGCAGGGCCTCGCGCGTATCAATAGCCAGATGCGGGGCCCCTTCTATCGCCAGTTCCAACATTTTTATTCGCTGAGCAGTGTCGGCATGGGTCGGACCACGATGCACGGGTATGTGATTGGGCATCAGATACAAGGTATTCAGATCGTAGCGTTCTGCCAATTCAACAGCAGGACGCAAATGCCCGAAATGCACAGGGTCGAACGTTCCACCAAATATGCCTATTCTCACAGGCCTATTCACCTCGCAGAGTGTAGTCACCGTTTACGACATACTTTTCTGTTGTAAGCCCCACCGTGCCCACCGGCCCACGTACGTGCATGCGATTGGTGCTGATACCAATTTCTGCACCCAGACCATACTGTGCACCATCGGCAAAACAGGTAGCCGCGTTGACCATGACAGAACTGGAATCCACCTGCCGTACGAAACGCTTTGCCCGCCCGATGTCGTTAGTGATAATTGCATCGGTGTGTCCCGAGCCATGCGTCGCTATATGAGTCATGGCCTCATCCAAATCGCCGACGAGGCGAATCGAGAGAATCGGACCGAGGTATTCTGTGTTCCAGTCTTCTGCTGTGGCGGCTTTCATGCCCGGAATGATTTTTAAGCAGCGTTCGCAGCCTCGCAGTTCAACACCTTTTTGTGCAAACACTTCAACCAGTACAGGAAGCATGCTCTGGGCTTCATCAACATGTACCAGCAAGGTTTCCATTGAACCGCAAATACCATAGCGGTAAGTCTTTGCATTCAGCGCAACGTTTACGGCGCGCTCTTGATCGGCCCCTGCATCGATATAGACATGACAGATACCATCCAGATGCTTGATAACCGGCACCCTCGCCTCTTCACTAATCCTTTTTACCAAGCCTTTACCACCTCTGGGAATAATGACGTCAACATAGTCATCCATCGCTAGCAGAGCACCGACCGCCTGTCGGTCAGTTGTGTTGATCAATTGCACAGCCGCTTCAGGTAAACCGGCTTTAGCGAGTCCTTCTTGCACGCACACAGCTATGGCCTGATTGGAACGAGCAGCTTCCGAGCCGCCACGCAATATCACAACGTTGCCAGACTTGATACACAGACCTGCCGCATCGGCCGTGACGTTTGGGCGCGATTCGTAAATGACCCCGATGACACCCAGCGGCACGCGCATGCGAGAAATCTCCAGACCCGAGGGCTGCTTACTGGTTTCAGACATAGCACCAACCGGGTCAGATTGGGCAGCAACATTTCGCAAGCCATCAGACATTGATTGAATGCGCGCGGGTGTTAATTCCAGCCGATCAAGCAACGCTGAATCGATACCCCTTTTGGATGCTTTCTGCATGTCTTCAGCATTGGCAGCCAATAGGCTGGGCGCGGCTGCATCGATGGCATCAGCCATTGCATGCAGGGCGCGATTTTTCTGATCGGTATCGGCCACAGACATGGCAGAGGCTGCTGCCCTGGCCGCCTTCCCCAGTGATCGCACATAGGCAATCACGTCATTCTCAACATTCACGAACTTTGCTCCTACTCAAGCGTGGTTAGGCCACGTACACTTCGCACTCAGAAAATTGGTTAAGCCAAGCAGTTAACTTAGAAGAACATCATGCAACTTGTAGACTCACATTGCCATATCAACTTTCCGGATTTTGAAAACCGAATACCTGACATTCTACAGAATGCAGCCGATAATCAGGTTAAGCACATGCTGTGCATTGCTACCAGCTGGGAAAACAGGCAGGACGTTCTTGCTTTAGCCAGAGAGCATGCGCCGATCAGCGCATCCGTGGGTGTGCACCCAACCACCGAGGGCGGGTATGAGCCCAGCGTTGATGAGCTACTGGAGGCAGCTGCCGATCCCTTGGTGGTGGCCATTGGCGAAACAGGGCTGGATTACTTTCGAAGCGAAGGTGATCTGACGTGGCAACATGAGCGCTTTCATCGTCATATTGATGTAGCCCGCACCTGCAAAAAACCACTGATCATTCACACCCGGGCAGCCGCTGCTGACACCATGGACACACTGCGTGATCACAAGGCAGCCGATGCAGGAGGCGTGATGCACTGCTTTGCCGAGGATTGGGATATCGCCAGACAAGCGCTTGATATCGGTTTTTATATTTCCTTCTCGGGCATCGTGACATTCAAAAGTGCCAAGGCTGTACAAGAAGTCGCGCAAAAAGCACCCTTGGATAAAATTCTGGTAGAAACCGATGCGCCCTACCTGGCACCCGTACCGCATAGAGGCAAGATGAACGAACCTGCTTATGTACGGCACACTGCCGAATACGTGGCAGAGCTGCGCGGGATTTCATTAGAGGAATTGGCAGAAGCGACTACCGGGAATTTTTATACGTTGTTTTCCGGGGCTGCGTAGCAGGCAGATTTGTTTACGGTAGCCAACCCATTCTTAGCATCCAGTACATAGTGTCTGCAGCCGTACCCCAAACCAGTTGATCATCAAAGCGGTTTTCTGCCACTTGCGAAGGGGCTTGAAGTAAAAACACTTGATCGTTATCCAGATTCTCTCTCTGCGCACCTGCATCACTGTTATCCAAGCCATGAGACATAACAAGAAAAGCAACTTGATTAGCGCGAATATCGCTCCCACTGCAATCGCTTGGAAGCATACGCATACAAATCACTATGTCAGCAGACAAATAGGGAACACCTACCTGGGCTGCCTCGCCTGCCTGTGTCCAGTCAGCTACCGATTGATTACCGCGCTCACTATTGTTGCTTAAACTGACCGAATACAAGTAGGGCCGGTTCCAGAGATCGACTAGTGCGCCTTTGTCGTTAAGCCTCCCGGCCAGGCCAAGGATTTTCGCCGGTACTCCCCCTCTCTCAATTCCACAATCAGATGCCTTGTCCACAAGCGCTGATGAAGGCGTGTTCAACCCTGATACAGGCAAATTCACTGGGCCGGATTCACTCAATGGGCATGGCAAAGCTCCGTGTGCAATTACATACGCAATAAGACTGTCTTTGATTGCATCAAGCTCCCGAGCTGTACCTTGAACGTTACGATGTTCATGCACTGCCGCCAGGGGTGATATTGCGGCTCTCGTTAGCACACCCAATATCAGCAGTACCAAGGCCATCTCGACCAAGGTAAAGCCATGGTTAAGTCTTGCTTCCGTGATCATGAAACCAGTCGCCAGTAAAAATTCAACTGATTCGATCCGGCTTCGCGTCTGTCACTGGCAGGCTCTATTGAGTAAACAAGAGAGCATTTAATCAAACCGGAATAGCATTCTGGTTTGTGTTCAACGTGCATCCATTCATACCATAAATTTCGAAAAAACCAATGTCGGGATATCGCAACTGATTCGATGGTACTGTGTTGTAAGTCGATATCAGCACAGGTGTCACCCAACGGAACCTGATCTACCACTAACAATAAAATGCTGCGCTCAATGGTTGATCTATCGATTGATTTATCAACAGAATTGGCGCAAGTTTGGGCAAGTTCAATAAGCGCCTGACATTCTTGCGACCATGCGGAAAAATGGTTTGGATCATTGGACTTAAGATCTCGAAGGGCAACGCTTTCGCGACCGCCCCCATTCCTATGAAAATGATTCTCTGGATAAGTGGCTCTGCACAAGCCCAAAGCTGATCGCTCGACAATATCGAGAACCCATGCCGCCACAGCGGGCTTTACAACCTCAAGCAGGGCAGCATTGCTGATACGAGCCGTTAACTCAGGTCCATCTGGGTCTTGCGATACACCCGTTTGGTATTCGATCGTTGCAGCAACCGCATGCATATCTTCGTTGCTTGACAGAAATGATGGATTAACAATTCGATTAACAGGATTGTTGACCACATGTGAATACACAGAATATAAAAACCGCTGAAAAGGTTCGCTGTGGAAGGAATAGCGCTTCCCCGGAAGAGAGATATGCCTTGGTAATGCCGCTTGTATATAAGTAGTGGAGCCACAGGGTGGGTTCGGACTATCCCCGGAGAACGGGTGTGTTGCTCCTGATCCATTCTGACTGTGCGTATCAGTATCAGTATCAGTATCAGTATCAGGACAGGGTAAGTGTCCCGGCCCGGAACCGGTAGGGCCGTACAAAAAGGGATATAAGCTGGCGTAGCTCAACAATGACTGGCGAGCCTGAATCATCGCACGTTGATCGTTTGGCGTAAAACCGGCATGGCTTTTTAGCGTTACCAGGGTACGACTAACATCGATCAACCACCATGTGCTACCAGCAGCCAGAGCCAGAAGCATCAGTAACAAGGCATAACCTGATTGGCGATACCTGTTTGTCAATTTTGTTCGCCCGGAGCGAGTGTTGCCAAAATGACCTCATCATTACTGATGATGAGTTGCCTGGCTATTTTATGGAACTGCAAACTGGAAGATGTTGTCTTCAAGTGCGGACAACTAATGGCTATCGCTTTTACAAGACGATTTTGCCGTGCGTGTGACACCGGCAAACAGGGTTTTCCATTAACCAGAATCTGAACGTGATATTGATCACTGACTAATCCATTAAATACAATGCTGGACGTCAAAGCCAACTGACCCACCGATTTTTTCTTTTCCCCGTACCGATATGAATTCATGGTTTGCTCACGGCGTTTCTTAGCTTTAGCAGATAAAGACTTGCCCTCATCAATAACGGACGAACTCACTTCGATATTATTTTGCCGTTCCCGAGCTGTAAAAAAGAGTCTCTGATCACCCATAAAATCATCAGCGCTGATGGTTGGGCTCGATGCCAGCAGCAATACTGAATAGATACACCAGCGGGGGACGAGGAGTTTTAGACTGGATACAGGCATCATTGCTGAACACCCAATCTTGACCAGTGATAAAAATCAATGACACATTGAATGCTGATCAAACTCGCTGGTATGCGCTCTATTCGACAGGCACGAACCTCACTCGGCCAGGTTGGGACTGACTGTCTAATACGCCGCAAGAACTTTAATAGTGCTGCCGAGTGCCGAGCACTGAGACTAACGATCAACCGAAGTGTTTTTACATCCCCGGTAGTTTCACCGGGTATCAATGCGGTGAGCACCGACTGCTCAAATTCAACTGAGGAAATATCCGGTTCCATATCCCCCTGCGACAGTTCCTCTACCAACTGCACCTGTAACTCTTGCATTGACTGCTCTAAGCCGGGTATTAACACCGTGTTTTCATGGTTCTCTAACTGCACCAATTGGCGCTGAAGCAACTGCTCCTCTATTCTCACCTGCCTGACGCCATCTCTTGCCAACAGGGTTGTGCGCGACAACCAGATGTAGGTGCTTGCAGCAACAACTGAGACGCCTAAAACGAATGTTAATGCTACGCACCAACGCACATTCATGACTCACCAAACACTATGGACAAGCGATATTTGGATAAGCCACCACGAATGTCCGCGCTAGAGCGGGCTGATTCGATAGGAGACTCCATCACAGACACCAAACGGACACCCGTTAGCCCCTGCAGATGAGCGATCAGAGAATCAACGACCTGTTGCTTTTCTCTGACGCCTCCGGGACCATCCACCGTTCCACCTAGCTCTAACTGAGTGAGCTCCCCTGACGATTCACGGGACCACAACTGACGCCGATTCGATACGCTGGTTGCGGTTGTAAATGCGCTATCCAAAACATGCTCTCCTTCCAGGACAGCCCACGACAGACTATCTAGCGATATAAAAGGGAATTGAGTGATTACTTCTGCCACCAGTAGCAAGAGAGTTTCAGGATTGATTGTCTGATGACTATTGATTCGCATGAGGGAATCGGAAACAAATGCAGGCGTCATATGTATGTCTGATACTGACAGCGATAGTGAATCGACACTACTCACTAAGCGCTTCTCTTCATCTGCAAGTTGACGTCGCTCTCGTGAGCTGGCAATTCCATGCACGGAAGCCAATGTCAACACCATAACTGCCATCACTGCACACAATAATGTTGCTTGCTGCAGACGCGCTATTTTTTTTCTTAGTTGGTAGTTATCCAGTGAGGGTTTTAAAACCTGACCTGCCATCAGCTTGCGTCGCGTTAATCTCCAAGGGTCCTTAGATTGAGAATTCGTCAATCTGTGCAAGAGAACACTGAAGCCGGGAAATTTGGATTCACGTAACACACCGTTTCTTTTTGAGCTCACCTCACTTAATACAGCACAGGTAGCTTGCCCATTGACCAGCTTCTCAGAGTCATGTTTCCCTACTCTTATGTCATGTGCTTGATTCAGATAGAGCAGGCTTAATAGCCTGGGTGTAGTGTACTCATTGAACTGACCTGCATCGGTTAGCGAAAGCGATACAACCTCGGGGACTTTTCCATCTGGTAGAACAGACTCAGCACAATGAATCAGACTCTGCCCGATTAATGTGGCACTTGAACTGGTTGCTGCCACAGACGAAGATGCATCCTCGCATGGAACAATACGCATGTAGATTGGAATGTCACCGTCAAGCAATAAATGTCGAGTTTCAGCATCTGAATGCTGGACCATTAGTCTTAGGCCACCCATCACCCCGGACCATCGGCAAAACAACTCCGTGCTCGTCACCACATGAGTTATCGAGACTGCTTGTTGTTGCAATTGGCCTAACCAACTTGCCCAATCGTCCCGAATAACGTGATGCAGGATGCTGGCGCAATCAGATTGGAAGTAGTTGGGCAGAGTGTTCACGCTTGCGTACGGAAAATCGAGGCGTAATTTTCTAACGAGAGCCTTCTTTTGATATCGATGCATCACGATGGAAGATTGCTGATCAAGCTTGACCCTGTCGAGTTCATCAAGAGTGGTATCCAGCACCAACTCAACCATCAGTTCAGCATTTTGCTCAAGTTTGTCAGTTCCTCCTACATCGATCCAAGGACAAGTTGAAAATCCGCCATCGTCATCAAGAACGAGAACCTCCTTGAAAAAATCGATCTGCTCTCGACCTCTCCACTTGAACCAGAATGCCTGATTGCCCTGTAAAACAAGCACCACCCTGAAAGGCTGACGATCAGTATTTATGAAACCGGAGAGATTCATAGCGCTATTACAGTAGCTATAGCTGCATCGTAGACAGGAGCCATAATCGACACGACGATCCAGAGTAGGTTTAGCCCAACGATCATCAGCAGCAAGGGGCCAATCAACTTTTCCATACGATCTATCTTATGCTCGGAACTGCGTAAAAGATGATTACTTGCCTGCACAAAGGCCTGTTCGAGAGTTGCCGTTGATTCACCGGCAACTAATAATTTCTTAAACGTAGAGGGAACAAATCGAGCAGCCTGTACAGACATACCTAGAGACGTGCCGGACAGCACTCGTTGACGAACACCTCTTAGTTCTGAGCGCAAGGTCCTGTTGCCAACAACACCTTCACTAACTTCAAGAGCCTCGTCAAGGCTCAATCCACTGCGATACAATCGTCCGCATATTTTCGCATAACGACTGAGAGACAACTCTGTCAGCAGACATCCAATTAACGGTATTTGCAGTTGCAATCGATCACAACTCATCCTGACGGGCGGCAGATAAGCTCGCAGGGCTAGCACGACAAAAGCTACCAGCGCCAGAATACACAAGATCGGTAGCAGAAATTCGGACAACCACGCTGAAAGATACAAAATAGCTGCCGTATGCCATGCTATAGAATCTTGAGTGTCTACCAGAAAAACCTGCATGGCAGGAACAACAGACACAAACAAGAATGCGATGGCTGCCAACATTATGAGCAGGGCAAAACAGGGATAAACCAGAACTGTAGTTATCCGGGACTTAACACCTCTTTGCCACAAGAGCAAGGCCTGAACATCATCACAAGCCGCAGCCAGACTCCCATTCGCCTCTCCTGCGCGAATCAAATTGATCACAAGTGGCTCAAAAACTCCTGGCCAGGTGGACATCGCGTCAGAGAATTTTTTGCCTTGTTCTATTTGCATGCGGACATCCTTCCAAACATAACCCAGTCTGGTTCGAGATTCCTGCAACTCAACATCGGCTAGTGAATCACCGATGCTAACTCCTGCCTCCAATAAGTGAGCAAGATGAAAGAAACACAAAGGTAACGAGACAGGAGCGCTCGCCATTTTCCCTTTGTGCACATAACCGCGATCTATCAGACCAATCATACTCATCACCTCCGTGTGTGAAGAACCTATATGGAAAACTCATTTTGCGCCTGGAGCTCTAGTGGCAACCAAGCACGCGCAAGAGTTCACCCTCAGTACTAATACCCTTATCCACTAATTCCCTGGCTTCATCCCGTAACGACACAAAGCCCCTATCTCTAGCCGATTTCTCAATGTCCTGTATTGGCGCATCAACGGCGATAAGCCCCGATAGACTTTCATCAACTATCAGTAGCTCCAGTATCACTTGTCGGCCATGGAATCCTGTGCCCTGACAATAAGCGCAGTCAGTTGTATCAATCGAACAACAGGTGCAGCGCTTTCTCACTAAGCGTTGAGATGCAATCGCAACTAAGTTTGAGGCAAGGAGTGCCCCTTGAACACCTAGTTCACGCAATCTGGTGATAGCTGTGAAGACTGTTGCCGCGTGAACGGTAGAAAGCACAAGATGACCGGTATTTGCAGCACGCAAGGCCATCGAGCAACTTTGCGCATCTCGAATTTCACCGATCAGCAGCACATCAGGATCTTGACGAAGTAGCGCTCTAACTCCCTGTGCAAAACCCAATTGCCGATCAGCATCGATATTGGTTTGACGTATCCCGACAACCGAACGCTCCACAGGATCCTCCAAGGTCATGATATTGAGTGCCTCTTGATCCAGCTCATTCAGAAGCGAATAAAGCGTCGTACTCTTGCCGGAACCCGTGGGACCACAAAAAAGCAACAGACCATCAGGGCGACGCACCAGTTCACTCAGCAATTTGCGCATTGAGGGCTTTAGGGAAAGCCGTTCCAATGAATGCCGCATAGTCTGTTCACTGAGTATGCGCAGTACAGTGTTTTCGCCGTTCATCGTTGGAAACGTAGATACTCTGAAGTCAACTTTTTGCCCTTCAATCAGCTGACTGAATTGACCATCCTGAGGTAGGCGAGTCTCGGCGATATCCAGTGACGCCAGCACCTTGATTCTGACAATGATTGGATTGAGTAAGGACAGACTTGAAAACCCGACAGTTTTCAACACTCCATCGACCCGTAAGCGAAATGACAAACCGACTTGATCAGGCGACACATGTATATCAGACGCACGCTGTTGACATGCCTCCAGCAACAGCGACTCAAGCAATCTTACCCAGTAATCGGGTTCTTTTTCTAACAGACTATGTGTCTGATCGGCTGCTGCACACGCTGACAACATAGCTTCAAAGGAATGCGTAGGCGTGTAACATTTCCTGATAGCGGTACTGAGCCCGCCATGCATCGCTTTAACAAGATAAGGCGTGATCGAACGCGGAATGTGTCTGCGCAAGCGCTCTACCAGCATGACATCATGCGGATCCTCACAAGCGAGCACTAGCCGTTGATTGCCCTCCTGCCTCAGTACGGCGAGTGCAACGACATTGAGCCTGCGTGAACTTTCCTCGCTCAAGTACGCGATAGCTGCTCTGCTAGGTATAAGCTGGCTAAGATCGACAGCAGTGACAGCCTGATCATTTGCATAGACAACGTTCATTGCACAGAAGCCATTAAAGACTGCTGCAGCACAGTGGGTCTGAGTACAATTAAGAGCTCGGTTTGTCTGCGTTTGCGGGATCGCTGCGAGAATAAATGTTTTATGACAGGTAACTGCCCAAGTCCTGGCAGTCTCGCATCATCTCCTTCAGTTGTGTCTTGCATCAGACCACCTATAATCGCAACGTTTCCGCTTTGCACCTGAAGCATGGACTCCATCTCGCGCACTTGTATTTCAGGAACACTGTTTCTTACATTTGCTTGTGCCAATTCTGGATTTGGGTCGTTAACAAAGCCCAGTATGCGAGATAGCGTTGGACGAACATTCAACATCACAGCCCCATTGCGGCTTATTTGCGGAGTCACATTCATCACAAGACCAACAGGTACTGTGTGAATTTCGGTCTCTGTGATAATTTCGTCTTTGGTATCGGTTTGTCTGCGCTCCACGTTCACGGTAAAGTAAACCCGGTTATCAACCACCTTTAATACAGACGACTGATTGTTAAGCGCAATGATTCGTGGTCTGGACAAAATGCGTACATCGCCAAAACGCTCCAGCAAACTCAACGTCGCCTGTACATCACCGTTACTACCCTGCTGCACCAGGCTCAGCAAACCATTTGGGGCGGTCAGCCTGTCAACGGTATCGCTGTTAACAGCAGGGGATCCCACTAGAATCTGCGCTGCACTAAAACCGTTTATACCTTGCGCCAACACCTGCCAGTCCACACCGGCTTCAAAGCTATCTGACAGCGCCACCTCAACAACCGTCGCTTCAATGAGTACCTGTCGCTGTGCCGTGTCATGTAATTTTCTGAGATAGCGTTGCAATGCCTGATGCACAACAGGACTTGCGAACAGGGTTAGCAAGCCAGCTTCCCGGTTGATTGAAAAACGAGGACTACCACGTTGAGCCTCTTGAACATCACTGTGCTCAGAAGCATAGTCGTGCGCAATCAAGCCCTCTAAATCGGTTTGCAGCGAATACCAGAAATGATGCTCGCTCACGTTCTCAACACGCGTCTCTGAACTGTTTGCAATCGACGCCGTGCTATCGGCTGCATTGATAGTGCCTACCTGGGTGGCCAGACCAACGCTGCTCTGGGTTCGCCTATCGATATTCAGGTAATCGATGGCGTAGCTATGGATGTATGCATCACCTGACCACACGCGCAACTTGTTGTGCTCAATCTGCCAGGCAAACGCGGCCTGCGCCGACAGTTTGTCCAGTAGATATCCAATCGGTTTATTAGCGAGTTTGATGGTAATTAACTTTGTAAGATCACCGTTGATTTCAAGCTCAAGCGCGGCATTACCGGCCAAGGCAAACAACAGGGACTCAGCAGGGGCCGCAATGGCATCAATACTCAACAGCTCTTGATTGGAGTTTGATTGCCCTGCAAGACTCTCCGGGGTGCTTAGCAGCTGCTTATCAGTGTGATTCCAAAGCGATTCATCACGGCCAGGCCTGTAGGTTTTGCCTGCCATCTGCGATGCACCATCAGCCAATTCTCCGGATTGGCTCAAAGTGCTGAAGGATCTCGTCAGAGGAGATTTCAGCCATGAATCGGGGGCGTCAGCGAATAGTTGTTCAGCCAACTGCGATGCATTGAATTCAGCGCGTTCATGATCTGCTGTTGGCAGCAGAGCCAGTTGATTTGCACAGCCCATTGATGCAGCCGCAATTATCATCGCAGCAGTACGCGCAAAGACTGGGAAACTGATGCTTGATAGATAGGCAAGCTGACGTATCACATTGTCGGACTGACAGCAGACGCGATCTAACTTTGTTGAAAATCGTGGGGATCCCACAAACAACTCCTTTTGTTCATGCTCCAGTGCTAGCGCACTGTTGCGAAAGTCGCCGTCCTGGCAACGATGTCGAATCTATGCGACCCGACTAGAAAACTACCGTAACAAAAATACGGCAGCTGCAGCCGATGCTACAACGCATGATCCCATCAATGCAATAACCTGACCTCGATGTCTTGCCAAAAAACCTGACTCAGTCGAGGGTTCTTCACGTGGAGGCAGGCCAGCCATCAATAAATGTGACATGGATAACTTATCTGCATCTTCCAGATTGGCAATCGTGAAAGCATTTCGTGCCAACGCATTGATGGGTCTGAATACGCCCTCAGAACGATCTGTAATAAAGTAGGACATCTCCCGCGTAAACAAGTCGCGGCGATTGAAATCAAAACTGACGACAACTGATCGAGGATGCGCAGTACATCCGCATCAAGGCAAGGTAGTAGTAAAGTTTGCGAAAAACACGGTGTGGAACAGCCGTGGCAAAATAGCATGACAATCCTCAATTTTTTTGAGAGGCTCTCATATAGAACGAAAAGATCAGAATTTGTAGCGCCAGAAAAGGCGCATTACACCCGTGGAGAATTAGATGAAGTCGGCAATTTTTGGTACCGTCGCTGCAATTCTTGGGAGCATGCCGATGGCCTCGGCGCAAATGGTCTGCGAAGGATTGACCCCCGACGCGCTCGGTCTGAACGGCGTGAGATTCATAGAGGTCGTGGCAGAGCCCGTCGGTGAAGACAGCCCGGCTCCTCATTGCCGCATTCGCTCCATTACTGCTGAGCGAACCGGCATGGATGGTAAGAATTATGCGCTGAAATTTGACCTTGCCCTGCCTAATGATTGGAATGGCGATTTCGTTCATCAGTTCAATGGGGGTAATGATGGCGAGATTGATCCGGCCACTGGTGCGTTATCGCGTCAAGCCGGCACCGGAGCCACCCCGCCCTTGGCGCGCGGCTATGCGATTGTCTCTTCCGATGCGGGACATGATGGCAAGGCCAACAAGGATGCTGGATTGGCCGGGGGTGCGCGGTTTGGGTTCGATTTCGAAGCCCGACAGATGTATGGATACAAGGCGGTTGCCGTGCTCGACCCGCTTGCGCGGGATATGGTCGAGGCGTTTTATGGCAAAGAAATCGAACATTCCTATGGGGTTGGATGCTCTAATGGCGGGCGTCATGCCATGGTCGCGGCGTCGCGGATGCCCGACGCATTTGATGGTTTGTTGATTGGGGCGCCGGGATATAAACTGCCGATTAATGCGATCCAAAACGCGTTAAGCCAACAAATCATTAAACGCGTCAGTGGCGATTTGGCTACATCCTACAGCCGTGAAGATCTAAACCTTCTGGCGGACGAGATGCGCCAGTCCTGCGATGCACTGGATGGTTTGGAAGACGGGCTGATCATGAACACCGCCGCCTGTCAGGCCGCGTTTGATGTGACCAAGCTTCAGTGCAGCGACGGGCAAAATAGCGCATGTTTGTCCCCGGTTCAGGTCACTGGTTTGATCGGTATTCATCGCGGCACGGATAAGGACGAAGCGCCGATCTATAACAACTTCCTGTGGGATACAGGTATTGCGGGTGGAAGCTGGAGGTTTTGGAAGATCGAAAGCCCCATTCCGCCTTGGGATAAAAAGCCGATTATTGGCGTGATGGGAGCTTCTTCTGTGGCGCAGATTTTTACGACACCGCCAACGATGGTGAAAGGCGATCCCGCGTCGCTAGAGGAGTTCCAGCAAACGTTAGATGCCCGGAAAACCGTCGCGGCAGCATTTGCAACCACGCCTGAGTTTCCAGAATCGTCCATGGAGGTCATGTCGCCACCGGATTACGACAACCCAAAGCTAGCAGCGTTCCGCGCATCTGGGGCAAAAATGATGTTGTTCCATGGGGTGAGCGATCCAGTGTTCTCGTCCAAAGATACCGGCGATTGGTATGCCAAGCTGGATGCCAATAATAACGATGAAGCTGAAAGCTTTGCCAAATATTATCCGGTGCCCGGCATGGGGCATTGCTCTACTGGGCCAACAACGGATTCGTTCGACATGTTCGGTGC